>CAIKZO010000048.1 GCA_903832005.1 Enhydrobacter aerosaccus | reverse complement strand
TGATTTCATCCACTCAAGGAAACGCAGACAATGGCCAAGCTCCCACTCTCCCATATCAAGGTTCTCGATCTCACGGCGCATCGCGCCGGCCCGACCGCCGTCCGTCAGCTCGCCGACTGGGGCGCGCAGGTCATCAAGATCGAGCAGCCGCCCGAACCCGGCAGCAAGACCGATGCGATGGGCGGCAGCCGTCACGGCTTCGACTTCCAGAACCTGCATCGCAACAAGCAGGCGATCACGCTCAACCTCAAGAGCAAGGAAGGCCACGCGATCTTCATGAAGCTCGCGAAGAAGGCCGACGTGATCGTCGAGAACTACCGCTCCGACGTGAAGTACCGCCTCAAGGTCGACTACAAGTCGGTCAAGAAGGTGAACCCCAAGATCATCTACGGCTCGATCGCGGGCTTCGGTCAGGACGGCCCCGATGCGGCGCGCCCCGGCGTCGACCAGATCGCGCAAGGCATGGGTGGCCTCATGTCCATTACCGGCGAGCCCGGCAACGGCCCGATGCGCGTCGGCATTCCCATCTGCGACCTGACGGCGGGCCTGCTGCTCGCCCAGGCGATCACGCTGGCGCTCTACAATCGCGAACGCACCAAGAAGGGCCAGTGGGTCCACACCTCGCTGATCGAGGCGCAGATATTCATGCTCGACTTCCAGGCCGCCCGCTGGCTGATGAAGGGTGAAGTGGCCAAGCAGGCCGGCAACGATCACCCGACCTCGATCCCGACCGGCGTGTTCCAGACCAGCGACGGCTACATCAACATCGCCGCCGCCGGCGACAAGATGTGGCAACGCTTCGCCAACGCGTTGGGCGCGTCGGCGCTGATCGAGCATCCCGAGCACGCAACGCCGGGCACGCGCTCGCAGAACCGCAAGGCCCTGAACGAGCGCATCAGCGCGGTTACCAAGACCAATACCTCGGCGCACTGGATAGCGGCGCTGAACAAGGCCGGCGTGCCGTGCGGACCGATCAACTCGATCGACATGACCTTCGCCGAACCGCAGGTGAAGCATCTCGGCATCGCCCGGGGCGTGAAGCATCCCAAGCTCGGCGAAATCAAGGTGGTCGGTAATCCGATCAACATGACCGGCTCGCCGCAGCCCAAGAAGCTGAAGCCCACGCCCGACCTCGGCCAGCACACCAACGCGGTGCTGAAGGGTCTCGGCATGAGCGCCAAGAAGATCAAGGAACTGCGCGCCGGCGGTGTCGTCTGATGGCTGTTAACGGAAAGTCGGCCCTCGTCACCGGCGGCGGCAAGAACATCGGCCGCGCCTGCGTGCTCGGCCTTGCCGAAGATGGCTTCAATGTAGCCATCAACGGCTCGAGCGATCGCGCCGCCTGCGATGCGGTCGCCAAGGAGGCCGAGAAGTTCGGCGTCAAGACGCTGGTCGTCATGGGCGACGTGGGCAAGCCCGCCGAATGCAAGCGCATCGCCGACGAGGCGATCAAGGCGTTCGGTACGGTCGACGCGCTGCTCAACAACGCAGCACTGCGGCCCAACAAGCCGTTCCTCGAGATGACCGACGCCGACTGGGAACGGGTGATCGACGTCGACATGAATGCGGCCATCTGGCTCTCCCGCGCCTGCCTGCCCGGCATGGTCACGAAGGGCTGGGGTCGCATCGTCAACTTCGCCGGTATGAACGCGATCCACGGCCATGCGGGCCGCGCGCCGGTGTCGGTCGCCAAGCACGGCATCTGGGGCCTCTCCAAGGCGCTCGCCATGGAGTTCGGACCGAAGGGCATCACCACCAACACGATCTCGCCCGGCCCGATCGCGCCCGACGTCGAGGAGAAGAACGCCTCGGCCCAGGCCCGCGCCCAGACGCTGGCGCGCGTGCCGCTCGGCCGCTTCGGCAAGCCTGTCGAAGTGGCGGCAGCGGCCCGCCTCCTCGTCTCCGAGGGCGGCGCCTACATCAACGGTCAGATGATCGCCGTGAACGGCGGCGGCGCGACTTAAGCGCCGATAACTACTCCGGCTTGATGCCGGCGGCCTTGATGACGGCGCTCCAGCGGGCGCCGTCTTCGGCGACGAAGGCCGCGAACGCCGCCCGGCTTTCGAGTTCGACGCGGGCCCCGCGTTCGGCCCATTGCTGTTTCACCTTCTCGCTTCCCAGCGCCTTCTGAACGGCGGCATGCGTGCGATCGAGCACGGCGGCGGGCGTCGCCTTGGGCGCGAACAGCCCGTCCCAGGAGATGGCGCGGAAATCGCCGAAGCCGGTTTCCTGGAATGTCGGCACGTCGGGCAGCAGCGGCTCGCGGCGCCGGCCGGCAACGGCCAAGGCGCGCAGGCTACCAGCCTTGACGTAGCTTGCGGCCACGCCCGCCGTGCCGAACATGCCCGCGACCTGGCCGCCCAACAGATCCTGCAGCGCCGGAGCGCCGCCGCGATAAGGGACGTGATGCAGCCTGATCTTGGCGCGCGTCTGCAGCAGCTCGATCGCCAGATGCGGCACCGTGCCCAGCCCGCCCGACGCCATGTCGATCGACTCCGGCTTGGCACGCGCTGCCTCGAGGAACTGCGGCAACGTCGTAACGTCGAGACGCTTGGGATTGATCAGCAGCACCGACTGCACACGGTCGATTGCGGAGACCGGTGCGAAGTCGCGCAACAGGTCGAAACCCGGATTGGCGTAGATCAGCGAGGCGTAGGTGTGACCGGTGAAGCCGACCAGCATCGTGTATCCGTCGGCCGGCGCATGCGCGACCACGGCCGCGCCGAGATTGCCGCCCGCACCGCTCTTGTTGTCGATCACCACCGTCTCGCCGAATGCGGCTCCCACCGTCTCGGCGACTGTGCGCGCAAAGCCGTCGCTCGGGCCGCCCGCCGGGAACGGCAGCACCCAGGTCACGGTCTTCTCCGGCCAGTCCCGCGCGAGGGCGCCGCGCGAGACGACGGCCGCCGCGATGCCACCGACGAGCGCGCGGCGGGTCGCGAGCACGCGACGAGTCGTCATTCGAGATGGATGTCCGCGTTCTTGGCGATGCCCGTCCAGCGCACGATCTCCTGGTCGACGAACCGGGTGAATTCGGCACGGCTCTCGAGCTCGACCTTGGCCCCCTGCTCAGCCCACACGGCCTTCACGTCATCGGCAGCGAGCGCTTCCTGCACGGCGACATGCAGGCGATCGACGATGGCGACCGGCGTCGCCTTGGGCGCGAACAGCGCGAACCAGGCGGCCGCACGGAAATCCTTGAGCCCTGCCTCGTCCAGCGTCGGCACGTCCGGCATCATCGGCTCGCGACGCCGGCCGGCGATGCCCAGCACGCGCAGCTTGCCCGACTTCACGTGCGCGTTGGCGAGGCCGACCGTGCTCCAGTTCGCCGCGATCTGGCCGCCCAGCAGGTCCTGCATCATCTGCCCGGTATTGCGATAGGGCACATGGTGAAGCTGGATGCCGGCGCGGCTCTGCAGCAGCAGCGTCGCGAGATGCGGCACGGTGCCCACTCCGGGCGTGCCGATCTCGATCGAGTCGGGCTTCTGCTTCGCCGCCTCGATGAACTGCTGCAAGGTCGAGACGTCGAGACGGGCCGGATTGACGACGAGAGCCGGCTGGATGCGGGCCAGCGCACAGATCGGCACGAAGTCGCGCGCGAGATCGAAGCCCGCGTTGGGATAGACCGATGGCGCGTAGGTCGTGCTGGTTGCCGCCACCAGTATCGTGTAGCCGTCGGCCGGGGCGCGCGCGACCGAGGCGGCACCGATCGTGCCGCCGGCGCCGCTGCGATTGTCGATGATCATCGACTGGCCGAGCTTCTCTGTCACATGCGCGCCGACCGGACGGGCAAAGGCATCGAACGGACCACCGGGCCCGGCAGGAATGACCCAGACGACGGGCTTCTCCGGCCACTCGCCGGCACGCGCCGCAGGAATGGCACCCGTCGCCAACAGGCCACCCAGCAGGGTGCGGCGCGTCAGATCCAGCATGACGGTCTCCAGTTTTACTCGAGTTGAACGTTCGCGGCCTTGGCGATCGCGCCCCACCGCACGATCTCCTGGTCGACAAAGCGGGCGAACTCGGCGCGGCTTTCGAGCTCGACCTTCGCCGCCTGCTCGGCCCACAGGCTCTTGATGGCATCGGTTGCGAGCGCCGTCTGTACGGCGCCTTGCACTCGATCGAGGATCGCTGCCGGCGTGCTCTTGGGGGCGAACAGGGCAAACCACGAGATCGCGCGGAAGTCCTTCAATCCGGCCTCGTCCATCGTCGGCACGTCGGGCAGCAGCGGCTCGCGGCGACGGCCGGCGATGGCCAGCGCGCGCAGCTTGCCCGCCTTCACGTGCGCGGAGAGCGTGCTGATCGAGGCGAAGGTGGCGGCGACGTTGCCGGCCAGCAAGTCCTGCAGAGCCGGCGCGCCGCCGCGATAGGGCACGTGATGCAGCTCGACGTCGGCGCGCTGCTGGAAGTTGACGATGGCGAGATGCGGAACCGTGCCGAGGCCCGGCGACGCGACCTCGATCGATCCCGGCTTGGCGCGCGCGGCGTCGATGAACCCCTTCAGGTCCTTGACGTCGAGCCGCCCGGGATTGACCACCAGCGCCGACTGCGTGCGCGACAGAGCGGTGATCGGCGCGAAATCGCGGACCAGGTCATACCCGGCCTTGGGATAGATGATCGGCGCGAAGGCCAGGCCTGTTTGGCCGACCAGGAGGGTGTAGCCGTCGCCCGGCGCGCGCGCGACCTGCGCGGCCGCGATGGTCCCGCCGGCGCCGCCGCGATTGTCGATCACGATCGTCTGGCCAAGGGTCGCCGAGACTTGCGCGGCGACCGGGCGGGCGAAGACGTCGCTCGGTCCGCCGGCGGGGAACGGCACCACCCAGGTGAGCGGCCTGGTCGGCCAGTCGGCGGCGCGGGCCGCGCTGGCGACACTCGTGGCCATCACACCGCCCAAGGCAGCGCGCCGTCCCAGCTTGACCATGTCGATTCTCCCCCGCTGCCCTCACCCTAGTCTTTCGCCGGAAGCGGCTCCAGCATGGCAAAAACGATAGGCCTGTTGACATATATTGCGATATATGAAATATATGTCAGTTGTTCTATTCATCGTTCAGAAAGTTCCAAGACGATCCTTGCCCCGGCTCGCGAGCTGCTCGCGAGTCCTCGCGAGGAATCCTATTTAATGCACGTATACAGGTACTTCATGACAATCCTCGCGAGGGATGAATTTCCCGTACGTTGTCTTCAGGCGCCGATACTACATCTCGACAGCGTCCGTTATAGCGTCGTTTATTAAACGGGAACTTGCGGTAACCACCACCTCATCTTGTGGCTCTCGTCCGCATCTCAGGCCTCCGTCGGCAACTCCAGCATCGTTGCCTGCTCTCCGCCGCTCTTCACCGTGAGCAGCGGCGGGCGTCCGTGCGGCGTCTGCACGAAATGGTCGGCATCGGCGCCGGCGATCGAGAGCCTGATCTTGCTGCCCTTGGCAAAGCGCCAGGCGATGGGCAGGAGCGCGAACTTCAGGAGTTGCGGTTCGCCGATCGGCATCGGCACCGCATCCTTGCGGGCGAAGGTGCGGAACGGCCAGGTGGTCTTGTAGTCCCGCGGCGCCGGCGCCTCGGCGCGATGGATGGCGCGTAGCACGCCTTCGGTGATGTAACGGATCGTGCCATCAGCCTCGATCTCCGAGAGATAGGCGAAGATCGCGGCATCCGGCTCGCTCGTGGCCAGCCACAACGAGACCACGGGATGGCCCGCGATCTCGAGCGGCTCACCCAGCGCCTCGGTGGTGAAGGAGAGCAGCTTCGCCTCACGCACCTGCCAGTCGTTGTAGTAGTTCGTGGCGTCGATGCCGGCGATGCGCTCGTAGCGCGTCTGCGTGCCGCTGCCGGCCGTGAAGTCGGCGCGCGCCTCGTCCGACGTGCCGTCGTTCGCGCGTGCCGGGCTGAGCTGGCGGCCGGGCGCGGTGTAAAAGCGCTTGCTGCCCGAGACCGGTGGCCAACTCGGGGATGAGCGCCATTCCTCGGCATGCACGGCGAAGTAGTGGATCGGCTCCTCCGCTGCGAGGCCGGTGTCGCGACCGGCAAGATACTGGTCGAAGAAGCGCAGCATCTCGCCCAGCACTGAAAACTCCGGCTCCTGCCGCGCGCGCCACGGCGAGGCATTCACCCGCGCGCCATGGTCCCACGGTCCCAACAGCACATGCTTGTTCTTGTTGGGCAAAGTGAGATAGCGCGACAGCACGCCGTTGGCGTAGCCGGCGCCGTCCATCCAGCCGGACACCGCATAGACGGCGACATCCTTCGGCATCTCGTCGAGATAATTGTACGGGCTGAACGACGCCGAGGTGAACGACGGGTCGTAGGGCAGCGCATCGTCCCGGCATTTGAACTCGGTGATGAAGTCGGGCATCCGGAAGTTCGCGAGATGGCCCTGTACCGCCTCGCGCGCCAGCGAACCGTCGGTGTCCTCGTCGACCGGCAGAGGCCCGAGCAGCGCGGGATTGGCGAAGTAGTTGAATTTCTTGCGCAGCTCGCGCTTGTCGTGGTCGAGCGCCAGCATCAGCTCGTCGTACACAAGCGCCAGCTTCTTGATCAGCATGCCGCCCGGATAATAGTTGTCGGTCCAGGTGTCCCAGACCGCGAACAGCGGCGCGATCGCCTTCACCGCGGGATGGCCGGTGCTGGCGAGGAAATCGCAGGCGGCGCCGAGATAGGAGATGCCGGTCGCCCCGATCGTTCCGTCGCTCCACTTCTGCGCGACGATCCAGTCGGCGATGTCCTTGTAGTCGGCGCGCTCGCGCGGGCTGCGGAAGGAATCGCGCGTGCCAAACGACGCGCCGGTGCCGCGCGCATCGACCACGACCAGGGCGTAGCCGCGCGGCACGAACATATCGCGGTAGCGATAGGTGTTGGGGGATTGTTCGACGTCCGTGGTGCCCGGCGCCAGTTCGAAGCGCCTGATGTACGGTGTCAGGATCAGGATCACAGGCCAGCGCTTGGTGGCGTCGCTATCGGGCAGGAAGACATCGACCGCCAAGCGGCAGCCGTCGGCGGCGGTCACGTAGCAGGAAGCGGGCTTCCCGACTGTGAATTGGGCCGGACGTCCGGCGAGGTATTGGCTGGGCGGCACCTTCCAGGCGGCACCTCTGTCGTCACGATCGGGCATGACCAAGTGTCGCGATTCGCGGCGTACGCATCAACCGGTCAATGCGTATAGACTGCACTCAATAATATTGCCTGGGAGGGCTTGATGTCGAAATTCGTCGTGCCGCGTCGTCGCGTGTTTGCTCTGGCCGGTGGTGCGCTTGCCGCCCCGATGCTGGCCTCGGGGATAGCCCGCGCCGCCGACGACTGGCCGAACAAGCCGGTGAAATACATCAACCTGTTTCCCGCCGGCGGCCCGACCGACGTGCTCTCGCGCATCGCCTGCCAGAAGCTCTCCGAGATCACCGGCCAGCAGTTCATCGTCGACAACAAGGGCGGCTCGGGCGGCAACGTCGGTGCCGACGCGATCGCGCACTCGGCGCCCGACGGCTACACGATCGGCCTGATGAGCGTGGCCTCGCATGCCATCGCCACCACGCTCTACACGAAGCTGCCGTTCAACGCCGAGAAGGATTTCACGCCGGTCACCATGCTGTGGTCGCTGCCGAACCTGCTGATCGTGCGCAAGAGCCTCGGCCCCAAGACGGTGCCGGAGCTGATCGCCATGGCCAAGGAGAAGCCCGGTAAACTCTCCTACGCCTCGTCGGGCGCCGGCACGACGGTGCACCTGAGCGGCGCGCTGTTCGCGTCCATGGCAGGGATCGACATTCTCCATGTGCCCTATCGCGGCAGTGCGCCCGCAACGCAGGACCTGCTGGCCGATCAGGTCGACATGATCTTCGACAACATCCCGGGATCGCTGGCGCAGATCGCGGGCGGCAAGGTGTGGGGCCTCGCGGTCACCGGCACCGAGCCCAGCCCGATGGCGCCGGATGTGCCCCCGATGGCGAAGTTTCTGCCAGGCTACGACATCAATTCGTGGGGCGGCATCTGCGGCCCCGCCGGCCTGCCGCCGGCGATGGTCGAGAAGCTGTCGGCGATCACCAAGCAGGCGCTCGACAGCGACGACGTGAAGAAAGCCTATCTCAAGAACGGCGCCACGCCGTTCTGGAAGAACGTCGCCGACACCGTCGCCTATCGCCGCTCCGAGGAAACGCGCTTCGGGCCGATCGTGAAGGCGAGCGGCGCGAAAGTAGACTGAGAAAGAAAAAGCCCCGGTGTCACCACCGGGGCTTTCCTTATCGACCTTGTTTACGCGTCACATCCCGAGGGTGGTGACGAACTTGGTGTTGAGGTAGGCCTCGAGCGCTTCGGTGCCGCCCTCGGAGCCGTAGCCCGAGTCCTTCATGCCGCCGAAAGGTACCTCAGGCAGTGCCAGGCCGTGGTGGTTGATCGACACCATGCCGCTCTCGAGCGCCGCACCGACCTGCGCGATGGTCTTGCTGTTCTTCGAGTAGGCATAGGCCGCGAGACCCCACGGCAGACGGTTGGCTTCCGCCATCACGCCGTCGAAATCCTTGAACGAAGAGATCGGCGCCAGCGGGCCGAATGGCTCGTCGTTCATGATCTTGGCGTCGAGCGGCACGTCGGTCATGACGGTCGGCTCGTAGAAGTAGCCCTTGTTGCCCTTGCGCTGGCCGCCGGTCTGGATCTTGGCGCCCTTGGCGATGGCATCGCTGACGAAGCCGTCGATCGCGTGCAGGCGGCGCTCGGCGACGAGCGGGCCCATGCGGGTGTCGGGGTCGAGGCCGTTGCCCACCTTCACGTTCTTGGCGTAGGCGGTGAACTTCTCGACGAACTCCGGATAGACCTTTTCCTGCACAAGGAAGCGGGTCGGCGCGACGCAGACCTGGCCGGCGTTGCGGAACTTGTTGGCGCCCAGGATGCTCACCGCCTGGTCGATGTCGGCGTCGTCGAACACGATCGCCGGCGAATGACCGCCGAGTTCCATGGTGACGCGCTTCATGTGCGCGCCGGCGAGAGCGGCGAGCTGCTTGCCGACCGGAGTCGAGCCGGTGAAGGTCACCTTCTTGATGATCGGATGCGGGATCAGATACTGGCTGATCTCCGACGGCACGCCGTAGACGAGCTGGATCACGCCCGCCGGAACGCCGGCATCGACGAAGGCCTTGATGAGATGCGCGCAGGACGCGGGCGTGTCTTCCGGACCCTTGACGATGATCGAGCAGCCGGTGGCGATCGCGGCCGAGGCCTTGCGCACCACCTGGTTGATCGGGAAGTTCCACGGCGTGAAGGCGGCGACGGGGCCGACCGGCTCCTTCATCACCAGCTGGTACACGTTCTCGGCGCGGGCCGGCACGATGCGGCCGTAGGTGCGGCGGCCTTCCTCGGCCATCCAGTCGATGATGTCGGCGGCGAGCATGGTCTCGCCCTTGGCCTCGATCACCGGCTTGCCCTGCTCCAGGGTCATGATCGGCGCGATCTCGTCGACGCGCTGGCGGATCAGCTCGGCGGCCTTGCGCATGATCTTGTAACGGTCGAAGGGCGAGACCTTCTTCCACATGCGGAAGCCCTTCTCGGCGGCCTCGAGCGCGCGGTCGAGATCGGCGGTCTCGGCGTGGGCCACCTGGCCGATCACTTCTTCCGTCGCGGGATTGATCACCGGAATCGTCCGGCCTTTCGCGCCCTTGGTCCAGGCACCGTCGATCATCAGGGAGACGTCGCTGTAATTCGTCATCATTTCCTCCGTCGTTCTCTAGCTTCCACGATAGGTCGTATAGCCCCACGGCGTACATATCAGCGGCACGTGATAATGCCCTTCCGGCTCGGCAATAGAGAAGCGCAAAGGTACGATGTCCAGAAAAGGCGGCTCCGCGGCTCCAATGCCCTTGCTCCGGAAGTGGTCGCCGACTGCAAACTGCAGCTCGTAGCGCCCGATCGGCAGCGGGCGACCGGCAATCAAAGGCTCATCAGTGCGGCCGTCGGCATTGGTCACCGTCGCCGCGATCCGGCGCGGCTGACCTCCGGCAAACTCGAAGAGCTCGACCGTCACGCCTGCAGCAGGCCGCCCGGCGTGGGTGTCGAGCACATGCGTGCTGAGGCGGCCGTTGACCTCGGGCATGCCCACGCCCGTCACCTTGGCCGCGATCCTGAGGCGGGTGATGAAGAAGACTTCCTGCAGGGCCGTCGCGAGTTCCGCCGCCGCATCGTTAGGCAGGCGCCGCTCGAACTGCTCGAGAATCGAATCGCGCGTATGCCGCCGCACGCAGATCATGAACGGGAAGCCGAACTTCGCCTTGTAGGCATCGTTGAGACGGTGGAAGCGTGCAAATTCTTCCTCGGAGAGCGTATCGAGTCCGACGCTTGCCTGCTCTTTCCTGGAGTCGTCGGTCACGGCGCCGGCCCGCGCCGCCTTACCGGCAAGATCGGGATGCTGGCCCAGGAAGGCGATCTGCCGTTCGCGCGGCACGGCCTGCACGGCGGCCATCATCGCCTGGTGAAGAGCGGAGACGGTGGCGAACGGCTGCTTGGCGTGTGCAGCTTCCGCCACCCACGGCGCCAGTTCGAACGCATCGCCGATCGCCGCTGCAAATTCCGGCAGCGTCATTTGGTTCAGGTCGGCCAACGCGATGGTCATGTCCGTCGACCTAGCACGGTCCGGAGAGCGTCTCTATAGTCTGGCCCGTTCGATACCGAGGAGTGGGTTCCATGACGAAGCGTTCCCCTGTCACGCGCCGCACGTTCGGCCGCACCGCCGCCGCTGCCGCACTGCTCGGCGCGCCCCTGCCACTGCGTCATGCGCTCGCCCAGAGCGGACAGGCCAGCCTCAAGGTCGCGCTGATCCTGCCGACCTCGGGCGGACAGGCCCAGCTCGGCCAGGCCTGCAAGCGCGGCGCCGATGTGGCCAACCTCGTGTTCGCCGATATGAACCTGCCGGTGCAGGTCGAGATCGCCAACTACGACACCGAGACCAAGCCCGACGTCGCCCGCACCCAGGCCGAGAAGGCGATCGAGGCTGGCGCCAACGTGCTGGTCGGGGCCTTCGACTCGGGCCAAAGCATCGCCATCGCCCAGGTCGCCGAGCAGAAGGGTGTTCCCTTCGTCGTCAACATCGCGGCCGCTCCGCAGCTCACCGAGCAGGGCTACAAGTTCGTCGTGCGCAACTTCCCCACCGCGCCCATGCTGATCGGCGGCGCCTTCGACCTGCACAAGGAAATCTTCAAGGCAGCCAACGCCACGCCCAAGACAGCGGTGCTGCTCAGCATCAACGACACGTTCGGCACGGCGATGATCGGCGGCATCAAGGCGATGTTCCCGAAGTTCAACATGCCGTACGAGATCGTCGACACGATCAGCTACGATTCCGCCGCCAAGGACCTCTCGGTCGAGGTGGCGAAGGCCAAGGCGACCAAGGCCGACATGCTGATGCCGGTATGCCGTCTCAACGACGCCAAGCTGATCGTCCAGGAGATGGTGAAGCAGCGCTGGGAGCCGATGATCGTGATGAACCCGGGCGCGCCCGGCCTCTACGAGCAGGACTTCCTCAAGACCATGGGCAAGTACGGCGAGTTCCATATCTCGAACGTGCCGTGGCTCGACCCGAAGTCGGCGATGACGGCCTCGCTCGAGAAGCATCATCTCGACAAGTTCCCGAACGACCAGCTCGACCTCAACGGAGGCTTCACCTTCGAGGCGGTGCTGATCGCCGCCCAAGCCTGGCTCGCCGCCAAGTCGACCAAGGGCGACGCACTGATGGCCGCCCTGCGCGGTCTCAAGATCGACCAGCACGTCATGATCGGCGGCCCGATCCAGTTCGACGCCAAGGGCCAGAACGTCAACATCACCGCCGCCGCCGTGCAGAATCTGAAGCGCAAGCCGACCGTGGTGATGCCGCAGGCCTCCGCCGCCTCGCCGCTGGTGTTCCCGATGCCGGGCTGGAACGACAAGCGGCGAGTCTGACGCAGAAACCCGACGGGTCTCACCTAGCCCGCTCTGGCCGGTCCCTTTATGATCCGGCCAGAAAAAGCCAGGGAGGCAACATATGAACAAGAAAATGCATCTTACCCGCCGCCACATCGGCCGCGCCGCATTGGCCGGCGCGACCCTGATGGGCGCGCCACTGCCGCTCCGTCACGCGTTCGCGCAATCGGCGGGGGACCTCAAGATCGCGCTGCTCCTGCCGACGTCGGGCGGCCAGGCGCAGATCGGCCAGGCCTGCAAGCGCGGCGCCGATGTCGCGAACGCCGTGCTCGCCGACATGAAGATCCCGGCCAAGCTCGACATCGTGACCTACGACACCGAGACCAAGGCCGATGTTGCGCGCACCCAGGCGGAAAAGGCGATCGCGGCCGGCGCGCATGCGCTGGTCGGCGCCTTCGACTCCGGCCAGACCATCGCCATCGCCCAGGTCGCCGAGCAGAAGGGCGTGCCGCTGATCGTCAACATCGCCGCCGCCCCGCCGCTCACCGAGTCGGGCTACAAGTTCATCGTCCGCAACTTCCCCACGGCGCCGATGCTGTTGAGCGGCGGCTTCATGATGCAGAAGGAAGTCTTCAAGGCTTCCGGCGCCACGCCCAAGACGGCCGTTCTGCTGAGCGTCAACGATACGTTCGGCACGGCCATGGTCGGCGGCATCAAGGCGATGTTCCCCAAGCTCGGCATGCCGTACGAGCTGGTCGACGTCATCACCTACGACGCCGCCGCCAAGGATCTCTCGGTCGAAGTCGCCAAGGCGAAGGCCACCAAGGCCGAGTTGCTGATGATGGTGTCGCGCCTGACCGATGGAAAGCTGATCATCCAGGAGCTCGTCAAGCAGCGCTGGGAGCCGATGCTGATCAATCCCGGCGCGCCCGGCACGTATGAGGAAGACTTCATCAAGACCACGGGCAAGTACGGCGAGTACCTGCTGTCGATGGAGCCGTGGATGGATCCGAAGTCGGCGATGACGGCGTCGCTCGAGAAGCATCACGTCGCGCAGTTCCCCAAGGACCAGTTCGACCTCGATGCGGGCTTTACCTTCGAGGCGATGCTGATCGCGGCCCAGGCCTGGATCGCCGCCAAGTCGACCAAGGCCGATGCGCTGATGGACGCGCTCCGCAAGGTCAAGATCGACCAGCACGTCATGATCGGCGGACCGATCCAGTTCGATGCCAAGGGCCAGAACGTCAATATCGGCGTCGCCGCCCTGCAGAATCTCAAACGCGCTCCGACGGTGGTATTGCCCCAGGCGTCGGCCATGGCCCCGCTCGTCTTTCCGCAGCCGGGCTGGAACGACAAGCGACGGACTTGAGCCAGGACTTCCTTCTCTCGCTCGCACAGGCGATCACCAAGGGGCTGTTGACCGGCATGGTCTACGGCCTGATGGCGCTTGGCCTGTCGGTGATCTTCGGCGTCATGCGCGTGGTCAACTTCGCGCATGGCGAGATGATGGTCGTCGGCATGTATCTGGCGTGGGCCGCGTTCGACTATGCCGGCATCCATCCGCTGTTCAGCCTGCCGGTGATCGCGCTGCTGTTCTTCGGCCTGGGCTATGGCCTGCAGCGCGGGCTGATCCAGCCCTTCATCAACCGGCCGGAGCATCAGCAGTTCCTGCTGCTGCTGGCCGTCGCCACCATCGTCGTGAACGTCTGCCTCGCCGTCGCCGGACCCGATTCGCGCGGCATCCAGCTCGAGTCGCAGTTCGATTCCTATGAGCTGGGGCCGCTGGTGTTCGACGCGGTGCGCGTCCACGCCGCCATCGCCGCCGTCGTCATTGCCGCGCTGCTCTGGCTGTTCTTCACCCACACGCGCATCGGCAAGTCGATCCGCGCCGCCGCCGACAATCACATGGGCGCGCTCGTGGTCGGTCTCGACGTGCGCAAGCTGTACGCGATCACCTTCGGCGTCGGTGCGGCCTGCGTGGGCGCCGCAGGGGCATTGATGATCACCATCATCCCGGTGACGCCGTTCCTGGCCGCCGAATACACCCTGCTCGCCTTCGTGATCGTGATCGTGGGCGGCCTCGGCAGCATGACCGGCGCGCTGCTGGGCGGCCTGCTGATCGGGGTCAGCGAGGCGGTCGCGGGCCTGCTGATCGACCCGTCGCTCAAGAGCATGTTCAGCTTTGGCCTGCTGATCGTGGTCCTGCTGCTGCGCCCGCAGGGCCTGATGGGCCGCAAGGATAGCCGATGAGGGTGGCCGATGAATAAGCGCGCCCTTGTAGGACTCCTCATCCTGCTGGCCCTGCTGCTGGTGGCGCCGGCGCTGCTCGGCGGCTACGGCCTGTCGGTGCTGATCCTCGTCCTGTACTTCGCCTATGTGGGCCAGGCCTGGAACATCATGATGGGCTTCGCGGGCCAGCTCTCGCTCGGCCACGCGCTCTATGCCGGCATCGGCGGCTATGTCGCCGCGGGGCTCTACTTCCACTATGGCATCGGTCCCTGGATGGGCGTGTTCGCAGCGGTCTCCGCGGCCGTCGCCGCCGGTGCGGTCGTGGGCTACCTCGGCTTCCGCTTCTCGCTGGCCGGCGTCTACTTCGCCCTGCTCACCATCGCCTTCGGCGAGTTCACCCGCATCGGCTTCGACAACTGGCCGTGGGCCGGCGGCTCGGGCGGCCTGTTCCTCAAGGTCGAGCGCGGCGTCAGCGATCTCGCCAACCTGCGCGGCGGCGCCGTGATGTTCTACTACGTGATCCTGGCCCTTGCCGTCGGCGCCTTCGTGCTCTGCCGCTTCCTGCTGGAGAGCCGGCTCGGCCGCTACTGGCTCGCCATCCGCGAAGACGCCGAAGCCGCCCAAGCCGTGGGCGTGCCGGTGTTCCGCTGCAAGATGCTGGCGGTCACGATCTCGGCTGCGCTCACTGCGCTGGGCGGCGTCTGGAACGCCTTCTATTACAACAACCTCTTCCCGGAGACGGCCTTCTCCGTGGGCCGCTCGATCGAAATGACCTTGTCGCCGATCATCGGCGGCCTCGGCACCCTGTTCGGTCCGATCGTCGGCGCCGTCGTGCTGACCGGCATGGGCGAGGTCTTCACGGATTTGAGCGATCAGTTCCATATCCCGGGCCTCAAGCAGATCTTCTACGGTCTGGCGCTGATGATCATCGTGATGTACCGGCCCGCGGGCGTGTGGCCGTGGATCGCGACGCGCCTCGGCTTCGGCGAGCAACGCAAATGAGCGGCGCACGCCTCGAACTCTCCGGCATCGGCAAGACCTTCCGTGGCTTGCGGGCGGTGCACGACGTGAGCTTCGCCGTGCCGGCCGGGGCCATCCACGCCCTGATCGGTCCCAACGGCGCCGGCAAGACCACGATCTTCAACGTGATCGCCGGCGTCTACGCACCGACTGCCGGCACCGTCACGCTCGACGGCAAGCGGATCTCCGGCCTGCGGCCCGACCGTGTCTGCGACGCGGGCGTCGGACGCACCTTCCAGATCGTGAAGCCCTTCAAGGGGCTGAGCGTGCTCGAGAACGTCACCATCGGCGCGCTGCACCGCAAGCCCAAGCTGGCCGAAGCCCGCGCCACAGCAGAAGACATCCTGCAGCGCCTCGGCTTGCATGATCGCCGTCACCAGATGGCCGAGAACCTCACCCTGCCCGACCGCAAGCGTCTCGAAGTGGCACGCGCGCTTGCCACCGAGCCCAAGCTGCTGTTGCTCGATGAGGTGATGGCGGGCCTGCGTCCGACCGAGGTCGACGTGATGGTGTCGTTCCTGCGCGAGCTCAATGCCACGACCGGCCTCACCATCCTGCTGATCGAGCACGTGATGCGCGCCGTGATGGCGCTCGCCGCCGACGTCACCGTCGTGAGCTACGGCGAGAAGATCGCCGAGGGCACACCGGCCGAAATCTCGCGCCACCAGGCTGTCCTCGACGTCTATCTCGGCGAGGAGGAGCCGGCATGAGCGCAGCCCTTCTCCAGGTCGACGGCCTCGACCTTTATTATGGCGATGCCCAGGCCTTGTCGGGCGTGTCACTGGAGATCGCCGCGGGCGAGATCGTGGCCATCGTCGGCGCGAATGGCGCCGGCAAGAGCTCGCTGATCCGGGCCATCCACGGCATCGAGCGGCCGGCTGCAGGTCGCGTGCGTTTCGACGGCGTCGACATCACCGGTTGGCCGAGCCACCGCGCCTGCGAGATCGGCGTCGGACATGTCGCCGAGGGCCGGCAGGTGTTTCCCAATCTCAGCGTGCTCGAAAACCTCGAGATGGGCGCGGCCCTGAAGCGCGCCCGTGCCGACGAGAAGAAGACGCTCGAGCACGTCTACAGCCTGTTCCCGCGCCTCGCCGAACGCCGCAAGCAGGCCGCCGGCACGCTGTCGGGCGGCGAGCAGCAGATGCTGGCGATCGGCCGCTGCCTGATGGGCAAGCCGCGCCTCATCATGTTCGACGAGCCGTCGCTCGGCCTTTCGCCCGCCATCGTGCAGGAGATGTTCCGCATCGTGCGGCGACTGAACGAGGAAGGGCTGACGGTCGTGCTGGTCGAACAGAACGTCATGGCCTCGCTCAGAATCGCTCATCGTGGCTATGTGCTGGAGAACGGCCGCATCGAACTGAGTGGCAGCGGCCCCGACCTCCTGTCCAACGATCGCGTGCGCCAGGCCTACCTGGGACTTTAGTGCCATTGACGGGCGCATCGGCGCTCTGCACTCTCGCGGCCTCCGGTACGGACTGCTGCCGCGGCGCGGTGCAGGTCGGTCCGGGATGGCTCCGCTTTTTCCGACGACGGAAACGACTGCCCTCCCCGGCTCACATTGCTTTGAGAGGGACAGATGAATCGTCGCGATCTTTTGAAGGCTGGCCTCGCCGCCTCTACCATCAGCTTGGCGCCGCGCCTTGCGTCGGCCGCCGTCGACTTCTCGCCGATGCCCAAGGGCTGGCGCACCATTGCGCTCACGACGCGGGTCGAGCCCACCTTCGCCACCAAGGCCTGGATCCCGCTGCCGACCTTCGAACAGGCCGACTGGCAGCGCCCGGGCAAGACCAGCTGGACCGGCAACGCCAAGGTCGCCGAGCGTGTCCGCGATCCGCAGTACGGCATGGAAATGCTCCGCGTCGAGTGGGCGGCCGATCTCCAGAACCCGGTGATCGAGGTCACTACCGAAGTGCAGACGCAGGATCGTTCGGTACGTCCGGGCCAGGGCAATGCCGCCCCGCTCAGCGCCGAGGAGCGCAAGCTCAGCCTGATGGCGACCGACCTGCTGCCGGTCGACGGGCTGGTCAAGGAGACGGCCGACGGAATCGTGCGCGGCAAGACCAAGGACGTCGACAAGGCCCGCGCGCTCTACGAGTGGGTCGTCGAGAACACTTTCCGCAATGCCAAGACGCCGGGCTGCGGCGTCGGCGACGTGAGCTGGATGATCAAGACCGGCAACCTGAACGGCAAGTGTGCCGACCTGAACGCGCTCTACGTCGCGATGTGTCGCTCGGTCGGCGTGCCGGCGCGCGATGTCTACGGCATCCGCGTGGTGCCCTCGCAGTTCGGCTACAAGGCGCTGGGCGCGGGTTCGGAGATCGTCACCAAGGCGCAGCACTGCCGCGCCGAAGTGTGGCTGTCGGGCAGCGGCTGGACGCCGGCCGATCCGGCCGACGTGCGCAAGGTCGTGCTGGAAGAGCCGCCGACCAACCTCGCCATGACCGACCTCAAGGTGATGGCCGCGCGCAAGACGCTGTTCGGCGCGTGGGAGGGCAACTGGGTGGCCTTCAACGTGGCACACGACGTGAAGCTGCCGGGCGCGAACTACAGGGATCCGCTGCCGTTCCTGATGTACCCGCAAGCCGAGGACAAGTCGGGCCTGGTCGATCCGCTCGACGCCGACGCCTTCAAGTACAAGATCACCGCACGCGAACTGAAGGGCTGACACGGCAGGGCGTTTCCCTCCCCGCCGATAGGCTCTATACCGGCCTGAATGAAGGCCGGGCGCGACATCGTTCACCGCTACTACCTCGCGATGGGGGTGCCGTTCGCGATCGATTTCGCGACGTCGGTCGTCTACGCCGCCATCAACGCCGAACTCAACATCCTTGCGCCGATGATGGCCGTCTCGGCGGCGTTCCTGCTGGGTGGCGCGGGTTTCGGCGCCTGGCTCCTGATCCGGCCGGTCTCGCGCTTTCTTGCGGGCGACGCGACCTTCGCCGATATCGAAGCGGCGATCACCAACCTGCCGAGCCGTTCGGCGATCCTGATCGGTTGCCTTTACGCGCCAATGCTGGCGCTGCGCCTGCTGTCGGCCCACATCGGCATCACCTTCGGCGCCCAGATCGAGGTCGCGGCCTGGATCGACACGGCCTGTACGTTCTTCGTCGTCACGGCCTTCAACGTGGTGCTGACCTTCTTCATCGTCAGCGCCTATCTCGACCGGCTTTGCGAGTATCTGTTCACCCACCACGAGGCGAACATCGGCACCTTCACCGGCGCCTTCCGCTCCAAGGTCGGGCTGGCCGTCCTGTTCGTCTCCTTCGCCGCCATGATCCTGCTGGCCGGCGACATTGCGAGCTACAGCGGCCCGCGCCTGCTGCGCGAGGCGACCGTCGACATCACGACCTCGATCGTCGGCGCCGGCACGATCTACTACTGGATCTCGCGCGCCCTCACCCGGCCGATCGATCGGCTCGACGCCGGCATGCGCCGTGTCACCAGCGACGATCTCGCGGTCCGCTTGCCCGTGACCTCGGACGACGAGGTCGGCCGCGCCACCAGCGGGTTCAACCGTATGGTCGAGGGGCTGGCCGAGCGCGAGTTCCTGCGCGACACGTTCGGCAAGTATGTGAGCGAGAGCGTGGCGACCGCCATCCTCGGCAACCACGACCAGAGCGGAAGGGTCGCCCACAACACCGGCATCGCCACCCTGATGTTCACCGACATCGAGGGCTTCACCGGACTCTCCGAAGGCGTGAACCCGACCGATCTCGCCAGCATCCTCAACACCTATCTCGGTACCGTCGTGCCGGCGATCGAGCGGCATGGCGGCGTGGTGAACAACTTCATCGGCGACGGCCTGTTCGCGAGCTTCAACCTGCCGCTGCCGCTCGACGATCATGCGGGCGCCGCGATCCGCGCTGCGCTCGAGATCGAGCGGGCGCTGGCCCACGTTCGCTTCGCCGGCGACGTCCAGGTGCGCACGCGCATCGGCATCAACACCGGGCCGGTGATCGGCCTGTCGATCGGCACCGACAAGCGGCTCGACTACACCTTGCTGGGCGACGCCGTGAACGTCGCCTCGCGGGTCGAACAACTCAACAAGCGCTTCGGCTCCCTGATCCTCGCGACCGAGAGCACCATGCGCGCCGCCGGCGACGGCTTCCCGGCCACGCGGCTGGGCGAGACAGGCGTGCGCGGTCATGAGGGAGACGTCGTGGTGTACAAGATCGATCCCGCGACATGATCACCGCCGCCGACGCTGTCCGCTTGCGCCGCCGCTACCTGCTGACGGCGATCTCGATCTTCGTGCTCGACCTCGGGATCATGGTGGCCTTCAGCCTCACGTCCGGCGCATGGGGCAATACCTGGCGCACGATCGGCATCGGCGTGATCTTCCTGCTGGCCGTGAACTGGACCGTATCGCGCTGGCTGTTCCGGCCGATCGACGACTATCTGAGCGGCCACCTGCCCTTCGACGCGATCCAGCGTCGGCTGACACAGCTGCCGCTGCTTACGGCACGCGCCGTCGGTCTGCTTGCACTGGTCATCTGGGCCTATCGGCTGTCGCTGCCCTGGTGGGCGGAGATACCGCCCGGCGCTGTTCTCCTGCTCAAGCCGACGATCGCCGACTTCAGCGTATCGCTCGTCGCACTGGCGATCTTTTACTTCACTTTCACCTACTTCGCGGTGAGCGACTACCTCGCGACCCTGTGCAACTTCATCTTCGAGCGCAACGGCGAGAACCTCGGCCTGTTCTTCGGCTCCTACCGCCTCAAGCTGCTGGTCGCGCTGATCGTCATCTCGATCGGCCCGCTGGCGGCCATTCTGACCGATCTCTATTCCTACGAGGGCGAAAGGCTGCGGCAGGAAATCGTGGTCGACGTGGCCTCGGTGATCATGGGCGTGGCGCTCTCCAGCTTCTTCATCGCGCGCTCGTTCCTGCGGCCGCTCAACACCCTGTCGGCTGCCATGCGCGGTGTCTCCGAAGGCAGGCTCGATATCCGGGCGCCCGTTACGTCCAACGATGAGATCGGCGCCGTCACCGGCCAGTTCAACACCATGGTCGAGGGCCTGCGCGAGCGCGAGCGCATCCGCGAGACCTTCGGCCGCTATGTCGACGAGAGCGTCGCTTCCACCATCCTCGAACGCCAGAATGACGCCAACGGCGAAATCCGCGACGCCACGATCCTGTTCACCGATATCGCGGGCTTCACCACCATCGCCGAATACCTCGCCCCGCACGAGCTGGTCGCCGCGCTGAACGACTATCTCGAGACGGTGCTGGAGCCGATCCGCGCCCATGGCGGCGTGGTTAACACCTTCATCGGAGACGGGCTGTTCGCCAGCTTCAACATGCCGCTGCTCTGCGAAGAACATCCTTGCGCCGCCGTCCGTGCCGCCATCGACATCCAGCGCGCCGTCAACAGCCGCACCTTCGGCGGGCAGGGCGTGGCCTTCGCGACCCGCATCGGCATCAGCACCGGCCCCGTCATCGGCGGCTCGATCGGCGCCGGCCAACGCATGAGCTTCACCTTGCTGGGCGACACGGTGAACCTTGCCGCGCGGCTCGAGGAGTTGAACAAGCATCACGGCACGCGCATTCTCGTCTCGCAGAGCACGCACGATGCCTGTGGCGACGAATTCGCCTTCGCCGCCCTGGGCAAGCTCGCCGTGCGCGGCCGCAGCGAAGCGATCGCTATCTTCAGTGTCGATCCGAACAAGCAAGCAAGTAACGAAGGAAACGCCCCATGAACGCCTCCGGTCTGTCGCCCGATCAGGTGAAACTCCAGGCGCGCGTGCGCGAGCTCGCCAGCGGGCCGATCGGCAAGCGCGCCGCCGAAGTCGATCGCACCGAGCAGTATCCTTGGGACAATGTCGAGTTGCTGAAGGGCGAGAAGCTGCTCGGCATGACGATCCCGACGCAGTACGGCGGCCAGGGCAAGAACTGGCTCGACGCCGTGCTCACCATCGAGGCTTTGTCGGCTGCCTGTTCCGTCACCGGCCGCATTGCCGTCGAGACCAACATGGGCGCCGTCAGCGCGGTGATGGCCTACGGTTCGGAAGAGCAGAAGAAGCTCGCGGCCGACATGGTGCTGAGCGGCGACAAGCCCGCGATCTGCATCACCGAGCCCGATGCCGGCTCTGACGCCAACGGCATGACCACGCGCGCCGACAAGAAGGGCAACCGCTATGTCATCAACGGCCGCAAGCACTGGATCACCGGCGGCGGCGTCTCGCGCCTGCACCTGATCTTCGCCAAGGTCTACGACGAGAAGGGCGAGTTCGAGGGCATCGGCGGCTTCCTCGCCATCCGCGACGAGACCAAGGGCCTCAAGATCACCAAGCGTGAGCCGACCATGGGCCTGCGCGGCATCCCGGAAGCCGTGATCGACTTCGAGGAGATGGACGTGCCTCCCTCGTCCCTCGTGATCCCGCCGCGCGGCCTGAAGAAGGGTTTTGCCGACCTGATGACCGCCTACAACAGTCAACGCGTCGGCGCCGCGACCGTGGCGCTCGGCATCGCCGAGGGCGCCTATCAGCTGGCGCTCGACTGGTCGGAGAAGCGCGAGCAGTTCGGCCGCCCAATCAACGAGTTCCAGGGCCTGCAGTGGAAACTGGCCGACATGTCGATCAAGCTCTCGGCGGCGCGCGCGCTGGTCTACAACGCCGCGCGCTCGGGCGAAGGTGGCTTCCCCGACATGCTGATGGCGGCGCAAGCCAAGGTCTTCACCTCGGAGAACGCGATCCAGGTCGTGAACGACGCGCTGCAGTTCTTCGGCGCGCGCGGCTATTCCCGTGAACTGCCGCTGGAGCGGATGGCGCGCGACGTGCGCATGTTCACCATCGGCGGCGGCACCGCAGAAGTGCTGCGCAACGTGGTGGCGGGCGCACTGCTCAAGAAGAAGCTGCCGCAGACGCGCGACGGCTACAGCAGCTGACAGGACAGCCGTCACGCGGCTGAAATCTGGCGCCCCTAGGCTGGGGGCATGCCGCTTCTCGACCGCCGTACTTTCCTGGGCGCCGCGACTGGAGCACTGCTTGCGGGCCCCGCCGGCGCGCAAGGCACGTTGCTGGACAGGCTCCAGATCGTCGTCGGCGAACCGGCGGAAGCCCTCGGCGGCAACCTCTGCCGCGCCGTCGCCAACGGGCTGAGCGGCGGCAGCTACGCCAAAGAGGTGCGGATCGAGAACCGGCCGGGCGCCGAAGGCCGCACGGCCGTCGAATCGGTCAAGGACGCGAGCGGCGACGGCAGCGTCCTGCTGGTGACGCCGGCCGAGACGCTGGCGCTCTACCCGCACATCTACAAGCTGAACTACGATCCGCTCAGCGACGTCACGCCGATCACCACGGCCTGCACGACCGACTTCGCCCTCGCGGTCGGGCCCGCGATGCCGGAGACAGTGAAGACGCTCGCCACCTACTTCACCTGGTGCAAAAACGACCCGCGCCAGGCGAATTTCGGCTCGCCCGCGTCGGGTTCCCTGCCTCACCTGGTCGGCGTCCTGCTGGGCAAGGCGGCCGGCGTCGACCTGTGGCATGCGGCCTATCCCGGCCTCGATCCCGTGCTCGACGATCTGATCGCCGGCAAACTCCCTGCCGCCTGCGGCCCGCTGGGCGCCTTCCTGCCGCACGCGCTGGCCGGCAAGATCAGCCTGCTGGGCGTCTCCGGCGCCGCGCGTAGCCGGTTCGCGCCGGGCATTCCGACCTTCACCGAGTCGGGCCTGAAGGACATGGTCTTCTCCGAGTGGTTCGGTTTCTTCGCGCCCGACGACACCTCGCCCCGGGTGGCGCTGCGCGCCAACGAGGCCTTGCGCGCCGTGCTGGCCCGCACTGAAGTGGCCGATGCGCTGGCGGCGCTGGCGCTGGAGGCAAAGACCTCCACACCGGCCGAACTCACGCGCCGCCTCCAGTCCGATCACGACAGGCTGGGCGCCGTGGTCCGCCGGATCGGCTTCACCGCCCGAACCTGAAGTCATAAAACCGCAACGACTCACGGGCCACCCTCCTTCACCCCGATACAACAAGAAGAGGCAAGCCGCGCCATGAGCATCGATCTCGACGACATCCACTACGTGCCGACCACCGGCGTGCGGCAGGTCCACGAGATCCCGCTGGTCGACGCCACCGAGGAGAACCTCAAGGGCTACGGCCTGATCGTCGACGAGCCGAAGAACTTCCCCATCGAGATCGTGCGCTGGCCCGCACAGGGCTGGCGCCCGATCGACGATCACTCCGGCGACCAGGGCGGCGTCACCGAGGGCATCTTCGAGTTCCGCTGGCAGGGCGAGACGCTCTACGCCCGCAACAACGCCGTCGGCGACAGCTATCTGTTCGGCTGGAGCAACTGGCCCGAGGAAGCCACCCGCCAGGGCGCCGGCGGCCAACGCGAGCGCGCGCTGGTGTGGCGTGCCAACTACCATCCCGACGGCGGCCAGCTCTTCTATCCGATGCACGGCGAAAGCTTCGTCGTGCCGCTCGCGCTGCCGGGCGACGACGTGACGCCCCAGCAGTTCATCGCCTTCCGCTGCGACGGCAAGCGCGGCCTCTACGTCCATCCCAACGTCTGGCACGGCGCCGTCGTCCCGCACGACGACGAGGCCCAGCTGCTCGATCGCCAGGGCCGCGTCCATGCGCGTGTCTCCGTCGACTTCCCCAAGGAGTTCGGCTGCTACCTCTGCTTCCCGATGACGCGGCCCTAGGAGGTCGTATGGCTGGCGCGTACGAGCGCCGGCACATCGAGCAGGCTGGTCGCCACTGCCGCGCATAGGCCACGGATCTCCGCCGTGGGCTGGATGAGATCGGGCACCATCACCGTCATCATTCCCGCCGACGATGCCGAGCGCACGCCGTTCAGCGAATCTTCCAGCGCCAGACAATCGCGCGGGTCGACACCGAGCCGCTCCGCCGCCGTGAGGAAAGGGTCCGGTGCCGGCTTGGAGTTCACGTAATCGCCCGAAGCCACGATATGAAAGAAGCGGCCGGTCAGACCGTGCGCCGCGAGGTGATGATCCGCCGTGCCGTGCGAGGAGGAGGTCGCGATCGCGCGTGGAATCCCGCGTTCGTCCAGCAAGTCGAGCAGTTCGACGACGCCCGGCTTCAAGTCGAGCCCGTCGTTCAGGAGGAGCTTGAAGTGCGCCATCCAAGCCAAGCGCAATTCCTCGGCGGGATAGGACTCACCGTAGGCGTTGAGCATCCGCCGCCGGTTATGCGCCCACGGTGTTCCGATGAACGTCAGGAAAACTTCCGTGCTCATCTCGACGCCGAGCTCTTGGGCGGCGGTCAGGATCGCCCGGCCGTAGAGTTTTTCCGTGTCGAACAACAGGCCGTCCATGTCGAAGACGACGGCCTTTACGGGGCGCAGGAGACTCATGGCGCCTCATTAAATAAATGGAAATTTAATGGGAATCGCCTCCCGGAAGGTCGAATAGGCATGCGCCAATATTGCGAATGTCGCAATTGCAGTCAAGCGTAAAATCGCCTGCGTATGAAATCGCGAAAAAACATTGTCCGACAAGCAACAAAGGGTTACAGCCCCCGTTGTCTTCGTTCACATGAAAATTGCACAAATAGCGCCCCTCGCCGAAAGCGTGCCTCCGCAGCTTTACGGCGGGACCGAGCGCGTCGTCTCGAATCTCACCGAGGAGTTGGTGCGGCAGGGACACGATGTCACTTTGTTCGCCAGCGGCGATTCCCGCACCTCTGCCCGCCTCGTCGCCTGCAGCGACGTGGCCTTGCGGCTCAATCCCCGGATCAAGGATCACCTGCCCTACCACATCATGATGCTCGACCAGGTGCTGCGCCGCGCCGACCAGTTCGACGTCCTGCATTTCCATATCGACCTGCTGCCGTTCCCGTCGATCCGCAAGATCGCCGATCGCACAGTCACCACACTTCACGGCCGGCTCGACCTTCCCGACCTCGTGCCCTTCTACAAGGCCTTCCCGGAAATCCCGCTGGTGTCGATCTCGGACCATCAGCGCCTGCCGATGCCGCCGGTGAACTGGGTCGGCCGCGTCCATCACGGCATGCCGCCCGGCATGCTGACTTTCAATCCGAAGCCGGTGCAGCCCTACCTCGCCTTCCTCGGCCGCATCTCGCCCGAAAAGCGGCCCGATCGCGCGATCGAGATCGCCGTCCGCGCGGGATTGCCGCTCAAGATGGCCGCCAAGATCGACGCCGTGGATCGCGAATACTGGGACACGACCATCGCCCCGCTGGTCGCCCGCCATCCCAATGTCGAATATATCGGCGAAATCACCGACGCCGAGAAAAGCGCCTTCCTCGGCAATGCGAGCGCCCTGCTGTTTCCCATCGACTGGCCCGAACCTTTCGGGCTGGTGATGATCGAGGCGATGGCCTGTGGCACGCCTGTCGTGGCCTTTCGCTCCGCGTCGGTGCCCGAAGTGATCGACGATGGGCTGACGGGGTTCATCGTCGGCAACATCGATCAGGCCGTCGCCGCCGTGAAGCGCCTCGACACGCTCGACCGCGCCGCGATCCGGGCCACCTTCGACACCCGCTTCAGCGTGGAACGCATGGCGCGCGATTATCTCGCGATCTACCGCGCCCTGCCGGGCGTGCCGATGATACCGAACGATGAGCCCGACCGGTCTCTGAAGGCCTCGTTGCCGATCCTGCGTGCCGTTGCTTGATGGACAGCGCGACCGCGGCACCCGCCTTCATCATTCCGGCCACGACATCCTTGCAGGAAGCCCGTCCGCGCATCCTGAAACAGGGCGACACCTTCGCGGTCTTCGACCAGAACGGCGACGCGATCGCGACGCCCGGCAGCACGCACGGGCTCTATCATCACGACACGCGCTACCTTTCCCACCTCTATCTCACGATCCAGGAGGCGCGGCCGATCCTGCTGAGCGCCACCCTGCGCGACGACAATTCCATCCTGACCTGCGATCTCGCCAATCCCGACCTGTTCGACGACAAGGGCAAGCTCGTCGTCGCGCACGATCTGATCCACATCAGGCGCTCGCGTTTCCTCTGGCAGGGCACGGCTTACGAGCGGATCTCGATCCGCAACTTCGACACGGTCCCGCTCGCCTTTCGCATCGACCTCTCCTTCGACGCCGACTTCGCCGATCTCTTCGAGGTGCGCGGCTCGACGCGCCCGCGACACGGCACGTCGCACGCCCCGGACATCGCGTCGGATCACGTTACGCTCGGCTACACCGGCCTCGACGACAAGGTCCGCCGCACGACGCTGTCCTTCCATCCCGCGCCTGCCAGGATCACGGCGTCGAACGCCACCTTCGACATCACGCTCGCCCCGCGCCAGTCGCAGCTCCTGTTCGTCGAGATCAGGTGTGTCGATGCCGGTGAGAAGAGCGCCTCCGCCCGCACCTTCCTCGCGGCCCTGCTCGATGCCCGTCGCGCGCTTCGTCTGTCCTGCTCGCGCGCCGCCTCCATCGCCACGTCGAACACGACGTTCAACGAAACCGCGCGGCGCAGCATCGCCGACCTCTACATGCTGATCACCGAGACGCCGCAGGGTCCCTACCCGTATGCCGGCATCCCGTGGTTCAGCACGGTGTTCGGCCGCGATGCCCTGATCACCGCGCTGCAGACCCTGTGGCTCGATCCCGCCATCGCGCGCGGCGTGCTGTCCTATCTCGCGGCCAACCAGGCGACCCAGTCGAACGACGCTTCCGATGCTGAGCCTGGCAAGATCCTGCATGAAGTGCGGCACGGCGAAATGGCCGAACTGGGCGAGGTCCCGTTCCGGCGCTACTACGGCAGCGTCGATGCCACGCCGCTGTTCGTACTCTTGGCCGGCGCGTACCTGAAGCGTACCGGCGACCTCGAGACGATCGAGCGCCTGTGGCCCAACATCCAGGCCGCGTTGCGCTGGATCGAGACCGACGGCGATCGCGACGGCGACGGCTTCGTCGAGTATTTCCGCAAGACGCCCGAGGGCCTGGCCAATCAGGGCTGGAAGGACAGCTACGACTCGGTCTTCCACGCCGACGGCACGCTCGCCACGGGGCCGATCGCGCTCGTCGAGGTGCAAGCCTATGTCTACGGCGCCTGGCACGCGGCAGCGCAGATCGCCGAGGCGCGCGGCGACCAGTTGCTGGCCGCCGAGTACGGAGACAAGGCCGACTATTTGCGCGGGCGCTTCGACGCCGCCTTCTTCGACGAGGCGCTCGGGACCTATGTGATCGCGCTCGACGGCGCCAAGAAACCATGCCGCGTGCGCACCTCCAATGCAGGTCATGCGCTGTTCACCGGCATCGCCTTGCCCGAGAGGGCCGCACGGGTGGTCGAGACGCTCATGTCGAGCAGCTTCTTCACCGGATGGGGCATCCGCACGCTTGCCTCGAGCGAGCCGCGCTTCAATCCGATGAGCTACCACAACGGCTCGATCTGGCCACATGACAATGCCCTGATCGCGGCGGGCTTCGCGCGCTACGGCTTCCGCGAGGAAGCCGCGCGCGTCTTCGACGGCCTCTACGCCGCCTCGACCTATATCGACCTGCGCCGCCTGCCGGAGCTGTTCTGCGGCTTCGTGCGACGGCGCGGCCAGGGCCCGACCTTCTATCCCGTCGCCTGCTCGCCGCAGGCCTGGGCAGCGGCGACCCCTCTCTCCCTGGTTCAGTCCTGTCTCGGCCTGGCGTTCGACGTCGACAAGGGCGAGATCGTGTTCGAGCAGCCGATGCTGCCGAGCTTCGTCGAGGAGTTGCTGCTGCGAAACCTTCGTCTGAACGGAAGCTCGGTCGACGTAGCACTGCATCGCACCGGCACCAACGTCACCGTCGACGTGCGCTCCAAAGGCAGCAAGGTCCGGGTCGTCCACACCGCCTAGAGATCGGGCGCCTAATTATGGCCCGACGCAGGCATGATGATCTCACCCGTCTCCAGCAGCGACTTGAGGTTGGAGAGGATGCGCGGCCAGCCGCCGGACACGGCTTCGATGAGCTTGGAGCCCTCGCTCTCGATCGAATGCACGACGGTTAGCTTCACCACTGGCTTGGCATTATCGGGCACGACCTCTAGCGTGAAGGTACAAAGTGAGTAGCCCTCGGCCTTCAGCTCTTCCTTCCACTGGTTGCGCCACTTGATGGTGAGGCGCCGTGGCGGATCGGACTCGACGATCTCGCCCATGTCGGCGATCCGGCCATCGGGGAACACAAGCTTCCAGCTCGAGCCCTTCTTCCAGTCGCTCTCGCAATGCATGTCGAACCAATATTGGCGCATGAACTCCGGCGTGGTCAGCGCGGACCAGACCTGCTCCGGCGTGGCATGGATGAAGGTAACGTAGGCGAAAGTCGACTTGCTCATGTGTCAGCGCCCTCCAGGCGTCGCTTGAGATCGTGCAGCGCCTTGAGGCGCGGTTTCTCGAACTTTGCGAGCCAGCGTTCGTAGACATCCTGCAGCGGCACGGGATTCAGCATATGCAGCTTCTCCCGGCCGCGCCGCAGCGTGGTCACGAGATTAGACGCCTCGAGCAGGTCGAGATGCTGCGTGACGGACTGCCGTGTCATGTCGAGATGTTCGCAAAGTTCGCTCAGGGTTTGCCCGTCGTTGGCATAGAGCCGATCCAGCAGCTTGCGGCGGCTGGGATCGGCCAGGGCCTTGAAGAGGAGGTCCGACTTATTCATGCAGGCATTTACCTGCCTTTCATTTATGCAGGCAAATACCTGCCTGTCAAGATCAGGTGCTTCTTGGCTTCAGCATCGTCTCCAGTGTGATCGACGCCAGGGTCGCCTCGGCGATCTCATCGATCTCCGTCAGCACGCGCTGCAAGGCCGCGCCGATGTCGGTGTCCTCGCCAGGCTCCTTCGCACGATTGCCGGGTGCCGGCTCGAACAGGGCCACGATGTCCATCAATGTGATGCGGCGACGGTTGCCGGTGAAGCGATAGCCGCCGGCGGCACCGCGGCCGCCACGCACGAAGCCCGCCGTCGACAGCGTGCCCAGCACCTTCGCAAGATGATGGCTCGATACGCCGAAGCGCTCGGCCAACTCGGCCGACGACAGCGTTCGCTCGGGATCGCGCGCCAGTTCGAGGATCGCGTAGAGGCCGAGGCGTGTGGCCGTCTGGAGTTTCATGATTGGGACCGCGGGCCCCTGGCCTGAGCGTCGCCGAAGGCTCCAGGCCCGCTCATGAATGCGGGCCGGGAGGCCCGCGGTCCCAGAAGAAGAGTCACGACAGGTCCTTGTCGAGCTGCAGCGACGGGCCTGCAACCATACCCTGCGCGCGGAAGAAAGAGAGAATGAGGTGATCCTTACGTTCGACCAGCGTGCGCACGCGGGTCACGCCCTTTTCCTTGAAGCGCGCGACCAGCGCCTCGAACAACTCGCTGCCGACGCCCTTCAGGCGCAACCCGGGATCGATCTGGATAGCGAAGACCCAGCCCGCCGCCGGCTGGCCGAACTCCCAGGCGCGGATTTCGCCTGCGATGAAGCCCGCCAGCGCGCCGTCGTCGGTCTCAGCCACCAGGAAATGCCGGTCTGGCGCCAGCATCTCGCGCCAATAGCCCGGCTTGGCCACGCCGGTCTCGCGCTCGTCCAGCGCGGAAATCTCTTTCAGATCAGAGGCTTGGGCGGGGCGGATTTGGGTCATCGCGGCTGGGCATAAGATGCGCTTGCGGGAGAGAAAGTAAATAGGTATTTCAGTACCGAATTACAGAATATAGAAACCGCCGAGGAAATCCAATGGCCGAGACTGCCATCATCGACTTCCGCACCGAGCCCAGCCGCTACAAGCACTGGAAGCTCGCGCTCGAGAACGGCGTCGCCTACCTCACTATGGATGTGAACGAGGATGGCGGCCTCAAGCCCGGCTACAAGCTGAAGCTCAATTCCTACGACCTCGGCGTCGACATCGAGTTGGCCGACGTGGTGCAACGCCTGCGCTTCGAGCATCCCGAGATCGGCGCCGTCGTGATCCGCAGCGCGCGCGACCGCGTGTTCTGCTCCGGCGCCAACATCAACATGCTCGGTCTCTCGACCCACGACCACAAGGTGAACTTCTGCAAGTTCACCAACGAGACACGCATGGCGATCGAGGACGCGACCGACAATTCGGGCCAGAGCTATATCTGCTCGATCAACGGCATCGCCGCGGGCGGCGGCTACGAGCTGGCGCTGGCCTGCGACCAGATCCTGCTGGCCGACGACGGCTCGAGCGCCGTGTCGCTGCCCGAGCTGCCGCTGCTCGCGGTGCTGCCGGGCACCGGCGGCCTGACGCGCCTCGTCGACAAGCGCATGGTGCGCAAGGACCACGCCGACTTCTTCTGCACCACCGCCGAGGGCGTGCGCGGCAAGCGGGCGCAACAGTGGCGGCTGGTCGACAGGCTCGTGCCCGCCAGCAAGCTCGCCGACGAGACCAGGAAGATCGCCGAGGAGATCGCGGCCAAGTCCTGGCGTCCGAAGGGCGGCAAGGGCATTGCGCTGCCGCCGGTCGAGCGCACGTTCGACGGCGACACTTTGCGCTACTCCGGCCTCGTCGTGGAAATCGACCGCGAGCGGCGCGCCGCGCACTTCCGCCTCAGCGGCCCCTCTTCCGCGCCGCCGGCCGATGCTCCCGCGATTCACGCCCAGGGCGCCGCCTTCTGGCCGCTGCAGCTCGCGCGCTCGTTCGACGATGCGATGATGCACCTGCGCCTCAACGAGACCGAGATCGGCACCTGGGTGCTGCACAGCCAGGGCGACGCGGCCTTGGTCGAAGCCTATGACGCACTGCTGTCGCGCGAAGCGGCCGACTGGCTGGTGCGCGAAATCGTGCTGTTCTGGAAGCGCACGCTGAAGCGGCTCGACGTGTCGTCGCGCAGCCTGATCGCGCTGGTCGAGCCGGGCTCATGCTTCACCGGCACCCTGCTCGAACTCGTGCTCGCCGCCGACCGCTCCTACATGCTGGACGGCGTGTTCGAAGGCTCGAACCTGCCGGCCGCCGCCCTGAAGCTGACCGAGATGAACTTCGGCCCCTACCCGATGGGCAACGGACTGACGCGGCTCGGCACGCGCTTCCTGTCCGACCCCAAGCATGTCGATGGGCTGAAAGAGGAGATCGGCGACGCGCTCGACGCCGGGGCGGCCGACGAGGCAGGCCTCGTCACCTTCACGCCCGACGACATCGACTGGGAAGACGAGGTGCGGCTGGCCGTCGAGGAGCGCGCGGGCTTCTCGCCCGACGGGCTGATCGGCATGGAAGCCAACCTGCGCTTCGCCGGCCCCGAGACGATGGAGACCAAGATCTTTGCCCGCCTCTCGGCCTGGCAGAACTGGATCTTCCAGCGTCCCAACGCCACCGGCCCCGAGGGCGCGCTGAAGCTCTACGGCACCGGCAAGCAATCCAAGTACGACCGCAAGCGAGCTTAGGAGAACCATCATGGCCATCGACTACAGCCAGCTCATTCCCAACAACGTCGACCTCTCGTCGGACCGCCGCCTGCAGCGTGCACTGGAGAATTGGCAGCCGCGCTTCCTCGACTGGTGGAAGGACATGGGTCCCGACGGCGCGCAGTCCTTCGACGTCTACCTGCGCACGGCGATCTCGACCGACGCCAACGGCTGGGCCAACTTCGGCCACGTGAAGATGCCGGACTATCGCTGGGGCATCTTCCTGGCCGAGCGCGACCCGAACCGCGTGATTGCCTATGGCGATAATAAGGGCAAGCCCGTGTGGCAGGACGTGCCGGGCGAACTGCGCACGACCTTGCGCCGCCTGATCGTCACGCAGGGCGACACCGAACCCGCGTCGGTCGAACAGCAGCGCATGCTGGGCAAGACCGCGCCGTCGCTCTACGACCTGCGCAACCTCTTCCAGATCAACGTCGAGGAAGGCCGTCACCTCTGGGCGATGGTCTATCTGCTGCACGCCCACTTCGGCCGCGACGGCCGCGAGGAGGCCGAGGCGATGCTGGAGCGCCACTCGGGCGATCCCGACAAGCCGCGCATCCTCGGCGCCTTCAACGAGGAAACGCCGGACTGGCTCTCCTTCTTCATGTTCACCTTCTTCACCGACCGCGACGGCAAGTACCAGCTCGCGTCGCTGGCCGAGTCGGGTTTCGATCCGCTATCACGTTCCTGCCGCTTCATGCTGACCGAGGAAGCGCACCACATGTTCGTGGGCGAGACCGGCATCAGCCGCATCATCCAGCGCACCTGCGAGCTGATGAAGGAGCACAAGACCGACGACGTGCGCGCGCTGGGCGCGATCGACCTGCCGACGATGCAGAAGTACCTCAACTTCCACTTCTCGGTGTCGCTCGACCTGTTCGGCCAGGAAGCCTCGACCAACGCCGCCAACTACTACACGCAAGGCGTGAAAGGCCGCTTCCTCGAGACACGCATTGACGACGATCACCTGCTGACCGGCGGCACCTACGAGATCGAGACCGTCGAGAACGGCCACATCGTGAAGAAGACGGTGCCGGCACTGGCCGCGCTCAACGAGCGGCTGCGCCAGGACTATATCGAGGACTGCGCGCGCGGCGTGCTGCGCTGGAACAAGATCATCGAGAAGGCCGGCATCAACTTCGAGATGAAGCTGCCGCACCGCGGCTTCGACCGTCGCATCGGCGGCTTTTCCGGCGCCCACATCTCGCCCGACGGCAAGGTGCTCACCGAGGCTGAGTGGAAGACCAACGAGAGCAAGTGGCTGCCGACGGCCGAGGACCGCACCTACATCACGTCGCTGATGGGTCCCGCCGTTACCCAGCCCGGCAAGTTCGCCCACTGGATCGCCCCGCCCGCGCGCGGCATCAACGGCCAGGCCGGCGACTTCGAGTATGTGAGGTTCAATTAAGAGGCAGCGCCAGCACCGCTTCGGCGGCCCGCGCGACGCTCGGGTAGGTCACGTCGCCTTCGTCATCGCGCGCCAGCTCGAGGCCGCGTTCGATGTCGCGTTTCACCCTGTCGCGCAGGTCGCCGAAGACGAAGCGAATGCCTCGCTCCTCGAGGTCGAGATAAATCTCGGACAGGGTCTCGCAGCCCATCAGGTCGACGTCCTGCAGCGCGCCGCCGTCGAGCACCACGCCTTTCAGCGGCTGTGGGGCCGCGGCGACCAGCGCCTCGATCCGGTCGCGGAACAGCGCACTGTTGGCGAAGAAGAGCGGCGCCGCGAAGCGATAGACCACCAGCCCGGGCACGGGAACGGCGTCGGGCCGATGCGCCATGTCATGCCAGCTTCCCTCCGCCGCGCGTCCCAGGACGGCATCGGGTGGAAAGGCGAGCGCGCGCAACAGCAGGACCACCGAGAAGACGACGCCGATCAGGATGCCTTCCAGGACACCCAGCGCCACGACGCCGGCCAGGGTCACCAACGCGCCGGCCAGGCTGATGCCGCGGAAGCGCCACAGGCGGCGGAACTCGCTCGCGTCGCACAATCCCCAGGCGGAGGCGATGAGCAAGCCGCCCAGAGCCGCGGCTGGCAGATGATAGAGGAAGCCTGCGAACCACAGCATGACGGCGGCTACGACGCCTGCCGCGACGACCGAGGTCACTTGCGTGCGGCCGCCTGCGGCTTCGGCGACGGCGGTGCGCGAGTCGCTCGCGCTGATCGGCAACCCTTGGCTGAGACCCGAGACGAGATTGGCGACGCCGATCGCCAGCAGTTCCTGGTTGGCGTCGATCCGGTACCGGTTGCGCGCGGCGAAGGCGCGGGCGGCGACCACCGTGTCGGAGAAGGAAAGCAGCGCGGCCACCAAAGCGATCGGCAGGAGATATTCGAAGTCCGTGAGCGAGACGGCGGGCAGCGACAAGCCGGGCAAGCCCGTGGGCACGCGGCCAACCACCGCGACATCGAGATGAAAGAAGACGACGGCCAGTCCCGCCCCCACCAGCGCCACGACCGCGCCCGGCACCATCGGCAGGAAACGGCGGCACAGCAGGATGACCGCGAAGGTTCCCGCCCCGATCGCCAATGCGGTGCCGTTGGTGTCGCCCAGCCGATGCAACAGGCTCACGGCCTGCTCGAGCGTGGTCTCGCCCTGGGACTTGATCCCCAGCACCTTCGGCAGTTGCGCGACCGCGATGACCATCGCCAGCCCGTGCATGAAGCCTACGATCACCGGCTTGGACAGGAAGTTGGCGACGAAGCCCAGCCGCAGCACGGCGCCCAGCAGGCAGAGGACGCCCACCATCACGCCCAGCGCGGCCGCGAGCAGCGCCAATCGGCCGGGATCGCCCGGCGCCAGCGGCACGACCGCAACGGCCACGAGCGCCGCCATCGCGGTGTCGGGCCCGACGATCAATTGCCGCGAACTGCCGAACAGGGCGTAGGCCAGCAGCGGCAGCATGGAGCCGTAGAGACCGGCCAGCGGGAGACCGGCCAGCTCGCCATAGGCCAGGCCTACCGGCACCATCACGGCGCCGAGGGTAAGGCCTGCGGCCAGATCGTGCGGCAGATACGACGCCTTGTAGGTCCGCAAGGTCGCCACGCCCGGCAACCAGCGCGCAATATTCATCTCGTCAATCTCGCTTGCCGGCAATCCGCTGACAAGAGATGCCCGCCTGGGCTAAAGGAGCGCTCATGACCCTTCCGTCCGGCATCTCTTTCTCGTCCGACAACAAGGTCCATCTGCCGGCGCGCTTCAACGTCGCCGTGCCGTTCATCGACCGACATCTCGCCGACGGCCGCGGCCCCAAGGCCGCGATACGTACCGTCCACGGCGAGATCGTCACTTATGCCGAACTCGCCGAGCGCGTGAACCGTGCCGGCAACGCGCTGCTCGCAGCGGGACTGAAGCCCGGCGATCGCCTGCTGATGGTGGTGAAGGATTGCCCGGCGTTCTTCTATCTTTTCTGGGGCGCCATCAAGGCCGGCATCGTGGCCGTACCGCCCAACACGCTGCTGCGTGCGCCAGACTACGCCTATATGTACGAGGATTCGGGCTGCAAGCTCGTGGTCTATTCGAGCGAATTCGCTGGCGAGATCGAGCCGGCCCTGAAGGAATTTCCGGTCAAGGCGATGACGGTCGAAGCGTTCCTCGCCGAGATGGCGAAGGCCTCCGACGAGCTCGAGCCGGTGCCCGCCGATCCGGCCGACGATTGCTTCTGGCTCTACTCTTCCGGCTCGACTGGCCGTCCCAAGGGCGCCGTGCATGCGCATCGCGACATGGTGGTGACCAGCGAACTCTACGGCGTGAGGGTGCTGGGCGTGTCGGAAAACGACATCTCCTATTCCGCGGCCAAGCTGTTCTTCGCCTACGGCATGGGCAATGCCATGACCTTCCCTTTGTGGACCGGCAGCACCGCGATCCTCGACGACCGCCGGCCGACGCCCGACGCGACCTTCGAGAACATCGAGCGCTTCAAGCCGACGCTCTATTTCGGCGTGCCGACGCTCTACGCCGCGCTGTTGATGGCGCTCGACACCAAGCCGCGCCCGGTCGCCAGCATTCGCGCCTGCGTCTCGGCGGGCGAACCGTTGCCAGCGGAAATCTTCCGACGCTGGCAGGAGAAGACCGGGACGATCATCCTCGACGGCATCGGCTCGACCGAGTGCCTGCACATCTTCATCGGCAACCGGCTCGACGACTACCGGCCGGGCACCAGCGGCAAAGCCGTGCCGGGCTACGAGGCGCGCGTGCTCGACAACGACGGCAAGGCGGTCGCGCGCGGCGAAAGCGGCGCGCTGTGGATCCGTTCGGAGTCGGCGGCGAAGTACTATTGGAACAAGCCCGAGAAGACGGCCGAGACCATGGTCGACGGCTGGCTGAACACCGGCGACACCTATCGCGAGGATCCCGACGGCTATCTCGTCTACGAGGGCCGCAACGACGACATGCTGAAGGTGGGTGGCATCTGGTGCTCGCCGATCGAGATCGAGAGCTGCCTGATCACCCATCCCGCGGTGCTCGAAGCAGCGGTGGTCGGCCGCGCCGACTCCGACGAGTTGATCAAGCCGCACGCCATCGTGGTCCTGAAGCAGACCGGCGGCGGCGATGCGCTGACCGACGAGCTGATGACGCTCTGCCGCAAGACGCTCGCTCCCTACAAATATCCGCGCTGGGTGGAGTACGTGACCGAGCTGCCCAAGACCGCCACCGGCAAGATCCAGCGCTTCAAGCTGCGTGCCTGAGCACATTCGCCCTTTCCGGCCGGCCGATCTCGCCGCGGGCTACGCGATCTCGCTCGCGACCGGCTTCGAGGGCGGCGACGCCGCGCACCTCTATCGCGACCCGAAGATGATGGGACACATCTACTTCGCGCCCTATGCGCTGCTCGCCCCTGCCCTCGCCTTTGTCGTCGAGGATGACGAAGGCGTCGCCGGCTTCGCGGTCGGAGCGGCGGACACGGTTGCCTGGGAAGAGCGGCTTGAACGCGAGTGGTGGCCCGCACTGCGCGAGCAATACGCCGACACCGCCAATGTACCGCCGGCCGATCGGACGCCGGACCAGCGACGGGCCTTCATGATCCATCATCCATCGAAGACACCGGCGGCCCTGACCGGCAGCCACCCCGTCCATCTCCATATGAACCTCCTCCCGCGCGTGCAGGGCCGCAGTCTGGGATCGAAGCTGCTGGGCGTCTGGCTGGACGCGCTCGGCCCACGGAGCGTCCATGTCGGCGTCAACCGCGCGAACACTGGCGGCGCGCGCTTCTGGACGGCGCGCGATTTTGTAGAACTGCCTGTCCCAAGCGAGCGAACGCTCTGGATGGGGCGCGCATTTTCGGCTTCTATACAGACCAACTGAAAAGGGAGTGGGGGCTCATGAAGGGCACGTTGTTTGGGGCTGCGGCAATCGCGGCATTGGCTTTCGGACTGCAGCCGGTGATGGCGCAGGAGAGCATCAAGATCGGCTTCGTCAGCACCTTCTCGGGATCGCAGGCCGCGATCGGTGAGGACATGCGCCGCTCGGTCGATCTCGCCGTCGAGCATCTGGGCGGCAAGATCGCCGGCAAGAAGATCGAGATCGTCTACGAGGACGACCAGTTCAAGCCCGACGTCGGCAAGGCGCGCTCGGAGAAGCTGGTCCAGCAGGACAAGGTGAACTTCATCGCGGGCTACATCTGGTCCAACGTGCTGCTGGCCTCGCTCAAGACCGTGACCGACGAGGGCGACACGATCCTGATCTCAGCCAATGCCGGGCCTTCGCAAATTGCCGGCGAGCTCTGCAACAAGAACTTCTTCTCCACGTCGTGGCAGAACGACCAGACGCCGATGGCGATGGGCGACTACCTCAACACCAAGGGCGTGAAGAGCCTCTACGTCGTCGGCCCCAACTATGCCGCCGGCAAGGACATGCTCGCGGGCGTGAAGCGCACCTACAAGGGCACGATCGCGGGCGAGGACTACACCAAGTGGCCCGACCAGCTCGACTTCTCGGCCGAACTCACCAAGATCGCCGCGGCCAAGCCGGGCGGCATCTTCATCTTCTATCCCGGCGCGCACGGCGTTCAGTTCGTGAAGCAGTGGGTGCAGGCCGGCCTCAACAAGACCGTGCCGCTCTACCAGGTGTTCTCGATCGACGCGATCACGCTCCCGCAGCAGGGCGATCTGGCGCTGGGCACCTTGGGCGCGCAGGAGTGGGTCAACGATCTGCCGAACGAGCAGAACAAGAAGTACGTCGCCGACTTCAAGAAGAAGTACAACGTCTACCCGTCCTACTACGGCGCGCAGAGCTACGACTCGATCATGCTGATCGCGTCGGCCGCCGAGGCGCTGAAGGGCGACCTCTCCAACAAGGACAAGGTCCGGGCCGAGATGAAGAAGGCGAACTTCAAGTCGCTGCGCGGCGACTTCAAGTTCGCCAACAACAACTTCCCGATCCAGAACTTCTACATCCAGGAAACGGTAAAAGACGCGGGCGGCATGGTGACGGTGAAGACGATCGACACGGCCGTGAAGGCCGCGACCGATCCGTACGCCGACAAGTGCGCGATGAAGTGACGACGACGCACCGCGTCGTTGTCACCGCGTAGATGGAGTATCTTCTCGTCCAGATCCTGAACGGCGTCCAGCTGGGGCTATTGATGTTCCTGCTGGCCGCCGGCCTGACGTTGACGCTGGGCATCATGGATCTCGTGAACCTGGCGCACGGTTCGCTCTACATGATGGGCGCCTATCTCGCCTGGACCTTCATCGGCTGGACCGACTCCTTCGTGTTGGGCGTGCTGCTGGCGCTGCCCGCGACCTTCGCCCTGGGCGTCGTGCTCGAGATGGTGGTGATGCGCCGGCTCTACGCGCGCACGCATCTCGACCACGTGCTGGCCACCTTCGGCCTGATCCTGTTCTTCAACGAACTGGTGCGCGTGATCTGGGGACCGGCCGGCAAGAGCATCGCGGTGCCGCCCTTCCTCGCCAACACGGTCGAGATCCTGCCGGGCGTGCCCTACCCCGCCTATCGCTTCGCGCTGATCGTGGCGGGCGGCGTGGTGGCGCTCCTGCTCGCCTGGCTGGTGGCGCGCACGCGCATGGGCATGCTGATCCGCGCCGGCGCCTCGAACCGCCGCATGATCGGCGCCCTTGGCGTCAATATCGAACTGCTGTTCAGCCTGGTGTTCGGCCTGGGCGCAGTCTTCGCGGGCCTCGCCGGCACGATCGCCGCGCCCATCGGCTCGGTGAAGATCGGCATGGGCGACGACATCCTGATCCTGGCCCTCGTGATCATCGTCATCGGCGGCATCGGCTCGATCAAGGGCGCGTTCGTGGCGGCCATGCTGGTCGGCCAGATCGACATCTTCGGCCGCACCTATCTGGCCGACCTGCTCAAGCTCTTCATGGGACCGGCCTCCGCCTCGGCCGCTGCGCCCGCGATCTCGCAGGTGCTGGTCTATGTGCTGATGGCGGGCGTGCTGGTCTGGCGCCCGACCGGACTGTTCGGCCAGCGTTCATGATGGCGGGCTCATGATTGGGGCGCTGCGCACGCCGCGCGGGCTGTTCACGCTGGCGCTGCTGGTCCTCCTCGCCGCGCTGCCGCTGCTGACCCAGGCCTTCGACCAGCGCTACGTGCTCTCGGTCGGCACCCGGATCGTGATCTGGTCCATCGCCGCCGTCAGCCTCAACATGATCCTGGGCTATGGCGGGCTGGTGAGCTTCGGCCACGCCGCCTTCTTCGGCGTCGGCGGCTATGCCGTCGGCATCCTGTCGGCCAACGGGATCGCCAGCGGCTGGATCCAGTGGCCGGTCGCCCTGCTCGCCTCAGCGACCTGGGCGGCGATCATCGGCGCACTGTCGCTGCGCACACGCGGTCTCTACTTCATCATGATCACCTTGGCGTTTGCGCAGCTGGTCTACTATGTCGGCTCCGGTCTCGACGCCTATGGCGGCGACGACGGGCTCAACATCGGCCGCAGCCGCTTCAACGGGCTGATCAACCTCGCCGACAAGGCGAGCTTCTACTGGCTGTGCCTCGTGCTGCTGCTGGCGACCGTGTGGTTCAGCGGCCGGCTTGCCCGCTCGCGCTTCGGCTTCGTCCTGCGCGGCGCGCGCTCCAACGAGCAGCGCATGACCGCGCTGGGCTTCCCGGTTTTCCGCTATCGCCTTGCAGCGTTCGTGATCGCCGGCACCTTCGGCGGCCTGGCCGGCATCCTGCTCGCCAACGAGGGCGCCTATGTCTCGCCCGCCATGATGGCGTGGATGAAGTCGGGCGATCTCATCGTCATCGTCGTGCTGGGCGGCACGGCCACGCTGTTCGGCCCGCTCTACGGCGCTATTACCTTCTTCGCCCTGGAAGGGGCGCTGAAGCCGATGCTCGACCTCGTGCACAAAGGCTGGGGCGAGCATTGGCAGATTGTCTTCGGACCGCTGCTGGTGATGGTGGCGCTCTATGCCCGCGGCGGCATAGACTCACTCCTAGGACGGCGCCATGGTTGAGCCGCTGCTCTCCACGCAGGCGCTGGTGAAGCGCTTCGGCGGCCTGCTCGCCACCGACAATGTCTCGCTCGAAGTGCGGCCGGGCGAGATCCATGCCCTGATCGGGCCCAACGGCGCCGGCAAGACGACCTTGATCGGCCAACTCACCGGCACGCTCGCCTCCGATTCGGGAACGATCCACTTCGCCGGGCGCGACGTCACGCGCCTGCCCACGCATACGCGCGTGCGTCTCGGTCTCGCGCGCTCGTTCCAGATCACCTCGGTACTGCGCGAGTTCAGCGCGCTCGACAATGTGGCGCTGGCCGTCCAGGCGCATCAGGGCCACTCTTTTCGCTTCCTGGCCGACGCCGGCCGTGACGAGCGTTTGCGCGGCCCGGCACGCGAGCGCCTCGACGCCGTGGGCCTGGGCGCACGCGCCGATACACACGCAGCAGCCCTCAGCCACGGCGAGCAGCGCCAGCTCGAGATCGCCATGGCACTGGCGGGCGAACCCAAGCTGCTGCTGCTCGACGAGCCGATGGCCGGCATGAGCGTCGAGGAAAGCCAGCGCATGGTCACCTTGCTGCGCGGCCTCAAGGGCCGGCACGGCATGCTGCTGATCGAGCACGACATGGACGCCGTCTTTGCGCTGGCCGACCGTATCACGGTGCTGGTCTACGGCCGCGTGCTGGCGTCGGGCACGCCCGACGAGATCCGCGCCCATCCCGAGGTGCGCCAGGCCTATCTCGGCGAAGAGGCCGCGTGATGTTGCGGGTGAAGAGTCTCGAGGCCTTCTATGGCGAGAGCCAGGCGTTGTTCGGCATGGAGCTGGCCGTCGACGCGGGCGAGGTCGTGACTCTGATGGGCCGCAACGGCATGGGCAAGACCACGACCGTGCACGCCATCATGGGCCTGCTGCCGCAGCGCCGCGGCGCCGTCGAGTTCGAGGGCAAACGCGTCGATCACCTGCCGTCGTTCCGAATCGCGCGCCTGGGCTTCGGCCTCGTGCCCGAAGGAAGGCAGATCTTCCCCAACCTCTCGGTGCGCGAGAACCTGCTGGCGGCCGCCGCCAACCGCGACGGCCGCGCCTCGCCCTGGACCCTGCAGCGCGTGTTCGACTTCTTCCCGCGGCTGGCCGAGCGTCAGACCAACCGCGGCACGCAGCTCTCGGGCGGCGAGCAGCAGATGCTGGCGATCGGCCGCGCGCTGATGACCAATCCCCGCCTGCTGATCCTCGACGAGGCGACCGAAGGCCTGGCGCCGCTGATCCGGCAGGAGATCTGGAATTGCCTCCGCCGCCTCAAGGCCGAGGGTCAGGCGATCCTCGTGATCGACAAGACCGTGAGCGCGCTCCTGCCGCTCGCCGACCGCCACCACATCGTCGAGAAAGGCCGCGTCGTCTGGTCCGGCACGTCGCGGGAACTCGCCGCCAACGCCGATCTGCAGCACCGCTACCTCGGCGTTTAAGTCTCAAAATGTCTCAACTTTCTGAGACACTTCCGATATCGATGGCGTAAGGATTTTACGAGTTTTGTCTCAGATTCCGCAACACACCTCCCGCAACAATATTGCGCGATGCGAGACCGAGAACTGCTACCCTAGCTCGGCTTGTCTTTGACAGCCGCTGTCCGACTCAGCTCAGGGCGAGTACGTGCTGATGTCCATCTATCGCGCGGAAACACTACACCAACACCTGTCCAATTCATGCGGTCAACAAGGCGGATACCCTCGGGATCACCGTCTACTACAAAGATTCTTATAGTGAATGGATCGCTGTCCAAAAGAGTCTCCCCAGATCCTTGCTGTCAAAGACGATACGTGAAGCAGATTGGTGTCAGTTGACGCCTCTCAAGTTCCCACGGATGAAAGACCCTTTGTTCTCCGCCAGTAGCCTTCTTTTTCGACAATCTAATTGAGTGGAGAATGTAGAGTGCACACGACATCTCGGGGTCGCACGCGTGTTTGACCTCATTGTTGGTCAAAACAACGGTTTGGCCGTCAGTTGTAGTGCCCTTGACCTCAACGTGAAGCTCTCGCCCACGGCGCAAGCAGAGCAAATCGTACGACCGCTTTGTCGATACGTCCTCTACATCGAAACCTTCATTACGAAAGTAAGCTTTTGCCGCACGCATCGCATGCTTTTCGATCGCTTGGCGTTCCTCCGCTGATCGAGCGAAACCTTGCCCTTGCGAGCGCGCAAGGGAGTTCTCGGCGGCACTTGCGCTCTCTTCCTCAGCATCCGCTTCGGGGTTGTCGAGGATGTTGCTTCCCTCATATTCAGCAACAAATTCAAGAGCATCGTGGAGCCATTGATATGGCTTGACTGCGCCAGTCGCTTCCAAAGCATAACAAACGTTAGCTTGCCCCATCCCCCCGCCGCCTGTCGGTATCTCGAGGCGCCGCTTGTCGCTTGGCAGCAAGACGCCGTTGCCGCGAGTCGTTGATACGAAGTGACCGAATGTGCGCGGTTTGCCAGGAGACGTCTTTATTTCTTGTCGCCTGACCTTGGCATCGGAATACCATCCCACAATGACCTGTCCACCCTCCGGGCGACGCGCTACGAAAATAACAAGCACCCCGTCGAGGACATCGTTTTCAGCCGCTCCCGGGTCGATGCGTTCTAGCGCAATTGAATGCGCCCTCATCGTCGGTTGAAAGTAACCGTAGAGATGGCCGTTAATAGTTCGGAAATTGTAAACTTCGTGCCCGACTTCGGTCTTGTTGTATCGCCCTCCGCCAATCGGCTTCTCATCTCCTGGGACCGGACCATTGTAAAAATGCATCCATCCAATTCGCGCGAATAGCACTTTGGGCACGCGTGTTACGTGCTTGCTCGACCGAGCCATCCCCACTCCCCATTTTTTCGGCGAAAAACAAACCTCGTCAAATCGCAAAGGTTGTCTTTCTCGCTACTTTCTCAGTTTATGGGAATGGCCCGAGCATTGGCAATCTCCTGAAATCGAGGCCTGATCGCAGTTACTCAACCCAAATGTACGCGAGCACACCTACTCCGCTGGTTTCGGGACCGCGCCGGTGCCGTGCATCCGCTCGGCCTCGCCGGGCAGCGGCACGACGCCGGCGAACTTGGCGCAGGCCAGCAGGATCGCGGCGATCCCGAGGTAGCTCACCACCATCGACGGCGTCTGCCCAAAGCCCAGTGCCTCGGCGTGGATCAGACCGAAGAAGGTGAAGACCGCGCCCGCCACCGCGAAGCCCGCCGCCTTCATGAAGTCGCGCTCGATGATGAAGACGGTGATCGCGGCCAGCACGATGCCGGCCAGGGTCGCGCCACCGCCCAGGATCGAGAGGCCCTCGTAGAGCACGCCCTGGTCGCCGAGCTTGTCCATCACGCCCGCCACGGCGGCATCGGTGCCGGCGGCGTGCAGGGCGCCATCGATCTGCGTCTTGCCCCAGGCCGCGATCTGCGGCACCAGCGCCAGCACGATCGCCGGTGCATGCCGCATCGGCGTCTCCTGGAACGCCTGCGAGCCGATCAACATGCCGATGTAGAGCAGGATCGGCAGGATCGCGACCACCGGGATCACGGCCATCATCAGCGCGATGACGCCGAACCAGGCCAGCACGATCACCAGCACGCCGGTCGCCGCCGAGTAGCCAATGCGGCCACCCATCGCCTTCCAGCCGGGATGACCGATATAGACGGCGTTGATGAACGGGTTGCCCATCAGGCAGCCGATCAGGCTGACGATGCCGTCGGCAGTCAGCACGCGCGTGGTCGGGAAGGAGTCGCCCGCCGCGGCGGCACTCTCGACATTGTCCATCGCCTCGACGAGGTCGTAAATGCCGAACGGGATCGCCGTCACAAGGATGATGCCGATGAACTTGAAGCCGCCGAACACTTCGCCGACCGCCGGCATCGGGTAGGAGAAGGCGAAGCTCGCCAGCGCGGCCTTCACGCCCGCGACCGTAAGGCCACCGTAGTTGAAGCCCAGGATGGTCGAGCCCCAGGCGATGACGGCGCCGACGACGATCGCCACCAGCCCGCCCGGCACGCCCTTGAAATAGCGCACGCCGCCGAACCAGTCGGCCAGGATGACCGCGAAGCAGACGAGGCCGATCACCGGCGTCATCACCATCTGCGCGCCCGGGCGCATGGCGATAAAGGTGATCGAGATGCCAGCCAGCGAGCCCAGCAGGGCCGCACGCGGCGTGATCCGGCGGATGACCGGCGCGATGAAGCCGCCCGCCATCAGCACGAAGCTCTGCACGAACACCCAGGTGAGGCCCGCCTCCCAGGCCATCACCGGATCCTTGGTCTGGATCAGGATCGGCATCATGACCACGAACACCACGACGAACATGTGCGGCACGCTGATGCCCGAGGGCAGCGCGCAGACGTCGGTGCGGCCGGTCTCCTTGGCAAGCTTGTAGGCGAGCCAGGCGTAGTACATCGTCGAGAGGCAGAGCATCAGGCCGGTCGCCGGCAGGATGCGACCGAACACCAGCGCATCCGGCATCTTCAGCACGAACCGCAACAGGCCGGTCAGCACCAGCATGTTGACCAGGATGTTGGTGCCGAAGCCGAAGAAGGCATTCCAGTCGCCCGGAACCCACAGCTTTGGCTTGAAGGTCGCGTCCGCCATATCACTCTCCCCCGTTAGCAGCCCCTATCCGATCGCTTTAAGAATCTCCGACGAAGTGGTGACCCAACCGAAGATGCCGCCCTGCGCCTTGATCATCTTCAGGCCCATCTCCTGGAATTCCGGGAAGTACGAGCCGACGCAGTCCTCGGGCACCAGGCAGTCGTAGCCGCGGTCGTTGGCCTCGCGGACGGTGGTGTTGACGCAGACCTCGGTGGTGACGCCGGTCACCACGAGCTGCGTGATGCCGCGATGCTGCAGGATCGAGTGCAGGTCGGTGGCGTGGAAGGCGCCCTTGCCCGGCTTGTCGATCACCGGCTCGCCGGGCGCTGGATAGAGTTCGGGGATGATGTCGTGACCCGCCTCGCCGCGGACCAGGATGCGACCCATCGGGCCTTTGTCGCCGATCGAGGTCGCGGATCGGCCGCGGATCTTCTTCGACGGCGGCAGGTCGGACAGGTCCGGCCGATGGCCCTCGCGCGTGTGCATGACGAGTAGTCCGGCCGCCCGCCAGGCCGCCAGCAGCCGCCGGTTGGGCTCGATCGTGCGGCGCAACTGCGAGACATCGTTGCCCAGCATCTCGCCGAAGCCGCCCGGCTCGAGGAAGTCGCGCTGCATGTCGATGATCAGCAGGCCGCATTCGGCCGGTTTCAGCTCGAACGCATAAGGCTCGGCCGGGACGTCTGTCGGCTTTGGTGATGTCTTGGCCAGCATCTTGACGTGTTCTCCGGGGTGGCTTTCCCCCAGTTTAAACGACGCAATCGCTGTGCCAGAGACCCTAGTCCGTTGCGAAGAGCTGGGCCTCCGGGATAAGCATGTGCAGTCGATGGGAGTCTTTGGATGCGTCTCAGTCTTTTCGCGGCCCTGGTGGCCTTCGCCGCCACACCGGCGCTCGGTCAGGGCCAGGTGAATGTATACAATTGGTCGGACTACATCGATCCGGTCCAGCTCAAGGACTTCGCCAAGCAGACCGGCATCAAGGTCAATTACACCACCTACGATTCGAACGAGATCCTCGACGCCAAGCTGAAGAGCGGCCAGGCAGGCTACGACATCGTCGTCCCGACGGCCTCGCCCTTCTTCGTGCGCCAGATCGCAGCCAACCTCTACCGCCCGCTCGACAAGTCGAAGCTCAAGAACTACGGCAACCTCGATCCCGCCACCATGGCGCTGCTGGGCAAGTACGATAACAACAATGCGCACGGCATCCCCTGGATGTGGGGCACGATCGGCATCGGCTACAACGCCACCGAGATCCGCAAGCGCATGAACAACGCGCCGGTCGATTCACTCAAGATGGTGTTCGACCCCGCGACCCTCTCGCGCTTCAGCGACTGCGGGATCATGGTGCTCGACAGTGCCACCGACGTATTGCCGGCGGCACTCAAGTACCTGCTGCTCGATCCCGATTCGAAGAAGCCCGAGGACCTCGCCAAGGCAGGCGAGGTGCTGAAGGGCATCCGGCCCTTCATCCGCAAGTTCCACTCGTCGGAGTACATCAACGCCCTGGCCGGCGGCGACATCTGCCTCGCCTTCGGCTATTCGGGCGACATTCTGCAGGCCAAGGACCGCGCCGCGGCCTCGCCCGAGAAGCGCGAAATCAACTTCGCCATCCCGCGCGAAGGCACGATGGTATGGATGGACGTGGCCGCGATTCCCAAGAACGCGCCCAATCCCGACAATGCCTACCGCTTCCTGGACTTCATGCTCGATCCCAAGGTCGCGGCCGCCTCGAGCGTCCTCACCAACTACGCCAACGGCAATGCCGCGGCGACGCCGCTGATGCCCAAGTCGATTACCGGCAACAAGTCGATCTATCCGACAGCCGACGCACGCGCCTACTTCTATACCATCACCCCCGGCACCGCCGCCGAGGTACGCGAGCGGACGCGGCTGTGGACGTCCATCAAGACGGGGCAATGACGGATTCAATCGTCAAGATAGAGGGGCTGACCAAGCGCTACGGCGCGGTGCAGGCGGTCGACGGCGTCGATCTCGAGATCGAGCGTGGCGAGCTGTTCGCGCTGCTGGGCGGCTCGGGCTGCGGCAAGACCACCCTGCTGCGCATACTGGCGGGCCTCGAAAAGCCGGACAGCGGCCGTATCCTGATCGATGGGCAGGATATGACCGCCATGCCGCCGCACCGCCGGCCGGTCAATATGATGTTCCAGTCGTACGCGCTCTTCCCGCACCTGAACGTGGCCGACAACGTGGGCTATGGCTTGAAGCGCGAGGGTGTCGCCAAGCCAGAGATCGCCGCGCGTGTCGCCGACGTTCTGGCGCTGGTCCAGCTCAAGGACCTCGGGCTGCGTCGGCCTTCGCAACTCTCCGGCGGTCAGCGTCAGAGGGTGGCGCTAGCGCGCGCGCTGGTGAAGCGGCCTAAGCTGCTGCTGCTCGACGAGCCGCTGGCCGCGCTGGACCGCAAGCTGCGCGAGGGCACGCGCTTCGAGCTGGTGCGCCTGCAAGAACAGCTCGGCCTCACCTTCGTCGTGGTCACGCACGACCAGGAAGAGGCCATGTCGATGGCCAGCCGTCTCGCGGTGATGAATGCCGGCCGAATCGTACAGACGGGCACGCCGCACGATCTCTATGAGCGGCCGGCGACGCGCTTCGTGGCCGACTTCATCGGCATCGCCAACATCCTGGAGGTCGAGGCCGGCCGCTGGTTGGCGCTCCGCCCGGAGAAGATCCTCCTCGCCGCCCAGCGTCCCGACACCGCGCACGCCGTAGCCGGCAAGGTCGTCGATATCGCCTATGAAGGCGACCGCTCGCTCTACAGGATCGCCACCGACGCACGCGGCGTCCTTCTGGTCTCCACGACCAACATCGCCCGCACCCGCGACGGCCTGTTCCGCCGCGAGCAATCGGTATGGTTGGGCTGGAGCGACGATTCCGGGCAGATGCTCGATGAGTAGCT
>CAIKZO010000047.1 GCA_903832005.1 Enhydrobacter aerosaccus | reverse complement strand
TCGGCCGCAAGTCGCTGAACGAGATCAAGGAAGTGCTGGCCGGCATGGGCCTTCACCTCGGGATGGAAATCCCGGGCTGGCCGCCGGACAACATCGAGGAAATGGCCAAGCGCCTGGAAGAGCCGTACTAGGCTTCGGTAGTGGGCTCGAGTGGAATAGGGAAATAAGTCATGCGTCACGGTAATCGCGGTCGGAAATTCCACCGCACGGCAGAGCATCGCAAGGCGATGTTCATGAATCTCGCCGGTGCTCTCATCAAGCACGAGCAGATCACGACCACGCTCCACAAGGCGAAGGACCTGCGTCCGATCGTCGAGAAGCTGGTCACGCTCGGCAAGAAGGGCGGCCTGCATGCGCGCCGTCAAGCGATCGGCTTCCTGCGCGATCCTTACGTTGCGGACAAGCTGTTCACGACGCTGGGCCCGCGCTACTCCAAGCGCAACGGCGGCTACCTCCGCGTGCTGAAGGCGGGCTACCGCTTCGGCGACGCTGCCGAGATGGCCGTGATCGAGTTCGTCGAGCGCGACACCTCCGCCAAGGGCCAGGACTCCGGTCCGTCGGCCGACGCCGCGGAGCAGCAGGAGGCGGCGTAAGCCACTTTCGCTCGGTGCTGAAATTGAAAACGCCCGGTCGAAAGACCGGGCGTTTTTCTTTGGCTGGGACCGCGGGCCTCCAGGCCCGCCTCAGAACTGCTCTTCCGTGAGGGCAAAGACCGTGCGGCCGGCGGCTTTGAGCGGGCCAAGCTGGGCCAGTGCGGGCGGCAGGATGACCTCGGCGTAGAAACGCGCGGTGACCAGCTTGGCCTCCAGGAAAGACGCATCGCCGTCGCGCGAGGCCAGCTTGTGCTGGGCCACCAGCGCGCTCTTGGCCAGCAGCCAGCCGCCCAAGGCGGTGCCCGCGAGCCTCAGGAAGGGCACCGAGCCTGCCAGCGCGTTCACGAGGTCCACTTTGGCCGACTGGGCCACCCAGCGCGTCGCATCCTCCAGCGCGTCGGCGGAGGCCGTCACGCCCGCGGCAATCGCGGCTAGGTCGTCGCCGGGAGCGGCCTTCATCTCCGCCACCAGTTGGCGCATCTCGGCCACGAGGCTGAGCATCGTCTCGCCGCCGTCCTTGGTGACCTTGCGGCCGACCAGGTCGCGCGCCTGGATGCCGTTGGTGCCCTCGTAGATCGGCAGGATGCGGGCGTCGCGCAGGTGCTGCGCCGCGCCGGTCTCCTCGATGAAGCCCATGCCACCGTGGATCTGGACGCCGGTGGAAGCGATCTCGTTGCCGAGGTCGGTGAACCACGCCTTCACAATCGGGATCAGCAGGTCGACCCGGTCCTGGATCTTGCGGCCGGCATCTTTGTCGGGCGTGCGCAGCGCGCCGTCGATGCCGGCGGCGGTGTAGTAGCCCAGTGCGCGCATCGCCTCGATCTGGGAACGCATGCTCATCAGCATGCGCCGCACGTCGGGGTGATGGACGATCGAGACGGGTGTGGAGGCGGCGCTGCCGTCGTCCTTCGACTGCACACGCTGCTTGGCGAAGGCAACCGCCTGCTGGTAGGCGCGCTCGGCGATCGCCAGTCCCTGGATGCCGACCGAGAGGCGGGCGTTGTTCATCATGGTGAACATGTAGGAGAGACCACGGCCTTCCTCGCCGACCAGATGGCCGACCGCGCCTCCGTCGTCGCCGAAGCTCATGACGCAGGTCGGGCTGGCATGGATGCCGAGCTTGTGCTCGAGCGACACGCAGCGCAGATCGTTGCGCTTGCCGGGCTTGCCCTCGGCGTCGGGCAGGAACTTCGGCACGATGAAGAGGGAAATCCCGCGCACGCCGGCCGGCGCATCGGGCGTGCGGGCCAGCACCAGGTGCACGATGTTCTCGGTGAGATCGTGCTCGCCGTAGGTGATGAAGATCTTCTGGCCGGTGACCAGGTAGTGGTCGCCATTCTTCACCGCGCGGCTCTTGAGCTGGCCGAGGTCAGAGCCGGCCTGCGGCTCGGTCAGGTTCATCGTCCCGGTCCACTCGCCCGAGATCATCTTCGGCAGGTACGCCGCCTTCTGCTCGGCCGAGCCGTGATGGTGGATGGCGTCGATCGCGCCCTGGTTCAGCAGCAGCACCAGGCCGAAGCCCATGTTGGCGGCCTGCCACATCTCCTGCACGGTGGCCGCGAGCAGCCACGGCATGCCCTGGCCGCCGAATTCGGGATCGAACGGCAGCGAATTCCAACCGCCGTCGACGAATTCCTTGTAGATACCGGTGAAGCCCGGCGCCGTGCGCACCACGCCGTTCTCGAGCTTGGCGCCGACCTTGTCGCCGTCGCGGTTGAGCGGGGCGAGGCCGTTGCCGGCCAGCTTGGCCGCTTCCTCGAGCACCGCATCGATCGTGTCGTCGGTCGCGTGCTCGTAGCCCGGCAGGGAAGCGATCTTGCCGAGGCCGGCCACTTCGCGCAGCGCGAAACGCATGTCGGCGAGCGGGGCGGTGTAAGTCATGTCATTTCCTCCGAGCAGGACTATGCCGCGCCGCATCGCCAAAGGCGACAGGCTCCGGTATCGTAGTGCCATCATGACCGACACCGTTCTTCTGAAGATCGACGGCCCCCGGGCCACCATCACCCTCAATGATCCGGCCAAGCACAACCGGCTCGACACGCCGGGCCTCGGCAAGCTCAAGGCCGCGATCGAAAAGGCCGATGCGGATCCGAACGTGCGGGTGACGGTCCTGACCGGCACGGGCGAGAAGAGCTTCTGCTCGGGCTACGACCTGGGCTCGATCTCGTCGGGCAAAGACGAGCGGCCGCCGGAAGGCGACCACAGTTTCGAGACGGTGATGGACCGGCTCGAAGCGATGCGCATGCCGACCCTGTGTGCGCTGAACGGCGGCGTCTATGGCGGCGCGACCGACATGGCGCTGGCCTGCGACTTTCGCCTGGGCGTGCGCGGCATGCGTTTCTTCATGCCGGCCGCGCGCTTTGGCCTGCATTACTATCCGAGCGGTCTCCGTCGCTACACCCAGAAGGTGAGCCCAAGCTTCGCAAAGCGCGCCTTCTTGCTGTCGGAGGATTTCACCGACGAGGATTTGCTGCGCGTGGGCTATCTCGACTGGCTGGTCGATCGCGCGGACTTCACCGCCAAGGTCGACGAGACGGCAGCCAAGCTTGCGGGGCTCGCGCCGCTATCGATGTCCAACATGAAGCGCGCGATCGAGCAGTTCGCGCAGGCCGAGCCGGACATGCCCCGCATCCGTGCCGGCATCAGCGAATGCCGCACGTCGGAGGATCTGCGCGAGGGCCTGGCCGCGCTCAAGGAACGCCGGACGCCCGCCTTCAAGGGGCGTTGATGCGGCGACTGCTGCTGGCGGCGGCGCTGCTCGCCGTGTGCGGTGACGCCCACGCCCAGCAGTTGGCCTTCAAGCGGGAGTCGCGCAGCGGCGACGAGCTGCTGGCCTACCGCTGGCGCGACGTCGACAAGCGCGATTATTCTACGGCCTTCACCCTGACCAAGGACGCGATCCGACAGTCGGAAACGTCGTTCCGTGAGTTCAGCATGAACGCCATGTGGCGTTACCTGGAGATCGACCTGCGCGACGAGGTCGAGAAATTCGGCCAGGGCGCACGGCTCAACCTCAGCCGCACGCGCGACGGCCTGCGCTGGACGGTGCAGGCCGCCGACCAGAAGACCGCCGATATCCTGATGCAGAAGACCAAGGACCGGCTGGTGCGCGAGGAAAAAGACTATCTCGCCGGCCACCTGCGCCGGCGGGTCGACGAGCGCCGCATCATGGTCGATTTCGCCGGGGCCACGGCCGTCCTGCAGAGTCCGATGTCCGCGGTCGCCCGGGCTCTGGGCGCTACGCCCAACATCGCCAACACGGACCGTGCCCGGATCGCCCTGGCGTTGGGCTTCTTCCAGGAGGTGCCCTACGCAGTGCTGGAGGACACGGAGCGCCGCGGCGGCGACTTCCTGCCCGCCCCGGCGTTGCTGGCCCAGGATCGCGGGGATTGCGACAGCAAGGCCGTGGCGTTGGCGGCCGTCCTGCGGACCTACGCGCCGTCGCGGCGGCTGGCCGTCGTCACCATGCCCGGACACGCGATCCTGGCCGTCGATCTGCCCGCCGAGCCCGGCGACTGGACGATCCGCGACCGGGGGCGCCAATACGTCGCCCTGGAGGCTGCGGGGCCCGTCCTGGCGCCGGTCGGGCAAGTCGGCACCCTCACGGCCAAATATCTCAAGGAGGGGCGCGAAACCGAGATTTGGCCGCTAAACTAGCGCCATGGCCACCACGCAACGCCGCCTCGCCGCCATCCTGCACGCCGACCTCGCGGGCTTCACCCGCATGATGGAGAGCGGCGAGACGCGGACCTTCCGCCACCTCAAGACGGCGCAGATTCAGGTCTGGCGGCCGGCGATCGATACCGGCGGCGGGCGGCTGGTGGGCACGGCGGGCGATGCGATGCTGGCCGAGTTCGGCTCGGCGGTGTCTGCGGTCGCGGCCGCAATCGACATCCAGGAGCGCATGGCGGTCCTCAACCAGACGCTCGACGAGCCGCAGCGCATGCAGTTCCGCGTCGGCGTCCATCTGGGCGAGGTGATTGTCGACGAGGAAGACCAGAACATCTTCGGCGACGGCGTCAATCTCGCGGCCCGCATCCAGGCGGTGGCCGAGCCGGGCGGCATCGCCGTCTCGCGCACGGTACGCGACATGGCCGAGCTCAAGGTCAACTATTCCTTCGTCGACGGCGGCGAGCACAAGCTCAAGAACGTGAGCCGCCCGGTCCATATCTTCCACGTGCGCAGCCTCTCTGCGCCGCCGATGCCGACGCACGATGCCGCCAAGACCACGACGCGCATCATCCCGCAGGTCGTGCTGCGCTTCGAAGGCGCCAACTCGACGGGCCAGAAATTCGCCTTCGACGTCGCCCTCGACAAGTTGATGGCCCTGCCGCAGGGCATGATGATCGGCCGCGCCGCCGACCAGTGCGAGCTGGTGCTGGCGCACGGCACGGTGTCGCGGCGTCATGCGCGGCTGGTGTTCGGCGGCGAGGCGTTGCAGATCGAGGACCAGGGTTCGACCAACGGCACCTCGGTCAACGGTACTGACGTGAAACCCGGCACGCAGGCGGCGATCCATCCGGGCGACAAGATCCGCATCGGCGACATCCAGCTGGGCGTTAAACAGGTCTGACGAGGAAACACCATGACAACCAACAAGAACGCCCGCGCGCTGCGCGACCTCATCGCCAAGGGCGAGTTCATCCTGGCGCCCGGCATCTACGACGGTATCTCCGCGCGCGTCGCCGACACGATGGGCTTCCCGGCGCTCTACATGACGGGCTACGGCGCCACCGCCTCGATGCTGGGCATTCCCGACGCGGGGCTGGCGACCTACTCGGACATGGTGGGTCGCGCCGAGATGATCTGCTCGGTGATCAAGACGCCGCTGATCGCCGACGCCGACACGGGCTACGGCGGGCTGCTGAACGTGCAGCGCACGGTGCGCGGCTATGAGGCCGCCGGCGTTGCCGCGATCCAGATTGAGGATCAGGAGATGCCGAAGAAGTGCGGCCACACGCCCGGCCGCAGGGTCGTGCCGGCCGAGGACATGGTGCTGAAGATCCGGGTGGCCGCCGAAGCACGGCGCGACGAGGCGACGATGATCGTGGCCCGCACCGATGCACGCACGGCGCTCGGCCTCGACGAAGCGCTGCGCCGCGCCCGGCTCTACGAGGAGGCGGGCGCCGATATCATCTTCGTCGAATCGCCCGAGAGCGAGGCCGAGCTCGAGCGGATCGGCAAGGAAGTGAGCAAGCCGCTGCTCGCCAACATGGTCGAGTTCGGCAAGACGCCGCGCACCGAGGTCGACCGGCTGAAGAAGTGGGGCTTCGACCTCGCGATTTATCCGGGCCTGGGCTTCAGCGTCGCGGCGGAGGCCATGCGCCAAGCCTGGAGCCATCTCAAGGCCAATGGAACGAGCAACGGCGTGAACGTGCCGCAATATAACGGCATGCACGAGCTGATGGGCTTTTCCGAGGTGTGGGACTTCGAAAAGAAGTGGGCGCAATGAACGGCAGGCAGTTCCTCGAACTGCTTGCCCGTCTGCCGGCGCGCGTCTGGCTGCAGGCGATCATCGGGCTGATCGGCTTCGTCGTGTTGGCGGTGCTAGGCTTCGCGTTGATCGCGGGCGTGGCGGTGGTCGCCGTGCTGCTGGTCCTGGGCTTCAAGGCCAAGGCCTGGCTGCGCGGGCTCCTCGCCGGGCGCCCGCCGCCGCCGCGCAACGCCCCCAAGGTCATCGACGTCTCCTACGAGATCGTCGAGCGCCGCGACGACAAGCGCTAACGCGTTCGTCTTATGGGACCG
>CAIKZO010000046.1 GCA_903832005.1 Enhydrobacter aerosaccus | reverse complement strand
GATGGGCCCCATGAGGTATGCCGGCAGACGCAGCGAAGTGATGTAGACGCGCGTCTCGGACGTGATCGCGCCATCGATCTGCCGCGCACTTTCAACGATGACAACGCCGTACAGCCCTGGCCATTTGTGGCGCTGACGCAGCCATTCGACGTCCTGGTTGACGGTCGTGGTGCGGGTTTCGATGCGGCCGTGATCGCCGTCGACGGTCTCGGCGCGGCTGATCTCGGCATCGGCAAACCCATTGGCTTTCTGCTCTGCGCAGAACAGGTCAACATCGTCGCGCAAGGTGCCCTGGTTGCCTTTCAGCGCCAGCACGTAGTCGGCCTTCTTGTCGATGACCTTCTGTGCGATGTCGCGCTGGCAGCCCATCGCATCGATGGTGACGATCGCGCCTTCGATCGCCATCAGGTCGAGCAATTTCGGGATTGCCACTATTTCGTTCGACTTCTCCGCCACCTTGACCTGGCCGAGCACGAGGCGCTGGCGGGCGGCGAAGGCGGAGACCATGTGGATCGCCGCCTTGCCGCCCTTGCCGTGGTGGGAGCGGCGCAGGGTCTTGCCGTCGATCGCGATCACGCCTTCCGGCGCGCCGGTCAGCGAGGCGACCCAGGCGACGAAGCAGCGCTGGAACTGATCGGCATCCAGGGTAGCGAGGATGTCGCCAAGATGATCGTGCGAGGGCGTGCCGTCCCGGAACGGCCGGAACCGGCGCATCAGGTCGATCTTCCTGGTCCCGAAGCGGGCGATGTCGACGAAGGTGTCGGCGCCCGCCAGAACAGCGAGTAGGCACAGCAACAACACCTCGTCGAGCGGGTAGGTCACCTTGCCGGCTTGGCGATGGTCCGGCAACTCTCTGAAATGCTTGAGAAAGACGACCGTCTCGAAAACCGCACCGCACTCTTTTGCCACCTCACCCATCGCCATCCTCCGCGAATCGATTCAGAGGATCACCACAGATTCAGCATTTCAGAGGCTTGTCACCCAGTCCTTCACCCGATTACCCTGCCGGACGGCCGCTCTCCTTGGCAACCTGACGCACCCACTTCCACTCGGCCGCCTCATCATCGAAGTCGGACAGGAAGCCGAAGGTGCCGCGGCCCGCGCGGCCCATCGCGCGGCCGATGGCGATCAGCTCCTCATGCTCGGCATAGCGGCCGGGAACGAGATCGCCAGCCAGGGTCTTGTGCTGGTCGGTGCGGCTGGTGGTGAAGCCGACGGCGCCCGCCTTCAGCGCTTCCTCGGTGAGCTTCGCCATCAGCTCGATGTCCTCGGCGGTCGCGAACTCGCGGTTAATGGCACGGTCGCCCATGGCATAGACGCGCAGCGGATGGTGGGCGACTTGCGCGGCAACATCGATGGTGCGCGGCAGGCGCGCCAGCGCATCGAGATATTCCGGGAAGCTCTCCCAGTCCCACTTCAGGCCTTCGGTCAGGGTGATGCCGGGGATGTCCTCGACGCCTTCCATCATCTCGATCAGCGCGACCTGATGCTCGCTGCGGACCGGGGCGAAGCCCACGCCACAGTTGCCGAACACGATGGTCGTGGCGCCGTGCCAGGACGACGGCGCCAGCACCGGGTCCCAGGTCGCCTGACCGTCATAATGGGTGTGCACATCGACCCAGCCCGGCGTGACCAGCCGCCCGTCAGCGTTAACCTCGCGCTTGCCCGGACCTGCCTTGCCGCCGACCTGGACGATCTTGTCGCCCTCGATGGCCACGTCGCCCTCGAATGCCGGGGCTCCGGTGCCGTCGACGATCTTGCCGCCGCGAATGACGATATCGTGCATGGTCCAACGCTTCCTTCCGAACTGAGGCCCCGAGCTTTCCACACATCCGTTGAGGCCGAAAGCCGCAAATACTGGGCCCGGAAAGCCGCTTGGCGACATCCCGCCATCCTGTCGAATCGCCTACCGACCGCCTATAATGTACGGAACCGCCTGCGATATTGCCGAAAGCCAAGAGGAAACGACCTGATGACTTCGCGCTCCGTTTTGATCGACCGCCATCCCGGCCGTTCCACCCAAACGATCGGCATTGCGCGTGCCCTCGGCACGGACCCGAACCTGATCCACGAGCCGTCGGTCGGCGTCGTCGGCACCAAGGGCGACAGCCAGTGCTACCTGGGCGTGATGGCCAAGGTCGAGGCGATTCACGAGAAGCTCAAGGGCCGCGTCGGACCGGGCCAAGGCCAGCTCAAGATGCGACTGGTGCAGCCCGAGTACACGATCGCCACCTCCGACGGCATCCGCAACGGCACGCGCGAGATGCGCTACTCCCTGATCGGCCGTGAAGTGACCAACGATGCGCTGTGCGAGCACCTGAGCGCCACCGGCCTGATGGGCACGATCGCGGTCGTGGCCTGCGACAAGCCGCCGGTCGGCACGCTGGCGGCGCTGCTCGAGCACAATATGCCGTCGATCATCATGTCGGACGGGCCTATCCATCCCGGCCATGACCCGAAGACAGGCGAAGCACTCGACATCGTCAGCGCCTACCAGGTCGCCGGCAATCCCGACGCCGCGTTCCGCGAGCACATCGCCATGCACGCCTGCCCCGGCATCGGCAGCTGCGGCGGCATGTTCACCTACAATACCATGCAGACCTTCATCGGCGTGGTCGGCATGGAGCCGCTGCACATGGTGGCGCCGCCGTCGGACGATCCGCGCCGCACCAACGAGTTCGCCGCCGAGCTGGTCGAACACCTGTCGAACCTGATGGCGAAGGACCTCAAGCCGCGCGACATCGTCGTGCGCGACTCGATCCGCAATGCCGTGATCGTCGCCATGGCGATCGGCGGCTCGACCAATGTCACCCTGCACGCGCCGGAGATCGCGCGCGCCGCGGGTTATGGCGACTTCTGGAAGGACGTCATGACGCCGGAGGAGTTCAATTACCTCTCGCAGCATGTCATCCCCGTGCTCACCGACGCGCGGCCCTACGGCAAGTACTCGATGGTCGACATCGACAACGTAGGCGGCGTGCAAGTGATCGTGCGCGAGCTGCTCGATGCCGGCCTGCTGAACGGCGACGTGATGACCTGCACCGGCGAGACGCTGGCCCAGCAGGTCGAGCGTCTGGGCGCCAAGAAGGCCGACGGCAAGGTCGTCTACACCGTCGAGAAGCCCTACAAGCCGACCGGCGGCCTGCGCGTGCTGGGCGGCAATCTCTCGCCGGACTTCTCGGCGATCCTCAAGCTCGCCGGTGTCGAAGGGGGCCTCGAAGGCAACATCTTCCGCGGCAAGGCGCGCGTGTTCGAAGGCGAGCAGGCCCTGCTCGACGCGCTCGACCAGCATCCCGAGAAATTCCAGAACCACGACATGGTGATCGTGCGCTACGAGGGTCCGAGCGGCGCGCCCGGCATGCCCGAGATGCTCGACCCGACGTCGCGCATCACCACGCTGTGCCGTGAGCGCGGCATCACCGTGGGCTTGATGACCGATGCGCGCTTCTCCGGTGGATCGGTCGGCCTGGTGATCGGCCATGTCGGTCCCGAAGCCGCGCTGGGTGGCCCGATCGCCTTCATCGAGGACGGCGACGAGGTCGTGGCCGACCTCAACACGAACGAACTCAACTGCACGGCGCTTTCGGATTCCGCCACGCTCGCCAAGCGCAAGGCGGCTTGGGAGAAGGTCGTTGCCGGCAACGGCGGCATCCATCCCAACTGCGGCGTGGCCGACACCCGCCTGCTCCATCGCGCGCGCACCACCGCGGTGCCGGCGACGCGCGGCGGCGGCCTGCATCCCAACCGCGAGGTCTGGGTGCGTGAGCCGCGCAAGGCCGAGCGCTCCAAGTTCGTGTTGCGCAACAAGTACCGGCCGGATCGCAACAAGGCGTTCTGAAGTCGTTCGGAGGCGTCTCACCCGGGTGAGACGCCTCCGATGCCTATGGCACAACGCTTTTCGGGGATTCGTCTCACCTTCTCACCACTCCCCCCGGTTCGCCCCTCAGTGGCCTCCGGCGTGGCCGAGCGCCCAGACGTAGGCGGAGACGGCGGCAAGGTCCTGCTTGGACAGCGGGCTGCCGCCCAGCGGCGGCATCACGCCCTCGGAGCGTTTCGGCTTTTGCACGCCCTTCTCGATGGTCGCGCTCAACCCGGCGAGGCTTCCATCGCTCCATAGCCATTGGCCGGTCTTGAGCGGAGACCCGACCGGTGTGCCGCCGCCGTCCGACCCGTGGCAACCGGTGCAGGTGCCGCTGCTGGCGTCGCCGTGGAAGATACGATCGCCCAAGGCCACTTGCGCCGCGGTCGCGCCCGGCGGGATCGGGAGCGAGCCGGGACTCGGCCGCGGAGCGGGCGCCGCCGTTGCCGCGGGACCCGCTGCTGCCGACGCGACTTTGTCGGACCCGTTGCCGGTGTAGGTCACGCGCCAGATCCGGCCGCGCGTGTCGTCGGAAATGTAGAGCGCGCCATCCGGCGACACTGCAAGTCCGGTCGGCCGGAAGGCCGCCCGTCCCGGCTCCATGTATTGGCCGGCGAAGCCATCGGCGAAAACCACATACGGCCCCGATGCCTTGCCGTCCGCCAGCGGCTGGAAGATCACGTTGTAGCCGCCCTGGGGCAGCGGCGCGCGGTTCCACGAGCCATGGAAAGCGACGAAGGCACCACCGCGATAGCCGGCCGGAAACTTGCCGCCGAGATAGATCGCCATGTCGTTCGGCGCCCAGTGACCGGGAAAGGCGGCAACGGCCGGCTTGCGCTCGGCGCAGAGGCCGACGGTCTTGCCGCCATCGCCGCCGTACTCTGGTGCCAGCACAAGCTTCTTCTGGTTCTGGTCGTAGTAGCACTCGGGCCAGCCGTAATCGGCGCCTTCGGTGACCTCGACGATCTCCTCCGCCGGCAGGTCCGCGCTTTGCTCCGCCGTATAGAGGCCGGGCCAGTTCTGGTAGAGTTGATCGCGCCCGTGCTGTGTCGCGAACATCCGGCCGGCCGCATCGAAGGCAAAGCCCTCGCCGTTGCGGTTGCCGCTCGCGTAACGCTCCTTCGCCGAGAAAACTTGTCCGGTCTTGTTGGCGTCGTAGCGCCAGGTGCCCGCGCGCGTCTCCTTCTCGACGCAGGGCGCGATGCCCTTGGAGGCGAGAATACGATTCTGCGACTGGCAGGCGTTCGTTGCCGAGCCGATGTCGACGAACAGACTGCCCTTTGCATCGATGACGAAGGGATGCATCGGATGATCGCCGGTCAACGGCATGCCCGACAGGACGACGGTCGGCGCGCCCGTGGGCACCAGCGATCCCACGGGGAGATCGTATCGCAGGATCTGGTCTTTCTCCTCGACGTACACGCCGCCGCCATAGAGCGCGATCCCGCTGCCGCCCGCCCCGCCGCCTTCAGGCGTGGTGCCGAAGCGCTGGACGATGTCCGCTTTGCCGTCGCCGTCGGTGTCCTTCATCGCCACCTGGAAGGCGCCCGGAGGCGCCGGCGGTGCGTTACGGAAATACCGGCCGCTCCAGCTGTTGGCGTAGAGCGTGCCGTCGGCCGCCACTGTCATATGACGCACGTGGCCGAGATTGTCGGCGAACACCGTGGCGCAGAAGCCGGGCGACAAAGAGATTCCGCCATTGTCGCCCTTGCAGGACGGTGCCGTTTGCGCCGTCGCGACGCCTGTCGTTGAAAGCAGCAGGGAGTGGACAATCGCAGCGACGTGTCGATTGGAAATCATCACGGTCTCTCCTGCCTAGCTGAAGTGACGATAGACGAACCCTTCCGGCGTTTTCTCCGCGTCTTGCAGGGCCGTTTCGATCACGCCGTGGTCGGGCGACAGCGCGCAGACCGGATCGGTGCGGCCTGCGTCGCCGGCCAGAAGGAAAGCCTGGCAGCGGCATCCACCCCAGTCGACCTCGCGGCGATCACAACTGCGGCACGGTTCCGCCATCCAATCGGTACCGCGATATCTGTTGAAGGCTTCCGAGCGATACCAGATGTCGGCCAGCGTATGGTCGCGCGCCGAGGGGAAGTCGATGCCCGGCAGGCTTTCGGCGGCATGGCACGGCAGGATCTTTCCGGATGGCGTGACGTTCAGGAACCGGCGTCCCCACCCGCTCATGCACGATTTCGGGCGCACGCCGTAATAGTCGGGCACGACATAGTCGATGGTCAGGATGCCCTTGAGCGTCTCGCGCGCGGCGTCGACGATGCGCGTCGCCTCGTCGAGCTGCCGACGGCTCGGCAGCAGCGCGGCACGATTGGCTAGCGCCCAGGCATAGTACTGCACGTGTGCAATCTCGAGACGACGGGCGCCGAGCGCGCGCGCCCTGTCGATCATCTCGCCGATACCGTCGAGGTTCTGGCGATGAACGACCATGTTCACCGTGAGCGGCAGGCCGGTCGCATGGACGGCAGCGGCGAACTTCGTCTTCTTCTCGTGAGCGCCGGACAGGCCCGCGATGCGGTCATTGTTCGCGGGATCGACATCCTGGAAGCTGAGCTGCACATGGCGCAGGCCGGCGTCCGCGAATTCTTTCAGTTCCCGCTCGCCGCCCAACGTGCCGGAAGTGATGAGATTGCTGTAGAGCCCGTGCTCGCTTGCCGCGGCGATCAACGAAGCGAGGTCGCGGCGCGCCATCGGCTCGCCACCGGAGAAATGCACCTGCAGGACACCGAGCGCTGCCGCCTCACCCAACAGCCGGCGCCATTCTTCCGTTGTCAGCTCACCCGCCGCCCGCTCCAGCTCCAGCGGATTGGAGCAATAGGGACACCGCAACGGACAGCGATGCGTGACCTCCGCAAGCAGCGCGAGAGGCGGATCAGCCACTCAGGCACCCTTTGTCCGCCAGATCCTGCAGCATGGCGACCACGTCGGCGCCGATCGCATCGCGCGGCGCTTGCGTGTATTTCGCGGCGAGCACGTCGATGATGCCGTCGACGCTCGTCGTGCCGTCGATGAGCTGCAGGATCTCGACCGCCTGCTCGTCCGGCATCATCAGCCGCTCGGGCGCCATGATGATCCAGCTCTTCCGCACCTCGTCGAAGCGGAACACGATGTGCGGCGCGAACCGCAGGACGCTCGCGGGCGCCACGATGAAACGTTCCATCGCTCAGCCCGGCACGAAAGCGCCGGGCGGAATCATCCCGGGATCGACATAGGCGAGATAGAGCGCGTCGAGCTGCGTCCACAGCACGTCGCACTTGAAACGCAGTGCCGCGAGGACCTTTTCCTGATCGGCGCGGGTCAAGGCATGCGCCTTGACGTAGGCCAACGCAAAATCCACGTCCTGCGGCGCCTGGGTGAGACGCGGCGTGAAATAGGCCAGCGTGTCTTCGGTGATGAAGGAATAATTCTGCAGCATGCCGCGCACCCGGTCGGCGATGATGTCGGGCGAGAACATCTCCGTCAGCGACGACGCGATGCCTTCGAGGATCGGCCGGTCGCGCACGAAGTTGACGTAGGCTTCGACGGCGAAGCGCGTGCCCGGCAGGATGCCCTCGGTCGATTCCACATAGGCGCGGTCGAGACCGACGCCCTCGGCCAGCTTCAGCCAGCGTTCGATGCCGCCGGTGCCGGCCGTATCGCCATCATGATCGATGATGCGCCGCCGCCACTCGCGGCGCAGTTCCGACGTGTGCAGCTTGGACAGCGCATGCGCGTCCTTGATCGGAATCATCGCCTGGTAATAGTAGCGATTGAGCGCCCAGGCCTGCACCTGCTGGCGGCTGAGCTTGCCGCCGTGCAGCAGCCTGTGGAACGGATGCAGATGATGATAGCGCACGGCGCCGATCGCCCGCAGCTCGGCCTCGAGCTCGGCCGGCGTCAGCAATATGTTGCTGCGATCGTTCAAGGACTGACCTCCATGCCGTCGCAGGCGACTTCCCACCCTTCCTGGCTGAGCATCGCGCGCTCGGCCGAATCGTCGACCAGGATCGGATTGGAATTATTGATGTGCACGAGGATCTTGCGTCCGACGCGAATGTCGCGGAAGGAGGCGACCGTGCCGTCGGGTCCGCTCACGCTCATATGTCCCATGCGCTGGCCCGTCTTGGGACCGAGGCCGAGTCGGACCATCTCGTCGTCCCGCCACAACGTACCGTCGAACAGCACGACCGACGCGCCGGCGAGTCGTCGTTTCAATCCGTCGGTCATCTGCGCGCAGCCGGGGATATAGACGAGCCGTTCTCCCCCACTGCGGATTTCGACGCCAACCGTGTCGCCCGGCCTCCCGGCAAGCTGGTCCGGTGACGACCCCGTCTCGAGATAGAGCGCGACCTTGCCGGGAACGTCGAACAGTTCGACGTCGAGGCCGCTGCTGCTGCCGTCGACATGGCGCGGCTCGAACGACTGGCCGAGCGGTATCGTCTCACGACGCACGCAGTCTTCCGCCAGCACATTGAAGATCGGATTGGCTCTCAGGACACCCAGCACGCGATCGCTGCCATAGACCGTGAAGGCCTGGCGCTCGCGCAGATGCAATAGTCCGGCGATCGCATCGACATCCGCGCCCGTGAGGACGATGCCTTCGATCGGCGAGGAGCGCAGACCCTTGCGGGGATGAAGGATTTGCTGCGCCTGGATCTGCTCGCGCAGATCGGGCGATGCGTTGATCAGGAACCAGCGCTCGCCATCGCCGCTAACGGCCAGCGATGCCTGTGTCCGAGCAATCGCGCCCGGATCGCCCGCCCGCGCACGCCGGCAGGCCTCGGCATTGGAATTCCACTGGGGGAAGCCACCGCCGGCGGCAGCCCCCAGAACGACGGCACGCAGTTTAGAGAACGAGGTCGGCGCAGGCGTAGGAGTTGATTTCCATGCCGATGGCGATCTCGACGATGCGCGGGGTCTTCCAAGCCATGGTGCGTCTCCGTTGAATGATAGGCGCCGATGATGCGGAGAAGGCCCCCGAAGTGTCAAGCTGTCCAGACCGCGCAGCGACCGTTGCACGCCGATGGCACAACGTTTTCAGGCATGACAGCGATTTGGCGACACCCTACGGTGAACGCACGACATCAGGAGATACGCCGTTGAGTTTTTCGACCCTTTTTGCGCGCCTCGTGGCCATCGTCGGCGGCACCGCCCTCCAGGTCCGTCGCGTGACCCAAGGCTCGCCCGAGCCTGCCTGGGGCACCGCGCCCGCGATTCCGGAGGGCAGGCCTCAGGGCGCCGTCCCCACTCTGAAGATGCCGACCGCCCAGGGCTGGGCGCCCGGCCAGCTGCCGATCGCGGCCCCCGGCCTCAAGGTCAACGCCTTCGCCACGGGCCTCGATCATCCGCGCTGGATCGAGGTGCTGCCCAACGGCGACGTGCTGGTGGCCGAGTCGACCAATGCCGACCGTGCCCCGCGCAACGTCTTCGACTACGCCATGGTGAGCACCATGAAGCGCGCCAAGGCGATGGGCGTCAGCGCCAACCGCATCACCCTGCTGCGCGACCGGGATGGCGACGGCGTCGCCGAATATCACGAGCCGTTCATGGAGAACCTGAACCAGCCGTTCGGCATGGCATTGGTGGGCGACACGTTCTACGTCGGCAACACCGATGGCATCGTGGCCTTCCCTTATGTCCCCGGCGCCGACAAGATCACCGCGCCGGGCCGCAAGCTGGTCGATTTCAAGCCGGCCGGACACTGGACACGCAGCCTGTTGCTCGGCCCCGGCAACAAGAAGCTCTATGCCGGCGTGGGCTCGCTCACCAACATCGCCGACCAGGGCATGGAGGTCGAAGAAGGCCGCGCCCTCGTCTACGAACTCGACCTCGCGACCGGCAAGGGACGCACCTTTGCGTCCGGCTTGCGCAACGCGGTGGGCCTCGCCTGGGAACCGAATACCGGTGCGCTCTGGACCGTGGTCAATGAGCGCGATGGCTTGGGCGATGAGACGCCGCCCGACTATCTCACCTCCGTCGTCGATGGCGGCTTCTATGGCTGGCCCTATTGCTACTGGGGCAAGACGGTCGACGACCGCGTGCCGCAGGATGCCGCGATGGTCGCCAAGGCGCTGACGCCCGACTACGCGCTGGGCGGACACACCGCATCGCTCGGCCTGTGCTGGGTGCCGGCCGGCACCTTGCCCGGCTTTCCCGACGGCATGGCGATCGGCCAGCACGGATCGTGGAACCGCAGCAAGCTCAGCGGCTACAAGTTGGTGTTCATTCCCTTCACCAACGGCAAGCCCTCGGGCCCGGCGCGCGACATCCTGTCGGGCTTCCTCGCGCCCGACGAAAAGGTCTCTTACGGCCGCCCGGTGGGCGTCACCTTGGGGCCCGACCGTAAGTCATTGCTGATGGCCGACGATGTCGGCGACGTCATCTTCCGGGTGACGGGCGCCTAACGGCCAGAACGCCGGCGAGAAAATCCTGCACCTGCGGCAAGGTCTTCAGCCGCTCGTGCGAGACGCCGGCCATGAAGTCCAGCTGCACGTTGACGCCGGCGTCGCGGAACGAGCGCGCCAAGGTCTCTATCCGTTCGGGCCGCGTCCGGCCGGCGTCGTTGGCGCCCTCCATCCAGCGCGAGCCGCCCGGCTTGTGTGTGATCTCCCAGGTCTCGAGATCGGCATCGCCGACGATCATCTGCACCGGCACGGCCGCCAGTGCCGCCTTGTCGAACGTGATGCCGAAGCGCTCGGGAAGATCTCGAATGCCGACCCACCAGTCGCGACTGGCGTCGAGCAGCGTGACCGAGCCGGGTGAGCCGATGCAGGCCGCCCACAGGCGCTTGGGGTGCAGGATCGCGAAGCGATGGGAGAAATGGCCGCCGCCCGAGAAGCCGAAGATCGCGAACTTCGCCCAATCCTGACGGTATTTCTCCGCGACCTCCTCCACCATCGACAGCAGCACCTTGTCGTAGCGGATGTCGCCTTCCTGCATGTACTTGTAGCCGTTGCGCTCGCCGTCCCCGAGCGGGCCGATCGGGAAGATCGGGCAGAGCACGGCGACACGGTTCCACTTGCCGAACGGTGCGAAGCCGTTGCGGAACTCGAGGAAGGAATCGCGGCTGCTGCCATGGACCGCTACCAGCAGGTTGTCAACGCCGGAGTAAAAATGCATCGGCTGGCCGGAGTAAAAGTGCGTCACGGCTGATGGCAGGAAGGCCCCCTGCGGGGGGCCTTCCTGCGTCCTCGTTTATTCCTCGGGTGGGCTGTCGGGGATGGTGGCGGCACGGGCGCCGCGCTGGCGGCGCTTGCTCTGCTTGAGCCGGTAGCTGTCG
>CAIKZO010000045.1 GCA_903832005.1 Enhydrobacter aerosaccus | reverse complement strand
GTACTGGCGCAACACCGAGGACGCCGACGTCGGCCGCTTCCTGACGATCTTCACCGACCTGCCCCTCGCCGAGATCGCCAAGCTCGAAGCGCTGCAGGGCCAGGAGATCAACGAGGCGAAGAAGGTGCTGGCGACGGAAATCACGACGCTTGCGCATGGCCGCGCCACCGCCGACGAGGCCGCCGAGACGGCGCGCCGTACGTTCGAGGAAGGCGCCAAGGCCGAAGCCCTGCCGACGGTCGACGTCGCACGGACGAAGCTCGCGGCCGGCATCGCCGCCTTCGACCTGTTCCATGAGGCCGGCCTGGCCGGCAGCCGCAACGAGGCGCGCAAGCTGATCAAGGGTGGCGGCGGCCGGCTGAACGACAAGCCGATCGAATCGGATACAGCCGTGGTCGGCGAAAAGGATCTCGATTCGTCCGGCACGTTGAAGCTCTCGGCCGGCCGCAAGCGCCACGTGCTGGTGCGCGCCCGCTAATCCTGCTCGATGGCTAGGGCGTCGGCCTGTTGTCCTGGGCCGACACCGGATCCTGCGTGACCGGCGCCGTAAACAGCTCGCGCAAGGCTCCCGGCGTCATCGCCGACATCACGTTCACATCCGACTTCAGGTCGTCGAGCGGACCCTCGAGCTTGTAAGTGAAGGCGAACAGGCCGCCGTCCTTGCCGCCGGTCAGGAGCGGTCCCAGCAGCGGCACGTTGGACAGGAGGTTGTTGAGCGCGAAGCCCGGCACGACGATGCCGCGCAGACGCCCCAAGTCTTTGCCAAGATCGATCCAGCCCGCCGTTGTCAGGCCAATCGACTTGCCGCTGGTCCGGCCGTTGGCAATGTCGATACGGTCGCCGACCTTGGTGATATTGCCTTCGAGGACGTCGAACTGCTGCAAGGCGTTGCCCGCACGGTTGAGGCCGTCGATCGTCGAATTGAGCGAGCCGACATCCGGATTCGGATCGACCTTCGTCATACGATACGGGCCGAGCTTGATCTTGCCGGTCAACTTCGGCTCGGGCGTCGAATCGTCGAAGCCTCCCTGGAAACTCAGGTCGCCACCGACAAGCCCTTCGAGCCATCCCGCTTCCTTCAGCAACAAGCCGAAGTCGGGAATGAACACAGCCACGTTCCGTCCGCGCGGCGGCGCCGGCGTGACCTTGAAGGCCATTCCTTTGCCTGCGCCCAACGACACGTCGGCGGATGCCAGCACGTCTCCCTTCATCTCAAGTCGGCCGTTCAGCGCGCCCAAGGTGCCGCGCTTGAGCACGACCTGCTCGAGATTTACCGTGAGCTTGGTGTCGCCCTCCGCCTTGGCGGCGGCACCGCCGGGCTGTTTGGCTGCGATGTCGGCGCGCGCCTTCAGCCCCTCGCGCACGCGCGACAGTTCGAGGGAGCGACCGCGCACGACCATTTCCACGCCCGTCGCGTTGCGCTTCCATTCCAGCGCAAGGTCGGACCGGCCGAGGGAAAGTTGCTGGAAGTTGACCTGCTGCACGGTCCCGCCGTCGACAAATCCGATCAGACCCTTGGTGGTGAGGCCACCGCCGCGGCCGTCGAAGTCGGCCGACAGGACCTTACCGGCGGCCGAGAGCTTGACCGTCAGGTTGAGGAGCGCTTCCACACCGGCAGCCTTGGCCCATCCGAACGATGCGACATCGAGCTTGGCACCTTTGAGGTCGAACTTGCCGGTGACCTCTCCCGTTCCGTTAGCGAGCGTTTGATAGACGAGTGCCGTACCAACCGGACCGGTGACATAGGGTTCGGGCGACGGAAGACCGGCTTTGGTCATGAGCGTCGCCGGCAACGTGCCCTTGAGCTCATAGCGTTGACGAAACGGTGCCTTGGGCGCGAACAACTCGCGAATGCTGATATCGATCGGCGTGCCGTCGATACGGGCCTGTCCGTTCACCGTCAGTTGGTCGTCGGCGTAGACGATCCGGCCCACTCCCTCCGTGAGATCGAGGTCCGGAAGCAGGTTCTTTATCTGCAAGCCCGACAGCGATGCCACTGCCCGGATGTCGATGTCCTTTACCGACAAGTCGTTGAGCAACGGAAAACGCAGATCAAGGGTGACCGCGGTCGCCCCCTGAATGCGCTTGGGATCGAACAGCGCGTCCCTGGGCAGGGCGAGCTTGGGCCGCGAGAGCATCGCCATCACCATGGCAGTCGGCCCCGCGATCGGAACGTGCAGCGACGCAATCTGCTCCGCTGGCAGACCGTTGAGATTGGTGAGGTCAATCGTGGCACCCGTCACACCGAGGCCGACCGCCATGCCGCCCGCCACGTCGAAATGCATCGCGTCGTTCTCGAACCGCGCCGTGCCGGAGACACCCTCCACCTCGGGCATGTGCGGCATGTAATGGATCTTGAGGCCCCGATAGGCGAGCAGCGCCGCCGCGCGATCGACGCTCAGTTTCGACAGGTCGTCGCCGGGCGCGCTGAGCGCGAATTCCACACCGACATCGAGCGACCCCAGGCTCACGTTCGCGAGTGCCCAGTCGCGCCCGCCCGGCGCCAGCGTGATCGGCCAGTAGTCCGCGAGACGGTCGACGGGAACCTGCTTCAGGTCTGCCCGGCCAGTGAAGCTCTGACCCTTGTCCGTCTTCGTGCCGAGCCCGGTGATCGATACCTTGGCGGCACCGAGGTCGATATTGATATGCTCGATCTTGGCCGTATGGGAGTCCGCGTCGACAACCGCCACAGCGTTCACGGACCGGACCGTTTGGGTGGCCGCCAAGATCCCCGGCAGTGCGATGGTGCCCCGGCCGCCGGTCACCTCCGCGCGCACCGCGCGGATGTTGCCGCTGCCGTCGGCATCGATCTTCATCCGTCCGGACAGCGCGATGTCGATACCGCTCAGGATCGCTGCATCCGGCGAGAAGTCGGCGAACATCAGTGGCTTCACGCCGTCGATCCCGGCCTCGATGGAAATACGACTGCGGTCGCGCGCATAGGTTCCGGACAGGGAAACGTCGATCGGTTCGCCTCCCGTGCCGCGAGAAAAGCGCGCTTGGGCGGAGATGATGACACCCGCCGAATCGCGCTTGAGGCTGACATGCGCCGATGGGGCGGCCCACACCACTCCGCTCGGCACGTCGCGCAAGGTCACGTGCGCCCGCTCGACCAGCACCGTGTCGAGTTGACCGAGCAGCGAATGATGGTTGGGCTCGGCCAGGAGCTGCTCGATCAACAGCGCCACCACCTCGCCCTGGGAATTGGAGTCGGTCTTCGCCAGCACGCGCTGCAACATCCCGCCTTCGCGATCGATGTCGGCATTGAGCGTCGGCTGATCGACCATGATGGCGGTCGGAAACAGATGGCCCTCGAAGATGCTGCGCGGCGCGAAGGAGAACGCGACGCTGGGCGCCGTCGCCAGTTCCTTCTTATCCATGTCGGTGACATGGATACCGTGAAACACCAGCCGCACGGGTTGGGCGAGTCCGCTCCATTCGAGGGAGATGTGCTCGGCGTCGACCCTGAGCTTGCCGCCGGCCGTGTCGATTGCCTGCGCGATCCGGGGCTTCAGGAAGTCGAGACTGATCGGTCTGGACATCAGACGCAGCGACGCCACGGCGACGAGCACGGCGACAGTGACCAGGACGCCGATCACGACGCGCTCGAGAACGCGATAAGCTCTTCTTACCAAAGCCGATACTTCCGCTTGAGGGCGAGGGCTCCGCCTGCCTTGACGATGATGGCACGACTAGGCAAGCGTGCCGGCGACGTGTCAATTTACCCGCCGCCGCATCCCATGTCTTGGCTTTCGACTGCCAGCCTTCCCCAGCCGCACGATACGGTGCGGCTTGCCGTTGCCTGGACCCGATGGCGCGAAAAGGCCGCCGTCCCTGACGCGGCCGGCGCGACAGCTCTGCTCGACGCCGTGTTCGGCAACAGCCCGTATTTGACCGAGACAGCCCTGCAGAATCCTGATTTCGTGGTCGAGCTGTGCCGGCTCGGCCCCGACGAACTGCTCGCACAACTTGCCACTCAGCTGACCGCTGCCAAGCAGGCGGCGCGGATGGACGGCACGCCGCAGTCGATAGCAACGACGCTTCGGCGCCTGAAGCGGCGGGCGGCCTTCGTCATCGCCATGGCGGACATCTCTGGGACCTGGCCCCTCGCCCGGATCACCCAAGCCTTGAGCACTTTTGCCAACGACTGCCTGCAGGCCCTGCTCGACGCGATCCTTCTTCAGCTTGCCCGGGACGGCCAACTTTCCATTGGAAAGAATCCCGACGACGCCTTCTTTACGGTCCTTGGCATGGGCAAGTTGGGTGCCGACGAGCTCAATTACTCGAGCGATATCGACCTGATCCTGCTTTATGACCGCGAGGCCCCGGCGATCGGCGACAATGAGCAGGCGCCCCGCCATCTCGTGAGGGCGGCGCGTTTGCTGGTCCAGCTCATGTCGGAGGCGTCGGTCGACGGTTACATCTTCCGGACCGACCTGCGCCTGCGGCCCGATCCCGGCTCGACGCCGCTTGCCATGTCGGTGCAGGCCGCCGAGCTCTACTATGAGAGTGTCGGCCAGAACTGGGAACGCGCGGCAATGATCAAGGCCCATCCGGTGGCCGGCAATCGTGCCGTCGGCGCGGAGTTCCTCTCCGCCCTGCGTCCCTATATCTGGCGAAAGCACCTCGACTTCGCAGCGATTCACGACATCCACTCGATCAAGCGCCAGATCGACGCCCATCGCGGTGGCGGCACGGTGAAGGTACTGGGTCACAACGTGAAGCTCGGCCGCGGCGGCATCCGCGAGATCGAATTCTTCGCCCAGACCCAGCAGTTGATCTTCGGCGGCCGCGACCCATCGCTGCGCCTGCGTGGAACCGTCGAAACCCTGCACGCGCTCGCGGCGACCGATCACGTCACCGCAGAGGCGGCGGCAGAACTGGCCGAAGCCTACGGCTTCCTGCGCCGGGTCGAACATCGCCTGCAGATGATCGACGATAAGCAGACTCACAGCGTGCCCGACGACGAGACCGCCGCCACCGCGGTCGCCGTCTTCCTGGGCTATCCGGATTTCCGGGCATTCGAAGCCGCTCTCCTGCAGCGCCTGCGCAGCGTCGAGGGCCACTACGCCCGGCTGTTCGAGGAGGCACCCAGCCTCGCGGGGCCCGGCGGAAACCTGGTCTTCACCGGGACCGACGACGATCCCGGCACGCTGGAAACCTTGGGCGAACTCGGCTTCAAGGATGCGTCAGGTGCCGCCGGCATCGTGCGCCGCTGGCACCATGGCCGCTATCGGTCGACGACCTCCGCCCGGGCGCGCGAGCTCCTGACCGAACTGATGCCGGCACTCCTCAAGGCGCTCGGCGCCACCTCGGCCCCCAATCAGGCGCTGCTCAATTTCGACCTGTTCCTCGCAAACCTGCCGGCGGGGGTCCAGCTCTTCTCCTTGTTCAAGTCCAATCCGGCGCTGATCGAGTTGGTCGCTGACATTATGGGCAGCGCGCCCCGCCTTGCCGCCCATCTCGCGCGCCGCACCCTGCTTCTCGATTCGGTCCTGTCGCCTGCGTTCTACGATCCCTTGCCGCCGGTCGGCGACATGACGTCGGAGCTGGAGAAGCTGCTGGCGGCGTCCATCGACGAACAGGACCTGCTCGACAGCGCGCGGCGGTGGGCCAACGACCGGCGCTTCCAGGTCGGCGTGCAGCAGCTCAAGCGCATCGTCACCCCGGCCCAGGCTGGCCTCGCCTATTCCAACATCGCGCAGGCGACGATCTCCGCTCTCTGCGACCGGGTCGAGCAGCGCTTTGCCGAGGCCTACGGCGGCTTTGGCGGCCAGCGCCTGGCCGTGCTGGGCATGGGCAAACTCGGCAGCCGCGAGATGTCGGCGACGTCGGACCTCGACCTGATCTTCGTCTACGACATCCCGGCCGGCCTGGAAATCTCGGATGGTCCCCAGCCGCTCTCGCCCATCCAGTATTACACGCGGCTCAGCGCCAAGATCGTGACCGCCCTCACCGCCCTCACCAATGAGGGCGCCCTCTACGAGGTCGACATGCGCCTGCGACCCTCGGGTCGCGCCGGGCCTCTGGCCAATTCACTCGACGCCTTCCGCGCCTATCAAGAGCAATCGGCCTGGACCTGGGAGCATCTGGCCCTGACGCGGGCCCGCGTGATCCATGGTCCCGCGGCCCTGGCAGCCCAGCTCGAGAACATCGTCGCCGCCACACTTCGCCGCCCGCGCGACGCCGCGGCACTCGTGCGCGACGTCGCCGACATGCGCGACCGCATCGCTGGCCACATGCCGCCCAAGAGCGCCTGGGACTTCAAACACCTGCCGGGCGGCCTGTTCGACATCGATTTCGTCGCCCAGTACCTCGCCCTGCGTCATGCCTCGGTGCATCCCGCAATCCTCGACCCGCATCCCGCCGAAATGCTGCGCCGGGCCGCCACGCTCGGCCTGATCGATAAGACCGATGCCGAAACCCTCGTCGGCGCGCGTACGCTGTTCTCGGACGTCCAAAGCCTGCTCCGCCTCACGCTCGACGGCGACGAAGCGACTTTCGACGAGGCCAAGGCCCCGGAAGGCCAACGCCGGCTGATCGCGGCCACGGAAAATGTCGCCGATATCAACACGCTGCGGTCGAAGATCGAGGCTGAGGCCGCCCGCGCCCGTGCTATATACATTCGCACTGTGGAAACGCCGGCTCGGGAGGCTGGCTGGAGTTCGAGGGGGGCTTGATGAGCGTCGAGGAAGGCAAGAAAGCGCCGGATTTCACCGCCGCGGTGGACGGTGGCGGCAAACTCAAGCTCTCGGAGCTGCGCGGCAAGCCCGTGATCCTCTACTTCTATCCGAAAGACGATACGCCGGGTTGCACGACCGAGGCTTGCGGCTTTCGTGACGCCCTGCCCGATTTCAAGAAGTTGAAGGCCCAGATCATCGGGGTCAGCAAGGACAGCGTCGCCCGCCACGACAAGTTCAAGGCCAAGTACCAGCTGCCCTTCCCGCTGGTGTCCGACGAGGACGGCAAGATCTGCGAGAAGTACGGCACCTGGATCGAGAAGAGCCTCTATGGCCGCAAGTACATGGGTATCGACCGCGCTACCTTCCTGATCGACAAGGAAGGCGTCGTCCGCAAGGTCTGGCATAAGGTCAAGGTGAAGGGACACGTCGAGGCAGTGCGGGACGCACTGAAGGCGCTCGTTTGAGACAGTCCGCTTTGGCCTCTCCGCTCACGGCCGAGAGGCGCACGATCATTCTTTGCATATTCGTTCTGGCCCTTGCCGTGCGATTGGCGATCGTCTGGCTTGCCGACTATGACGACATCGGCAAAGCCGACCAGAGCGAATATCTGGCGCTGGCCCAGAACATCAAGCTTCACGGCGTGTTCTCATACGGCGCGCCGCACCCGTGGGGCGGCACGGGCCTGCTGAATGTCCCGGGGCCATTCGAGCCCACCGCCGCCCGGCCGCCGCTGTTTCCTTTGTTCATCGCCAGCCTGTGGTGGGGTGACGCCTCGCCCGTGCTCGCGGTCCGCCTGATCCAGTGTGTCATGGCCGCACTGGTCGCGGTTCTCGTCTACCTGATCGCACTCAAGAACTTCGGGCCTCGCGCAGCGCTGTTTGCCGGGTTCGGCATGGCGATCGCGCCGATGAGCGCCACGCTGCCATTTGCGATCCTGACGGAAACGCTCTTCTCCTCCCTGCTTGTTCTCGGCATCTGGCTGTGGGGTCGCAATTGGCCGCTGACCGCGGGCATCGTGATGGGGCTCGCCACACTGACGCGTGCCATCCTCCTGCCAATCCTGGCAGCGGTCGCGCTTTTGGCGATTGTCATGAAGTTCAATCGCAAGGCGCATCTCAAGCTGCTGCTGGGGGCGTTGCTGATTATCACGCCCTGGACGGTACGAAATGCCGTCACGCACCACGGCTTCGTCCCGGTGGCCTCCATGGGATGGGGAGCCAACATCATGCTGGGCACCTACGACATCCCGCTCGACGCCGGAAATCCCTGGCTGATCGTCGTGAAGGATCACGAATTCCTGGACACCGTGCGTAACTCAGCCTCCGAGACCATCGCCGAAACGACATTCATGCAGATCGCCTTGAAACGCATCGTCGCCGACCCGATTCAATGGACCTTCGTACGGATCAAACAATATCCGAGGCTCTTCCTGAGTTCCGGTTACTACCTCTTGCCCGTGCTGCCCCTGCCGAAGCCAGTGATGCGGGTGACCTATGTTGCCGCGAGCATTCTATTCTACTTGCTTGCGGCATGGGGAATGTTCAAGGCGCGCGTTCAGTGGCGCGATATCTACCTTCCGGCCCTGGTCATCGTGGTCTTCTGCGCCTCGCAATTTCCCGGTGTCGGCGAGGAGCGCTACATCACGCAGATCGTGCCGCTGCTCATGCTGTTCGCCGGCTACGGGCTGGCGACCCTTACCGCGCGACGACTGAATGGCTCGGCCGGGTCGCAGGCGAAACCGGTATAGGTGTGCGCTCCCTCCAGGCCCAATTCTTGTGGTACCTCGCCTGCTCCGCCCTGGCGGCTGCTGTGAACCTGGTCGTTGGCTTCGCCCTCGTCAGCGGCCTGGGATTCACCTCCGGCACGCGCTATCCGGTGGCCGTTGGCGTGGGCTATTGCGCCGGAATGGCCGTGAATTTCCTGCTCAACCGCCGCTTTACATTCCAGGGCAACGACCGCACCCGCATCCAACAGGGCCGTTCTTTTCTCATCGTCGCTTTGTCGGGTCTTCTCCTCACCTCGGTGATCGCTTCTTTGGTACGCAATCTCTTTTCTTCGGTGCTGCCGGCGATACTTCCGGCCGGCGCGACGTCACCCTTGTTGAGCGCAGAGACGTTCGGCCAGGTCGTGGCGATCGGGGTCGTGTCCATTTACTCTTTCGCGGGTCACCGCTACATGACGTTCAACCGGGGAATCCGCTCCCAGTTGCTGAAAATCGTGAAGTCCGGAACGGTGAAAAATGCAGACGACTGATACCCCCGCCGCGCGCGACATCGTCATTGTAGGCGGCGGTCCGTCCGGAATGGCTGCGGCACTGGAAGCCGTCCGCGGCGGCGCACGTCCGGTCGTCATCGAGCGGCTGGATCGGGTGGGCGGGCTGGCCCGCACGATCGATCATGGCGGCTGCCGCTTCGACATCGGGCCACATCGCTTCTTCACGCTCAACGATGAAATCCGCAAACTCTTCGTCGAAGTGTGCGGCGCCGATCTGCTGAACGTCCCGCGGCTGACGCGTATCTTCTACAAGCGGAAGTACTTCAATTATCCTCTCACGCCGCTCAATGCGCTGTTCGGCATGGGCGTCCTGACATCCTTCAAAATCCTGATGAGCTACATGGCGGCGCGGCTGCGGCGGCTGGTCAGCCAACCCGAGTTGCGTTCGTTCGAAGACTGGGTCATCGACCGGTTCGGCCGCCGTCTCTACGAGACGTTCTTCAAGACCTACACCGAAAAAGTGTGGGGCATCCCCTGCACTCGGATCGGCGCGGACTGGGCGGGACAGCGCATCAAGGGCCTGAGCCTGATTGCGGCGGTCGTCAACGCCGTGTTCCATTCCAAGAAGAAGACCATCAAGACCCTCGTCGACGAGTTCTACTATCCTCGCCTCGGCGCCGGCCAACTCTATGAAAAGATGGAACAGCTCGTCGTAACCGGCGGCGGCGCGGTGCGCAAGAACAGCGAAGTGCTGCGTATCAAGCATGACGGCTTCCGCGCCACCGCCGTCGAATATCGCGACGTGCAAGGCGCGACAAACTCGATCGGCGGCGACTTCTTCCTGTCGAGTGCACCGCTCACCGAGTTGTTGACCCAACTCGATCCGCCACCGCCTGCTGCCGTGCTCGAGGCCGCGCGCAGCCTGCGCTACCGCAACCATGTCGGCGTTAACCTGATCATCAAGGGCGCCTCGCCGTTCCCCGACAACTGGATCTACGTCCATTCGCCGGACGTCCGGATGGCGCGGATTTCCGACTACCTCAATTTCTCCAAGGAGATGAGCAACGCGCCGGACATCCACGCCCTCACCGTCGAATATTTCTGCTTCGAGGGCGACGACATCTGGGGAAGCAGCGACCAGGAGCTGGTCAAGCGCGCCGTCGCCGAACTTGCCATCATGGGCATCGCCCACGGCGAGGTGATCGACGGCTTCGCCGTGCGCTCCGAAAAGGCTTACCCCGTCATCGAAATCGGCTACGAAGCCAAGATCGAGGTCATCAAGTCGTTTCTCGACCGCTTCGAGAACCTTCTCCCGATCGGACGCTCGGGCATGTTCAAGTACAACAATCAGGACCACGCCATGGCGACGGGTCTGCTCGCGGCGCGCACGGCGCTGGGCAAGGGGCGCTTCGATCCGTGGCTGGTCAATATCGACGGCGTCTACCACGAGGGCAGCGCGGCCACGGCCTAGCGTCGGGCGCTAGTCCTGGTCGTGCCTGCTGCTGTAGTACATCAGGCCCATCAGCCCCATACCCAACGCCAGGGTAACGATGATTCCGAAGGCCATGGCGATATAGCCGGTGGTCGACATGGCTTCGCCGCCGCCGCCCTCACCGCCCATTTGCCAGCCGACGATACCGACGTAAGTCGCCAGCGCCAACAAGCCGAGCAGCACCACCAGGACCAGGATCGTGCCGCCGCCCCACTTCCGTTCGCTTTGCATCGGGAACCTCCGATTCGGAGCCTAGTGCATATGTCCCGGATTGGTCACTGCACTTAGGTATCGCTCAGGCGTCGATATTGCGCGTGCGGGTCTCCGGCATAGCCCACATGGCGGCGAGCGTGATGACGCTCGTGACGGTCACGTACCAGGCGGGTGACGTCGGGTCTCCGGTGACCTTCAGCAGCCAGGTGATGACGAACTGGGTCGTGCCGCCGAACAGCGACACGCCGATCGCATAGGCGATCGACAGGCCGGTCGCCCGGATCGACTTCGGCAGCAGCTCGGGAATGACGACCAGCGACGCCGCACTTCCGATCGCCGTGAGAACGGTCAACATGGTCGTGGCGAAGTAGAGCGTACCCGCGCTCGGTTGGTGGGCCAGCAGCAGGAAGAGCGGCCATGCCGTCAGCGTCAGGAGAAGGCGCGGCCAAAGCATCGTCACGCGACGGCCGTAACGGTCGGCCAGCCAGCCGCCGGCAAGCGCGCCCACGAACAGCGCGACACCGCCGACCACCGTCGCGGTGAGCGACACCGACGACGGCAGATGCAGGGTCGAGATGGCGTAGGTCGTCATGTAGTTTGAAACATAAGTCGAGACCGTGCCGCCCAGGATCAGCAGGATGGCGAGCACGATCACCCTCGTGTGGTCGCCCAGACGCGCGGGTTCGACCTTCGCACCTTCTTCCAATGTCTCCGGCATGGAGCGGCGCAGGTAGAAGGCCACCGGCACCAACAACATGCAGAGCATGAACGGCACGCGCCAGCCCCAGGCCGAGAGCGCCGCCTTGTCGAGCATCAGCGACAAAGCGAGGCCGAGGATGCCCGCCGCCAGTACGGCAATGCCCTGGCTGGCGAGCTGCCAGCTCGAATAGAAGCCGCGCTTGCCGTCGGGCGCCGCTTCGATGAGGAAGACGCTGGCCGGCCCGACCTCACCGCCCAGCGCCAGGCCCTGAACCAGCCGGCAGACGATCACGATGATCGGCGCTGCGATACCGATCGAGGCGTAGGATGGGGTAAGCGCCAGTCCCATCGTGCCGACGGTGATGAGCACGATCGTGAGCAGCATCGCGGGCCGGCGGCCGGCCCGGTCGGCATAGGCGCCGATCACGATGCCGCCCAACGGCCGGAACACGAAGCCCACGCCAAAGACGGCGACCGACGCCAGCAGGCTGGTGAACGGATCAGACGCGGGAAAGAAGGTCTGGCCGATATAGACTGCGAAGAAGGCATAGGTGACGAAGTCGAAGAACTCGAGCGCATTGCCGGCGACGGTCGCCGCCACCACCTTCATCGATGTCTTTTTCGCCGTCGCCTGCATGTGCCGTGCACCTCGTCGCCCCAAATCGCGCGCTGCTCTAGCACATCGAGATCAGTCCCGATGCACTTCGAGCCACAGCTTTTCTGGGAACGACCTTACATCAGCTTGGCCTCGACCTACTTGGTCTTGGGCGCCCAGCCGTAGATCTTGGTGAGCGAGCCGCCCATCAAGGTCGCACGGTCGCTGTCGGACAGGCGGTCGGTGACCCGGAAGGAATCGACGCCTTCCTTGTAGGTCAACAGCGCCACGGCGCGCGTCCAGTCGGTGCCCCACATGCAGCGGTCGAGGCTGAAGGTGTCGAATATCTTGCCCAACGGATCCCAGATGTCCTTGTACGGGAACCTCTCGTGACTGAGCGTGCAGGCGCCGCTGATCTTCACGGCGATGTTCTTGTGCGGCGCGAGCGCCAACAGCAGCGGCAGTTCGTACCACGGCTTGGCCGGTGCGGGCGGCGCCATCGGCTGCTCAAGGCCGAGATGATCGATCACGAGCTGGGTGTTGGGGTGCTTGGCAGCCATCTTGCCGACCTGCTCCAGTCGCCCGCGCGCCATCAGGTTGACCGGCAGGTCGTGCTTGGCGGCTGCCGCCAGCACGCGGTTGATGCCCGGGTCGGCCGCGTCGGTCGACACCGTGTCGTTCATCATGATGCGGATCGCGACCGTGCCGTCCATCGCGGCCCACTCGGCGATCGTGCCCTCGACATGAGGGTCGTTGGGATCGACCGGCTTGATCACGCCGAATTTGTCTGGATGGGCCTTCTGGACAGCGACGGCGTAGCTCGCATCCCAGCGATACATCGTATGGACCGAGACCAGCAGCGCACCATCGACGCCGACGGACGCCATCGCCTTCAGCATGTCATCGGCGGTGACCTCGGGCGGTCCGGCCAGCACGGCATGCCACGGGCGGCCCGGATGGTTGCGCTCGTAGCAGTGAACCTGGACATCGATTGTCGGCATGGCTTCCTCCCGTTCGGTTGATCGGGAGGCTAAGCGGCACCGTCCAGAGCATCAAGGGTGGCCGTAGTGAACTTCGCCCTTGCCGTTCGCGACGCAGACCACGCCTGCCGGCGCGCCTGCCGAGACCTGCCGGAGCCTCACGACGCGTTCCTCTCTCGGCATCAGGAAGAAGCCCTCGTCCTCGGCCCGCCAGTGCGGATCCTCGATCAGGACACAGGCGGCAAAGCGCGTCGCCCGGATCCGCAGCGCATCCGTTCCTACCAGCTCGACAGCAAGGCCGGGCGCGACCGCGAGCGCCGCCCTGCCCTGTGGGAAATGCGCCGCTTCCGCGAGACGCACGCCCGTCGCCGCATCATCGAGCGTCACCACCGTCACATCGAGCGCCGGCGGTCCGAACCGATAGGCGTGGGTGATATCGAAGAAAGCGCCGATCAGGTCGGCCGAGCTCAGGGTCTGATTGCTGTGCGGCGGCAAGGTCACGCCACGCTCGCGCCGCATCACGACGGTCTCGCCGTTCTGGAAGCAGCGCAGCGACAGCTTTGCCTGGATCACTTGCGGCGTATCGTTGATCAGATGGATGCCGAGACCGTTCAATCCCTCGTCGGTCAGCGCGACTTGCACCGGTCGGAACGCGCGGCGTAAGCCGTGCCAGGCGAGCTTGGGCTGGGCGGCGGCATCGATCACGCCCCAGCCGGCGCCGGGCTGGAAGTCCTTCAACATCCAGATCAAAGCGCCCGCGCAGGACGAACCGGCACGGCGCCATTCGGCGATCGTCGCTTCCATCACCTCGGATGTCGCCGCGCGCTGCAGTCTTGGCGTATCCGCACCGAAGAGTAGTTCCGTGTAATGCCGGGTGACGTCGGCAAAATTCCAATCGGCGCCACGATCACGCGGAACATTGCCGCCGTCGCCAACCATATTGGAGAAGCCGAGACATTCTGACGTGAAACGAACGCCGGCACGCCGTGCATCCTCGAGCGGGCGCAGATAGGCGCCTACACCGTAGTAGTGCGAGACGCCTGCATCGGTCGAGAACGGCAGGTCGCCGCCACTCGGTGAATTAGGCACATAGACAACGTCGGGACGACGAGACCCGGCGATCGCCGGCAGCACCTCGTCGTAGAGCGGCCCGCTCCACAGCTCGCGCGGCAGTCCCATCATCGCGACCTGCTGCGCGACTTCGCTGCCACCGCACAGGACTGCCAGCGACGGATGCCGCCGCGTGCGGTCGAGGAACTGGGTCGCCTCCACCTCGACAGTTGCCCGGAACTCCGGGTCGGCGATCGGATAGTCCATGTTGGCGAACATGAAGTCGTGCCAGACGAGAATGCCCAGCTCGTCACAGAGTGCGAAGAAGTCATCGCTCTCGTAGATCATCGTGCCGCCGACACGCAGCATGTTCATATGGCCGTCGCGTGCGAGCTCGAGCCACGGCATCAGCGCTTCACGATCACCGGCCAATGAGACGAGATCGGACGCGCTCCAGCAGGCGCCCCGCGCGAAGATCGGCAGACCGTTCACGATGAGACCGAAGCCTTTGCCGTCCGAACCGTGGTCCACGGTGATCGAGCGGAAGCCGACAACGCCGACGTCGATCTTCTTGCCATCGATCTCCGCCTGAACGCGATGAAGCGCTGGCGTCCCATGCGTATGCGGCCACCACTTCTCCACGCCCGGAAGGTGCAACCTCCCTTCAAAGCGGCCGTTGGCCTCACGCGAGAGAGCCAGACTCTTGCCCGCGACGGTGACCTTGGCGGCCGCCTCGGCACGCAGCGAGACCGCCAGCATGCCGTCGTCGCCCTCGAGCGTTGCGTAAAGATCGATGTCGCGCGCCTTGTCCACGAACTCGATCGCCCGCCAGGGTCCAACCGCATGCGCCGCCGGCGCCCAGCCTGTCATGTGACCCAGCAGGGTCGTCCGCACCAGACGTACGGCGTTGTTCTCCACGAGCTTCGTGCGCCAGCGCGCCCGGCCCTTCTTTGCCGCCAGCGCCTTGTCGAGCGAGCGGAAAGCGATGACCAGTTCATTGTCGCCCACGAGCACGACATCGACCTCGTGCGCGACGAACATGTTGTCGGCGTTGAGGATATTCGCACCGTTCAACCAAACCTCGGCAATGGTCGCCAGTCCGCCAAAGCGCAGCGTCCGCGCTCCCGTTCCGACGAAGCGCGCGCGATACCAGACGTCCTTGTCATGCAACGGTTCGGGCTGGTCGAGCGCCCAACGGCCCGCCACCTGCAGTGATTGGGCCGCCGTGCCCGGCGCCATCGCCGCAATCCACTCGAGGTCGGGCGCAAGCGCCGCCGGATCGCCAGTCGCTCCCGGCGCCGTCAAAGCCAGTTGCCAGCCGCCGATCAAGCGAACCGCTTCACGAGCGTCGAGAGGATCAACTCGTAGTCCGCTTCCATGGGCGCGAACTTGATCGCGGCAACGTCGAACTTGCGGCGGTTGGCCATGCGCGCGAGCTGGAACTGCACAGCCTTCGCCGCTTCGGCAAGGCCGCGTGCTGCGGCTGCCGTGTCAGTCAGGCTCTCCTGCCCGTTGGCGCCTAGCCAATCTAGATAAGTGCCCAGCATCTCGAAGTTGGCGCCAAGCTGGCGCGGCACGTTGAAGGCGTAGAGATGGAAATAATCCATGTCGCGCGCCGCGAGCCGCTCGAGATGGCCTGGCATCGCCTCGCGCCAGCGCACGATCGGATTGGCCTTGGGGCGATGCTGGAGATGATGGCGCAACAGCGTGAGCGAGCCGTCGACAAGCGCCGCACCGCTCAGGACCCGGCCGTCGCGCTTCACGAACTCGACATAGGGAAACAGGTAATCTGGCGCGGCCTGCTTGCGGAACAGCCCGTCGTAATCCTCACCCGACAGGACGTGATAGCCGGTGTTGTGGAAATAGCCGAAGCGCCGTGCCGTCGGATCGATGGCGATCGCGGCGACCGTCGTCTTCACGTGACCCTTGCGATAGGTCGGGCCAGCATCTGGCAACCAGTGACTGTCGACCTCGATCAGCACCGGCCGGCCACGCCCCAGTTGCTCCAGCGTGTGGCCTTCGAGCGAATCGTAGACCGCCAGCTCTTGCACGGCCAAACCGAACAGGGCCTCGAGATCTTCCAGCGGGAACTTGAAGAAGGTGAAGTGATCGCCTTCGAAATCCTGGCGCACGGTGAAAGCGAGCGCTGCTTCGGCGGGATGGCCCAGCGCCGGCAAAAGCTCCGCCCAGACGTCCATGTAGCAGTTGGTCTCGAGCCAGACCCGATCGCCTGCGTGCAGGAGCTGCGGCTTCCAGGCCGCTGGATCGAGATGGAGGAGATCGACGCTAGAGACCGAGGACATCGCGCACCTGTTGCGGCCAGTGCGGGACCGACAGACCGTGATGCTTGAGCAGCGCCAGGGTGATGCGCTCCACGCCGAAGCCGACACACGCCGTGTGCGCGACGTCACCCGTCGAGGTCTTGATGCCCCAACCGCGTCCGAACAGGTCGCGATGATAGTTGAAGCTCACGCACGCCGTCGGCTGTTCCGTCGAGGTGATCGGCACCAGCAGCTCGAACTTCAACGCCTCCTCGCGCTGGCTGGTCGCCAGCAGCTTGCCGGTCCGGCCGAAGAACGGGTCGTTGGCCACGTCGACCTCGAACGGCAGGCCGAGCGATTTGATCACCGCCTGGCCGCGCTCCATCCAGAGCTTGCGGAAGGTGGTGGCCTGCTCCTCGGTGCCGAGCCGGACATGCTCGCGCTGACGAAACATCTGCATGCGTGCCGGATCGATCGACGGCTCGTGACGAAAGCAATAGGTGTAGCAATCGACCAGCCCGCCGTTCCCGCCCATCGGCCCGCGCGCAGCGACCGCCGGATAGACGCCGTAACAGGCCGCGGGCGCCAGCGCGACCTGGGTCATCTTCTGCCCCGCCGTCCAGTCGCCGCCCTGCTCCAAGGTCTCGAGCATCGCGCGGTGGTCGCGGTCGTTGCCGGTGAAACTGTGGATCGTGCCGACGAGTTGGGGCGAGCTCTTGAGGTAGCCGCTCTGCTCGAGCTGCCACTTGCCGATGCCGGGCGGGAAACGCATCACGTCGGGCCTGTCGGGATCGCCGACCTTGCTGAAAGCGTGGTTGATGCCTTCGACAATTCCCTCGAACGTGCCGCTACGACCATAGAGACCGTCGACCCCCATCGAGATCAGCAGGCCGGCCTGCAGCAACTCGTCACGGTAGGCGCGATGCTCATCCTGGAGGGTCGTCATGCCAGCAATTCCGGATCGTCGCGCAGGGCGAGTACGAGCTGCGCGGTGTTGGCGAGAATGCGGTCGTTGTTCACCATCAACGCCGCCGAATGCGCATCGCGCAGGTGGCGGCCGAGGCTGAACGGCGTGTCGTTGCGATAGGCGGCAAGGCCCGCGACCAGCAGCGCCTGCCCCACGATCTGCACCGCCATCTGCGACGACGCCGTCTTGAGGCTGTTCATCGCGATCGCGAATGGCAGCGCCGAGAGACTGTCCTCGGATCCCAACGCCGCTTCGTAGCGACGCAGCGCCGCCACGACATTCGACTTCATGAGCTGCAGCTGGCTCGTCGCCTCGGCGAGGCGGACCGCCCCCGGCGGCATGACGCCCGGCTTCTTGCGCGCTTCGGCCCGCACGAAGGCACGCGCACGGGCAACCGCATCGGTCGCGATGCCGAGCCACAAGGCACTCCACACGAGATGCGATGTCGGCAGCATGGTTTGAGCGGATACGTCGGCATAGGACTTGGGGATCACCTGCGCCATCTCGCCCTCGGCTTTGAGGTGATAGCCGTTCGAGCAGGTCCCACGCATGCCGAGCGTATCCCATCCCTGCAGCGCCTCGAGGCTGGCGCCGCTCTTGGGCACGACCACGATCACCTGGTCCGACGCCGGCGATTGCGGCGTGCGGCGGGCCGTCACCAGAATACCGTCGGAGTCCGCGCCGTAGGAAATCACCGTCGCCTGCTTGGCGAGCGAGAAGCGCCCGCCCTTCTCCTCCACGGCGCAGACGCTCGACCGAACGTCACCACCGACACCTGCCTCGGACGTTGCCGACGCAAGCAACAGCTGCTCATCGACGAGACGCTTCGCGAAGGCGCGATGCCAGGAGCTGTCGCCACCGTGGCGCACGATGCACGACACCTGGATCTGATGCATGGCGTAGATCATCGCCGTCGCTGCGCAGTATTGTCCGAGCACGTGGCAGACGGAGACGACGTCGGCAATGCCGGCACCCGGCCCGCCATCGCGCTCCGGTATCAGGATACCGAGCAGCTTTCGCTCTTTGAGGGCCGCCAGCGACTCCTTCGGGAAACGCGCCTGCCTGTCGACATCCTCGGCATGGCGCGCGGCAACATCGCTGCCCACCGCGCGGGCGGCGGCGATCCAGTCGGTCATACGGCTTCGGTATTCACGCCGATTTCGGCCAACGCCTCGACGATCGCATCAACGCTGGAGAAGGTGCGCCGACGCAGCAGGCTGTCCGGGAATTCGACGTCGAAGGTCTCCTCGAGCGCCAGCATCAAGGTCACCGTGGCGTGCGAGGTGAGCCCCGCAACGTAAAGGTCAGCATCATTGCCCAATGTGTCGATGTCGGTCTGGAGCCAGCCCGTCGTCTTCAGCAGGGTGCGAACGCGGTCACGGGCAGACGAAGACACCATAAACTCCCACGGCAGGCAGACTGAAATCGCAAGTCGTTACTTGCACTTAGGATATCCTTTCGTATAGAGCGATTCAACATGACGCCGGTGACATTCGAAGGATGCTTTGGCTGGCTGCACGCGCCGCGTGACGGGTCGGGCAGCGACGTCGGTGTGATTATTTGCACTGGCCTCATCCAGGACGCGTTGCTGGCCTATGGCTCGCTCAGAGTGCTGGCCGACGATCTTGCCACCGCCGGTTATGCTACGCTGCGCTTCGATTATCCTGGCACCGGTGATTCCACCGACGATGCCGCCGAGCGCGACGGCCACTGGACGGCGTGGCAGCGAAGTATCGATGACGCTGCAAATTACTTGAAGCTTACGACGGGCGCGAAGCGATTGGTGCTCGTGGGCCTGCGCCTGGGCACGACGCTGGCCACCCTCGCCGCCGCGAGCCGCGAAGATGTCGCGGGGCTGCTGTTATTCGAGCCGGTCCTCAGCGGACGGAACTACGTCCGCCAGCTCTACCTCGAGGCCGAGATGCTGAGCGGCACACGGCCGACCAAAGGCCAGGACCTTTACCTCCGCGAGTTCCGCTTCGCCCCCGCCACGCTCGACCAGATCTCCGAAGTCGATTTGCGCAAGGTGGCGCTGAACCCCGGCACGAAAGTCGCCATCGCCGCCCAGTCCGAAAGCAAGGTCGTCGACGACGGCGCGGCGGCGTGGCGCGCGGCCGGCGCAGAGGTCGTCAACCTCCGCTGGAGCGGACTCGATCCGCTGGTGCGTCACAAGGTGATCGACGAGGACGTGCTCGCCGACTTTGCGGTCGTCCTGGGCTGGCTGCGCGAGACAGTGCCTGCGCAATCATCTGCGACACCCATCACGCCGAACGCCGCCCAGCTGCACCCGGACGGTTGCGTCGAAACGCCAATGCAATTCGGGCCCGATCGCCGGCTGTTCGGCATGCTGTGCCGTCCGGCGCGCGGCACGGCCGAAACTGTCGTGCTGATCGGCAACGCCGGTCACGATCCGCACTACGCTTCGGCGCGCCATGCCGTGACCCTGGCGCGCAAGCTCGCGGCCAGAGGCGTCGCCTCCCTGCGGCTCGATTATGCGGGATTGGGCGACAGCATCGGACCGCCGGGCAAGGAGCGGATGCTCAGCCACGTCTTTGCAGTCGATCGGAGTCCTGATGTCGGCGCGGCCATCGACGCATTGCACACCATGGGATATCGCCGCTTCGGCATCGAAGGCCTGTGCTCCGGGGCGTTTCACGCCTTCCGCACCGCACTGGCCGAGCCGCGCATCAACACGGTTCTCGTCGTCAACCTACCGTTTTTCCTGCTCCCGGCCGGCAGCGTGCTGGGATACCTCGAACAGAAGAACCGCTCGCCCGTCGAATACATCGCCAAGCTGTTCCGCCCGCAGACCTGGTCGACGCTCACACGCGGCAAGGTCGACTACAGCGGCATCCTGGCCGGCCAGCTCGGCCGTATCACTGCACATGCAAAAGCCCGCGTGCAGGGCCTTGCCCGAAGCACCGGACTGCTGAACGAGCAGAGCTTCGCCCAGCAAGCCATGACAGCGCTCGCCAAGCGTGGCACCACTACCTTGTTCGTGTTCTCGCCGGGCGAAGAGGCCGAAGGCGCCTTCGCTCTGGAATTCGGACCGACCGGCGAAGGACTCGCCGCGTTCAAGGGGGCGGAGATGCAGGTCATTCCGGGCATGGATCATCATCTGACGGCGGCGACCGGTCGTGTCGCGGCAGAGGCATTGATGGTCGACTACTTCGGCCGCAAATGAGCCTGCGGTTTCGCAGGATGGAGCACTTTATTTGGTCCATTCTCCGATGATGCACGTATTGCACGCGATGCTTTTCGACCCTTTCTGCGCTGTGCTCTCGTGAGTCCCGCAGCCCGGGAGTGGCGTAATCGCCTCATCCTGCTGTCGGCGACGATACTGCTGATGCTGACGGCCATGGAACTCGGCTGCCGCGTGCTGCGCGGCCCCTGGTTCCTGATCCACTGGCCCAACCTGGTGCTGTACGAGGCCGATGTGCATCGGCTGCCCTGCATGTTCATCCATGACGATGCGCTGGGATATGCGCCTGAGGCGAATTGCCAGGGCCCCGAACACAGCCACACCGCCCAGGCGCTGCGCGTGATGCCATCCCCGCCCGCCGACGTCCCGGCCGACAGACTGGTGCTCGTGTCAGGCGATTCCTACGCCTACAGCGACGAAGTGAAGGACAACGAGACCTGGGCCGCCTACCTGCAGGACATGATCCATCGCCGCATCGATAATGGCGGCGTGCCGGGCTACGGGCTCGACCAGAGCGTGCTGCGCACGGAGGATCTGGCGCGGCGGCTCAAGCCCGACCTCATCGTGCTCGCCTTTATCGCCGACGACCTGCAGCGCGCCGAGATGAGCCGATTGTACAGTGGCGACAAACCATTTTTCACCGTCAGCAACGGCGCCCTCGTCCTCCACAACTCGCCCGCGCCCGACCGTCCCGTCACCGCCCAGTCACTGCCGTTCTGGCAACGCTGGTTCGGCTGGTCGATGTTGGTCGACAAGTTCATGCGGCACTTCGGCTACTACGACGTCTGGTTCTGGCAGGACACCGTCGGCACCCCGCCCGGCACCGGCGAAACGCTCGCCTGCCCACTGATGCAAAAGGTCGCGGCCCTTAAGATCCCGACCCTGGTTGTGGCTCAATACCGCCCGCATCTGTGGTCCTATGAGGCGAAATGGGTGGCCGAGCAGAAGCGCCTGACACAGGTGGTTCTGCAGTGCGCGACGGTCGCCGGCCTCCAGACCTACGACAGCTTTTCCCTGGTCGATGCCAACGTAAAGACACAGGGTGTGAATTCTCTCTACGGCTCTTGGCACCACAGTCCCGCAGGCAACCATTTGGTCGCAGAGGGCATCGCCGACACGCTGATCAAGCTTAAGATGCTTCCCTGAGCGGGGAGTTTCATGAGCGAGAAGATCAGCGTCGTCGTCACGACGCGCAACCGGTCGCAGTTGCTACAGCAGACCTTGCGCAGCGTGTTCGACCAAACATGGACGGACAAAGAGGTCATCGTCGTCGACGAGGCCTCCACTGACGATACGTTGAAGGTCCTGGCCGAGAAGTTTCCCTCGGTGAAGGTCGTGCACCACGAGACCGCGCGCGGCATCAGCGGCGCGCGCAACGCGGGGCTGGCCCTCGCGACCGGCGAGTGGATCTTCTATCTCGACGACGACGATCTCATTCATCCGCGTCACCTGCAGGAATTGCACGAAGCCTCGAAGGCCGCGCCGCCCGACTCGATCGTCACCGGACCGATGCGCGACTTCGCCGTGGTCGACGGAGAGGTCCGGTTCGCACCCACCTTCTGCGCGCCGGCGGTCCGCGCCGATGCCGACACGCTGATCGAGTTCCTCGAGCCGACCAGCCAGCGCACGGTCACGCACTCGACCATCCTGTGGCCCAGGGCCGTGTTCGAGAACATGAAGTGGGACGAGAACCTCGGCTTCAACGAGGACTTCGACATGTTCGGCCGCGCGATCCTGTCGGGACGCCACATCGTCGGCCGCCGCGCCGGCATGTACTACGTGCGCATGCACTCGGGCCCGCGCGTTACCACCGGCAAGAACGTGATTCGGCTGATCTCGCCGCTGCGCTATTGGCTGAAATGGTCGGAGATCCTGCTGCCCCGTCCCGACCGCGAGCGTTACGCGCCGGCGATGCGCAACGGCATGATGCATCTGCTCAACGAGTGGTCGGGCGTGCCGATGGCCCGCGAGTACATTCCCCGCCTGCATGCCGCCTTCAAGGCGTGGGGTGGCACCCGCTACTACGTAACCTACCCGCCGCGCAGCAAGCTGAAGCGCGCGCTGCTACAGGGCCTGCTCGACTTCGGCGGACCGTCGCTGCTCCGCCGGTTCCTCGGACTCACCCGCAAGTTCCGCCGCGTCGGCGACGAAAACGAAGATTACGTGGCGGGCTTCCAGCCCTCCGCGACACCGGCCGATCGTGCAGACGCCGCCATGATCAAGCCCTATCAGTAGGACCGCCGCGGCGATCGCCCGAACTAGCCGGCGCCTGAACTAGCCGGCCACCGTCATGTCCACGGGCCGCGCCTTGTGGGCATAGGTGTCGACCTTGGTCCACATCCGGGCGCGGGCCACTTCGTCGGCGACTTTGCCGTCGGGGAACGGCCCGTGCCACGCCATGGTCTCGGGCAGCGGCTTGTTCCAGTTCGCGCGCCCGTTCTCGATTGCGTATTCAGCCTCGAAGACAAACCACATTACACGCTCCACTCCTGCCCCGGCGGTCCTATACTCCCCTCCGACAGCGAGCAAAAGCCGGGCCGGAGGAGAGACAATCGATGCACGACAAAGTCGACGTCCTGATCATCGGATCCGGGGCGTCCGGCGCCGCCGTGGCCTGGAGCCTGGCGGACACCAAAATGCGCATCCTCTGCCTCGAGCAGGGCGACTGGGTGAAGCCCACCGACTATCCGACCAACGGTCGTGACTGGGAGGCGCGCCTGTTCAGCGACTTCGCGATCAACCCCAACCGCCGTGCGCGCGAGACCGACTACCCGATCAACAACGGCACCTCGCCGATCCAGGTCGTGAACTTCAACGGCGTCGGCGGCAGCACCATCATGTACACCGCGCACTACCCGCGCCTGCACCCCAGCGATTTCCGGGTGAAGACGCTGGACGGCGTCGCCGATGACTGGCCCGTGGACTACGACACGCTCGAGCCCTTCTTCGCCGAGAACGATCGCATGACCGGCGTCGCGGGTCTGGCCGGCGACCCCGCCTATCCGTTCCATCAGCCGCCGATGCCGCCACTGCCGCTCGGCAAGACCGGCAAGTGCTTCGGCGAGGCGATGAACAAGCTCGGCTGGCACTGGTGGCCATCCGACAGCGCGATCACGACCACCGAGTACGACGGCCGCCCGCCCTGCATCAATCTCGGCCATTGCACACCGGGCTGCGCGCAAGGTGCCAAGTCGAGCGCCGACATCACCTACTGGCCGCATGCGATCCGCGCCGGCGTCGAGCTGCGCACCCGCGCCCGCGTGCGCGAGATCACCGTCGGGCCGGACGGTCTCGCGACCGGCGCAATCTACTACGATGCCGACGGCAAGGAGCACTTCCAGCCCGCCGAGATGGTGATCGTGGCCTGCAACGGCATCGGCACGCCGCGACTCCTGCTGAACTCGGTGTCCGGCAAATTCCCCACCGGCATCGCCAACTCGAGCGGCCTCGTGGGCAAGAATCTGATGTTCCACCCGTTCGCCCACACTTACGGCTATGTCGACGAACCGATCGACGGCAATCAGGGCGCGCAGCTCTCGCTGTGGAGCCAGGAATTCTACGAGACCGACAAGGCGCGCGGCTACGTGCGCGGCTACACGCTGCAACTCCATCGCGGCGCCGGCATGATCGTCGATGCGATCGCCAACACCGCGCGCGGCTTCCTGCCCTGGGGCGAGGCGCATCACGATGTCTATCGCGGCATCTTCAACCGCAAGCTCGGCCTCTCGGCGATCTGCGAGGACCTGCCGGAGGAGCACAATAGGGTCACGCTCGACCCGATGCTGAAGGACAGCAACGGCATCCCCTCGCCCAAGATCGAGTACACCTTGAGCGAGAACACGAAGAAGATGATCGCGCACGGCGTCGCGCGCTCGAAGGACATCCTCGAAGCCGCCGGCGCGAAGAACATCGGCGGCGAAGCGCCGATGCTGAATGCCGGCTGGCACCTGATGGGCACCGCGCGCATGGGCACCGATCCCGAACGCTCGGTCGTTAACGAATGGGGCCGCAGCCACGACGTGAAGAACCTGTTCGTGGTCGACGGCAGCATCTGGGTGACCTCGGGCGGCGTGAACCCGACCTCGACCATCCAGGCGCTGGCGCTCTACATCGCCGACGCCATCAAGCAGCGCCTCGCTGCCGCCACCCTGTTCGACTGAGCCCGCCATGCTGTCATCCCAGGAAACCAACGATTTGCGCGCCTTCGCCGGCGCCATCATTCCCGCCAGCGCCCAGCACGGCGTACCCGGCGCCGACGATGAGAAGATCTTCGCCGACATCGTCAACAGCATCGGCCGCGATCTCGACGACCTGCGCGGGGCCCTGAAGAAGCTGGCCGGCATTGCCGACCTCACGCCGGCGCAGCGTCTGGAGAAAGCCAACGCCTTCCGCGCCGAAGGCGGCCCGTTGGTCGCCACAGCCGCCCGCGTGGTGATCCAGTGCTACTACCGCGACGACCGCGTGATGCGCGCGCTGGGCCAGGAGCCGCGCTCGCCCTTCCCCAAGGGTCACGTCGTCGAACAAGGAGACTGGTCGCTGCTCGATCAGGTGAAGCAACGCGCGCCATTCTGGCGCAAGGCGCCTCAATGACCGTCGAGTCCGTCCGCGCCTTCTTCGCTGCCCACGCGCCCGACGTAGAAATCCTCGAGACCGAGGCCAGCAGCGCCACGGTCGACATGGCGGCCGCTGCGCATAACGTGTTGCCGGCGCAAATCGCCAAGACGCTCTCGCTGAAGGTGAAGGACCGCACCTTTCTGGTCGTCACCTCGGGCACCGCGCGTCTCAACAATCGCAAGATCAAGGATGCTCTCGGCGGCAAGCCACGCATGCTCGCCGCCGATGAAGTGGTGGCACTCACGGGCCATCCGGTGGGCGGGGTCTGCCCCTTTGGCCTCGCCACGCCTCTCACGGTGTATTGCGACGTGTCGCTGAAAGCCTTCACCGAAGTCGTGCCGGCGGCGGGCTCGACCAACTCCGCTCTGCGAATCGCGCCCGATCGTATGGCCGAACTGACCAAGGCACAGTGGGTCGACGTATGCGAATAGTTCCTGCGACGGCGTGACTCAGGACGGGCACGCAGCGCCCCTTCGCTACGTAGTGTATGCTGGGCTACCCCTCGTATAAGGCCCGCGTACCAAGGAGCCGAAAAATGCCGGATAGTTTCTACCAAAATCTCGACGCACATGAGCTGCATCCGGTCACGCTCAGGAAGCAGGCGACTGCAGAAGAAATCCAGGCGGACCTCAAAGGTCGCATCGAGCGCATGATCGCGCGCGATCCCAAGTTCACCGGCTGCGAGGCCCCTGTGCCGCGGCCGAGCCGCGTGCGTGGCGAGGGCGGTCCGAACTGGACCGTCGACGGCTTCCCCGGTCTCGCCTCTGGTTGCTTCGGCGCGCTGGTCAAGATTGTCGACCAGGCCCGCCTCGAATACGAGCTGGTCTCCTAGACGCTCCCCTTGCCCCTCCTCTCCGTCAGGCCCTAGGGTCGGACGCGGGAGGAACGGGCAAAAATGCTCACCACATACGACTTCATCGTCACCGGCGCGGGCTCTGCCGGTTGCGCCGTCGCGGGGCGCCTGAGCGAAGACGGGCGCTTCTCCGTGCTCCTGCTCGAAGCCGGACCGCGTGACACCTATCCGTGGATCCACATCCCGCTCGGCTACCACAAGACCTTCAACAATCCGAAGGTGAACTGGATGTTCGACTCCGAACCGGAGCCCGAGCTCAACAACCGCGTGATGTACCAGCCGCGCGGCAAGGTGCTGGGCGGCACCAGCTCGATCAACGGCATGGTCTACATGCGCGGCAACGCCGCCGACTATGACGAGTGGCGCCAACGCGGCTGCGACGGCTGGGACTACGATTCGGTCCTGCCCTACTTCCGCAAGGCCGAAGACAATACGCGCGGCGCCGACTCCTTCCACGGCACCGGTGGCCCATTGAAAGTCTCCGACCATCGCTGGCAGCCGACGCTCGCCAAGGCGATGCACGATGCCGCCGTCGAGGCCGGCATCCCCGACAATCCCGACTTCAACGGCGCCAACCAGGAAGGCGTCGGCTACTACCAGACCACCATCAACAAGGCGCGGCGCTGGTCTACCGCGCGCGCCTATCTCGGCGACGCGAAGAGGCGGCGCAATCTCACCATCGCCACGGGCGCGCATTGCACGCGCGTGCTGATCGAGAACGGCCGCGCCGTCGGCGTCGAGTACCGCACGCCAGCCGGCCTGCAGACGGCGCGCGCCGGCCGCGAAGTGATCGTGTCGGGCGGCGTCTACGGCTCGCCGCAGCTGCTGATGCTGTCGGGTCTCGGGCCGGCCGATCACCTGAAGCAGCACGGCATCACCGTGGTGCGCGACATGCCGGGCGTCGGCAGCCACCTGCACGATCACTTCAACACCTACGTCGCCTATCGCTGCAGCCAGCCGGTGACCATGAACGACCTGATGCTGAGCCTGCCGCGCCGGATCATGGCCGGCGCGCAATATGCGCTGGGCCGGACCGGGCCTCTGGCCAGCATGGGGCTCTTCGTCGGCGCCCTCGTGCGCAGCGACAAACGCTTCGAGCGGCCCGACCTGCAGATCAACATGTTCGCCTGGGCAATCAAGGACCGGAACCGCAACGGCGTCATCCCGCAGCCCTTCTCCGCCTTTGGCCTCAGCCCCGTGCACCTGCGGCCCGACGGCCGCGGCACGGTGCGGCTCAAGTCGGCCGATCCGCTGGCCGCGCCCGAGATCCGCTTCAACTTCCTGAAGAGCCAAAACGACTACGACGCCCTGATCGCCGGCATGCGCATCTGCCGCGAGATCGCGCGCCAGCCAGCGCTCGCGCCGTTCATCGTCGAGGAGATCCTGCCCGGCCCCGCCGTCGCCAGCGACGCCGACCTCAAGACCGACATCCGCGCCCGCGGCGTCTCGAACCTCCATCCCGTCGGCACCTGCCGCATGGGCCGCGAGAGCGATGCCGTGGTCGATCCCGAACTCAAGGTGTACGGGATCGCGGGGCTCAGGGTCGCCGATGCCTCCATCATGCCGTCGATCGTGGCCGGCAACACCAATGCCCCCTCGATCATGATCGGCGAGAAGTGCGCGGATATGGTACGCACGGCCAACCTGTAGGAGTGAATATGAAAGCGTTGAGTGTGTCGGCCCTGGTTGGGATGTTGATTCTCCCGCTCGCGGCCTATGCGGAAACCCCTGTCGACGCCGGCAACTGGGAGTTCTCGGAGAAGACCGCGATCGAGGGCCAGGGCGAGATCCCCTCGCCGCCCCGGACCATGTGCCTGAAGGCGGGCGAAGCCACGTTGGAGAAGCTCGTGCTGCCGCCGGCCGCCGAGATGGAAGCGCGCAAATGCAAGACCGAGCTCACGGGAGCCAGCGGCACCGCCAAGGCCAGCATGGCCTGCCCCCCGAGCGACGCGGGCCCGGGCATCACCGGCAACCTCGACATCAAGTACACGCCCACGACGTTCGAGGGCAGCGGCCCGATCGAGTTCAAGATGAAGGACGGGACCGGCGGCAAGGGCACCGTCACCCTCTCCGGCAAGCGCGCCGGCGACTGCTGACGGCGAGGGGCAGTTACCTGGCGGGAGAATATTATACTTGACGTTCCCACCATCTAGCCTTAGCTTAAGGGCATAGAGGGTTTTAGCCATGTCCAAGTCCATCTTTTCAGCCCCCCATTTCAACGACGAAGCCGCCGCTTACGCCTTCGTGGAGGCCAAGCTTTGGGCCAATGGACGGGTTTGCCCGAAGTGTGGCGTATTCGACCGCTCGGGGCCGCTCAAGGGCAAGAGCAACCGCATTGGGCTGTACAAGTGCTATGCCTGCCGCAAGCCGTTTACGGTCAAGGTCGGGACGATCTTCGAGGACAGCCACATCCAGTTGCGCGACTGGCTCACGGCTATTCACATGATCTGCGCCAGCAAGAAGGGCGTTTCCAGCAACCAGCTTCACCGCACGCTGGGCATTACGCTCAAGAGCGCGTGGTTCATGTCTCACCGTATCCGTGAGGCCATGAAGCAGAACGGCACGGAACCGCTCGGCGGCTTGGGCAAGCATATCGAGGCAGACGAGACGTATATCGGCAACAAGCCGGGAGTGAAGAAGGCCCGCAGCACGCATCACAAGCACGCGGTGTTCTCGCTGGTTGAGCGTG
>CAIKZO010000044.1 GCA_903832005.1 Enhydrobacter aerosaccus | reverse complement strand
TCATGAGGCGGGCCTGGAGGCCCGCGGTCCCAGCTAAGACCTCAGCCTTCGCTCCAACAACCGTCGTTCCGGTTCGGTGCGCGCAAGGTTCCTCGCCTTCTCGAAGTGATCACGCGCCTCGTCGGTGCGGCCCAACTCCGTGAGAAAGATCGCTGTCGCGGCATGGCCGTAGGGATTGCCGTCGATAACCGGCAAGGCCGCGAGTCCCTCCGCCGGCCCACACGCGCGACCGAGCGCCACGGCGCGGGCCAGTTCGACAACAGGCGACGGATCGATCGCAGCGAGCTGATCGTAGACCGTCACGATGCGCGGCCAGTCGGTCTCGGCGGTGCTCGGCGCCAACGTATGCAGCGCCGCGATCTCGGCGCGCAGATGCCACACGGTGAGTTCGCTGCCTTGCGCGGAACGATCGAGATGCTCCAGGCCGAGCGCGATCAGGCCGCGATCCCACTGCTCGCGCGGCTGATCCTCGAGCAATTGCGCCACCCCATCGGGACCGACCCGCGTCGGCAGGCGCGCCGCCGTCAGGGCCAAGAGCGCTGCATGCGCATCACTGGCGGGTGCGCTGGTGACGGGATGCGCCGCGAGCGCGCGCGACAAGCGCACGGCTTCGACGCAGAACTCGGGCTGGGTCAGCGCGGCACCCGACGAAGCCGAATAGCCTTCGTTGAACATCAGGAACAGCGCGGTGCGCACCGCCTCGGCACGATCGGCGAGCATGTCCGGCGGCGGCGTCTCGATCGCGACGTTCGAGGCTTCGAGTTGCTTGCGCGCGCGCACGAGGCGTTGGGCGATGGTCGTGGGCTCACTCAACAGGCCGGCCGCGATCTGCGGCACGGTGAGGCCGCACACGGTCTTCAGCGCAAACGTCACGCGCATCTCGGGCGAGAGGGCCGGATGGCAGACGGCGAACAGCAACGCCAGTTCGTCGTCGTTCAGCTCGCGATCGAAGCGGCCTTCGCTCTCAGCTGTCGCCGATGCCAACGGCACCAGCTCCTCGGCAAGAGCCGCGCCGCGCGTTGCGCCGCGCAACAGGTCGAGCGCGCGATTGCGGGCGACGGTGGCGAGCCAGGCTTCCGGTCGGTCGGGCACGCCCTTGAACGGCCAGAGCGACAGCGCCTGCATCAGCGCGTGCTGCACGGCGTCTTCGGCGGCGTCGATGCGGCCGGCACCCAAGCGCCGCGCCAGCGCCGCGACCAGCCGGCTCGTCGAATCGCGGGCAAGCGAGTCGACAAGCCAGTGGACGTTGGCGTCCATCAGCCGGCGGCAGCGCGCATCTTGGCCATGTCTTCGATCGGCCGCATCTCCACCCAGTTGCTGGGCGCGAGCTCGAGATGCGGACAGCTCTTCACCAGGGCCTCGGCCTCGGCCAGGTCCTTCGCCTCGATGACGAAGTAGCCGCCGAGCACATCCTTGGCTTCGGCGTAGGGGCCGTCGCTGGCGACGGGCTTGCCGTCTTTGGTTCGCAGATGCCGACCGCCGCTTGCCGTGAGCTTCTCGCCGCCCAACAGCTGGCCCTTGGCGCGCAAGCCGTCGGCCCAGGCAATGTAGCGCTTGGTCATCTCCGCCATCTTCTCGCGCGGCAGGTCCACGTTGTAATTGGGCGTCTGATACAGCAGCAGCAGATATTGCGTCATCTCGATCTCCTCGGGTGGCGACGGCGGATGCCGTCACCCCATCGACGTCCGGGGACGCTGGGAATCGACAACGCCCGGAACTATTTCTTCAGGTAATCCGGATTGAGGACATTGATCGGCTTGCCGTCGAGCCAGGCCTCGATGTCCTTCACGGCACCGCCGTAGAAATGCTTGTAGGCATCCTCGACCACGTACCCCAGGTGCGGGATCAGGGTGATGTTGTCGAGTTTGGTGAAGGGATGATCTGCCGACATCGGCTCCTTGTCGTACACGTCGAGGCCGGCATGGGCGATGGTGCGGTTCTTCAGCGCCGCGATCAGGGCGGCCTCGTCGACGATCGGGCCGCGCGACGTGTTCACCAGGATCGCGCTCTTCTTCATCTTGGCGAGATCGGCGGCGCCGATCAGGCCGCGCGTGCGGTCCGACAAAGCGAGATGGATCGATACGAAGTCGGATGTCGCCAGCAATTCGTCCTTGCTCACGTACTTGGCGCCACCGGCCGCCGCCTTTTCGGGCGTGAGGTTCTGGCTCCAGGCCACGACATCCATGCCGAAGGCCTTGCCGTAGGCCGCCGCGCGGCTGCCGAGCTTGCCAAGACCCAGGATGCCAAGCCGCGAGCCTTCGAGCACGACCATCTGTTCGATGCCGTCGTGCCACTTGCCGGCGCGGGCATTTTGCTCGGCCTTGGCGAGATTACGCGCGCACATCATCAGCAACGCCCAGCCCAGTTCCGCCGTCGGCGCATTGGAGGCGCCGCCCGGCGTGGTCGAAATCGGGATACCGCGCTCGCTCGCCGCCTTGTCGTCCAGGCTGGCGGCACGCGCGCCGGTCAGGACCATGAACTTGAGGTTGGGGAGCTTGTCGATCAGCGCCTTGGGGAAGGCCGTGCGCTCGCGCAGCAGGCAGAGCATGTCGAAGGGCGCCAGTTGTTGCGCTGCATCATCGACCGACTTGAACGCTTCGTGGAACACAGTGATCTCGACACCGCGCTTTTTCAGGCGGTCCCAATCCGCCATGCGCATGGCTACCTTCTGATAATCGTCGAGCAGAGCGAGTTTGTGTGTTTGCGGCATGGCGGTTCCTGAGGGAAAATGGCGGACGCGGCCACTATAGCCGCAGGAGGCGGCCATGAGCATCAAAGTCACGCCAATCAAGTCCGACTTCGTCGGCGAAATCTCCGGCATCGACCTCGCGCAGTCCTTGAAGCCTGCCGATCACGACGTCATCGAGGATGCGATCAACCGCTATGCGGTTGTCGTCTTCCACGATCAGAAACTGACAGACGCGCACCAGATCGATTTCGCCGGCCACTTCGGCCCGATCCATTCCTCCGCCCAGCGCGCGCGCCATCAGAGCATCAAGCATCGGCTGGAGCGCACCGAGATCGCCGACATCTCCAACCTCGACGGCGACGGCAAGGTGCTCGAGGTCAATGCGCGCCGCCGCCTCGACTGGCTGGCCAATCGCCTGTGGCACACCGATGCCTCGTTCCGCGCGGTGCCGGGCGCGCTGTCGATGCTCTATGCGCACATCGTGCCCGAGGAGGGCGGCGATACGGAATTCGCCGACATGCGGGCCGCCTACGATGCGCTCGACGCTGCCACAAAAAAGAGTCTCGAGGGGCTCGTTGCGATGCATTCGATCTGGCACTCGCGTGGCCAGCTCGACGTCACCAAGTACACGCCGGAAGAGCTGGCGGCACTGCCGCCGGTGCCGCAAAGGGTCGTGCGCACGCATCCGGGCTCGCACCGCAAGACGCTCTATCTTGCCGCGCACGCCTCGCACATCGAGGGCATGCCGATCCCCGACGGCCGCCTGCTGCTGATGGAGCTGATGGAACACGCGGTGAAGCCGCCGTTCGTCCATGCGCATCGCTGGCACGAAGGCGACCTGGTGATCTGGGACAATCGCTGCACCATGCATCGCGCACGACCGTTCGACACGACCAAGGTGCGGGACCTGCGCCGCGTCACCACGCGCGACGTCGCCTCGACGCTCGAACAAGCCGCCTAGCCCAAGGAGACCGCGATGCCCCGGCCCGTCGATATCTGGCTGGCCGCGGGTGTGCGCACGCCCTTCGCCAAGGTGGATGGCGCGCTTCACGCGTTCGACGCCATCGAACTCTCGGTCCCGGTGGCGCGTCACATGGTGGGACTGCTGGACGGCGGCAAACCCGACTTCGCGGTGTGGGGCGCGGTGGTGCCCAGCCTGCAGTGGAGCAACATCGGCCGCGAGGTGCTGATGGATGCCGGCATCGATGCGACGGTGCCCGCCTTCTCCACGATCATGGCCTGCTCGACCAGCATGATCGGCGCCATCGAGGCCGCCGGCATGATCGATGGCGACACGTATAATCTGGCGCTGGTGGGCGGCGTCGACAGTTTGAGCCGCGTTCAGATCGGCCTTGGCCAGCGCCTGTCGGACTGGCTGCGCAAGTTCCAGCAGGCACGGTCGCTCGGCCAGAAGATCGACCAGGCAATGCATATCCAGCTGCAGGACATCCGTCTCTATATTCCCGCGATCGCCAACCGCACGACCGGCCTCAGCATGGGCGAGCACACCGAGATCACCGCCAAGGACTGGCAGATCGGTCGCGCCGAGCAGGACGAGATCGCGCTGGCCAGCCACACGAACGCCGTCGCGGCGTGGGAGCGCGGCTTCTTCGACGATCTCGTGATCCCGATCGGCGATGTGACGCGCGACGGCATTCCGCGCAAGGACACGTCGCTCGAGAAGCTGGGCAGGCTCAGCCCCACCTTCGACCGCACCAGCGGCAAGGGCACGCTGACCGCCGGCAACTCCTCCCCGTTGACCGATGGCGCGGCCGCAATCTGGGTCGCCTCGTCCAAGGGCCTCGCGCGCCTTCCCGCACAGACACCGCGCGTGAAACTGGTCGATTGGGAAATCGCCTCGCTCAACTTCCGCACCGAGGGCCTCCTGATGGCGCCGGCCTATGCCATCCCGCGTCTGCTGGCGCGCCATGATCTCCGCTACGGCGACATCGCGCTGTGGGAGATTCACGAAGCGTTTGCCGCGCAAGTGGCCTTTCACCTGAAGGCACTGCAGAGCGCCGACTTCCTGCGCGACAAGGCCAAAGTGCCGCACGACTTCGGCGCCTTCCCGAAAGAGCGGCTCAATCCGAACGGCGGCAGCACCGCGCTCGGCCATCCGTTTGGCGCCACCGGCGCGCGCATCATCAGCCAGTCGGTCAAGGAACTGGCCGCGATGCCCGCGGGCTCGCGCGCCATCGTCAGCATCTGCGCCGATGGCGGCCAGGGCAGCGTTCTTTTGCTGGAGGCCGCGTGATGAGCATCGATTTCCTCGTGACCACTCTGATCGTCGTGATCTCGCCCGGTACCGGCGTGCTGTTCACCTTGGCGACCGGCCTGTCGCGCGGCAGCCGCGCCAGCATCGTCGCGGCCTTCGGCTGCACGCTGGGCATCGTGCCGCACATGCTGGCCGCGATCTTCGGTCTGGCCGCGCTGCTGCACACCAGCGCGCTCGCCTTCCAGACACTGAAATACGCGGGCGTCGCCTATCTGCTCTATATGGCCTGGAACACGCTCCGCGAAAAAGGCGCGCTGCAGGTCGACAGCGAGACCGCCACGCGCTCGTCGCTGCAGGTGATCGGGCATGCGATCACCATCAACATCCTGAACCCCAAGCTCACCATCTTCTTCTTCGCCTTCCTGCCGCAGTTCGTGACGACCGAGGAAGTGGCGCCACTCGCCCGCATGGTCGAGCTGAGCGCCGTCTTCATGGCGCTGACCTTCGTCGTCTTCGTGGGCTATGGCCTGTTCGCCTCGGCGATTCGCCGCCACGTGATCTCGCGGCCCCAGGTGCTGACCTGGATGCGCCGCAGTTTTGCCGCAGCTTTCGTTGCCCTCGGTGCCAAGCTGGCCTTCGCGGAACGGTAATCCACGAGCGCGCAACCCTTTCCTGTCCGGCCGCGTTATTCGCCGTCAGATAAATCAGGAAAGGGCTGGAACGTGAACAAATTCCTCAAGATCGGTCTCGTGTCCGTGGCGCTGGCGGCAGCTCCCGCCGTGGCGTTCGCCGATTCCGTGTCGTTCGACGTGGGCAACGTGGCGATCGGCTACAACGACGGTTACTGGGATCGTGGCCATACGTGGCACGCCTGGGATCAGCCCGCGCATCGCGACACCTATCGTGCGGCCAAGGGCGCCGAGTATCACGAGTGGAAGCACGATCGCGACAAGGACATGGGCTGGCACGCTCGCTAACTCTCGTCCGACAGGATCAGAACGACGAAAGGGCGTCCCTCACGGGGCGCCCTTTTTGATTTTCAGTCCCGCCAGCGATCTTGCTCCAGATTTAGGCGGTTCATCTTGTCGAATTTGATGCCTTCTTTTTCGAGCAGGCGTCGCTGGAGAATGTCTCCGCCGTTGCGGGACAGGCTGAACGACACTTCGCCCTTGGCATTGACGACACGATGCCACGGCACTTTTGTTTTCGAGTCGAGGTGCTGAAGCACCCGACCGACAAGACGAGCCCGTCTCGGCATGCCGGCCATCGTGGCGACCTGTCCGTAGGTTGCCACCCAGCCGCGGGGAATGCGGCGCACCACGGCGCAAATTGCCTCTGTTGCGGCATCGCCTTTCAGCGTGACGGCGGGAAGCGGCTTTCGTGTCGGAGGCTTAAGACCTAAGCGGGCTCGAGGCCATTTGGGAGAGCGGTTCACGCGAGCCTCCTCAACCCAAAGGGAAGCAATCAGCACAGACTGCTGACGCCCGAGAAATCCCGATGGTTGGTAGAAATTGGAGCGGGCGAAGGGATTCGAACCCTCGACCCCGACCTTGGCAAGGTCGTGCTCTACCCCTGAGCTACGCCCGCGCTCCGTCTTCCGGCCGGGTAGTATGCCGGAAGGCGGTGGTGATAGGGGTTTTTGACAGGCTTGGCAAGGCCCTCGAAACCTAGCCGCGGGCCAGCAGCCGCTGCAGATATTTGCCGTATTCGCTGTCTTTTATGGGATCGATCAGGCGTTCGAAGCCGCCATCGTCGATGAAGCCCATGCGCCAGGCGACTTCTTCGGGGCTGCCGATCTGCAGACCCTGGCGATCCTCGACCGTTTCGACGAACTGCGCGGCCTTGAGCAGGCTGGACGGCGTGCCGGTGTCGAGCCAGGCGTAGCCGCGGCCGAGCTTATGGACCATCAGCCGGCCTTCCTTGAGGTAGTGCGCGTTCACGTCCGAGATCTCCAGCTCGCCGCGCGGCGAGCGCGGAATGGTCGCGGCCACGTCGCAGACGTCTGAGTCGTAGAAGTAGAGACCGGTCACCGCCCAGTTGGAACGCGGGGCCTTCGGCTTCTCGACGATGCTGATCGGCGTGTTGCCGTTCTCGGCGAACTCGATCACGCCATAGGCCTGCGGGTCGCTCACCCAGTAGGCGTAGACCACCGCGCCGCCGCCCTTGGCGCCGCGCTCGGCCAGCGCCGGCAGCGAATCGCCGTAGAACAGATTGTCGCCCAGGATCAGCCCGACCCTGTCGTTGCCGATGAACTGCTTGCCGAGCAGGAAGACCTCGGCGATGCCGCCGGGCTTGGGCTGCGTCACGTAGGAGATCGACAGGCCCCACTGCGCGCCGTCACCGAACAGGCGGCGATAGGCCTCCTCGTCCTGCGGATTGACGACCAGCAGGATGTCGCGACAGCCCGCCAGCATCATCGTGGTGAGCGGGTAGTAGACCATCGGCTTGTTGTAGACTGGCAGGAGTTGCTTGTTGGCCGCCCGTGTCATCGGGTAGAGCCGGGAGCCGCTGCCGCCGCTGAGGACAATGCCTTTCATCCGGTTGATGTAACAAGATGCTCACCCCGCAACAACTCTTCGACCGCCTCGCCGAACTGGGCCTGCCGCACCAGACGGTCGAGCATGAGGCCGTCTTCACCGTCGAGCAGGCCAAGGAGCATCGCGGCGTGCTGCCCGGCCATCACATCAAGAACCTCTTCCTGCGCAACAAGAAGGAGGAGATGTGGCTGGTGGTGGCGCTCGAGGACCGCACGATCGACCTCAAGCGGCTGGGCGAGGTGTTGGGCGCGGGCCGCCTCTCCTTCGGCAGCCCCGAGCGGCTGCGCACCTATCTCGGCGTCGAGCCCGGCTCCGTCACGCCTTTTTCGGTGATCAACGACACCAGCCACAAGGTGCGCCTCGTGCTCGACCGCGGCCTGTCCGAGGGCGGCCCGGTCAACGCCCACCCGCTCACCAACACCATGACCTCGGCCATCGTCTTGCCGGACCTGATGCGTTTCTTCGAGGCGACGGGCCACGCCCCGTACTGGCTCGATTTTCCGCTATAGGCGACGGCTCAATCTGTTACATTGTAACAAATGCGCTTTTTCTCTCTTCTGGCCTTCCTGCTCGCCCTCGCCGTGCCCGCCGCCGCTCAAGATAGGCTCAAGGTCGTCGCCACCTTCTCGATTCTGGGAGACCTGACCGCCGAGGTGGGCGGCGACAAGGTGGCGGTGACGACCTTCGTCGCGCCCGACACCGACGCCCACACCTACCAGCCCAAGCCGACCGACATCCGCGCGCTGGCCGTCGCCCAGGTGCTGGTGAGCAACGGCCTGGGCTTCGAGGGCTGGATCGACCGGCTGGCTGGTGCTGCCTCGTTCAAGGGCACCCGCATCGTGGCGTCCGACGGCGCCGCCACGTCCGCGCACGATCCACACTGCTGGCAGGATGTGGCCTGCGCGCGCGTCTATGTCGCCAACATCGCGCGCGGCCTCGCCGCCGCCGATCCTGTCAACGCCGCCTTCTATCGCGACCGCGCGCAGGCCTACGACGCCAAGCTCGCCGCGTTGGACAGCTGGATCCGCAGCGAGATCGCCAAGGTGCCGGAGGACCGGCGCAAGGCGATCACCGGCCACAACTCGTTCCTCTACTTCGCGCGGGCCTACGGCGTGCAGTTCGAATCGCCGCGCGGCTACAACACCGACAGCGAGCCTTCGGCACGCGACATGGCCAACCTGATCCGCCAGGTGCGCGAGCAGAAGATCAAGGCGCTGTTCATCGAGAACATGACCAATCCCGTGCTGGTCGACGAGATCGCCAAGGATGCCGGCGCCACAGTCGGCCCGCGCCTCTACAGCGACGCGCTCTCGAAGCCCGGCGGTCCCGCACCCACGTACGAAGCGATGATGCGCCACAATGTCGAGGCGCTGGTAGCGGGAATGTCTAAAAACTAAACGGCCGCCTTAGACCGCGACGAACGGCAGGCCGGCCGCGCGCCGTGTCGCCTGCAAGGTGTTGTACATCAGGCACGCTACCGTCATTGGGCCGACGCCACCTGGCACTGGCGTGAGGTGGCCCGCGACCTTCATCGCCTCGGCGAAGGCCACGTCGCCCACCAGCTTCGCCTTGCCGTCGCCCGCGGGCAGTCGGTTGATGCCGACGTCGATCACCGCGGCGCCCGGCTTGATCCAATCGCTCTTCACGAACTCGGGCTTGCCGATCGCCACGACCAGGATGTCGGCGGTGCGGCACAGCGCGTCCAGGTCGCGCGTGCGCGAATGGCCGATGGTCACCGTGCAATCGGCGCGCAGCAGCAGTTGCGCTACCGGCCGGCCGACCAAGGTCGAGCGGCCGACCACGACGGCATTCTTGCCGCTGAGCGAGCCCAGCGCATCGGTCAGCAGCATCGAACAGCCGAGCGGCGTGCACGGCACCGGAAAATCGAGCGGCGCACCGGCGGCGATCGAGCCCAGGCGGCCGACGTTCATCGGATGGAAGCCGTCGACGTCCTTCGCCGGATCGATCGCCATCAACACATGCGCGCTGTCGATGTGCGCGGGCAGCGGCATCTGCACCAGGATGCCGTTGACGTCGGCGTCCTTGTTCAGCCGGCCGATCAGCTCGAGCAGTTGGGCTTCGGTCGTCTCCGCCGGCAGGCGATGATCGAAACTCGCCATGCCGATCTCGGCCGCGGTCTTGCCCTTGCTGCGGACATAGACCTCGCTCGCGGGATCGGCGCCGACCAGCACGGTGGCGAGGCCCGGCCGCGCGATTCCCTCGGCGGCCAACGCCGCCACACCCGCGGCCACGCGCACGCGGAAGCCGGCGGCAAACTCCTTGCCGTCGATGATCCTGGCGTCGGTCATTCAGCGCAGCAGGGACGAGAAGACGTATTCCGAGAGCAGGCTGCGCAGGAAGAACAGCAGCAGCAGCAGGATCACCGGCGAGATATCGACGCCGCCCAGGTTGGGCATGATGCGCCGGATCGGCCGCAACGCCGGCTCGGTCACGCGATAGAGAACGTCGACCACCGTGCGGATGAACTGGTTGCGCGTATTGACCACGCCGAAGGCGACAAGCCAGCTCATGATCGCGCTCGCGATCACGATCCACGTGTAGATGTCGATTATCTTGTCGATCAGTATCGCCAGCGAGATCATCGAGACGTTCTTCCCCAATTATGGGCGCACCCTACCCGGCACGCCCTGCCGATCAAGCCTATTTCAGGATTTTGACAGGCTAAGATCGACCGTGCCGACGCGGATCGTGCGCGCCGCCGAAATGTCGCGCGGACCGTGCTCCGGCAGCAATCGCGCCCCATCGATCAACGTGCCGCCGGCAGTGCCGAGATCCTCCAGTCCAAGCCGTGTGCCCGCGATCAGCAGCCGCGCGTGAGGCGAGGCGACCGACGGATCGGGCACGGTCAACTCGTTGGGCTGGGCCGCTGGCGAGCCGGTCAGCAAATAGGTCGGCGCCGAGCCGTCGAAGGCGAGCGAGACACTGCCGCCTGCCACCGTGCCGCTCAGCCGCCAGCCGCGACGATCGGCCAGCGCAGGCACCGGCATGGGCGGCGGCAGGACACCGGGCGTCGTCCCCGGCACGCCGCCTGCACCCGGAGCCGCCAGGGCCACGGTACCGCCGCTGTCGCGCGGCCAGCCCATGAAGGCGAAGACCCAGAGCAGCACCAACGGCACCACCGCGCCCACCGCCGTGAGCGTGAGCAGCACCGCGATCAAGCCCAGCCATCCCGGCAAGCCGGCCTTGGCCACGATGCGCCACGCCATCCACGCCGCCAGCACCAACCCCACCAACGCGAAGGCGCTGGTGAGGCCGAACAGGCCCATCAAGGACGCGATCGTAAAGCTGAACATCGAGGGTCAGCTCCGCCGCGGCGACGCTTCGCCCGCCGGCCAGTCGCTGAAGGCCAGGATCGCCATCACCACCAGCGACCCCACGACCGGCACGAAGTGCAGCAGCGACAGCGCGCCCGAGAAACCCGCGCGGACACAGATGCGCCAGGTCGGGATCACGAGCACCAGCGCCAGCAGCAGGTGACCGATCAGGAACAGGAACAGCACCACGCTGCCGATCGTCAGCAGCCAGTGCAGCCCCATCCAGAGGAGGCCGCTGAGGATGGTCCAGGGATCAGGCAAGGGCGACCACTTCGATCTCCACCATCACGTCGCGCGGCAAGCGAGCCACTTCGACCGTCGAGCGCGCCGGCGGCTGGCTGCCGAAATATTCCGGCTTGCCGTAAACCTCGTTCATGGCGGCGAAATTGTTCATGTCCTTGATGAACACCGTGGTCTTGACCGCCTTGTCGAGGTCGGAGCCCGCCTGCTTCAGCACCGCGCGCAGGTTCTTCAGCACCTGATGGGTCTGTTCGGCGATGCCGCCGGCCACGATATCGCCGGTCTTGGGGTCGAGCGGGATCTGCCCGGCACAATAAACCATGCCGTTGGCCACGATCGCCTGGGCGTAGGGACCGAGGGCCTTGGGGGCCTCGGCGGTCTGGACGGTATTCTTCACTGGCTTACTCTCCTGAGAAATATGGCCCTAAATAAGGAGGAAACACGCTAACATACGCGGCCTTGCTTGACAGGCCGTCCGGCAACCATTATCCGCGCCTCTCCGGGGAAAGGGGCTGTAGCTCAGCTGGGAGAGCGCCTCGTTCGCAATGAGGAGGTCAGGGGTTCGATCCCCCTCAGCTCCACCAACCCATTCCCCCGAGGTCCATGCGCCGCATAAAGCGTCCGACGCCGTCCGATCTTGGCCTCACCGCCAAGGAAGGGCGCGTGCTCGCGGCGCTGCGCACGCCCTGGCGCATCCAGCAGTTCATCGTCGGCCTGCACGCCAATTTCGAGCAAGGCGGCGATACGCTGCGCTCGGTACGCGGCGTGCTGAAGCACCGTAACGCCCATTGCATCGAGGCCGCTTTCACCGCTGCCTGCGCGCTGTGGCTGGCCGGCGAGCCGCCGCTGATCATGGACCTCGAGGCCAACAAGGGCGATTCCGACCATGTGGTCGCGCTGTTCAAGCGCGACGGCTGCTGGGGCGCCATCTCCAAGACCAATCATATCTGGCTGCGCTGGCGCGATCCGGTCTATCGCACCCCGCGCGAGCTCGCGATGTCGTACTTCCACGAATACGTCGACACGAACCAGCGCAAGAGTCTCCGCACCTACTCGATGCCGGTCGACCTGCGCCGCTTCGCGCCCGAGACCTGGATCACCAACGACGAGGATTGCTGGGATGTCGGCGCGGCGCTATGTGACGTGCGTCACTTCAAGCTGCTGACGCCCACCCAGGTGCGCGGGCTGGCGCCGCGCGACGCCATCGAAACGCTGGCCGACGACATGGTCCAGTACGAGTTCAAGGACCGTACGCGCGCACGGCGGTACTGATGCGTCGACTGCTGCTCACGCTTCTTCTGCTGTTCGCCGCCGCACCGGCGCACGCGCAGATTCCGCCGGAATGGGAAGCCGCCGCCAAGGTCGTGATCGGCGATCTCGAACAGGGTACGCCGCAAGCCGACAAGCCCTGGGCCCAGGAGACCCGCCAAGGCTGGACACTTGCCCGCGCGTGGCGCCAACACAACAACGGCAACACCGAGATCATCCTGGCCGAGTATCTCACCTTCACCGCGCTCTGCCGCGAGAGCGGTTGCGCCGGCAACACGATCGCCGGCAAAGGCATCGCCGAACGCGCGGCCGCCGTGAAGAGCTTCATCGCCGAGAACGGCGGCTCGTATGGACTGGCCAAGGCCGTCAACACGTGGCTCGCCAGCCTCGACGATCCGTCGAAGAAGAACGCCACCTTGTGGGCGAAGGATCTCGACCTCTCCTCGGCCGACTTCGCCACCGGCAACCTCTATGCGCTCGACTGGCTGCTCGCTCGCGCCCGACCGCCCGCCGAACAGGCCGCTGCCTTCGCGCGTCTCGCCCTGTTCATCCAGGGCCGCGGGTGGATCGGACCGCGCTGCCTCGACATCACAAAAATCGCCACCGTCCTCGACGCGCCGCCGAAGGTTGAGACTTGTCAATGACGCAAGACTGAATGGCGGTTACCGCCGGGTGATGCTTTAAAAACGGAAATAAATAGGGAGCGCTCAAATCGACTGCCTGCTGACAGAGATCGCGGCTCCCGCTTTTGGACTTTCCGGACGATGAATAGAGCAATCTAGAATATTGCATAAATCGCAACCACAATCTACGGCAATTGAAGTCCGTCGGGCTCTCCTGCCGCTGGCGCTGCGCCGCGACGCCGAGCGATGGGACGATCTTGGACGTGCCCGCCTGCTCATCGAGTCCCTGGCCTGCCATTGGCGTGACCTCGCGCCGTTCAAGCTACTGGTCGTAGCGCCGCGTCGCGACGTGGGTGTGCTGAAGAGCGAACTGCCGCGCTTCGCCAACATCGAGCTGACGATCCGCCCGGAAAGCGATTTCTTCCGGCCATTCAGCGGCTTCTATTTCATGCACGGCTGGCATCGCCAGCAGATCATCAAGCTCCACGTGCCCGTGGTCCTGGGATTTGGCTTCTACCTGACGCTCGATGCCGACGTCTGCTGCGTCGGGGATTTCGATGCGACGAGCTTCGTGTCGTCGGACGGACGGGCGAAGTCGCAATGGGCCTACAAGTATCGCCACGACTGGTGGCGCCAGGTGGCACAAGCCGTGGGCTCACCTTACGATCCCGCGGACCGCGGCATGGCGGTGACGCCGAACATCCTGCACGGCGCGTTGGCGGCACAAGCGTTGGAGAATTTTCGCGTCGGCCCGTTCAGCCCGACAATGGTGCTGAGCGCCTGGCTGATGCGCCGGCTGCGCTCGGTGCCCTGGACCGAATATTCGATCTACACCTGCGTAGCCGAATGGCAAGGCAATCTGGCCGACTATCACGTGCCCTGGACGGAAGACAACGACACGCCGCTGGCGTCCTACGCCCACAGCATCTGGCATCCGTCGCAGGTCGACCGGCTCGCGCTCTACACGCCGAAGAGTCCGCCCGACGCGCCTTTTGTGGTGATCCAGAGCGCCACCGGAGTTCCGCTGGCGCTGGTCAGGGAAGCGATCGCCCGCCTCTAGGCCGTCACTCGGCGGCGAGCTGGTCCTGCACGAACTTCTTGGCGTCGAAGTCCTCGGCGACCTTGAGATCGTTGCCGAGCAGCTTCTCGACGTCGATGTTGGCGTATTCCATCACGCCCATGTCGCCCAGCGCCTTCTGCACCTTCGGCCCGAACAGGCCGATCTCCTTGAGGATCGGCACGATGCGGGTGAACAGGCGCGTGCGGAACTGCTGCATCGCGCCCGACTCGTAGGCGATCTTGTTCAGCTGGTCGACCGGCAGACCCGAGCGCTGCCAGACCTCGGCCTGGTTGAAGCGGTCGCGCATGAAGTAGAGCGCCTCGACCGTGAACTCCTCGCGCTCGGCGCGCTCGGCATCGGAGAGGTGCGGATAGTATTCGCGCAGCGCCATGCGCCCGAAGGTGACGTGACGCGCCTCGTCCTGCATCACATAGGCGTTCACCGAGGCGGCCAGGTTGTTCTTGGCGGTGTCGCGGATGCGCTGGAAGGCGGCGAGCGCGAGGCCTTCGATCAAGACCTGCATACCTAGGTAGGTCATGTCCCAGCGGCGATCGGTCAGCGTCTGCTCGAGCAGCTTCTTCAGCGACTCGGTGATCGGATAGGCCGACTTGAACTTCTCATGGATGAGACGCTTGTAGCTCTCGACGTGGCGCGCCTCGTCCATCACCTGCGTGGCGGCATAGAACTTGGCGTTCATGTCCGGCACGGTGTTGACGATCTTGGCGGTCGCGATCAGCGCGCCCTGCTCGCCGTGCATGAACTGGCAGATCGAATGGCACTGAAGGTTGAAGCGCAGCCACTCCTTTTCCTTCTCGGTCATCTTTTTCCAGATGTCCGTGCCGAAGATCGGAATGCTCTCGTCGGCCATGCTCATCGGGTTGCCCGGATCGAGCTCCTGCGACCAGTCGATGCGGGTCGAGGTATCCCACTGCTGCTGCTTGCCCTTCTCGTAGAGGTTCAGCAGGTCGGACGAACCGGCGTCATATTCCCAATTGAAGGCAATCTCGGTGGCGCCGTCGAACTTCCATTCGGTGACGTCGACCGGAAGCTGGTAAATTTTCTGACTGCTCTTTTCTGCGGTCATTGGGTATTGCCTCCTGGCGCTGAACCTTGTCCCATTCGCGTCCGGAGCGGTAAAGGTGACGCGCCGGTCATTTTCTCGGGGAACCTAGCATAGTCTGCCGGGGAAATCTTCGTGGGTATTGCAGCTCGTGTGAAAACGGAAAAATCAATGGCTTACCATCAATTGCGCATCGCCAAGATCGTCCAGGAGACGCACGACTCGCGTTCCTTCGTCCTCGAGGTCCCGGCCGACCTGGCCAGCCAGTTCCAGTATCGCGCCGGTCAGTTCCTGACCTTCAAGGTCCCGCACGACAGCGGCGACTTCAATCGCTGCTATTCGCTGTCGAGCGCGCCGGAGACCGACGGCACCCACCTCAAGGTAACGGTGAAGCGGGTCGAGGGTGGCAAGGGCTCGAACTGGTTCAACGACGCGCTGGCCGAAGGCGGCTCGCTGCATGTGATGCCGCCGGCCGGGCGCTTCGTCCTGAAGGACGGCGGGTCCGCCCCGCTACTGCTGTTCGGTGCCGGCAGCGGCATCACGCCGATGATGTCGCTGATCAAGTCGGCGCTGAAGAGTGGCGCGCGCAAGATCCGGTTGTTCTATGCCAACCGCGACAAGCCCTCGATCATCTTCGACAAGGAGCTGCTCGATCTGCTGGGCAGCCACGCCACCCGCCTCGAGGTGATCCATCATCTCGATTCCGAACAGGGCCTCACCAAGGCGGAAGAGATCCTGGCCGCGATGAAGGGCTTTGAAGGCGCGGAAGCCTATCTCTGCGGTCCGGGCCCGTTCATGACCCTGGTCGAGCACACGCTGATCGACGCCGGCATGCCGCGCGACAAGGTGCTGGCCGAGCGCTTCGAGGCCTCGGGCAACGACGCGATCCCGGTCGAGGCCGAGGCAGGCGACGTGATCCCGAGCACGATCACGATCCACTTCGAGGGCAAGGCCCACAAGGTCGCCTACAAGAAGGGCCAGACCATCCTTGAGGCCGCGCGCCTGGGTGGGCTCAATCCGTTGTCGTCGTGCGAGGAAGGCTTCTGCGCCTCGTGCGCGGCCAAGACCATCAAGGGCAAGGTCGTGCTGGCCAAGAACGACATCTACACCGATGACGATCTCTCCAATCACTGGATCCTGACCTGCCAGGGCCATTGCTTCGGCGCCGAGGTCGAGATCACCTATGACGTCACCTGAGAGGCACCCATGAAGCTGCTCGCTCCCGTCTCGCTGTTGCCCCTCTCGCTGCTGATCGTGCTTGCGGCCGGCGCCTCGACGACGGGATGCGCGTCGAGCTGCGGGGCAAGTGCCGACAAGCTCGCCAGCCTGAAGCGCGGCATGACCTACGACGAGGCCAAGACCGTCATGGGATGCCCGGGCAGCCAAGTGACGCCGAACGGTCCCGACACGGCCCAAGTCTCCACCGTCGAATGGGACGGGCCGGCACGCGGTTCGGTCTCGCGCACCCAGCTCGATTTCCGCGACGGCCGCCTGCTGTCCTACACCAGCGACAATCGCGGCGGCTGGTGAACGACCGCCGGCCGCGTCTGCAAGCCACCATAGCCATGCGCGGCTTCAAATGCGCCCTTCGATAATGACCATCGACGTTGGTCAGTCATAGCGCCATGGACGAAACGCCATCTGGCCGAGTAGCGATGAAATTTTTTCACGGCACATCAATGGGGGCAAGCGAAGCACTGGCTTACGTAGTCGCGAAACGTCACCCGCGATCACGAGCGTGTTGCGCGAGATAAGGCCTTGCGTATCGAGAATCCTTACTTCGTTCCAGGCGCGGCGAGCCACTGCGGCATACCGATCCGCTTTCTTGTCCAAGTCGTGCTCGGCAAGCAGATTTGAAAAGACACACCCGCGAGACCGATGGAGCCGCGAGCCAGCCAATCGAAAGAAATCGAGTGTCTGCAAATGCTCTGGGACATCGGCGCCGTCAAAAGCATCAAGAACGATCGCATCGTAACGATGCTCGTTCTTGAGGAGGAACCCCCTCCCATCGTCAACGTGGCAGTCGACGACAGATGGCAACGAGAAATAAGCCCGCGCCATTTCAAATGACGCCGGATTCTTGTCGACGATAGTGACCTTTATCGACGCCTTGGAAAGCATCGTGCCCAGACTTCCGCCGCCGCAGCCGATCATGAGAACGTCTCGCGCCTCGGATTGCGCGATCAACCCGTAAATGGCGTGGATATGCGGAGCCAGGCTAATGCCGTTGCTGTCCGCCTCGGATTGAAAGAAGCCGCCCTGGTAATAGAAAATCAAGCCGTTGCTCTGATAGGTCAGAACTTCGACTGGGCCGAATTCATTCATGCACTTCGCGATGAGCGTCATCTGACTGCGTTCGCTTGGCTCATCGCGTGACGAATCAGGCTCCCGAATTTGAAGCGGCGCATGAGTCTCAATGGTCATCGTTCTCGTCCGTCGTGAAGCGCGGAGGCCATCCGGTATGAGGTTTGGCCGCAATGCATTCTGGAGTGAACGTCCCCTCGATCCTCGGATTCGGCTCAAATCCCCACCCCTACCCATTTGATGTCTCCGCTATATGGACATGAATATGATGGTTTCAACATCGATTATTCATGTTTTATATATGAACTTACATGATAAAGTCTTTGCGCGTTTCGTAGCCAAAGGACTGAAAACATGATGACAGCGGGCCAACTTCGCGCCGCTCGCGCTCTCATCGGCATCGACCAGAAAACCTTGGCCGATGCTGCGGACGTGTCGGTGCAAACCATTCAGCGCATGGAAGCAAGCGACAATCTTGTGCGCGGAGTGGTTGATAGCCTCGCCAAAGTAATTGCCGCTCTCGAACGCCTCGGGATCGAGCTCATCAATGAAGATGCTGTAAGCGCGATGGGGGGACGTGGCATTCGGTTAAAAATCGTCTCTCCGGTTACTCATAAAGCCCGGAACCCTGCTTCGATGATGACCCCCAAACGGGTTTCGCTCCTTGCGCTTGAAAAGCGGAGGCCCAAAAATGGCTGAGGCAACTCAGAACGAACTCGGGGCGCGGCCCCCTGCTGCAGCTTGGCGGCTCTTTGTTCCGAAGCTCTTCACGGTCTTGCGTGAAGGTTATGGTTTTCACGACCTGCGGAGTGATGCCATAGCCGGCGTAACCGTAGCGATCGTCGCTCTACCGCTTGCGATGGCACTTGCCATCGCGTCAGGCGCAACACCTGACAAGGGTTTGCTCACAGCCGTCATCGCTGGATTCCTGATTTCTGCACTCGGCGGCAGTCGCTTCCAAATCGGCGGCCCCACGGGCGCATTCGTGGTCGTCGTGTTCAACGTCATTCAACGGCATGGCTACGATGGACTTGTGCTGGCCACACTTATGGCCGGCGCGTTTCTCGTTGTCGCGGGCATTGCGCGATTGGGAACGTGGATCAAATACATACCGGGTCCAGTTGTGACAGGCTTCACGGCCGGTATCGCCGTCATCATTTTCTCTAGCCAGGTTAAAGATCTGCTTGGGCTCTCAATCGAAAAAGTCCCAGCCGGTTTTATCGAGCAGTGGGAAGCGCTGTGGAATGCGCGTGCAACGCTCAATGTCTCAGCACTCGTCGTCACCTTCAGCGCCCTAGTCGTCATTGTCGGTCTTCGACGTTACGCCCCAAAGCTGCCTGCCTTCTTGATTGTCGTCGTGACGGCCTCACTGGCTGTTTATGCCCTGCATCTGCCGCTGGAAACGATCGGCTCGAAGTTCGGCGGGATTTCCAGCTCGCTGCCGATGCCGTCCCTGCCAGTCATCACCTTGGCCAAGCTCCGCGATCTCTTGCCATCGGCATTCACAATCGCGTTCCTGGCGGGCGTGGAAAGCCTTCTTTCCGCTGTTGTTGCCGACGGCATGACCGGGAGGAGGCATCGTTCGAATTGCGAGCTTGTCGCGCAAGGCGTTGCAAATATGGCATCGGCTTTTTTCGGCGGGATGCCGGCGACCGGAGCCATCGCACGTACTGCGACCAACATTAAATCAGGCGCGCGGTCGCCCGTTGCCGGAATGCTGCACGCCGCGTTCGTTCTGCTTTTCATGCTTCTACTTGCACCGCTTGCGGTCTTCGTACCGCTGGCCAGCCTTGGAGCAGTGCTTGTAATCGTGGCGTGGAACATGAGCGAAATTCACAAATTCCGGCGCCTCATGCGCGCCCCGTTCGGCGATCGCGTCGTCCTCGTTTTGACCTTTGGACTAACCGTCCTCGTTGACCTGACCGTGGCGATTGAGGTCGGCGTCGTTCTCGCCGCAATTCTATTCATGCACCGAATGGCAGAACTTGTATCGGTGCAGCAGGGAATCCAACTCATCGAAGAAGACGCTGACGACTTCGAGGAACCCCACACTCAGTATAGCCAACGAGCAAATCTGCCGGACGGCGTGGAGGTCTATGAACTTCGCGGGCCGCTCTTCTTCGGTTCGGCCGGTCGATTGTCCGATGTGCTCGACAACATCGTCGTGTCCCCGCGCGTCTTCATACTTCGTATGCGCGAGGTTCCCATGATCGACGCGACGGGTGCAGCTGCGTTAGGAGAGTTCGTCCAACAGTGCAGGTCGCGCAAAATATCCGTGATCGCCTCCGGCATCCGCCCTTCGCTGAAAACAGTGCTTACGTCGATGGGCTTCGAGAGCGATCAACCCAATTTACGGTTTGCCGACAATTTCGAGGCAGCACTCGTGCTGGCGCAACATGCTCACTAGATCGGGCCCAAAGAGGGTCATCGGAAAGTGCCGTTCGCTGCCTTTCTCGCCACTCATTGTTGAGCACTTTAGCCGTCGCTGCTGGTGATCGTCGTGCTATCTGCCCAGCCTATTCGGCCGCAATAGCCTTATCGACGAACATCTTCTTGTCGAACTCCTCGGCCACCTTGCCGTCGTTCTCCAGCACTTCCGCGACATTGACCTTGGCGAAGTCCATCACGCCCATCTCGGCGAAGGCCTTCTGCACCCTCGGACCCCACAGGCCGATGTCCTTCACGGTGGGCACGACGCGGCTGAAGAGACGGCTGCGGAACGAGTTCATCTGCTTGGAATTGTAGTGGATCTCGTCGAGCGCCTTCTGCGGCAGGCCGAGCCGGCTCCAGACCTCGGACTGGTTGAAGCGGTCGCGCATGAAGTACAGCGCCTCGACCACGAACTCCTCGCGCTCGTCGCGCTCGGCATCGCTGAGATGCGGATAGTATTCGCGGAGCGCAAGTCGCCCGAACGAGACGTGCCGCGCCTCGTCCTGCATGACATAAGCGTTGACCGCGCCCGCGAGCGTGTTGCCTGCCTTGTCGCGGATCGACTGGAAGGCGGCCAGCGCCAGCCCTTCGATCAGCACCTGCATGCCGAGATAGGTCATGTCCCAACGCCGGTCGGTCAGCGTCTGCTCGAGCAGCGACTTCAGCGCCGGATTGATCGGATAGGCGACCTTGAACTTCTCGTGCAGCAGCCGCTTATAAGCTTCGACGTGACGCGCCTCGTCCATCACCTGCGTGGCGGCATAGAACTTGGCATTCATGTCGGGCACGGTGCCGACGATCTTGGCGCTGGCGATCAAGGCGCCCTGCTCGCCGTGCATGAACTGGCTGATCGAGCTCGACTGAAGCTGCAGGCGCAGCCACGCCCGCTCCTTCTCGTTCATCTTGTTCCAATACTCGGTGCCGTAGATCGAGATCGCCTCGTCCTTCAGCTCCATCGGATTGTCGGGATTGAGCTGGAGGCTCCAGTCGAGACGCGTGCTCGCGTCCCACTGCTGCTGCTTGCCCTTTTCATAGAGCTCGAGCAGCGACGACGAGCCGTCGTCATATTCCCAGTTGAAGGCGATCTCGGTGGCGCCGTCGAACTTCCACTCGGTCAGCTCGACCGGCAACGCGTACAAACGCTGGGTGGACATCGGTGCCTCCTGTCGTCGATTGACTTAAAAATGGGCTTTTCGGATGGCGATGACAAGACTTGCCCTTGTCGTCCTGAGCGCAGCGAAGGACCTCACATTCGCCACAGACACGGCTTATCCGCCGAGTTCATGGGCAATCGCCAATTCTGGGTCTACATCCTGGCCAGCGCCTCCGGTAATGCGATGTATATCGGCGTCACCAACAACCTGGAAAACCGTCTGCAGAGCATCGATCCGGCAAGGGCAGTCTCTTCGCCAAGCAATATCGCGTGACGCGCCTCGTCTACACGGAAGAATACGACAATCCAGCCGACGCGATCGTGCGTGAAAAACAACTCAAAGGCTGGAGACGTGAGCGAAAGAACGAACTTGTTCGAACACTCAATCCGGAATTTCGCGATCTAATGCCGAGTGTGGGATTGGCGTGAGGTCCTTCGCTACGCTCAGGACGACGGGCAGAGTCCCACTCTCTAAGGCTGCAGACGATAGCCGCCGCGATCGGTGATCAGGATCGTGGAGGCCGCGGGATCCTTCTCGATTTTCTGGCGCAGGCGATAGATGTGGGTCTCGAGCGTGTGCGTGGTGACGCCAGCGTTGTAGCCCCACACCTCGTTCAGCAGCACGTCGCGCGCCACCGGCCGGTCGCCGGCACGGAACAGGTACTTCAGGATCGAGGCTTCCTTGTCGGTGAGCCGCACCTTCTTCTTGCCGCCCTTCTCCATCAGCACCTTGGCGGCGGGATGGAACTCGTAGGGGCCGATCGCCATGACCGCGTCCTCGCTGCGCTCGTGCTGGCGCAGGTGGGCGCGCAGGCGGGCGAGCAGCACGTTGATGCGGAACGGCTTGGTGACATAGTCGTTGGCGCCGGACTCGAGGCCGAGGATCGTGTCGGCGTCGCTGTCGGCCGCCGTCAGCATGATGACCGGCGCGCGCACGCCCTGGCGGCGCATCAGCTTGCACAGCTCGCGGCCGTCCATGTCGGGCAGGCCGATGTCGAGCAGCACGGCGTCGTAGTGGGCGAGCTTGGCCTTCTCGAGACCCTCGGCGGCGGTACCGACCTGGATGGTCGTGAAGCCGTCATAGAGGTCGAGCTGCTCGGCCAGGACGGTCCGCAACGCCTGATCGTCGTCGACCAGGAGGATTTTCTTTCCGCGGTTGTTCACTGCGGCGGCGGTCGTGACTGAGGTGTCCATGGGTATCTACTTTAAGCCCCGCCATGCTAAGAAGAAAGCATGGGTCCGGGTCCTGTAAATAACCCTACTGTCGTATCGCCGACATCCTTGGCGGCCGTCGAGCGCGCCTTGGCGGAGCTGCGGCGCGGGGGAATCGTCGTGTTGCGTGGAAATGACGGTTCCGGCGGGCTGGTGATCGCCGCGGAATCCTGCAACGCGCACGCCCTGCAACGCCTGCAGGGGCTGGCCCAGGAGGCCCCTGTTCTGGTCACCACACGGCGTCGCGCCGAGGCGATCGGCATGGAAATCCCACCCCATATCGCCGGCGGCATGGGCCAGACGAACATGCCGATCACGCTCGACCTGCCCGAGGGCGTGCCGGTCGACATCATCCTGCGGCCGCACGAGGCAGAGGGTGCGGGCCGCCATGTGGCGTTGCGCCATTTGTCGCGCCCTGTCGCCAGTCACGCACCCGTGATCGCCCGAACCGCGATCGAATTGGCCAAGCTGGCCCGCCTGCTGCCCGCGGTGGTGCTGGGACCTCTCAGCGCCGATCCCGGCAACAAGCGTCACGACTGGGCGCGCGACCAGGATTTGATCTACGTCGATGCGACCGACGTGCTCGACTACGAGGAGACCGCCGCGCGCAACCTGCAGCAGGTGGCGCAGGCGAGGGTCCCGCTCGAGGGCGCGGAGAACACGCGCATCCTCGCCTGGCGTCCGAGCGACGGCGGCAAGGAGCATCTCGCCATCGTCGTGGGCGAGATCAATCCGGTCGAGCCGGTGCTGATCCGCCTCCACTCCGAATGTTTCACCGGCGACCTGCTGGGTTCGCTGCGCTGCGATTGCGGCATCCAGCTGCGCAGCGCCATCGCCGAGATCGCCAAGCAGGGATCGGGCGTGCTGCTGTATCTCGCGCAGGAAGGCCGCGGCATCGGCCTGGTGAATAAGCTGCGCGCCTACGAATTGCAGGACGACGGCTTCGACACGATCGACGCCAACGAGCAATTGGGCTTCGACGCCGACGAGCGGATCTACGCGCCGGCAGCCACGATGCTGCAACGCATGGGCATCAAGCGCGTGCGGCTGATGACCAACAATCCGGAGAAGATCAGCGGGCTGACGCGCCACGGCATCGAAGTCGCCGAGAGGGTCGCGCACTCCTTCCCCGCGAACGGGCACAACGAGAATTACCTGCGTACGAAAGCCGAAAGAGCCGGTCACCTGCTCTAATAAAAAGTCGTCGTTGGAGGAAACATCATGGTCAAGATCAATCGCCGCGCTTTTGCGGCTGGTAGTGCTGCGTTCGCCCTCACGGGCCTGTTGTCCGCTCCGCGCATTGGTTACGCCCAGAAGAAGTACGACGCGGGCGCCACCGACAAGGAAATCAAGCTCGGCCACACCAACCCCTACTCGGGGCCGCTGTCGGCCTACGGCACGATCGGCAAGGCGATCACCGCCTACTGGAACATGGTGAACGACACCGGCGGCGTGAACGGCCGCAAGGTGAACTTCATCACCTACGACGACGGCTTCCAACCGCCCAAGACCGTCGAGATGGTGCGCAAGCTGGTCGAGGACGACCAGGTCTTCGCGATCTACCAGCTGCTCGGCACGCCCACCAATACGGTGGTGCAGAAGTACCTCAACCAGAAGAAGGTGCCGCAGCTCTTCGTCGCGACCGGCGCTTCGAAGTGGGGCATGCCCAAGGAGTTCCCGTGGACGATGGGCTGGCAGCCCGACTACCACACCGAAGGCGCGATCTACGCCAAGCACGCGCTCTCGCTGTTCAAGGACAATCTCAAGGACATGCGTGTCGGCATCCTCTACCAGAACGACGATAGCGGTAAGGATTACTCCGGCGGCTTCCTCGACGGGCTGGGCAAGGAGAACCAGCACCTCGTCACCGCGAAGGTGAGCTACGAGGTGACCGATCCGACCGTCGATTCGCAGATCATCCAGATCAAGAACTCGGGCGCCAACGTCTTCTTCAACGACGGCGCGCCCAAGGCCGCAGCACAAGCGATCCGCAAGGTGGCCGACCTGCAGTGGAAGCCGGTGCAGTATCTCGCCAACGTCTCGGCTTCGGTTGCCGCCGTGCTGAAGCCCGCGGGCTTCGACGCCAGCACCGGCGTGATGACGGCGGCGTACCTCAAGGACGCGACCGACCCGCAGTGGGCGGGCGACGCCGATTTCAAGGAATGGCTGGCCTGGATGAAGAAGTACCAGCCCGACGCCAACCCCGACGATTCGGGCAACGTCTACGCCTATGCCGTGTCGGCCACGATGCGCCATGTGCTGACGCAGTGCGGCGACGAGCTGACGCGCGCCAACCTGATGAAGCAGGCCGCCAGCATGAAGCACCTGCAGGTGCCGCTGCTGCTGCCCGGCATCACCATCAACACCAGCCCGACCGACTTCTATCCCATCCAGTCGGTGCGCCTGGCCAAGTTCGACGGCGCCAAGTGGGCGCTGTTCGGCGACGTGCTGTCGAACGAGAGCACGTGACGACAGGCGACGGTTTTCGCGGTTTTCACGGTTTTTATACGGCTGCTGAAAACCGTCATATAAATGTGCGCGCACTCCTGTCGTCCTGAGCGCAGCGAAGGACCTCGCAACAAATCCAGCGACTGGCCCTGAAACATGGGTCAGATCCTTCGCTTCGCTCAGGATGACAACGGTGAGAGACATGCTCCCCTAACTACACCCGTTCGCAAAAGTCGCGACTTATGGTCGTTACATGCGATATAGCGTTGACCGGCTTGAGATGGAGGGCTGTCGTCCCGGCTCGATTCGTGCTTGTCGCAAGCCAGAACCGGAGAGTTTCTTGAACCGTCGCCGCCTCCTCCTCGCCTCCGCCGCCACGCTGATCGCCGGCCGCGCCGCCGCGGACACCTACCCGACGCGCCCGATCCGCTTCGTCGTGCCGTTCGCGGCGGGCGCCGGCATCCTCGACATCATGGCGCGCGTCACCGGCCAGCATCTCGCCGAAGCGGCGGGCCAGCAGATCGTCGTCGACAACCGGCCGGGCGCGGGCGGCAACGTCGGCGCCGACATCGTCGCCAAGGCGACGCCCGACGGCTACACGATGCTGATGGGCAACACGGCGGCCCTCGTGGCGCCGTACCTGTTCGCGCATATGACCTTCGATCCGCTGGTCGACCTGCTGCCGGTCACGCAAGTCAATTCCGCGCCGCTCATGCTGGTGGTGAACCCGTCGCTGCCGGTGACGTCGGTAAAGGAGTTCATCGCCTACGCCCGGGAGAAGAAGGGCACGCTCAACTACGGCTCGGGCGGCATCGGCGCCACGCCGTTCCTCGCGGTCGAGCTGATGAAGTCGATGGCGGGCTTCGACGCCGTGCACGTGCCCTACAAGGGCGGCTCGCCAGCGCTGGCCGCGCTCGTGTCGGGCGAGATCTCCTTCATGATCGAGAATGTGCCGGGCACGCTGCCCTTCGTGCGCGACAACAAGTTGCGCGCGCTGGCCGTCACCAGCGCCCAGCGCCTGCCGCTGGTCGGCGAGCTGCCGACGATGCAGGAAGCGGGCGTGCCGGGCTACGAGATGGTCGGCTGGAACGGCATTTACCTGCCGAAGAACACGCCGCCCGAGATCGTCGGCAAGCTGCACGATTTGCTGGCCACGGTGCTGCAGAGCGACGCGATGAAGAAGCAGATGGGCGACCTCGGCGCCGTCCCCGTCGGCAACCCGCAACCCGAGTTTGCCGCCTTCGTGAAGAGCGAATCCGACCGCTGGGGCAAGATCATCCGCGAGAAGGGGATCAAGCCGGAGTAGCTAAAGCAACGGCCGGCCAGCGCTTTAATCGATATAACGACCATAAGTCAGGGTTTTCGCCACTGCGTTTAAAATGCGGGGCATGACAAAGAACATCCTCGAATGGGGCTGGCACACGTCCACCCCGACCTCTTCTTCCTCCAACTCGGAATGGAAGCCTGCACCCACGCTCCTTGGCCGCGATGACACCGATGTCGATATCGCAGCGGCAGGCGATCTGCGATGTGAAGGTACCTGTAGTCAGGGTGGTAGCTGGGGCACGACTGGCTCCTAAAGATCGATGACACCATCCTGTGCCGCAACTGCGCAGTCAAAATCCTGAAAATCGAGAACTTGCCCGGCGGTCAACAGAATATGCGTTTGCGGCCTTACGAGTTAGATCCCAAATGACATGATACAATTTTGGGTTGTTTGCCATGGAGATCCTAGTCGATAAAATGAGGGATGCTCACTCGCGCCCGCGCAATTCGGCAACTTGGCGAAGGCGACTTGTTCAATGCCGAGGACGACGAAGGACCGACGCGGATTTGCTTGGTCACGTCCGTTACCGAGACGACGATTGTCACTCGCAGCGTTACAGTCCAAGAAATCATCGAATTCGATCGAGAGAGCGGAGTAGCAACGCCACCCTTCAATTTTGTTATTACGTCGGTCGCCGAGCTTCCTCGCGATATTCATGATGTTTTCCTCGGCCTCGATCAAAAATATCGCGAGGGGAAAATTCGCCGGGCAAAGGATCCCACTTGGAAACGTCCTTCCGGCGACCTCGCTTTGACAGATGATCAGAGTAGAGCATTCGAATTCTCTTATTATTTCTACAAGGCAAATCCGTTGCCGTCGGCATGACATGTCAAATCGCATGGCAATCCTGGCGAAGATCGCGGTTAGCGATATTTTTCGTGCGAAAGATGCGGCTGGCCCAGTTCGCATCTGCCTTACGATCCGCGTGACGGAAACAACGATCCTTGCACGCGCCGTCACCACTCAGGATCTAATCGAATTCGACAGGCGCACGGGAACATCGGAGCATAAAGCGTGGGGAGAAATCTATAACTACGTCATAGATTCCGTGGCTCGTCTGCCCGAAGACATTCACGAAATCATGCTGAGCTTGGACCGGAAGTACCGAGACAGTGAATATAAATTCGCGGAAAATCCGGACTGGGAGCCGACACCGGAGGAATCACGTCTGACCAAAGAGCAGATTCGCGGCCTGTTGTTCGTGGCAGATTTTTATCCAGCCCATCCCTTGCCACGCGACTAGTTCAATTTGGCCTCTGGCACGGAATTCGCTCGACAGGAGCGAAAGGTCCTCCCCATTCTCGACGCATGAGCAACGGCACTCCGGAACCGCTGGTCCGGTTCATCAATGTACGCAAGAGCTACGACGGCAAGGCCGATGCCGTGCGTGCGCTCAACCTCGACGTCGAGACGGGCGAATTCCTGACCTTGCTGGGCCCGTCGGGCTCGGGCAAGACCACGACGCTCACCATGCTGGCGGGCTTCGAGCAGCCCACCGAGGGCCGCATCTTCGTCGGCGGCGCGGATGTGACGCGTGTGCCGGTCGAGAAGCGCGGCATCGGCATGGTGTTTCAGAACTATGCGCTGTTCCCCAACATGACGGTCGGCGAGAACATCGCCTTTCCGTTGACCGTACGCCGCACACCGCGGGCCGAAATCGCGGCCAAGGTCGCGCGTGCGCTCTCCATGGTGCGGCTCGATGGCCTCGCCGACCGCCGGCCGCAGCAGCTTTCGGGCGGACAGCAGCAACGCGTCGCCGTGGCGCGCGCGCTGGTGTTCGAGCCGCGCCTGGTGCTGCTCGACGAGCCGCTGGGCGCGCTCGACCGGCAGCTGCGCGAGCAGATGCAGTACGAGCTGAAGCACCTGCATGCGCGGCTGGGCGTCACCATGGTCTATGTGACGCACGACCAGATCGAGGCGATGACAATGTCCGATAGGGTCGCGGTTTTCAGCACCGGGCAGCTCCGCCAGGTGGCGCCGCCGCGCTTGCTCTATGAGGCGCCCGAGTCGCTGTTCGTCGCGCAGTTCCTGGGTGAGAGCAACACGCTGCCCGGCACGATCGCGCGGCTGAGCGGTAGTGAATGCAGCGTCACCCTCGCCGACGGCACAACGGTGATCGCCACCGCTGTCGGTGCCTGTGCCGCGGGCACCGCGGTCAACGTCGCCGTGCGGCCGGAGAAGATGGTGCTGGGCGCCGCAGCGGCCGCCTGTGCCAATAAGGTGCAGGCCACGCTGCTCGAAGTCTCGTTCCTGGGCGATCAGCTTCGCCTGCGGCTGGGCGCGTTCGGGCGCGAGGACATCGTCGTGAAGCTGGCGAACGGCGCCGGGCAGGAGACTCTCGATCCTGGCGCCGTGCTCACCATCGGCTGGCACGCGGGAGATTGCCGTGCTCTCGCAAGCTAGCAGCGTCAACCGGGTCTACTGGCTGATCGTGGCGCCGGCGATCGTGATGCTGGTGCTGTTCTATTTCGTGCCGCTGGGCCAGGTGCTGCTGACCAGCGTGACCGATCCCAAGCCCGGCCTCGGCAACTATGCGCTGCTGTTCACCAGCGCGGCCATACACAAGACGCTGCTGACGACGGTGCGGATCGCCGCGATCACGACGGGCCTCGCACTGGTGCTGGGCTATGCGGTGGCCTACGCGATGCGCGCGGCAACGTCGCAACGCCAGCGGCTGATGCTGTTCTGCGTGCTGCTGCCGTTCTGGATTTCGGTGCTCGTGCGGTCGTTTGCCTGGCTCACCATCCTGGGACCACAAGGACCGATCAATGCCGGCCTTATGGGGCTTGGCCTCGTCGACGAGCCGATCGCCCTCTCGCGTAACGAGACCGGCGTGCTGATCGCCATGGTGCATGTGATGCTGCCCTACGCGATCCTGACGCTCTACGCGAATATGCGCGGCATCGATGTGGGGCTGGTCTCCGCCGCGCGCTCGCTGGGCGCCAGCCGCTTCCAGGCCTTCCGCATGGTGTTCCTGCCGCTCACACGTCCGGGCCTGATCGGGGCGGCCTCGCTGGTCTTCATCCTGTCGCTGGGCTTCTACGTCACGCCCGCAATCCTGGGCGGCGGCAAGGTGATGATGGTGGCGCAGTACACCGCGTTCCAGATCAACGAGACCATGCGCTGGGGGTTGGGCACCATGCTGGCCGCGGCACTGATGATCGCGGTGCTGGGCACCTTGTGGGCGCTGTCGCGCGTGATCGACGTGAAGCGGCTGTTCAGCGCATGAAGACCCTGCAGCCCTCCGGCATCGTGCTGGCCTTCGCCTGGCTGGTGCTGAGCTTCCTCGTGCTGCCGGCCTTCGCCGTGATCCCCGTGTCGTTCACCGACACACGCTACCTCTCATTGCCGGAAGAGCACTGGTCGCTGCAGCACTGGCGCACTTTCCTGTCGAGCCAGGACTGGGTCGACTCGATCGGCCAGAGTCTCTGGATCGCGGTCGTCTCGACCGTCCTCTCGGTCGTCGCCGGCACGCTCTGCGCCATCGGCTGCTGGCGTCTGTCGTCGGGCCTGTCGGAGAAAATCCGCGGGCTGATGATCCTGCCCATGGCCGTGCCGACGATTGTCTACGCGCTGGGCATCTACCGCCTCTATGTCGAGCTCGACCTGGTGGGCACGATGCTGGGCGTGATGCTGGCCCATGCGGTGACCGGACTGCCCTTCGTCGTGCTGACCGTCTCGGCGTCGCTGTCGAATCTCGATCCGCGGCTCGAGCAGGCGGCGCGCGGGTTGGGCGCTTCCGTACGGCAAACGCTCCGCTATGTGATCGTGCCCAACATCCTGCCCGGTGTCCTGTCAGGTGCGATTTTTGCTTTCATCCATTCCTGGGACGAGTTGATCGTGGTCCTGTTCATCGGCGGTCGCGCGCTGTTCACCTTGCCGCGCCGCATGTGGGATGGGATCAACGACAATCTCGATCCTGTCATTGCCGTGGTGGCCACGGCGATGATCCTGTTCACATTGCTTGTATTGACCGCGGAACTGTCGCTGCGGGCACGGCGCGCATCCTAGGGAGAGATAAATGTCCGACTTCCGAGATCACCTGGACGACATCGAACAGTTCGTTGAGCGCACGGAAGGCAAGGTCTATCGCCGCCGCACGTTCCTCTCGATGTGCGCCATCCTGGGCATCACGCCGGTCGCGGCAAAGCTGACGCCCGCCGTCGCCGACGCCAAGGAGCTGGTGCTGGTCAACTGGGGCGGCGACGCGATCAAAGGCATGAAGGCCTCGTGGGTCGATCCCTATCTCAAGAAATTTCCCGACCGCAAAGTAGTGATCGACGGCACCGGCCCGTCGACCGCACGCATCAAGCTGATGGTCGAGAGCAAGAAGGTCACGTGGGACGTGATGGACCGCAACCTGCACACCGCGCTCGAGATCGGACCGCAGGGCCTGCTGGAGCCGATCGACTATTCGATCGTGGACAAGAGCAAGGTGCGTCCCGAGCACGTCGTCGAATGGGGCATCGGCAATTACATCTATGCCAACGTGCTGACCTACAACACGAAAAAGTGGGGCGGCATGGTGCCGGAGAACTGGAAGGATGTCTGGGACGTGAAGAAGTTCCCCGGCAAGCGGGCCTTCCGCAACGAGCCCGACGGCCAGTTCGAGGCCGCGCTGATGGCCGACGGCGTGCCGATGGACAAGATCTATCCTGGACACCAAGCGCGCCCTCGAGATGCTCAAGAAGATCAAGGAGCACGCATTTTTCTACAACGTGATCGCCGATGGCCAGAACGCCTTTCGCACCGGTGAGGCTCATGTCGGCCTGCTGCTCAACACGCGCGCCTGGCCGCTGAAGCAGGACACCAAGGGCCTGTGCGACTGGACCTGGAACCAGGGCATCTCGTGGGGCGCCTGCTGGATGGTGCCGAAGGGCGCGACCGGCGGCCGCTCGATCTCCGACTTCATCAACGTCTCGCTCGATCCGGCAGGCCAGGCCGAACTGCTCAAGACCAACGGCTACGGGCCGAGCAATCCCGAGGCGACCAAGCTGCTCGATGCGGAATGGAACAAGGTCAATCCCGGCGCGCCCGAGAACTACAACAAGATGTTGCCGGGCGGCATCGCGTGGTATGCCAAGAACGCGACACAGGCGCGCGCGGACATGGCCGACGCTCTTGCTGGTTAACCGGAAAGGATATCGAGATGTCTGACGTTCAGACTGCTGCGACCTCCGCCTCCGCACCTCCTCTCGCGGCCCCAAAGCTCGGCCGCTGGGCCAATGCCAACGAGCTGCCGGTCATCGACTTTGCACCGCTCGCCGGCACCAACGACACGGCCAAGGATCGCATCGCCAAGGAAGTGCATGACGCCTGCCGCGACATCGGCTTCCTGACGATCGTCAACCATCCGGTGCCGCCGGCGAAGATCCGCGAGATCTTCCATCAGTCGCAACGCTTCTTCGCCCTGCCGCTCGAAGCGAAGATGAAAGCCTACATGGGCAACTCGAACCTGTTCCGCGGCTACCTGCCGATGGACGAGCCCGGCAAGAAGCATGCGTATCGCGGCAAGGCGATCGAAGGCTTCCAGCCGCATCTCGATCCCGCGCGCATGAAGGCGCGCAAGCCGCACATGAACGAAGCCTTCCAGATCTCGGTCGAGCTGCCGTCCGACGATCCCGACGTGCTGGCCGGCAAGCCGCTGCATGGCCACAACCAGTGGCCGGAGAACCTGCCGGGCTTCAAGGAGTCCGTCCTCGATTATCACACGACGATGACCGAGTTCACGGCGCTGCTCGCCTCGGTGTTCGCGCGCGGCCTCAAGCTGCCGGCGGATTACTTCGCGCAGTTCTACAAGAAGCCGCTGATCCAGGTCCGCATGCTGCACTACCTGCCGCAAGACCAGCAGGCCGCGCTCGAGGGCGGCGACAGCCGCGCCCACCAGGACGCTGGCGGCTTCACCATGCTGCAGCAGGACGACTGCGGCGGCCTCGAGATCAAGAGCAAATCGGGCGAGTGGCTGATCGTGCCGCCGGTCGAGAACGCTTTCGTGGTCAACATCGGCGATTCGATGCGGATGTGGACCAACAACCGCTTCGCCTCGACCTTGCACCGCGTGGTCAACCACTACGGCCGCGAGCGCTATTCGGTGGGTGTGTTCGCCAATCCCGACTACGACACGGTGATCAAGCCGCTGTCGACCTGCGTCGACGCCGAGCATCCGGCGACCTTCGACCAGATGGCGGCGGGCGAAGCGCTGATGTTCCTCTACAGCCGCGTCTGGCCGTCGCTCGGCGATCCCAACAAGACGTCGGAGTACTAGGCGGCGGGCACCCGCACCCAGCCTTCCATCAGGCGGCGGGCCGAGCGGCTCATCATCACCTTGGAGACGGCCCACTGGCCGTTCTTCTCGCGCGCTTCGGCGCCGACATTGAGCACGCCCGAGGGATGGCCGAACTTCACGCGGCCATCGGCGCCCACGGGCGCGATCCGGCTCACAACCGTGCCTGGGATCGCGGCGGCCGCGGCGATCGCCACCGCGCCGGTGCCGGTCATCGCATGATGCAGCACGCCCATCGAGAAGATGCGCGCCAGTAGATCGATCCCACCCGCCTCGATCTTCTTGCCGTCGGATGCCGTGTAGGACGCAGGCGTCGCCACGAACGAGAGCTTGGGCGTGTGCGGCCGATTTTCGGTCGCTTCCTGCGCGGTCTTCACCAACCCCATGGCGACGGCGCCGTGCGAGCGCACCGCTTCGGCGAGCGCCAGGAGCTTGGCATTGCCGTTGATGTCACCCTGCAGTTCCGTGCCCTTCAGACCGAGTCGCGCCGCATCGACGAAGATCGTGGGATTGCCGGCGTTGATCAGTGTCGCCTCGACCGCTCCGACACCGGGCACATCCAGCGTGTCGATCCTGTTGCCGGTCGGGAACATGCCGCCTTCGGCACTGTCGCCGTCGCCTTCGTCGGCGGCAGGATCGAGGAACTCGATCTTCACTTCGGCCGCCGGGAAGGCCACGCCGTCGAGTTCGAAGTCGCCCATCTCGATGACTTCGCCATCCTTCATCGGCACGCGGCTCACGATCTTCTTCTTGATGTTGGCCTGCCAGATGCGGACGGTCGCCTCGCCGTCCTTCGGCGCCGCGACCAGGCCGTGGCTGATCGCGAACGGACCGACCGCCGTGGTGAGGTTGCCGCAGTTGCCCGACCAGTCGATCACCGGCGCGTCGATCGCGACCTGACCGAACAGATAATTCACGTCGCAATCGTCGCGATCGGACTTCGATAGAATGACAATCTTGGATGTACTCGACGTGGCCGCGCCCATGCCGTCGGTCTGCTTGCCATAGCGATCGGGACTGCCGATGACGCGCAACAAGATGCGCTCCAATTCGGCCTGCTCTGTCGGAAGATCGGCGGCGAGGAAGAAGACACCCTTGCTGGTGCCGCCGCGCATATATACGGCCGGAATTCTGAGTTGGTTCACTCGATACCTATAAAGCTGTTCCCGCACCTTATTGCATATCTAAAGATGAAACTATTGGCGCCGAGCGTCGTTTTTCCTCCATCACAACAATAATGGAGAGACAGATGTACGGGGGTACGAAGACAATTGCAGGCGTCGGCATTTGCGCGCTTGCCATGATTACTTCTTATTCCGCCAGCGCGCAGGATCTTCAGGTCGCAGCCGCCGCCACACCTTCCGCTGCCGATGCCTGTCTGCAGGCGCTCGATCATCCCGTCATCGACCCGGCGCTGCTGATCGCGCGCTGCACGACCTATATCGATCATGCGAACCCGGCGCCCGGCGAAGAGGGTGCCGCGCATCTCGTGCGCGCCGCGGCCTATCGCGACGACGGCTCCGAGGCGAAGGCGCGCGCCGATGACGAGGCTGCCGTGCGCCTCTACACATCGGTCATCGACAAGACGCAACCGTACCCCGAGTTCGTGTATCGCCGTGCGACTGCCTATCACGCGCTGGGAAACATCAACGACGCGCTGCAGGATTACGACAGTGCGATCAAGCTCAACCCGTGGAACCTCGTGGCCCTCGCCGACCGCGGTCTTCTGCTGGCGCGCTATCATAGCCAGTACAATCTCGCGATCGCCGACTTCGACTCGGCACTGAAGCTGGCGCCCGACAATGTCGACGTACTGATCCTGCGCGGCGATGCCTATGCCGAGTTGGGCAAGTATGTGCCCGCTCTCGCTGACCTCGATCGCGCGGTCATGCTGGCTCCGCGCAATCCCGCCGCCTATACCCATCGCGCCTCTGCCTACAGCCGCCAGCGCCTGACCGACAAGGCGCTGCAGGACTATGCAAAGGCGCTGTCGATCGATCCCGACAATGTCGATGCGCTGGTCAATCGCGGCGCGCTTTATTCGGAAAGCGGCGACGGCGTCTCCGCTCTCGTCGACATCAACCATGCGCTGAAGGTGAAGCCGGGCAACCCGATCGCGCTCTACGACCGTGGCTACGCGAACTTCGTGCGCCGCGACTACAAGGCCGCGATCGCCGATTACACCGCGGCGATCGACGCGGCGCCCGATCTCGGCATGGCCTATGCAAATCGCTGTCTGTCTGCGGCGCTGGCCGGCCAGGAGCAGAAAGTCGTGCAGAACGACTGCACACATGCCGTCCAGCTCCTTCCGGCGCGTCCTGACATCCGCGAGACCCGTGCCTTCGTAGACCTGAAGTATGGGGATAATGCTGCAGCAATCGACGACTACAACGCCGCGCTCAAGCTGGCGGACAACCGCCCGCTGGCGCTCTACGGCCGCGGCATCGCCCGCGTGCGTCTGGGCGACAGCACGGCCGGTCGCGCCGACCAGCAGGAGGCACGCGCGCTCTATCCCAACATCGACCGGGAATTCGCACCCTTCGGCGTGGAGTGAACGATGGGGATCATGAGCAGAGGATTGGTGGGGCTTGTTCTGTGGCTGGTGCTGGGCTTTGCCTTCACTGAAGCGACGGTGCTCGCGCTGAATGCTTGGATGCTGCACTCGACGCAGACCTCGTCGATACCGGCAGCCGTTGCGGCGAATCAGCGGGATTCGCGGGACTAGGACAGGAAACGCCGTCTGGACTATCCTCCACGCAAATCATTGCAGGAGGAATGGATGGCACTCACCCTTACCAGCGCCAGCTTCAAGGAAGGCGCGACCTTGGGCATGGATCATATCCTGTCGGCAGACTACGGCTTCGGTTGCGGCGGCGGCAACAAGTCGCCGCAGCTGTCCTGGTCGGGCGTGCCCGCCGGCACCAAGAGCTTCGCCGTCCACTGCTTCGATCCCGACGCCCCCACCGGTAGCGGCTTCTGGCACTGGGTGGTGGTGAACATTCCCGCCAGCGTCACCGAGCTGAAGCTCGACGCCGGCAATCCTGCTTCGGGGCTCCTGCCCGCGGGCGCGCTGCAGACGCGCACAGATTTCGGCAAGCCCGGGTACGGCGGCCCCTGCCCGCCCGAAGGCCATGGCCCGCACCGCTATCAGTTCACGCTGTTCGCCGTGAAGCAGGACTCATTGCCGGTGAATGCCGACACCTCCGCCGCCGTCGTCGGCTTCAACCTGCATTTCAATACGATTGAAAAGGTGACGCTGACCGGCGTCTTCAAGCGCTAGCGAATTAGCGCGCCGCGTCGAGAAGATGGCCCAGCGCTTCACGGAGAAGCGCGACCTGGGGCCGCTGCAACAGCGATCCACCGAAGCGCGGATTGATCTCGAAGATCCGCGCCCTGCCCTGGGCGTCGAGCTTGTAGTTCACGACGCAGGGACCGCGATAGGCGATCGGCGCGAGCACCTGCTCGATCTGCTCCTGCACGCCTGCCGGCATGCCGACGGTCTGGAGGTTCTTGTCGGTCTCTTCACTCTTGATGACCAGCGGCCCGGTCATGGTCGAGGCGAAGGTCCACTGCCACAGCAGGCGTCCGCCATCGCAGATGCAGAAGGACGCATACTCGACCGGACTCGCCACCGCGGCCTGCAGGAAATACGGCCGGCCCGCGAAAATTTTCGACCGCAGAATCGTCTCGAGTTCGGCGCGCGAGTTGGCGACCTCGACACCGACGCTGCCCGACAGGTCGAGCCGCTTCACCACACAGGGGAACGACGCTTCGTCGGCGCTGGAATAGGTCGCAGGGCAATGGGCGGCGAGACCATTGCGCGCCACATAGGCGCCGAATTGCTGCTTGTCGCCCAGCGCCTCGAGCGCACGCTTGTCCGGCAGGAGCCCGTGACTGCCCGCCGGCACCGACGCCGCATGCTCGGCCTTCATCGGAATCACGATGGTGCGATCATCGCCGCGCGGCACCAGGAATCCGAAGGCCGGTACCCGCCGCACTTCGCTCACGCGCTTCAGACTCTGCCAGAGATCGGCATCCGCAAGCATCGCGTTCCAGTCACCGTACGGAATGCCGTACAGGATCACGCGGATCCCCTGCCCTTCGGTCGGCGTGAATGTCAGTCGACGCTCGAAGCGACGAAAGGTGCGAAGCTCGCCGATACGGTAGCGAAGAGTCTTCCACGTCCGTACGAAGGCGGCGCAGAAATTCGAGGAGGAAGGGTGGCTCTCCGGACCTGTCAGGACGATCGTCAAGGGACTGAACCACCATACGAGATCGCCAGAACAACAAGCAGCGCGGCTTGCATACGCTCTGCAAATCACACGCTGTTGGGGCGATGCGTCGACTATAGTTTGCAGCAGCTTACTGTTGCCTTACAGCGGCTCATAAGCGTGGGAGGACTTCATGAATTTCGGGCGACTCACAGCAACTGCTTTTCTCCTGGCGATGTCCACCTGCTCCTGGAGCACGGCACAGGCAGCTGATCTCAAAGTGCTGGCGTCCGGTGCCGCGAAGGGCGTGCTGACGGAGTTGCTGCCGGCCTACGAGAAGTCATCCGGCAATAAGGTGACGGTGATCTACGGTCCGGGCGGCGCGCTGACCAAACGCCTGGCAGGCGGCGATGCTGCCGACGTGATGATCGTGGGCGCCACGGAAACCGATGCGCTGACCGCGCAAGGCAAGATCGTTCCCGGCAGCGGCGTGCCGATCGCCGCGATCACCATCGGCCTCGCCATCAAGAAGGGCGCGCCCAAGCCGGACATCACGACGGTCGACGCGTTCAAGCGCACGCTGCTCGCGGCCAAGGCGATCGGCTATCGCGACCCGGCAACCGGCTCGACCTCCGGCGCCCATGCCGCCAGCGTCATCGCGAAGCTTGGCCTTACCCAGGAACTTCAATCAAGAACCAAACTGGATAATTCGGACGGCGAACATCCCGAGCTCGTGTTTCAGCCGCTGGTCACCGGCGAGACCGAACTCCAATTCGGTCAGATCACCGAGATCGTAATGGCTGACGGCGTCGAGGTGCTGGGGCCACTGCCGGCTGAGTTGCAGAAGGTGACGCTGCTCACGGCGAGCATACCCACAACGGCCAAGGCCACGGACGCCGCGAAGACGTTCATCGCATTCCTTGCCGGCCCCGCCGCGAAAGAACGGCTAAAGGCGCACGGGTTCGAAGCGCCGGGTGGTCGGCCGTAAAATCGACGGGGCACTCTTTCATGCCAATCACCGTGACGATCCATGCTCTGGAACGAATGGTCACCGGAATCGCCAGCGAAAATCTGACGGTGGCAGACCTTGCGTCGTTCAGTCAGCAGATCAGGGACGCGCGCGTCCAACACTACAGAAAGCTGCTCGATGTCACGCACTGCGTTCCGGCCTTCAGCGAAAAGGAACTCGCTGCCTACGCCCAGGTCCTCCGGACGGCCAACAGCAGCGACCCCCTCGGACCGGTGGCCATCGTCGCCGATCCGAAGCGTGGCGAAGCAGCCCATGCCTTCGCCGCTCTCGTGCGGAGCGGACCAGCGGCGCAAGTCTTCCGGGACATACACTCCGCCCGGCGGTGGCTTTTCTCGATCTAAAGCGCGCTCACTCCGCCGCGAAGGACCGGCGGAAGGCTCGCGGCTTCAAATCGCCCGCCCGTTAAAATAGCGGGAAATCTGGAAACGGGAGGGGTAGCGGGGTAGCGCTAATTGCGCCAACTGGCCTGAGAGGCGTGCCAGTCTCTTGGCGTCTCACCACTGTGAGACCGATCCGATACCAACGACGTAAGGCTTTTGGCCGCCGAGTCTCAGAATCTCACCCCTGCGCCCCTCTTGATCTGCCCCACCGTGCAGCGTCTCCCGAGGCCCCCGCGCTTCGATCCAGCTGGATCTCGGGTCCGGGTCCCCGACGCGCTTACGAAGATTGGGGCGCCGCGCCGCGATTCAAGGTCGACGAAGCGGAGTGAGAAGGCGGGAAGTCAGCGAACCAAATCCTCGCTCTTTACTGTCAGTGCCGCCGTGATCTCATCCTGCCCAAATCCGTACCGGGCAAGCAGCGCGCGATGCTTGACCGAGCCCAGGAACTTCGCCAGTTCGGCGTTGAACCGGTCGATGAAGGCGACGTTTGCCTTGTTGAACGAGAAGGCACCGAAACCCGCCTTCGCACGGCCATTCTCCTGCGGCGGCTCGAACGGCTCCGCCAGCACCAGCTCGGGATCCTTCAACGAGGCGAGCAGGCCACGTTGCCCAAGGGCTGTGTTTGCGTAGGCGTCCACGTGCCCGCGCTTGATCGCCTCGATGGCTTCCTCTTGAGCATTGAATTCGACGATCCGGTTCGCCGGCACCCCGGCCGCCTCTGCCGCATCGACCTGCACCGTTGCTTTCACGAGACCCAGCCGGGCATCGGACGTCACGAGCGACCGGTAACTGGCGATGCGCTTTGGATTGCCGGCACGGACGATCATGCCGTCGACCAGGGCCCAGATGGGATTGGAGAAGGTCACCGTCTGTGCCCGCTCGGGCGTGACGAACAGGGCCGTATTCATCGTCCAGCGGCCCGCCGCCACACCAGGAAGCATATCCGGGAATTCGACCTTACGCACTTCGACGTCCTGGATTTCCATCCGGCTCAGGATTGCCCGCGCGACATCGATGTCCGACCCGGAGGGCTGGCCGTCGATCGTTGCGGCAAACGGTGGCTCTTCAATGTACGCGAAGACGACTTTTTCATCGGTCACGATTGCTTCTCCACGGTTTCGAGTACGAGCGACAAGGCTGCCAAGGCAGGAGAGAGACGAGCGGCCGGCAGATAGCCGAAGCCGAGACGAAAGACGCGATTGCTTTCGCCGAACCACTGACCGGATGCCAATTGCAGATCATGGCCCGGCAGTGCGCTCCAGAAGCGCGCGACGGCGCCCTCATCGAACGTATCGGATCGCAAGCGCAGGCAACACAAGGCGCCCGCATCTGGTCGGACCCAGTCGACGTGACGACGTTCGCCATGGCACCAGGTCGTCAGTTCCTCAAGAGCGCCGGCAAGCAACTGGCGGCGCGGCGCCAGAACGCTCTCCTTGTTTCGGAGTAGAGCGGCGGCGAGCGTCTCGTCCAGCACAGAGCCCGACAGTACCGTGTTCATCTTGGCGACGGTGAGACGAGCGCGAAGGTCGGCATCTGAAACCGTGAGCCAACCCGTGCGCAGGCCCGGCGCTCCCAGCGCCTTCGAGATGGAGGAGCCGGTCACGATGCGCGAATCGAGGCCCGCCAAGCTGTTCGCAGGTACATCACGCCCGTAAGAGGCCTCTCGATAAGTCTCGTCGATGAACAACATGGCTTGCGGTGATCGTCTCTCGATCAAGGCGAGCATTGCCTCGATGTCGGTGCGCGACGTTTGGACACCGCTCGGGTTCTGCGGCGAAGCGATGCTGACGAGCCTCGTTTTCCCCGACAGCTTTGCAGCGAGCTGGTCGAGGTCCATCCGATAGTTGCTTTCGAACGATAACTTGACCTCGCGAACCTTGACGCCCAGCCCGAGCAGGCTGTCGCGGCTCGGTGGAAAGCAAGGTGTCGCGAGAACCGCCTCATCACCGTCCCGGCAGAGCTCGAAGGCGAGCAGGAAAAGCCCGAGCGCCGTGCCTTGCGTCGAGATCACCTGCTCCGGCGAAACCCCGACGTTCGCCGCGATAGCCTCCCGAAGCACGGCCGAGCCGGCGGACGCGCCGTAGCCGAGCTTGAGGTCGCGAATGCTCTCCAGCCCAGCCAACTCCATGAGCTCGCCGACCGTCAGGTCCTGCGACGTGCTTTCGGCCAGATTGAACGGCCGATTGACGTCCAGCAGCGAGATGATCTCGTTATAGGGGAACCTGCCGCCCCATGCGCTCTTCTGGAGCGGCTTCATGCGTAGTTGATGACGAGGTGCTTGATGTCCGTCATCTCGTCCATCGCGTACGTCGTGCCCTCGCGCCCGAGCCCGGACTCCTTCCAGCCGCCAAACGGCATGTTGTCGAGTCGGAAGATGGGCACGTCGTTGACCATCAGGCCGCCAACGTCCCAATCCTCGATTGCACCGAAGGCCCTCTTCAGGTCACGCGTGAAGAGACCGCCCTGCAATCCGTATCGCGACGCGTTGGCGCGACAGACCGCTTGCTCGAACGTATCGAATTTGTTGACGGTGAGCACTGGACCGAAGATCTCCTCGTCCTCGACTTTCATGCCGGCGCGGGTGCCGACGAGCACCGTGGGATCTATGACCGCACCCTCGCGATTGCCGCCGACCCTGACTTCCGCGCCCTCGCGCCGGGCTTCCGTGATCCACGCTTCGATTCGGTCCGCCGATGACTTGTTGATGACCGGCCCGACATCCGTCCCTTCCACGAGCGGATCACCCACCTTGCAGGCAGCCACGCGCGTCACCAGCCGGTCGAGGAACGCCTGGTAGACCGGCTGCTCGACGAGAATGCGCTGGACGCCGATACAGTACTGGCCGCCATACACGACGCCACCGCGCACGCACCGCTCAGCGGCGAGATCGAGATCTGCGTCGGCACAGACAATAACCGCCGCATTGCCACCGAGCTCGAGAGATACCTTCTTGCGGCCGGCAATGGCCTTGATATGCCATCCGACGCTGGCCGAGCCGGTGAATGTCACCATGGCGAAGCGGTCGTCCTTGACCATCTTCTCCGCCAGCAGAACGGGGCAGTGCACGACCGAGAGCGCGCCCTCCGGAAGGCCGGCTTCGGTCAAAACCTCGGCGAGCAGCAAAGAGGTAAGCGGTGTCTGTGGCGCCGGCTTCAGCACGACGCTGTTGCCGACGGCGAGAGCGGGCGCCACCTTGTGCAGGACCAGGTTGAGCGGAAAATTGAAGGGAGCGATCGCGAGGATCGGCCCGATCGGAAACCGGCGTGCAATACCCACGCGCTGGCGCAGGACCGACAGCTCTTCCAGGCTGACGTTCGCCAGATCCATGGGGCGTCCGGAGCGTTGCGTCGTCTGGTAGGCGAAAACCCGCGCGTCCATATCCAGCGGAATTTCGTGACCGCTATAGCGCCGCGCTTCTGCTGCGGCGTTCGTCAAATTGAAGATCGACCGTCCCACCTCGCCCCGAGCGTCGTACAGCGGCTTGCCGGCCTCGGAGGCAATGAGCCCGGCAAACTCGTCGAACCGCGTCTCGATGATCGCCGCCGCCCGCGCCAGGATGTCCGCGCGAACGAAGCGCGGCAGCTTCCGCATGACCTGAAATGCCTTCTGGGCCGCCTGAATGGCCATCTCGATGGCCGTCTCGTCGGAGAGCGGCATCTGTCCCACCGGGACATTGTCGTAGGGAGAACGAATGATATCGAACCGCGCCGTCGCCACTTTCACCGTTCCCTCCAATTCACGACTTGGGGCGGGACTTTGGGTGATCGGTCGGCGCTAGGTAATGGCTAAGGCTGATGAGCGGTGTTCTGACTTTTCGAACATCACACCTCCCATCACAGGCGATGGTCGGCGATCGCCCGTCGAAGGTAGGCAAGGAGTGTCGTCGCAGCCTTGCTGAGCGCCGGCGCCCGCAGGGTAATGACGTCGATCGCCGCCCGCGAAAGGATCGGGTCGTCGATATTCAAGGTCGAAAGCTGACCCGCCGCTTCTTCGCGGAGGATGCATTCCGGCGGAAGGATCGTCACCGCGTCCGATGCCTGGGCAATCGTCTTCAATGCGCCCAGCGAATTGGCTTCGAGAAAAGGACGGGTCTTCAAATGCCGCTTCGTCGCCGATCGTTCGATGAGTGTCCGGATGCCGAAGCTGCGATCGGGGAGGACGTGGGGCTGTTCCAGGACCGTCGCAAGCGTCATCTCCTTGGCTTGCCAGAGTGGATGATCGGGTCGCGCTACCGCGCGCAACGGCTGGGGCCAGCGCATCCGGAGCAGCAGCTCGCTCCGGAGCGGCGGGTCGAGCGCCACGCCGATGTCGGCATCTTGTCGGAGCACCGCCTCCGCCACCTGGTGGGTTCCCAGCATGGCGACGCTGATTTCGATATTTGGGTATTTCTGCCTCAGCCGCGAGACGCACACCGGCAGTATCCGATCGACCGTGGCTTCGACGACCGCCAGTCTCACGACGCCCCGCCTTAATTCGCTCAGATCGTCGATCGCAGCCTTCAGGTGCTCGACTTCCTTGCGAGTGCCCTGAGCAAAGGCAACCACCAGCCTCCCCTGCTCGGTGAGCGCAATGCCGAGCCGGTTCCGAGTCAGCAGGTCGGCGCCCAGCTGATGCTCGAGCAACTTGATCTGTCGGCTGATCGCGCTGGGCGCGATCTGAAGGCGATCCGCGGCCAAGCGAATAGATCCGCACTCCGCGACTTCGAGAAAGTACCGGAGAGCAGGATCTATCAAACCGAGCGCCGCCTAGGCACGACTGGGTACATAAGCCACCATTTCGATCTTCATCTTTTCGTCCGACGGCAGCGAGGCCACACCGATGCAGCAACGCGCGGGCCGATGCCCACCCATGTGCCGCATGTAGACGGCGTTCACCCGATCATAGTCGGCAATGTCGACCAGATAAACGTTTGCCTTCACGACATCCTTGAGCGTCGCACCGCACGCTTCCAGAATGGCCGTCAGATTGCGCATCGACTGTTCGGTCTGCTCGACGATGTCCGCCGAGACGATCTTCCTCGCCTTATAGTCGATGCCGCCGGTTCCCAGGGTGTAAACCCAAGGCCCGATGATCGTGGCATGCGACATCGGATTGTTGTGTTCTGTCAGGTTCTTGGTTTCGACAGTGTACGCCATTGTCATTCCCTCATCTTTTCTTCGGACTTGATAGACACCTCTACCTGCGCTGCAGGCTTCTTCCTTCGAACCACCTGATGGACAGCGAAAGCGGCCAACAGATGCAGAAATAGACAACCGCGATGAATGTGAAGATCTCGAGCGGCCTGAATGTCGACGAGGCGAGCTCGATGCCCTTTCTTGTGATCTCGGGCACCGACAGCACGGACGCCAACGATGAATACTTGATCAGCTGCACGAAGTTCGACGCCAGAGGTGGCAGGCTCGCGCGAAAGGCCTGCGGCAGGACGATCCGCCCGAACGTGTGCAGCTTCGACATGCCAAGAACCGCCGCCGCCTCGCGATGCCCTTTGGGCACTCCCTGGATTCCCGCCCGATAGACCTCGCCGATGAAAGCCGACGCATAGACGGACAGGCCGACGATTGCCCCCACGAATGCCGATATCTGGACATCGAAAGCCATCGGCAGGACGTAGTAGATCCAGAGAAGCTGGACCAGGATCGGCGTATTCCGGACGATCTCGCCAAAGCCGATGCTGATGGCCCGCACCGGCCGCGACTGCGACATGTCCAGGCTGACGATCAGCAGGCCGCCCAGCATGGCCAGGATCAGGGTCACCGCCGAGATCAGCAATGTCTCCCACAGTCCTGCGAGCAGGAACGGGAAGTTGCTGACAACGATGTCCCATCTGAATTGGTAGCTCATGGAGCGACGATGGGTCCGAGCTCATGTTTTGCCGCGTAGGCCTTGAGACGACCGTCGAGCTTTATCGTGCGCACGAAGAGATTGATGTAGTTCAGCCAGATCTGGTCGCCCGGCGCCACCACATAGGAGTACGGCGTGATGCCCAGCGGCTCCGTCGGCGCAACCAGCCGGGCCCAGTCGAATTCCTTGATGATCCGCATCCCTGCGGGATAGTCGGTGACGTAGATGTCAGCGCGACCCGCGCCGACCTCGCTCAGGCCGTTGGCAGGCGGCGCCAGGGCGTTGATGTCAGCCTTCTTGGTATTTGCCCTCATGTAGGGCTCCATGAAGGCGCCCATCGTCACGGCGATCCGATTGCCCGCCTGGTCGATCTCGCCCCAGTTCTGGTACTTGCTGTCCTTCTTGACGATCGCGTAGACGCCGGACTGGAGATACGGATCGGAGAATTCCACGGCTTGCGCGCGCTTGAGAGTTGCGCCCACGGCGAACATGCCGATGTCGCACTTGTTGGCCTGCAGATCTGCAATGAAGGTAACCCAGCCCGTCTCGACGATTTCGAGCTTGGCGCCGAGTTCCTTCGCCAGCTCCTTCGACAGGTCGACGTCGATACCTTCAAGCTCGTTGGTCTTCGGGTTCCGGAACGAGATGCCGTAATACGTCGGCACCTGGCAGACGCGGAGCTTGCCCGATTTGGTGACGGTGACGAGCTTGGATTCCCGTTGCTGGGCGGCGGCGGGCAGTGTCGCGCCGACGGTAACGGCACAGGCAGCGGCCAGGAGGCGGGCAAATCGAGACATCATGGTCACATCATCCTTTCGATAAAAGTGCGAGCGCGTGTTGTTCGCGGTGCGTCAAAGAAAGCCTTGGAATCGGAGTCTTCGACGATCTGTCCGCCATCGAGGAACACCACGCGGGACCCGACCCGCCGGGCAAATCCCATCTCGTGCGTGACCACGACCATCGTCTGACCTTCGCTTGCCAGTTGCTGCATTACCGCCAGCACCTCGTGACGCAGTTCCGGATCGAGAGCAGATGTCGGTTCGTCGAAGAGCAGGACGCGAGGCGACATCGCGAGTGTGCGGGCGATCGCGACGCGCTGCTGCTGCCCGCCCGAGAGACGGCCCGGATACTCGTCCTTCTTTTCTTCGAGGCCGACTTTTTTCAGGAGCTCGACGGCCAGCGCCGTCGCGGAGGCGCGGTCCATCCGTTTCACGTAGATCGGCGCTTCCACGATATTCTGCAGCACCGTGAGATGCGGCCAGAGATTGAACTGCTGGAACACCATCCCGATCTCGCGCCGGCTTTTAAGCGCCGCTTTCCGCAACGCGCGATCGGCATTCGGACGGGCAACCGTGAGCCCTTCAAGGGCGATCTCGCCACCGCTGACCGGCTCGAGAAGCGCCATGCAGCGCAGCAGGGTCGTCTTTCCCGAGCCCGACGGCCCGATGAGGGAGACGATCTCGCCTTCTTTTACGCTCAACGAGACGCCGGACAAGACGGTAAGCGTTCCGAACCGCTTACTGACGACCCGCGCTTCGATGACGGATGCTGAAGGATCTGAGGCCGAAGTCGGCATTGGGGCCCGTGCGCAATTTCTGCAGCATCAAGCGCACCGGGAGCCGGAAGCGATAGAACGAATACGCGTGGGTCGTGTTGCCGAAATCAGAACACGCCCAAAAGCACTGCGGCTAGCAGATCGGAGAGATCCCTCGCAAAGGCTCGGGATGAGCGCCGAGGGCGCTCACTCCGCCGCCACCTTTGTCCTAAGCCGCGCCGTCTCCCCCTCGTCGACGGAGCCGTCGGCCTTGATCGCCACGCCATAGTGCTCGCGTGCCGATTGGAGCGAGACCAGCCCGCGCTCGACATCGTCGGCCACCTTCGCGGACGGGCGCTTGTGCGGGTCGCCGTAGCCACCGCCGCCCGGCATCGAGACGCGCAAGCGCTCGCCGACCGGGATGCTCGACGAGGCCTTGGGCGGGAGTTGCTTGCCCGAATGCACGGCCTCGATCTTGCCGGTCGCGCCGCTCAGGCCGCCGAGGCGGCCGCGCGGCGGGAAGTAGACGCGGTCGTAGGACGAGGAGATCGTGAAAGGCATTTCCTCCGCGGTCTCGATTTCCACCACCTGGCCCAGGCCGCCGCGGAACTCGCCGGCACCGCCGGAATCCTGGCGGTACTCCTTGTGCCAGAACAGCACGGGCGCGATCGTCTCGGTGATCTCGACCGGGACGTTGCGCACGCCTGACGGGAAGGCCGTCGCGCTGAGACCGTCGAGCTTGGGGCGTGCGCCGGTGCCGCCGGAGTGGAAACCGGTCACCGCATAGGCCGTCGCCTTCACAAGCTTCGCGGCGTCGCCTTCGACGCGGCCGATGCCGCCCATCAGGCGGATGTTCCAGAGGCACGAGGTGCCCTCGGCCGGCACGCCGTCGGGGATCGCCTGCTGCAGGCAGCCGAATACGACGTCGGGCAGCATCTGCCCGATGATCGAGCGGCCGGCGACAGCAAGCGGATGCTTGGCGTTCAGGATGCAGCCTTCGGGCGCGGTGACGCGGATCGTCGCCAGCGAGGCCCAGTTGTTGGGCACATGCGGCGCCACGATGCACTTCACGCCGAAGCTCGTGTAGGCCTCGGTGTAGCAGAGCGGGACGTTGATACCGTACTGCACGACGCCCGCCGAGCCGGCGAAGTCGACGTCGATGCCGGTCGGTCCGATGGTGAGCTTGGCCTTCAACTCCATCGGCACGCCGTTGATGCCGTCGACCGTCATCGAGTTGGTGTAGGTGCCGTGCTTGAGCTTGTTGATCGCCTCGAGGCTGGCCTCGCGCGAATGGTCGAGCACGTGCTTGGCGAGATCGTCGAGATGCTCGAGGCCGAACTCGTCCATCATCGCGACCAGGCGCTTGCCGCCCACTTCGTTGGACGCGATCTCGGAATAGATGTCGCCGATCACCTGGATGGGCTCGCGCACGTTGGCCTTGATGATGTCGATCAGCCAGTCGTTCATCTCACCCTTGTCAACGATCTTGGTGATCGGGATATAGATGCCTTCCTCGTAGACCTGCTTGGCCTCGCCGATGATGCCGCGGCCGCCGATGTCGACGACGTGGAGCGTGCAGGCGAACAGGCCGACCGCCGTGCCGCGACGGAACGTCGGCGTCACGATCACGATGTCGTTCAGATGGCCGGTGCCCTGCCACGGATCGTTGACGATATAGGCATCGCCGTCGCTCATCTTGGCGAGCGGCACCTTGTCGAGCACGTAGCCCACGGACGCCGCCATCGAGTTCACATGGCCCGGCGTGCCGGTCACGGCCTGGGCCAGCATGCGGCCCTTGGTGTCGTAGACACCGGCGGAAAGATCGCCCGCCTCGCGGGTCGCCGTGCCGAAGGCCGTGCGCACGAGCGTTTGCGCCTGCTCTTCGACCACGGAGATCAGGCGGTTCCACATCACCTGGTATTCGATGCGGCTCAGCGGATGGTTTGCCCTCTTGGCGCTAGTATTGGCTGTGCTCATTGTGCGGCCTCCTGAAGCGCGGCCTTCTTGGCCGTGAGACGAATGGCGCCCGAGGAGTCGAGCGCGGCGGTGAATCCGGACGTGATGATGGTGGTGGTCTCGTCCTCGGCGATGACAGCGGGACCCTGGATCGTGTTGCCGGGCTTCAGTGCCGCGCGAGCATAGACCGGCACCGACCGAAAATCGCGTTCCATCGGATCGAACAGGTTGCGCGTGCCGACGGGCGCCGGCTTGTCGCCCGCGGCTGCGGCCGTCTTCGGCAGGTCGGCGGCGCGGCCGGGCGCCGGCGTCTCGGCGCGCAGGATCCAGCCCACGACTTCGATGTCGAGGGCCGGGATCACGCGGCTGAACAAAGCGCGATAGCCCGCGTCGAAGCGCTTCTGCAGCTCGGCGACGGTCGCCTTGGTGAACGGGCCGTCGGGAAGATCGACCAGGATCTCGTGGCCCTGGCCCGCATAGCGCATGTCGGCGCTGCAGCTGATCTTGATCGGTGCGCCGGCGGGGGCGCCGAGCTTCACCACGTCGGTCGCCTCCTTTGCCATCGCGGCGAACATGGCGTTGACCTCGGCCGGATCGAAAGCCGAGAGCCGCACGAACTTCGAGCGCACGACCTCGAAGGCGATCGGGGCGCGCAGGAAGCCCACGGCAGAGCCGACACCGGCGCCGGCCGGGATCAGCACGTCGGTGATGCCGAGCTTTTCGGCGAGACGCGCGGCATGAAGCGGCGCGCCGCCACCGAAGGCGATGAGGGTGCGGCCTTCGAGCTCCGCGCCGCGCTCGACGGCGTGGACGCGGGCCGCGTTGGCCATGTTCTCTTCGACGACCTCGGAGACGCCGAACGCCGCCATGGTGGTGTCGAGTTCGAGCTTGCTGCCGACATGCGTATCGAGCGCCGCGCCCGACAGCTTGGCGTCGAGCATGATCGAGCCGCCGGCGAAGCGGTCGGGATCGATGCGGCCCAACACGACGTTGGCGTCGGTGACGGCGGGATGGCTGCCGCCGCGCGAGTAGCAGGCGGGGCCGGGATCGGACCCCGCGCTCTCGGGGCCGACATTGATGCGCTTCATCGCGTCGACACTAGCGAGCGATCCGCCGCCCGCGCCGATCTCGACCATCTCGATCACGGGAATGCGCACCGGCAGGCCCGAGCCCTTCATGAAGCGGTAGCGGCGGTCGACCTCGAAGCTGCGCGAGGCCATCGGCTTGCCGTCGTCGATGATGCAGATCTTGGCGGTGGTGCCGCCCATGTCGAACGACAATATGCGGTCGATGCCCATGTTCTCGGCGATATGGGTCGACAGGATCACGCCGCCGGCCGGGCCCGACTCGACGAGGCGGATCGGGAAGCGCGCCGCGGTTTCCAGCGTCGTGAGGCCGCCGCCCGAGGTCATCAGCAGGATCGGGCAATCGAAGCCCGACACCGCGATGCGCTTCTTCAGGTTCTCGAGATATTGGCCCATCAGCGGCTGGACATAAGCGTTGGCGACAGTCGTCGAGAAACGCTCGTACTCACGCACCTCGGGGCAGATCTCGCTCGACACCGACAGGCGCACGCCCGGCAGCTTCGCGGCCAGGATCTCTGCCGTGCGCTTCTCGTGCGCGGGATTGGCGTAGCTGTGCAGGTAACCGATGGCGACGGCTTCGACCTTCTTCACCTTCAAGGTCTCGGCCAGCGCTTCGACTGCCTTCTCGTCGAGCGCGAGACGCACGCCGCCCTTGGCATCGACCCTTTCGGGGATCGTGAAGCGCAAGGTGCGCGGCACCAGCGGCTCGGGCTTCTCGATGAAGATGTCGTACTGCTCGAAGCGGTTCTCCTGCGCGATCTCGATCGAGTCGCGGAAGCCCTGGGTCGTGACCAGCGCCGTGAGTGCGCCCTTGCGCTCGATGATGGCGTTGGTGGCCAGGGTCGTGCCGTGCACGATCAGGCCAACTTCCTTCGGCTCGATCTTGCCGAGCTTCAGCGCCTTCAGGATGCCGTCGAGCACGCCCTCTTCCGGCGCCGTCTTGGTCGTCAGCACCTTGGTCGAGAAGCGCGCGTTGGGCGTCTCCAGCACCACGTCGGTGAAGGTGCCGCCGATGTCGACGGCAAGACGAATGGAATCAGGCCCAGAGGAATTAGGCGTAGTGGCAGGCGGCATGATGACTCTCTCCAACTGGCCGCAGTAGCGGCTCCTCCGTCCGGCAGCGATCGGTCGCGGCCGGACAACGTGAACTGAAACGGCACCCCGACACTATATCCGTCGACAGCTCGCCCTTGATCGGCGGCGCGGCGCGCCGGTGCGTCGGATCGGTCGACGGCACCGCCGCCAACAGAGCCTTGGTGTACGGGTGCCGCGGGTCGCGCCACAAGGTGGCATGGCCGGCACTTTCCACGATGCGGCCGAGATACATCACCAGCACCTTGTCGGCGAAGTATCGGACCACCGACAGGTCGTGGGAAATGAACAGGTAACTGAGGCCGAGGTCGCGCTTGAGGTCGACCAGCAGGTTCAGGATCTGCGCCTGGATCGACACGTCGAGCGCCGACACCGGCTCGTCGCAGACAATCAAGGCCGGCCGCAGGATCAGCGCGCGGGCAATGCCGATCCTCTGGCGCTGGCCGCCGGAGAATTCGTGCGGATAACGGTCCAACGCGTCGGCCGGCAGACCGACCCGGGTCACGATCTCCTGCATCTGGCGGGCGCGTTCGGCCTTGTCGCCCAGCCGATGGACCTTGAGCGCGGTGTCGAGCACGGTGCGGATCGTCTGGCGCGGATTGAGCGAGCCGAACGGATCCTGGAAGATCATCTGGACCTTGCGCCGGTGCGGCGCCATCGCGCTGTCGCCGAGATGCGTGATGTCGGCGCCGTCGAGGACGACCGTGCCCTCGGCCGACGGCACGAGGCGCAGCACGGTCTTGCCGAGCGTGCTCTTGCCGCAGCCCGACTCACCCACCAGCCCCACGGTCTCGCCGCGCGCGACCTCGAACGACACGCCATCGACCGCGCGCAGCACCTGCTTGCCGACGGCATAACGCGTGTGCAGGTCACGTACGGAGAGGAGCGCGGTCATCGTGCGCAACCCCCTCTCCTAGCCTCTCCCCCTATCGGGGGAGAGGAATATGAATTCAGAGGCAGGGAGAGGGGGTGACGCACAATGCCTCTCACGCCGAAACCCTCGGGCACGCCACAGCGCGTTCGCCTTGCACGATCAGCGGCGGCGGCGCGAGACGGCAGGCCGGCACGACGATGGGGCAGCGCGGTGCGAAGGGGCAGCCCGCCTCGCCCGCCGCCGAACCGACGCTGCCCGGGATCTCGGTGAGCCGGTCGGAGAGATAGTGTTCCTCGGTATCTACATCGACGCGCGCGCCTAAAAGCCCGCGCGAATAGGGATGCAGCGGCTGGGCGAAGAACGGCTTGATATCGGCCTTCTCGACGATGCGGCCGGCGTACATGACGGCGATGCGGTCGGCCCATTGCGCCACGACGCCGAGATCGTGGGTGATCAGCAGCACCGCCATCTTCAGCCGATGGCGCAGGTCGTCGAGCAGGTCGAGCACTTGCGCCTGCGTGGTCACGTCGAGCGCGGTCGTGGGTTCGTCGGCGATCAGCAGCTTCGGCCCGCAGGCGACCGCCATGGCGATCATCACCCGCTGGCGCATGCCGCCCGAGAGATTATGCGGATAGTCGTCGATCCTGCGATGCGCGTCGGGGATGCTGACCAGGTCGAGCAGCTCGATCGCCCGCGCCCGCGCCTGTTTGCGCGACACCTTCTCATGCCGGCGGATCACTTCCGTGATCTGCAGGCCGATCGACAGGACCGGGTTGAGCGAGGTCATCGGTTCCTGCTGGATCAGCGAAATCTGCTTGCCGCGGATGTCGCGCATCTCGGCCGGCGTCTTGGTGAGGAGATCGAGACCGTCGAACAGGATGCGCCCCGACTTCACCTGCGCATTGGGTGGCAGGAGACGCATCACCGAGAAGGCCGTGACAGACTTGCCGCAGCCCGACTCGCCCACCAGTGCCAGGGTCTCGCCTGCATCAAGGGAGAAGCTCGACTCGTGCACGGCGGTATGGCCCGGGAAGCCGACGGAAAGCTTCTCGACCGCGAGCAAGCTCATGGCTCATTCCGCGGATTGAGGATCTCGTTCAAGCCGTCGCCCACGAGATTGAGCGACAGCACGGCCATGGCAATGGCAGCGCCCGGCAGCGCCGTCAGGAACCAGGCGTTGCGCAGCTGCTCGCGACCATCACCGATCATGCCGCCCCAGCTCACGATGTTGGGATCGCGCATGTTGAGGAACGACAGACCCGCTTCGGTCAGGATAGCGTTGGCGATCATCACCGAAGCCGCGACGATCACCGGCGGAAGGGCGTTCGGCAAAATCTCCTGAACGATGATGCGCAGGCGCGAGTAGCCCAGGCTGCGCGCGGCCATTACGAAGTCGGACTCACGCAACGAGCGGAACTGCGCACGCACCAGCCGCGCCACGGTGGGCCACGATGAAATGCCGATCGCCACGACGATGGTGGTGATCGAGGGGGCGCTGATCGACACGATCACGATCACCAGCAGGAACGTGGGCGTGGTCTGGAACAGCTCGACCAGCCGCATCGACACTGTATCAACCCAGCCGCCGAAGAAGCCGGCGGCGGCGCCCACCACCATGCCGATGGCGAGCCCGATCGCGGCCGAGGAGATGCCGACCAGCAGTGAGGCACGCGCGCCATGGGCCAGCATCGACAGCACGTCGCGGCCGAGCTGGTCTGTGCCCAGAGGGAACTGCATGTCCTCGCCCGGCCAGACCAGCGGCGAGCTCATCATTGCCATCGGATCGTCTGAGAACAGCACATCGGCGAAGAGTGCGATAAAGACGAAGAAGCCCAGGATCGCCACACCCGCCACGAAGGTCGGGTTGCGCAGGAAGGCGCGCAGGCGGCGGCCCTTCTTGGGCGCGGCGCGACTGCCGGTATCGACGATCTCGGCTTCGACGGTCACGCTTCACCGATCCGGGGATCGAGCCAGGCATGCAGCAGATCGATCGCCACGTTGGCCACGATCACCAGCAGAGACGACAACAGCAGCACGCCCAGCAGCACCGAGAAGTCGCGCGCCAGCACGGCCTCGAGCGCCAGCCGCCCCATGCCGGGCCAGCCGAACAAGGTCTCGACCACGACCGCGCCGCCCAGAAGATTGCCGAGATGCATGCCGGCCACCGTGGTCACCGGGATCAGCGCGTTGCGCAAAGCATGGCGGAGTTGGACGAGGAACGGGTTCAGGCCCTTGGCGTGCGCGGTGCGCATGAAATCCTGGCGCTGGACCTCGAGCATCGAGGTGCGCACCAGCCGCGCATAGACCGCGACGAAGAACGAGGCGAGCGCCAGCGCCGGCAGCACGAGATGGGAGAGACGGTCGGCGATGAAGGAAAAGCCCGTCAAATGTGCGCCGATCGTCTCGCTGCCGTCGTTGGGCAGCCAGTTGAGCTTCACCGAGAAGAGGACGATCGCCATCAGCCCGACCCAGAAGCCCGGCATCGAATAAAGCAGCAGCACCACGATCGACAGCAACCGGTCGGGCCATTTGCCCGCCCAGGCCGCCATCACCGAGCCCAGCACGATGCCGATTAGCAAAGCGAAGCCCAGCGCCGTCACCATCAGCAGCAAGGTGCCGGGCAGACGCTCCAGGATCAGGTCCAGGACGGAAGTGTTGAAGCGCGGCGAGAAGCCGAGATCGAGATGAGCGAGGTGATTGAGGAAGTTCATGAGCTGCGTCAGCACCGGCTGGTCGAGGCCGAACTGGTGGCGCAGCGCCGCCATCGTCTCCTCGCTGGCGGAGCCCGCCTCGGTCGCCATCACGTCGGCGGCGTCGCCCGGCATGAGCTGCAGGAAGAAGAAGTCGAGCACGACGATGCCCAGCACCGTCGGCCCGGCATGGATCGCCGCGCGCTTCAATGTCGTCGCGATGCGGCGGCCCATCCTCATGTCGTCACGAATCCAGCCAGACTTGCGCCATGTTGGATTCCACGCCGTCGGCGGTCATGGAATCGTCGTGCACACGCTTGTTCTTGATCGTGAGATAGAGCGGCGAAAACAGGCTGATGTCCGGCACTTCTTCCATGATGATCTTCTGAAAGTCGATGAACATCTGCTTGCGTTTCACCGGATCGTTCTCGACCGACGCGCCCTCGAGCAGCGCATCGACCTTCGGATTGTTGTAGTTCGAGCCGTTCGAGAAAGGCACGCCCTTCTTGAAGTTCTTCGACCAGTAGACGCGCTGCACGCCGACCGTCGGATCGAACAGGTTGGAATGACCGTTGTAGGTGCAGTCGAAATCGCGGTCGGTGTAGATGCGCTTGGCGAAGGCAGGCAAATCCTGCGAGCGCACCTCGACGGTGATGCCGACGCGACTCAGGGTAGCGCGCATGAACTCGCAGACCTTGCGGCCCTCGTCACCGAGCGGATTGTAATCCATCGGGAACTTGAAGCGGATCTTGTCCGCCCCGCGCTTGAAGCCCGCCTCGTCGAGCAGCTGCTCGGCCTTCTTGAAGTCGAGCCCGTAAGGGCTGGGCGACGGATCGTGGAACTCCTTGAGGCCGGGCGCGATCGGCGTGGAGCAGACGACGCCGTAGCCGTACATGACGACCTTGAGGAGCGCGGCGCGATCGACGCAGTGCGCGATCGCCTGCCGCACCTTGAGGTTCTTGAAGTACTGGCTGTCGAGATTGAACTGCAGCAGCGACACATTGTACGAGTAGCTGGTGCCGTCGGTCTCGAACACGAGATGCGGCAGCTTCTTCAGGCGATCGAGATCGGCCAGCGCCACCGGCGTGCGATAGCCGATGTCGCCCGAACCGTTCTCGAACGCGACCGAGCGCGCGCCGGGATCGGGCACGAACTTGCAGACCATCTGGTCGATGCGCGGCAGGTCGGGCTGCCAATAGTCGGGATTGCGCTCGAAGATGACGTGGCTGCCGCGCACCCATTGCTTGAACTTGTAGGGGCCGGTGCCGATCGGCGCGTTGCCGTTGGGATTGGTGACCGGGTCGGTGCCGTCGTAGATGTGCTTGGGCACCATCGGCGACTCCGCCGCCGCCAGCGCCTTGATCAGGAACGGCGCGGGCTTGCTGAGCTCGATGACCGCCGTCAGCGGATCGGGCGTCTTCACTTCGGTCACGTTGGCGAAGGTGTTGCGGCCGCGCGGATGCACGGCCTTCAGCATCTGGATTGAATAGGCAACGTCGGCCGAGGTGAACGGCTTGCCGTCGTGGAACTTCACGTTGGGCCGGAGCTTGAACGTATAGGTCTTGCCGTCGGGGCTGATCGACCATTCGGTGGCGAGCGCCGCCCGTGGCTTGATGTCGTAATCGTATTCGAGCAGCCCCTCGGCGACCTTGCCGCTGTTGGTCAGCGCCGACGTGGCCGTGGTCGTGCCCGACATCAGCGTGTTGGGCTCGCTGTTCTGCAGGAAGGTCAGCGTGCCGCCCTTCTTCGGAGCGGGCGTCTGCGCGGAGGCACGGCCACCGCCCAGCGCCAGTGCGGAAAGGCCGGCCATCGTGGCGCGGCGCGTGGGCCGGAATTTCGCGGTCATGTCGTGTTCCCCAAATCGGTACGGTGGCGAAGCCTAGCGCCCGGATCGCAGCGTCGCAGCAAAATGTGAGCCAGAAGAAGAGAATCTTGCTGGCGGCGCTCTGTTTGGACGTACATTCTCCGCAGAGGAGCATTGCATGACATTACCTTTGGCCACCCTCGACCACGTCGTCATCAACGCGCGCGACGATATGGACCATGCCGCCGACGTCTATCGTCGCCTCGGCTTCACCTTGACCGAGCGCGGCTATCATTCGCTGGGATCGATGAATCACCTGGCGATGTTCGGCACCGACTATCTCGAGTTGATCGCCGTGCCCAAGAACGCAACGTCCGGTCGTCTCGACATCCTGAATTATGCGTTTGGCCTCAATGGGCTGGTGTTCGGCTCCGAGGATTCGGCCGTGACCTACGCCGAGCTGCAGAAGGTCGGCGCGCCGTTCGACGCGCCGGTCGAATTCACACGGCCCGTGAAGTACACCGGCGGTGAAGGCGATGCGCGCTTCCGCACGATCCGCATGAAGCCCGGCCACATGCCCTATGGCCGCGTCTATTTCTGCCATCACTTCACGCGCGACCTGGTGTGGCGCGACGAGTGGCGCCATCATGCCAACGGTTCGGTCGCTGTCGCACGCGCGATCGTCGTCGAGCCCGATCCGGCGAAGGCCTCGAAGCTCTATGCCGACATGTTCGGAACCGAGTCGATCCACGACATCAAGGGCGGCAAGTCGCTCACGGTCGGAAACGCGCGTTACGACATCGTCACCGAGGCCACGCTGAAGGCCGAGTTCGGCGACGCAGCGCCCGATGCCGAGGGCCGTCCCGCCTACATGGCAGGCCTCACGCTTCGCACCATCTCGCTCGCCAAGGCGGGCGCGGCGCTGCAGGCGGGCAAGATCGAGGGCGTGGTCAAGAAGGCCGATCGCGTGATCGTCCCCGCCAAACAGGCGATCAACGCCGTGCTGGAGTTCATCGAATAGGCATGCGCGGTCTCAAATACGACAACCAGGGCGATGCGCTGTCGCGTGCCGTGCCGCCGGACGCGCTGGCGCTGATCGACGAGGGCGGTGACGGCACCGAGCGGCGTTACACCTACGGCGACGTAGTGCGTCTTACCGGCGCGATCGCACGTGGCCTGCTGAAGCGCGGGCTTCAGCGTGGCGACCGGGTCGCGATCCTGTCGGCCAATCGCGCCGAGTTCCTGCTCACCTTCCTCGGCACCATGCAGGCGGGCCTGGTCTCCGTGCCGGTGAACTGGAAACTGCCGGCCGAAACCGTGGCCTATATCATGGGCGACTGTGACGCCAAGCTGGTGATCGGCGACGACGCGCGCCTGCCGCTGGCGCCGGACACGGTGCCAAAGATCCTTCGACAAGGACTTCACGGCGCTGCTCGACGAGGGGCCCTTCACGCCGCTGGCGATGGAGCCCGAAGAGTCGGCGATGTTCCTTTATACGTCCGGCTCGACCGGCCGGCCCAAGGGCGTGGTGCTGTCGCACTACTCGCACCTCTGGGCGATCAGCCAGCGGCCGCGCCGGCCCGTGCCCGAAGGCCAGCGCGCGCTGGTCGCCGCACCGCTCTATCACATGAACGGGCTGGCGATGTGTCAGACCACCTTCAGCCATGGTGACACCGTCGTGTTGCTGCCGCAGTTCACGACCAAGGGCTACATTGCCGCCGCCGCCAAGCATCGTGTGGCCTTCCTCACCTCCGTGCCGACCATGATCGCCATGCTGCTGCGCGAGAAGGAGTTGCTGGCCAGCACCGACCTTTCCGCCGTCGAGGCCGTGCGCATGGGCTCGGCGCCGATCACCCAGTCACTGGTCGACCAGACCCGCGCGGCGTTCCCCAAGGCGCTCATCGGCAACGGCTACGGCACCACGGAAGCGGGCCCCGTCGTGTTCGGCCCGCATCCGGGCGGCCTGCCGACGCCCGACATCTCCACTGGCTATCCGAGCCCTGCCGTGCAGCTGCGCCTCGTGCGCGACGGCCACGAGGTCACAGACGAAGGCGAACTCCAGATGAAATGCGGCGCCCTGATGACGCACTATCACAAGCTGCCCGCCAAGACGGCCGAGGTGATGACGCCCGACGGTTACTATCGCACCAGCGACGTGTTCCGCCGCGACGCCAATGGCTTTCACTATTTCGTCGGCCGGGTCGACGACATGTTCGTGTGCGGCGGCGAGAACATCTATCCCGGCGAGGTCGAGAAGATGCTGGAGCGTCATCCCGGGATCGACCAGGCCGCGGTTCTTCCGGTGCCGGACGAGCTGAAGGGCCACAAGCCGGTGGCCTTCGTCGTGCGCACCAAGGGCAGCGACCTCGACGAACAAGCGGTGAAGACCTATGCGCTGGCCAACGCACCGCCGTACCAGCATCCGCGCCGCGTCTTCTTCGTCGACGAGATGCCGCTGGCCGGCACCAACAAGATCGACAAGCGCGTGCTTGCCAAGCAGATCCCACCAGGAGCACTTGCAGAATGAAAGCAGCCCCATGAAAGCAGCAGTCGTTCGCGAACATGGCGCGCCCGAGCGCCTCGTCTTCGAACAGGCTTCCCCGATCCCGTGCCCGGCGAGGGCGACGTGATCGTGGCGGTGAAGGCCTCGTCGCTGAACTACCACGACGTCTTCACGCGACGCGGCATGCCCGGCATCAAGGTGCCGATGCCCGCCATCATGGGCCTCGATGTCGCCGGTGAGATCGCCGAGGTCGGCCCTGGTGTGAGCGGCTGGAAGAAAGGCGACCGCGTGCTGGTCGATCCGATCAACCGGATCGAGGGCGGCCTGATGGGCGAGACGGTGCACGGCGGTCTGGCGGAACTGTGCAAGGCGCGCGCGCACCAGCTGGTGAAGATCCCGGACGGCGTCAGCTTCGCCGATGCCGCGGCATTGCCCGTGGCCTATGGCACGGCGCTGCGCATGATGGTGACGAACGGCGGCATCAAGAAAGGCGAGAAGATACTGATCCTGGGCGCCTCCGGCGGCGTCGGCGTGTGCTGCCTGCAGCTCGCCAAGCTCGCGGGCTGCGAGGTCGTGGCCTGCGCCGGCACCGACGCCAAGGCCAAGGCCAAGGCCAAGGCCAAGCGTCTCATGGAACTCGGCGCCGACAAGACGATCAACTACATCGAGAAGGACTTCATGAAGGAAGCCTATGCGATGTACGGCAAGCCGACACGGCGCGGCGCCGGCACCGACCAGGGCCTCGACGTGGTGGTGAACTACACCGGCGGCGACACCTGGGTGAAATCGCTGCGCATCCTGAAGGTCGGCGGTCGCCTGCTGACCTGCGGCGCAACCGCAGGCTACGCGCCGACCGAGGACATCCGCTTCATCTGGACCTTCGAGCTCAAGGTCCTGGGCTCCAACGGCTGGATGCGCACCGACATCGAGAAGCTGCTGGAGCTGGTGCAGAGCGGCAAGCTCAAGGTGCTGGTCGACAAGGTCTACAAGCTCGAGGAAGCACGCGAGGCGCTGAGGGTGATCGAGGATCGCGAAGTCTTCGGCAAGGTCGTGGTGGCGCCATGAGCGATGCCCCCTCATCCCTCGCCAAGGGGCCACTCAGCAGCGGCGAACTGCAGGCGATGCTCGACAATTCGCCGTTCATCTCGTTCATGGGCCTGAAGATCACCGAGGCCGACCCCGAGAAGGAGCGGGTCACGATGACCTGCGAGATGCGGCCGGAATTCGAACGCGGCAAGGGCACCGGCCAGTGGCACGGCGGCCCGATCGCGGCGATCATCGACACGGTCGGCGACTATGCGCTGATCATGGCGCTGCGGCGCGGCCTGCCGACCATCAACTTCCGCGTCGATTATCTCAGGCCCGCGATCAAGACCGCGCTGATCACCACCGCCACGGTGCGCCGCAACGGCAAGAGCGTGGGCGTGGTCGACGTCGACGTGTTCAACGACAAGAAGGTCCTGCTGGCTGTCGGCCGCGCGACCTACTCGACTTTGGCGGGCTAGCGCAATCGTGCTGGGCCGACGGCTGTTCGGAGCGCTCTGCGTCGCCGCGGTGGGCGTGGTGGCCTATGCCGCACTCGCGTGGCGGCCGGCGATCGCGCCGATCGATCCGCCGGCGCCGCAGTCCTTCGCGCCCGACAAAGTCGCCAAGGGAAGGATGCTGGCGAGCGCCGGTAATTGCGCCACCTGCCACACCGCGCCCGGCGGCAAGCCCTTTGCCGGCAACCTCGCGATGCCGACGCCGTTCGGCACGATCTACACCACCAACATCACGCCCGACCGCGAGACCGGCATCGGGCGATGGTCGCTCGCCGCCTTCGAGCGCGCCATGCGCGAGGGTGTGGCGCGCGACGGCAAGCACCTGTTCCCGGCCTTCCCTTACAGCCACTTTGCGATGATGACCGATGACGACATCGGCGCGCTCTACGCCTACCTGATGACGGTGCCGCCGGTCGCGGCCAAGACCAAGCCCAACACGCTGCCCTTCCCGCTCGACATCCGTGCGCTGCAGGCAGGCTGGAAGATGATCTATTTCAAGCCCGAGCCGTTCCGCCCCGAGCCAGCCAAGAGCGAGGCCTGGAACCGTGGCGCCTATCTCGCCGAAGGCCTGGCGCACTGCGGCGCCTGCCATACGCCGCGCAACATTCTGGGCGCGGAGTCGGTCGGCCATCCCTATTTCGGCGCCGAGATCGAGAACGACTGGTGGGCGCTGCCGCTGCATGTGACGTTCTCGCCGCAAAGCTGGACCGAGGATGAGCTCGCCATTTACCTGCGCGGTGGCACCACGATCCACGGCCGCGCCAAGGGGCCGATGGGACCGGTCATCCAGGGGCTGGCGGCGTTGCCGGACTCCGACATCCACGCGATCGCCACCTACTTCGGCGACCTGATCCGCCCGCACAGCGGGCGCCCCGAGGCGCTCACGGCGGAAGTGCTGGCGCGCTCGCGCGGCCAGACCGGCGCCATGGCCGACCGCGGCCGCCAGCTCTATTACGCCGCTTGTGCCAGCTGCCACGACGACGGCGGCTCGACGCCGCTCGCCACGCGGATGGACTTGATGCTGAGCTCGGCGCTGTGGTTCCCGTGGTCGAACAATTTCGTGCTGGCCGTACTCGACGGCGTCGGCGGCCCGACCGATGCGCCCGGCCCGCTGATGCCGGGCTTCCGCGACGCGCTCAGCGACGAAGAGATCATCGCCATTGGCGACTATCTGCGCCGCGACCGGCTGCGCCAGCCGATGTGGCCCTCGTACGCCTATAAGGTCGATCGCATGCGCGACCACCCGCCCAAGCCCAAGGAAAGCAACGCTCGATGAAGCGGCGCGCGGTCATGTCGTCCCTCGCCGTCGCGTCACTTCTACCGGGGATCGCACGCGCGCAGACGCCCGGCCGTGTCTATCGCATCGGCACGGTGATCACGGTGCCGATGTCCGATCCCACCACTGCCACGGTCCTCGACGAGTTGAAGAACAACGGGTTCATCCTGGGTAAGAACCTCACGGTCGATCCGCGCGGCGTGAGCCTGCGGCCCGACCAGATGATGGAAGCGGCGCGCCAGATCGCCGAGGCCAAGGTCGACCTGATCCTGACCGGCGGCCCCGCTGCGACAAAGGCGGCCCAGGCTGCCACCAGCACGATCCCGATCCTCACCATCGCCGACGACCTGGTAGGCGACGGGCTCGTCGACTCGCTCGCCAACCGGCGCGGCAACACGACCGGCATGAGCATCCTGTCCGCCGACCTCGACGGCAAACGCCAGGAGCTGCTGATCGAGCTTCTGCCGACGGCGAAGAAGATGGCGATGCTGTGGGACGGCACCAACACCAAGGCAGCCCTGTTACAGGCCCGCGCGAAGGAAAGCGGCGTCGACATGTTGGTCTTGCCGATCTCGAAGCCCGACGACATCGAGCCTGCGCTGAAGAAAGCGAAGGCCGACGGCGCAACGGCCATCAATATCCTGGGCGGCTCGATCCAGTTTGCGATGCGCCAGAAGATCTTCGACACCGCGACCGCCCTGGGGCTGGCCACGATGTACCAATGGCCCGAGGGAGTCCGCGAAGGCGCGCTTGCCGCCTACGGTCCGAGCCTTGAGCAGATGTTCCGGCAGCGTGGCCGTCAGGCGCTCAAGCTGCTGCGCGGCGCCAGGCCCAGCGACATGCCGATCGAGCAGCCCACGACCATCAAGCTCGTGCTCAACCTGAAGCTTGCGGCGCAGCTCGGCATCACTGTTCCGCCGACGCTGCTGCAGCGCGCCGACGAGGTGATTGAGTAACAATCACCGAGGTGATCGGGCAGCGCCCCTTATTGGGGGATCGCGGAAAGCTCTGTGTTGGCGCCGCAGATGAGGATGCCGACGCGTTCGCCGGCTGCGGGCTTGTAGGCGCCGGACATCAGGGCCGCGAGCGAGGTCGCGCCCGACGGTTCGGCGATCACGCGCAGTTCGTCCCACAGGGCCTTCTGCGCCGCACGCACGGCGTCGTCGGTGACCAGGAACGCCTCGGCCACGTACTTCTGCGCCAGTTCGAAGTTGGGCGTGCCGATCAGGCTGGCGCCCAGCGCATCGGCGGCGACGCCGGAGATCGCGACCTGCACCGGCTTGCCGGCCTTGCGCGCCTCGAACAGGGTCGGCGTACCTTCGGTCTCGATCGCCACGATCTTGGTGAGGCCGCCCAGGGCCGCGGCGCAGCCTGCGATCAGGCCACCCCCGCCGACGGCGACCAGCAAGGTGTCGAACTTCGACTGCTCGGCGAATTCCAGCGCGACGGTACCGGCGCCCGCGAACACGCCGGGATCTTCATAAGCGTGCACGGTGAGCGCGCCGGTTTCGGCCGCGCGCTTCTCGGACGCTTCACGCGCCTCGACGTAGAGCGTGCCGACCTGGGTGACGGTGGCGCCGTAGCTCTTGAGGCGCGCGACCTTGGCGGGACTGGCGATCGTCGGCACGAAGATCTCCGCCTTGTGGCCGAGCGCGCGTGCCGCATAGGCGACGGCCGCGCCATGGTTGCCGCCCGAGGCCGCGATCACGCCGGATGCCGGCACGGTCGAGGTCAGGATCTTGTGGTGCGCGCCACGGCCCTTGAACGTGCCGCTGACCTGAAGTTGCTCGAGCTTCACGGCAACAGGACACGGCGCGCCGAACGTGCCAGCCTGCAGTTCCATCACCGGCGTGCGGCGTACATGAGTCTTGATACGGGCCCAGGCGGCCTCGACGTCAGAGCGATTGATCATCAGAGGCGGCAGCTTTCCACGTGGCGCAGGTAATGGTCGAAGTCGGCGGTCGAGGCGTGCGGATCCTTGGCGCCTTCGTCGTAGCGGCGCAGGCGCACCGCCTCGGCATAGAACGGCAGCGCGCGGAACGCCTCGACCTCGTCGGCCGACATCAACCCGCCCTGCAGGTCGAGGCTGCGCACGCTATCGGCCGAGAGCTTGCCGAAATAGTCGGACTCTGTGGCGCAGAGATAGCGCTTGGCGGCAACATGCAGGCGCACCGGCTCGACGACGTCGGGCGTGAAGTGCTTGGCCAGCCATGCAGCACCGAGTTCTTCATGAACATCGTCGATGCCGCGCGCGGCGGGATCCTCGCCCAGCTCGTGGATCATGTGGCCCACGTCATGCAGCAGCGAGGCGAGCACGGTGGCGGGCGTGCAGCCATCGGCTTCGGCCTGTGCCGCGGCCTGCAGCGCATGCTGGAGCTGGCTGACGTTGCTCAAGCCGTAACGGCGTGTGGCGCGGCCGGTGAAGACGGTGAGGAGTTGCTGGCGCAGTGGATCGGCCATGAGGGGATCGGTCATGACGTCTTTTTAATCCCTGGCGCCGTCTGCGGGTAGCCAGGAATCATCGCCAGCGCCTGCGCCAGCGGGTCCTGTCCCCAGGCGTGTGTCATGAAATCGCCATGTAACTCCAGCCCGCCGCACGACAGGAACGTCATGGTGCCGGGCGACAGGTTGCGCGGGAGCGCATCAGCATGCGCGATGCGGCGCTTGGCGAGCATGGCCTGCAGGTTGGCATTTTCTTCGCGCGTCGACTCGGTGTAGGCGCTGAGCAGGAAGCCGGTCTGACGGCGCGTCGAGATCCAGGCATCGAACTTTTCTTCCTCGCCATAGAGCGAGTCCATCAGGATCACGCCCTTCACACGGTAGGTGGCGCCGCCGCGTGCGAGCGCGTAGGCCGCCGCAAGATAGCCGCCGCTGTAGGACACGATCACCACCGGCGCGGCGTTGAAGTGCGGGCCGGCGCGCTTGTCGCCATAGAGCCGCATCAGCCGCTCGGCGGCCTCGTCGATATAGGCCGCGAAATGGCCGGGCTTCCAGAAATTTCCGGCGCTTGAATCGAGCGCATCGAAGGCGAGCTGCGGCGCGACCAGCGCCACGTTCTGTCCGCACTCGCTCACCTGGCGCGCGATGCCCTGGCGCGCGATCACGTCGCGCTCGAGCGTCGCACCCTGCCCATGGAGAAACAGCACCATCAGGCCGGGCAGCGCGGGATTGTAGCCGGCCGGCAGATAGAGCAGCGAGCGGCGGTCGCTGTAGGTCTGGTCTTCCCAGCACACGTCGCCGCGCAGGGTCGTGTGACCGAGCCGCTTGCCCTGCTTCACGTCGAGGAACGGCTTGTTGGGACCGGGGACGATCCCGCGATAGGGAAAGGCCGAGGTGTTGAAGGCAATGAGCTGGGTCTTCGCCTCTTTCACCGGCGGTAAGGTAGGCGCAGGCGCTGCCTTGGCGGGCGCCGCCGCTTTCTTCGCGGCAGGCTTGGCCTGTTTCGTCGTCTTCGCGCGCGCAGCCGTCGGCATCAGGAGCGCTCCCAGCAGCAACAGGGTGCGGCGCTTCACGCGACCGCGGGCCGCGCACTCCCCAAAGCACTGGAGGGCAACGGCTTCAACACGGAGAAGAACGCCGGCAACGCCACGAGATAGGCGAAGGCCCCGACCAGCACGACGGCGGGCAGGCCGAAGCTCGTGGCGACGATCGGCACCAGCGCGGCGCCGATCACCGAGAAGCATCCGTTCACGCCCCAGGCCCACAGGAACATGTGGTCCTTGCCGAGGCGGCCGAGCGTGGTCATGCCGGTCGGCATCGGGAAGCCCATCAGGAAGGCGGGCGGCGCCAGCAGCGCGAGACAGAGCGCGATGCGCAGCGCGTACGGCAGCGCTCCGATCCAGTCGAGCGCGTAGTCGATGAAGAAGGCGTAGAACACCAGGATCGCAAAGATCGCCAGGAAGATCTTGGGCATCGTCGTGCGCGCAGTCGCCATGAAGCGTTCCGACGCGAAGCTGCCCAGCCCCGAGAACACCAGCATGCCGGTGATCAGCACCGACGCCGAGACAGTCGCGTTGGAGAGCGCCAGCACGAAATGGGAGATCATGCCCACCTCGATGATGATGTAGCCCAGGCCGAGACACAGGAAGTAGAGCATCGTGCCCGCCTTGCCCGGATAGCGGCTGAAGATGGTGCGCCAGCCGAAGATCACCGGGAACAGCACCAGCGTGACGGCAAAGATCGCGGCGATGCCGAGCGTGGCCCACAGCAGCAGATAGCCCCACTCGTCCTGCACCGTGTCGAGACGGTCGGTGAAGGCCAGCAGGTCCTTCACCTTGATGTAGGCGGCGAAGTACGGCTGGTGGTTGGTCAGCAGACGCGTGTCGAACACATAGTCGTCAGCCACTTTCTGCCAGCCGCCGTTGATCAGTGTATGCCAGGCGATGCGGCTCAAGGTCGTCGTGGGGACGAGCGCGGCGGCCGGCGTGTTGCCGGTACCGGCAGCCTCGGCGCCCGGAGCGCCCGGCGGCGGCGGATCGTTAGGCTCTGCGTCCTTGGCACCGCCCTCGGCGGGCGCAGTCGAATCGGCAGCGGGACCGGTCGAGAAGAACTGGTCGTGATAGTCCGACAGGATCTGCTTCAGCGGCGCGGTATCGATGTTGATGCCGGGATAGTAGATCTCGTCGAACGACATCGCCTTGGTGTGCTCGTTGAGCTTGGCGATCTCTTCCGTGGTGAAGCCGTCCTGCTTGTAGAGCACCGTCGTGGTCGAGAGATAGGCGGAGGCCACGTAGAACTTGTTCTTGATGTCGGGCCCGAGCTGGCGCGCGGCGGCGGCCATGGTGGCATAGAGCTTGAGGATCGACTTCGGCGGCTCTTCCTTGTTCCACAAGGTGACCGCCAGCACGCCGCCGGGCTTCAGGGCACGCATGTAGGCCGTCATCGCCTCCTCGGTGTAGGCGTACTTCTCGACGATCGCGAAGCCGCCCGGCTGCGACAGGCCGGCGGAGTCGGCCAGCGACAGGTCGATCACGTCGTAGCGGTTCTTGGTGTGCGCGACGTAGAGGCGGCCGTCGTAGTCGATCACCGAGACTTTCGGATTGTTCAGGATGTCGCCGGTGAAGGCGCGCAGGTCCTTGTCCTCGCGGAACGCCGTCAGGATCGCGGGATTGCCCTCGGCGACGGTGACATGGCTCGCGCCTTCCTTCAGCGCCACCTCGGTCGAGATGCCGCCGCCGAACTGGACGACGAACGTGTCCGGGTTCTTCTTCAGGACGTACGGGTAGTACATCGGCAGGAAGCGGAAGTAGGCCACCTCCTCGTCTGTCAGGTCCTTGATCACGCCCGACGGGCCGTCTGAATCGATGTAGAGGCCGAGGTAGGCGTTCTCGGGGAACTTCTTCAGGTTGAAGGCGGCGTTGTCCGACAGGCCCGGCGCGAAGTGGAGATACGAGCTCGAGTACATCTCCATGTAGCCGAACGGCGACGCGCGCTCGTAGGTGCGCTTGGCGTCCGGGAACTTGCGGGCATAGGCCACGCCCTTATAGTCCGACACCGCGAGCTTCGGGATGCCCAGCGCTCCCGGCACGATGTAGTGCACGCCAGCGGACAAGATCGCCACGACCACGATCGCCAGCACGCCGCGGCGGTCGCCCATCGACACGAACCACAGCACGCCGCCCGCCAGCCAGAGCAGCAACGGCGCCATGATGATGTTCTCGGGCGTGAAAACGTAGAGCGCCAGCAGCACCGAGAGGCCGCACAGGCCGGAGCCCACCATGTCGGCGAAGTAGACGCGGTTGAAGCTCTTCTTGGCCTTCAGAAACACGACGCCGAGATAGAGCGCGCCCGCCAGGAACGGCAGGAAGTAGAGCACGAAGTTGGCGAGCAGCCGCCACTTCTGCATCGGATCGGAGATCAGGAAGATGGCGTTGAACGGTACCTGCTGGGCCGCGAGATTGCAGACCACCATCAGCGGCCCGAAAGCCAGCAACGCGGCCTTCACCGAGCCCAGCCAGCGCTTCTCGAACCAGCTCTTGCCGACGCACATCACCGCGGAAGTGAGGCCGAAGCCGAACATGGCGAGGCTCACCACCAGCGAGCCGAAGTGCGACCAGCTCCCCACCGAGAACACGCGCATGATGCCGATCTGCAGCGCAATGATGCTGCCGGCCACCAGCCCGACGGACAGGTAGAACGTAAGAGGCGGCCGATCGTCGAGATCGACAGGAGCGACGGTCACGAGGGGGAGTCCTTATTTATTCATTGGCGCGCAAGCGCACACTGCCACCTCGAGCGCAGCGAGGGATGGCAGCCAATTCGAGGCAACACACCGCCTTAGCGGTTGTGGCTGCCGACGATCTTGTCGCCTTCGAGCTTGGTGAAGGGCACGAACGGCACGATCTTGCCGCCGTAGATGTCTTCGCGGCTGGTCGTGATGGAACCGTCGGCGCCCTGCGTCTTGGCGATCTTGATGACGCGCTGGGCGCCCGGCGGACCGACCGGGATGACCATGACGCCACCCGACTTCAGCTGCTGCAGCAGCGGCGGCGGCACATGGTCGATGCCGCAGGTCACGATGATCTTGTCGAAGGGCGCGGCCTCTTCCCAGCCGTAGTAGCCATCCGCCTGCTTGGTGTGGATGTGCTGGAACTCGGTGTAGCCCTTCTCGATCGCCTTGTCGTAGACGCCGCGCGTGCGGTCGGCCAACGGCTTGATGATCTCGATCGTGTAGGAATTCTCGGTCAGGTTGGCGATGTAGCCCGACTGGCAGCCCGAACCGGTGCCGATCTCGAGCACCTTGTCGGTGCGCTGGATGTCGAGCACGTTGGTCATGCGGCCCTGCAGATGCGGGCCCGACATGGTCACGCCGTAACCGATATCGAGGAAGTTATGCTCGTAGGCCCGTTTATGAATGGCGGGATTGACGGCGGCGAACTCTTCGCGCGGCGTCAGCAGGAACGCGCGGATCGTGGCCGGGCTCCAGATGTCCTTGTTCTTGACCAGGGCCTGGAAGCGATCCCAGCGCTCACCCAGGAACACCGGATCCTCGCCGCGGGTCCTGCCCCAGGCGATGAAATTCTCGCGACTGTCGGTCGGCGGGGTGATGTCCCAGCCGATCGGCTTGACGCTCGCGGCCGCAAAGGCGGAGCGCACGATGGCGGGGGTCGCAAGCGTGGCAGCGGCCAGAGCAGCACTGCCGGAGACGAAGCCGCGTCTCTTCACATTATCCTCCTTGGCGCGGGCCCAAAACGTCGGGGGACCGGGTAATCCGCGCCATTACTAAATACGGGAAATGTGGCGAATTTGCCAGTGCGGCAGCGTCGCGCGTACCCTTTGCGCAATGAATTGAACGAAGGGGAGGCATCATGAACCGGCATCTGTCCCGCCGCGGCCTGTTGGCGGCAACAATAGCGATTCCAGTAGCGTCCAGCGCCCGGGCCGACACGCCCTGGCGCCCGACCAAGCCCATCCGCATCGTCGTCCCGGCCGCGGCCGGCGGCACCACCGACGTGGCCGGCCGCCTGCTCGGCCAGCACCTGCAGGCCGCCTGGGGCCAGTCGGTCGTGATCGACAACAAGTCGGGCGCCGGCGGCGTGATCGGCAGCGCCGAGGTGGCCAAGTCGCCGCCCGACGGCCACACCCTCCTCCTCGGCAACATCGGCCCGCAGTCGATCGCCTACTCGCTCTACCGCAACATGTCCTACAAGCCCGCCGACCTGATCGCGGTGTCGGACATCATCGCCACGCCCAACGTGCTGGTGGTCCATCCCTCGGTGCCGGCCAAGACCGTCCCCGAGTTCGTGGCCTGGCTGAAGAGCCAGGACGGCAAGGTCTCCTACGCCTCCTCCGGCACCGGCCAGTCGCCGCACCTGAGCGGCGCGTGGTTCCTCCAGCTTACCGGCGCCAAGGCGACCCACGTCCCCTATCGCGGCGCCGCGCCCGCGCTGAACGACCTGATCGCGGGCGTGACCAGCTATTTCTTCGACAACCTCACCTCGAGCGTCGAGTTCATGCGCGCCGGCAAACTCCGCGCGCTCGCCATCACTTCGGCGCAACGCAACCCGATGGTCCCCGACCTGCCGCCAATCCGCGAGACCATGCCGGAGCTCAAGCCGTTCGACGTCTCCGCCTGGTTCGGCGTCTTCCTGCCCGGCGGCACGCCCGCGCCGATCGTGGAGTCGCTGAACGCCGAGATGAAGCGCTTCCTTGCGCTCCCCGACACGCTCGAGCGCTTCAAGACCATGGCCGGCTATGCCGACTACGGCACGCCCGCCGAGTACAGCAAGTTCGTCGACAGCCAGATCGCGCTCTGGAAAGGCGTGATCGACAAGGAAGGGCTTAAGATGGATGCGAATTAAGCGATGCGTCGTAAAAAAATTCGGCGCCTCGCGAATCGCTCGTGAAAGCGTTCTAAAAGACCGACTCGCAAGGCTTTTACGGATTTGTTCCGAGCGCTTCGCGAGGCTCGCGAAGTGCTCGGGAATTTGCGCGGGACAGACTAACGCGTTGGCGATGCTGGGCTTTTCGCATTCCCTCCCGAGCCCCTCGCGAAGCGCTCCCGAATCCCGCCGGCAGGCCCTTTCTGGCGCCGAATAGGCGAGCGAATGCATCGCGCGGGCGCGAATCATGGTGCCTCAAATGGTCGACCTGAATATCTATATAGCGATTTTAGCAATAAACGCAAGTTAACATTGCGCTTTTCTAGAGGCCTCTTTACGAGCCTTTCATCACACCGGAATCCGGGGCGGCGTCAGCGGATTGGGCGGCGGGCGGCGCAGGAAGACGATGACGAGCAGGCCGGCGAGCGACACCCAGGCGATCAGCCAGAAGGCGTCGATATAGGCCAGCACGTAGGACTCGCGCTGCACGGCGGCGGCGAGCAGGCCGGTGCCCTGGGCCGCGGCGTCGCCGAGGCCGGTCGCGCGGTTGGCGAACACGCTGGAGAGAAGCGTCTGCATGTCGGACGTCGAGGCCGCTCCGCCCACGACATGGGTGCCGAGCAGGTTGGAGTGAACCTGCTCGCGCGTCCGCACGAAGGTCTGGATCAGCGCGCTGCCGAGTTCCGAGCCCAACAGGCGCGCGATCTGGATCGTGGTGGCGATCGCCGCGGCCTGGGCCGGCGTGATGTGGGAGATCGCGTAGGTGACGAGTGCGGTGATCGCGAAGGCCAGCCCCACCGCCTCGACACATTGCGACGGCAGGAAATCGCCGCTGACCCAATCATGGGTCAGCGCGGTGTCCATCCAGCTGCCGATGGCGATGGTCCCGAAGCCCGCCACGAGGAGATAGCGCGCATCGATCCGCCGCACGAGCACGGCCGCGAGCGGCACCAGCACGATCTGCGGCAGCGCGATCCAGTTGAGCGCGTCGCCGATCTGGATGTCGCGCAGGCCCTGGATGCGCGTCATGTAGTCGGGCAACACGAAGCCCGCCGCCGTCGAGCCGAAGCCATAGAGCGAGATCAGCAGTGCCGGTCCCCAAACATTGGGCTGCGCCAGCACCGGGAGATGGATCAGCGGGTTGGGCGTGATTGCCTCGTGCACGAAGAAGAACGCGACCAGGAAAAGTCCGGCGAGCAGCAGGCCGTTGACCAGCCCCGAATTGAACCAGTCGAGGCGATTGCCCTGGTCGAGCCCGGCATAGATCAACCCAAAGCCCACGCCGGCATAGATCAGCGCGCCCCAGTCGGTGCGGGCCAGCAGGACGCGGTCGACCGGCCGGCGCGGCATGGCGATCGCGACCAGCACCAGCATCAGCGCGGTCAGCGGCACGTTCTGCCAGTAGAGCCACTGCCAGCGGCCGGTCTCCGAGTACCAGCCCTCGATCGAGCCCGCGATGTTCTGCGAGAAGGTGAAGCGGAAGGCGTAGGCGGCAATGCCCCACATCCACCATTTCGGCTGCAGGCTGCGCAGCACGAAGCCGAGCGCTGCCGGAATGAAGGCGCCGACGGCGAGGCCGCGCACCAGCTGCAGGGCGATGGTCACGGTGTAGTCGGTCGTGATCGGCGGGAAGATCGACGCCAGCGCGAAAGTGACGCCGGTCCACATCAGCACGCGCCGGGTGCTGAGCACCGTGGCCAGCCACGCGGCGGCCGGCGTGGCGGCCATTTGCGCGGCGCCAAAGATCGTGCCGATCCAGGTCGCCTCGTCGAAGCCAAAGCCCAGGCCGCCGCGAACGTCGGCCAAGCCAAAGGTGGTGAGCTTGGTGTTCAGCGAGGAGATGAACGCGCCCAGGATCACGGCCAGGATGCCGAAGACCGGGCGGTCGCAGCGCGGCGTGGCGACCGACGGTGCTAGTGGCGCACCCCGCGCTCCACCCGGTGCCGCGGCCGCGGCCATGCTCATGGCTTGCTGGTCGTTGCGGCGGGCGTCGTATCGGTAAGGATCGTCGCCTCGACCGACATGCCCGGCCGCAGCTTGCCGGCCAGCGGATTGTCGGCGGCGAGGACCAGCTTCACCGGAATGCGCTGCACGACCTTGGTGAAATTGCCGGTGGCGTTATCGGGCGGCAGCAGGCTGAACTGCGCGCCGCTGGCGGGCGAGAGCGAGTCGACCCGCGCCTTCACCACCGTTCCCGGAAAGGTATCGACGCGGATCTCGGCCTGCTGGCCCACGACCACGTGAGTGAGCTGCGTCTCCTTGAAGTTGGCGATGACCCAGACGTTGTCGAGCGGCACGACGGAGATGATCTGGCTGCCGGCATGCGCATATTGCCCGGGGCGGATGCCACGCTCGCTGACCACGCCGCCCACCGGCGCGGCGATCCTGGTGTAGCCGAGGTTGATGCGCGCGAGATCGAGCGACGCCTGCTTGGCCTTCACCGCGGCGCGCAGTTCCGACTCCTGCGTGTCGAGCACGGCGAGCTGGCGGCGTTGCGCCTCGAGCTCGGCGCGCTTGCTGGCCAGGGTCGCGACAAAACGCTTGGCTTCGGCATTGGCCTGCTCGACCCGCTGCGGCGTGCCGTAGGTCGAGTTCAGCAGCGCGCGCTGGCGCTCGAATTCGAGGCGCGTGCGGTCGGCGTCGGCCTCGGTCCCGGCAATCGCTGCTTCGGCGTCGGCGACCTGCGCCTTCTGGGCCGACTTGTGCGCCTTGATGTTCTCGATCCCCGCTTCCGCCGCCAGGGCGTCGGCTTCGGCCTGGGCCAGCCGGGCGCGGTAGTCGGCATCCTCGATCTGGACCAGCAGGTCGCCCGCCCTGACCTTCTGGAAGTCGGTGACGGGCACGTCCCGCACATAGCCCTCGACCCTCGCGCTGAGCGGCGTGACGTCGCCACGGACATAGGCGTCGTCGGTATTCTCCCGCGTGGCGTTGCCCACCCAGCGGTTCCACTGCGTCGTGAACAGAACCACGATCGCCACGGCGACCACGAGCGCCGACCCGCGCACGATCCAGTCGATGTGCCAGACGCGGGTCTTGGGAGCGGGCGGAGGTGCGGGAGGCGGAGCCGGAGGAGCGGAAGTGTCGGTCATATCCCGACATTAGCGGGCGCGGTAGAAATGCACCACGCCCGCGCGTTCAGTGGGAGTGACGGGAACCGCTGACGACGCGTTTGGAAACGCACTCGATTTTATCCGGCTCGAGCTCTCCGGAGAGCAGGAACTGCCTGCTCGCCAATCAAGCCGTTCCAAGCGGGCCAATAATATCTTCAATATAACGACCATAAGTCAGGATTGTCGCCAACGCGCTTAGTTTCGCGTGTATGGCAAACTTCATCATTCCTTACGGGGCGATGCCGCCCGAATCTTCGCCACCTCCGCCGCCCGATCCCAGGATCGCGCGCGAGCAGGCGATCGCCGACAACACGCGAGCCGAAAGCGAATTGAATCGCTTCATCGCCACTAAGCAGGACGCACTTTTCGTTGCGCCTGATGCCTTCTATCGAACGCAGGGCGCCGACGCGATCCGGACGGCACCGTTCGTCCTGGACAGTCTTTCCAGGCTGAATGAAGACGCTCTCGACGGTCTCGCCAACGACGCGCAGCGCCGGAAACTGGGCCCGGCGCTCGACGCACATCTGCAGCTCACGCGCGATGACATCGCCCGCCACGTCTCCGAACAGAGCAAAGTATGGCAGCGCCAAACCGCACTCGACCGCATCGCCCTCCTCACCAAGGAGGCGGCTTATCGCCACAACGACGATGGATTGATCGATGCCATCGGTACAGCCGCCGGTAGCGCGGCTCGCGCCCATGCCCGAGTCGGTGACCAGCCGCCCGACGTCGAAGCCGAGAATGCTGCCGCTGCAAAGGCGCGGAGCGGCATCCTCAGCGCTGCCATCCAAGCGCGACTCGGCGCCGGGAATATCAGCGGCGCAACCGCACTCTTCGATCGAGTACAGGACCAACTTGATCCCACCCACGCCAGGCCATTGCAGGCCCAACTCGGAAGCGAGCAACGCTTCGATACGGGCAGCGCCTACGCCGGCGCGCTCATGCCCGTGTCGCTCGACACTTCAGCGGACGGAGTTGAAACAGGCAAGCCGGAGATAATTTCCGACGCGTCACCGGAACCGGTGGAAGTCGGCAAACAGTATGCACAGGCTGAGGACGAGCGGCACAAGGCCAAGGACGATCCGGTCTATCTAATCAAGAAACTGGAGCACACGGCAACTCCCCAGGATCGCATCGCGCACGGCGATGCGCCTCTGGAAGTAGTTCGGCCACCGCCCATAAGCATTCCTCTGGCCAAATCACCGGCCCGCGCCGCGCCAACCCCCGGGGATGCAATCCCAATTGGGAAGTTTGCAGGAGAGTCGATTCCGGCCCGATCAAGCAAGCGAAACTTCAACAAAGCGGAAAGAGCGGACGGAAATCGGATTGGCTACAAGACTGGATGCCATACTTGTGGCAGTCGAGATCCAGGAACGCCTTCGGGTAATTTCTACCTCGATCATCAACCGGCTTCGCGCTTGAATTTTGCGGGAGTTGATCAGCGTCTTTACCCTCAGTGCATGACTTGCAGCGCACGACAGGGCGGACAGACTTCGCGCTATTTAAAAGAAGCGGAGGAGTATGCTCGTGAATTACTCAAGAAGGATCCTGAACAATGATTAAGAGGGCCAAGATGGGAATACCCAATGGAGTCTTCTTCATCTCCGATCCGAATGGGACCGACGTTCCGGAATGGGACGGGCCTCTCACGGTCGCGGCAACAGCTTCCTGTATTGCCGTTGCTTGCCAACACGAACAAGAAGACGAGGCAGAGTTGACGCTGGGAGTGACACCAGAGGTGGATCCGGGGCAATCCCCGGTGTTTCTGGGCAACCTGCTCACGCCCAATCGCAAGGTCGTTCTGGAAACGTCCGAGCGAGAAATTATCCTTGAGATGCCGACGACGGGAACGACGACAAGAGTTCGGGTTTGGAAGACGCCTCCGGGCCACGCGGAAAAGGTGATCGTCGGAATAGAGTAGCAGCGCTTGTCTCACCGTCTCACGCCCGAGGGAATGAGACGGTGAGACAGAGAACGACGCCTACGCCGCCTTGATGTGCGAGCGCTTGATGCGGTCGAGGTTGGCGCCTTCGATGCGGACGAGCTTGGTCACGGTCTCGCGGTTGGGCGAGTGGACGTCGCCGACGTCGTAGAAATGCGAGTCGCCGGGCTTCAGCACGTAGCTCCGGGTGGCCTTCACCAGGTTCGGCTGGTCGCCCTCGGCCTTCTTAACGATCTCCCAGTCGACCATCTCGGTGTCGCCTTCGGCGAGACCATAGATCGCCCAGCTCGAGCCGTGGTCGTGCGGCTCGCCCTTGGCGGGCTTCATGTAGACGTGGCCGCAGATGCAGAAGCCGGTCTCGGCGTCTTCGTAGAGCACCTTGCGCGGCTTGCACTGCTCGGGCGTGAGGTGCTTGGCGACGAAGTCCTTGTCGAGCAGCACCTTGGAGACGAGCTTGCAGACGGCTTCCTTGCCGCCACGGCCGGGATCGGCCGCGAGCGCCGCCTTGATGTCGGAGGCGAGCGCTTCGAGCGTGTAGGTCTTTTCGCCCGCTGACTTTTCGAGTGTGTCGGTCGTCATGTGGTCACCCTCTTTTCGATGGTAGCGAAGATAGCACGGGCGGCCTGGGCTTCACCGCCCTCCGGCCGGCCGGGCCGCGATGAATTATTCCAGGCCATCATGTCGAAATGCGCCCACGGCACGTCGTCGGGCACGAATTCCTGCAGGTAGAGGGCGGCGATGATGGCACCGCCGAACGGACTCGCCGCCACGTTGTTGATGTCGGCCACCTTGGAGGCATACATCGAGCGATAGGGCTTGAAGAGCGGCATGCGCCACATCGGGTCGGTGACTTCGGTGCCGGTCGCGAGCAACTCGTTGGCCAGCGTGTCGTCGTTGCAGAACAGCGCCGGCAGGTCGGGGCCGAGCGAGACGCGTGCGGCGCCGGTCAGGGTCGCACAATCGACCATCATGGTGGGCTTCTCCGACGCGCCCTCGGCCAGCGCATCGCACAGGATCAGGCGGCCCTCGGCGTCGGTGTTGCCGACCTCGACCGTGATGCCGGCGCGCGTGGTGATGACGTCGAGCGGACGGAAGGCGTTGCCCGCGACGCTGTTCTCGACCGCCGGCACCAGCAGGCGCAACCGCACCGGCAGCTTGCAGGCCATGATCATGCCCGCGACCGCCATCATCGTGGCGGCGCCGCCCATGTCCTTCTTCATGTTGAGCATGCCGGACGCGGGCTTGAGATCGAGGCCGCCGGTGTCGAAGCACACGCCCTTGCCGACCAAGGTCACCTTGGGATCGCTCTCCTTGCCCCAGGTGAGATCGATCAGGCGCGGCGCACGCACGCTGGCGCGGCCCACGGCATGGACGGTCGGATAGTTCTGTTTCAGCAGATCGTCGCCCACGATCACCTTGATCCTGGCCTTGTGCTGCTTGGCCAGTTCCTGCGCAACGGCGGCCAGTTCGGCCGGGCCCATGTCGGACGACGGCGTGGTGATGAGATCGCGCGCCATCGAGATCGCTTCGATCATCGCCGTCGCGCGCACCTTGTCGACGCCGGCCGGCCATAGGAACTTCGGGCCCGGCTTGGACTTGGTGGCCTTGTAGCGTTCGAACTTCCACATCCCGAGGCCGATCGCCGCGGCGGCATCGGTCGGCGAGACCGGTGCGGTGTCGCCCAGCGTCCAGGTGCCGGCGGGCAGGCGCGTGCCGAGGCCACCGAAATCCCACAAGGTCGGCCTGGCCGGGATCACCAGCACGGCGCCGGCGGCCTTGCCGTCGCGGCCGGGCAGGATCGCGAGATCGCCCGCGTTGCCGGCGATGCCGGTCGACTCCAACCAGCCGCGGCGCGCGGCGCTTTGCTCCTTCAGCCAGGCGCGCCACTTGGGCTGGGCGACGAACTGCACGGGCAGCGCAGAAGAAGAGCGGTCGACAAAGGGCAGCGACATGGACAGGCTCACTAAACGGTAATGCCAAGACTAGTGCACGGGTCAAGATTGCCGGGCAAAGTGTGGCGCTGGCAAGGTGTGTGACGTTTGGGTCTCTGGGAGGGCGCATGGCCGACTACACGGTCGTGATCGGCAACAAGAACTATTCCTCGTGGTCGCTGCGTGGCTGGCTGATGGCCCGCATCGCGAACATCGAGTTCGACGAGGTCGTGATCCCGCTCGACCTGCCCGAGACGGCGGCGTCGATCCGCAAGCATTCGCCCTCGGGCAAGGTGCCGGTGCTTCTGCATCGCGGTCTGGCGGTGTGGGAATCGCTCTCCATCGCCGAATATCTGAACGACCTGAAGCCGGAGGCAGGCCTGTGGCCGGCCGCCGTCGCGGCGCGGGCCCATGCGCGGTCGGTCTCGGCCGAGATGCATGCGGGCTTTTCCGACCTGCGCAGCAACATGCCGATGAACATCCGTTCTTCTTATAAGGGCAAGGGCATGACGCCGGGCGTGCGCGCCGACATCGAGCGCATCACCGGCCTGTGGCGCGACTGCCGCAAGCGCTTCGCCGGCGCGGCGCCCAAGGACAACGGCTTCCTGTTCGGCGCGATCGGCGCGGTCGATGCGATGTTCGCCCCCGTCGTGACCCGCTTCCGCACCTTCGGGGTGCCGCTCGACACCGACGCCGAAGCCTATTGCGCGGCGATCGAGGCCTATCCGCCGATGAAGGAATGGACCGAGGCCGCGAAGAACGAGCCGTGGCTGATCGATTCGGCGGAGTTGGATAAGTAGCTATACTTGAGACGATACACGACCAGTGTAAACGCACTGATTGGCCTCCACGGCCCGTGTTGTGGCACTGGGCAACCGGTTCCTGCTCAATCCCGCTGAGGCGTTTCCGCCGATCTGACGCAAAGTGAACTGAGGCACCTCGAGCAGGTGCGAACTAAAGTCGTTTATCAGCGGAGCGCGCTTCTTTCGTGAGTCAAGAACTCGGCGATCGGAGTATTTGGTTGTGTTGAGCCTCAATAGACCGAATGGAGTTATGACCTGCTCCCCTGAAACTCCCTCGTAGTAAGGTTGAGTCCGTTCTGAGGAGAACGGACATGAAGCGGAAGCGTTTTAGCGAAGAGC
>CAIKZO010000043.1 GCA_903832005.1 Enhydrobacter aerosaccus | reverse complement strand
TGATTTCCGACGAGGACCGTGAGGAAACGCGCCCGTTCGACCTCAAAGCGGAAAGGACAGGCAATGGCCAAGAATACAATTTGCCTTTGGTATGAAAAAGACGCCGAGGCTGCAGCTCGCTTCTACGCCGAGACCTTTCCCGACAGCAGCGTGGGGGCCATCCACCGTGCGCCCAGCGACTACCCTTCAGGCAAGGCGGGCGACGTTCTGACGGTCGAATTCACGGTTGCGGGCATCCCCTGCCTCGGCCTGAACGGCGGTCCCGCTTTCAAACACAACGAGGCCTTCTCGTTCCAGATCGCCACCGACGATCAGCGCGAGACCGATCGCTACTGGAACGCCATTGTCGGCAATGGCGGCGAGGAAAGTGCCTGCGGTTGGTGCAAGGACAGGTGGGGTATCTCCTGGCAGATAACGCCACGCGTACTGACGGAGGCGATGGCGGCGGGCGGCGCCGAAGCAAAGCGTGCGTTCGAGGCGATGATGAATATGAAGAAGATCGACGTCGCCGCGATCGAGGCGGCGCGACGCGCATCCTAACGCACCGGTAACCACAGCACATCTTCGATGTGCTTCGCGCCGGTCGCCAGCATGACGAGGCGATCGAAACCCAACGCGATACCGGCACAGTCCGGCAATCCGTGATCGAGGGCCGCCAGGAAATCGTTGTCGACCGGCCAACGCACGCCGTAGAGGCGCTCTTTCTCGTCCATGTCGGCCTTGAGCCGGGCGCGCTGGACCGCGGGATCGGTCAGCTCGCCGAACGCATTCGCCAGTTCGACGCCGCAGGCATAGAGCTCGAAACGCTCGGCCACCCGCGGATCGCCGGGCTTGGCCCGGGCTAACGCCGCCATGCCGATCGGATATTCGCAGAGGATGGTCGGCCGGCCCATGCCCAGCCGGTGCTCGATCTTCTCGAACATGATGCGGAAAAACATGTCGTCCCAGCTGTCGCCCGCATGCATCGCGACGCCCGAGGCGCGGGCCAATTTTTCCGCGTTGCCGATCGTGGCGAAGAGGTCGACATCGGCGTAGCGCTCGAACGCCTCAGCGACCGTCAGTCGCTCCGGTGTCGCCCTGGGATCGCAGACATGATCCTCCCAACGCAACTCGTCGGCGCCCGCGAGCCCGAGCAAAGCCAAACAATCCGCCATGATCGATTCGTAGGCCACGCCGGCGCGATACCATTCGAGCATGGTGAATTCGGGATGATGCAGCGCCGAGCCCTCGGCGTTGCGGAACACGCGCGCGAACTGGAAGAGTCGCGGGATGCCGCCCGCCAGCAGCTTCTTCATCGCGAATTCGGGCGAACTGTGCAGCCAGCGCGCCCGCTCCTCGCCGTCGGGAAGTTCCCAGTCGGTGGCGAAGCCCGACAGATGCACCTCGGCACCGGGCGCCACTTGAAGGATCGGCGTCTCGACCTCGACGAAACCCTCGCGTGCGAACCACAGGCGCCAGTCGGCCTGGATGCGCGCCCGCGCCTGCAGGTACGGCAGGCGACGGCTGAGTTTGTCGGGACGCCACTCGGTCATGCCGGACCATCGCATGCGGCGCGCGCGGCGTGTAGGGTCACGCCATGACGCCGAAGCAGATCGACAAATTCTGCGCGGGCCTGCCCGCCGCCACACGCACCGTGCAGTGGGAAGGCGTGATCGTCTTCAAGGTGGGCGGCAAGATGTTCTGCCTTATCGCGCCGGAGGATCATTCGGTCGGCTGCATCTCCTTCAAATCGATGCCCGAACACTACGATGCGCTCAGCCGCTCGCCCGGCTTCCGCCCCGCGCCCTACCTCGCCCGCGCCAAATGGGTTTCGGTCGACAATCCCAGTTCCCTGACCGACGCCGAGATGAAGGCCTATCTGAAACGCGCCCACGCCGTGATCGCCGCGGCACTGCCGAAACGGAAGCAGAAGGAGCTTGGCCTCTCCACTCATGCTCCTCTCCCCCGCTAAAGGGGAGAGGAGCATGAAAGGAGGCCCGGTTGCGGCCCTTCCCGGCCTTTGATACAAGCCCGCGCCGGCCTCGTTTCGCTTCCTGCGAACGGGGCCTCTTCATTCATCCCGACCGAGCGGTAAGTCCATGAAAGTCCCTGTCAATTCCATCCGTGCCGGCAACGTCATCGAATACAACGGCAAGCTCTGGGTGGCGTCGAAGGTCCAGCACATCAGCCCCGGCAAGGGCGGCGCGTTCGTCGCCATCGAAGCCAAGGCGATGCGCGAGGGCAACAAGCTGCAGGAGCGTTTCCGTTCGGGCGAGACCATCGAGCAGGTCCATATCGACGAGCGCGAGTGCACCTACCTGTTCAAGGATGAAAACGGCTTCACCTTCATGGACAAGGAAAACTTCGAGCAGCTCGTCGTCGGCGCCGATGTGCTCGATCCTGACCAGTCGCGCTGGCTGCAGGACGGCATGGAAGTGAACGTCTCGCTCTATGAAGGCACGCCCGTGGGCGTCGAGTTGCCCAAGACGGTCGTGCTCGCCGTCACCGAGGCCGATGCCGTCGTGAAGGGCCAGACCGCCTCCTCGTCCTACAAGCCCGCGATGGTCGAAGGCGGCATCCGCGTGATGGTGCCGCCGCACATCGCCGTCGGCACCAAGCTCGTGATCAACACCGAGGACGGCGAATACATGGAACGGTCGAAGGACTAACCCAGGTGGCTTTTCCCCCGCGTCGCAGTTCGGATACGCGTCCCGTCGATCGTCCCGTGGCCCGCGTTGGCCGCGGTCCGCTCGAGATGGGCCGCGAGCGCTCGGGTCCGGCCGAACGCAAGTCGCTGGCTGTCCGCTCGGCCACCATCACGGTGATGATCCGCGCGTGCTTCGCCGCCGCCAAAACGCTGAAGCGCGATTTCGGCGAGGTCGAGCAGCTGCAGGTATCCGAGAAGGGTCCTGGCGATTTCGTGAGCCGCGCCGACATCATGGCCGAGCGCACCTTGCGCAAGGAGCTGGAGCGCACGCGTCCCGACTACGGCTTCCTCGGTGAGGAAGGCGGCGAGATCAAAGGCGACGGCCATAACCGCTGGATCGCCGATCCTCTCGACGGCACGACCAACTTCCTACACGGCGTACCACACTTCGCGATCTCACTGGCGCTCGAGCGCGACGGCGAGATCATCGCGGGCGTGATCTACCAGCCGATCTCCGACGAGCTGTTCTGGGCCGAGAAAGGCAATGGCGCGTTCATCGACACGCCCAACGCCCGCTCGCGCCGCCTGCGCGTCTCGGGGCGCAAGGAACTTTCGCGCGGCCTGATCGCCACCGGCATTCCCTTCATGTCGCGCGGCGACCATCCGGCCTACCTGAAGAAGCTCGAGGCCGTCATGGGCAAGACCGCCGGCGTGCGCCGCTGGGGCGCCGCAGCCCTCGATCTCGCCTTCGTGGCGGCCGGCCGCTACGACGCCTTCTTCGAATACGGCCTCGCACCCTGGGACGTCGCCGCGGGCCTCCTGATGGTCCAGGAAGCTGGCGGCCTGGTCAGCGACACGACCGGCAAGCCCTATGTACTGGGCGGACCCTCGATCCTCGTCTCCAACTTCGGCCTGCGCGATCCACTGATCGAGCTCCTGGGCTAACTACTTCTTCTTCAGTACATCCAGCAGCACGAGGCTCATCGCTTCGGTGCCGGTGCGGATCGAAGGTTCGGGCACCGGCGCGAACTCGGGCGAATGATTGCCCGGCACCGGCGTCTTGTCCGCCGCCGCCTTCTGCAGCATCGCGGGATCGAGACCGCCCAAGCCGAAGTAGAACGACGGCACGCCCGCCATCACGAACTCGGAGTAATCCTCGCTGGCCGAGCCCGGCTCCGGCATCAGCCGCGCCTTGTCGCCGAACGCCGCCTTCAGCACGGCGCCGCCCCGCGCCGTGAGATCGGCGTCGTTGATCACCGCCTTGGCGCCTGCCGTCAGCTTTATGTCGGGTTCGGGCGCGCCGGCCATCATCGCGACGGCCTTGGCGGTGCGCTCGACACCCTCGAGCATCCTGGCGCGCGTGTCGTTGTCGTAGGAGCGGATCGTGCCGCGCACCAGCGCGGTGTCGGGGATCACGTTGCCGGCGTTGCCGGCCTGCACCGAGCCGATGGTGACGACGCCGAACTTCGAAGCGTCCTTCTCGCGGCTGATCACGCTCTGCACGTCGACGATGAAGTGGCCGGCCATCATCACCGGATCGATCGTCGTATGCGGGCGCGAACCGTGGCCGCCCTTGCCCTTGAAGGTGATCGACAGCCCATCGGACGTCGAGTTGATGACGCCGGGCTTGTAGAACACGTAGCCGAACGGCCCCGGATTGACGTGCAAGGCAAAGCCCATGTCCGGCTTGCCGAAGCGCGCGAACAGGCCATCGGCCAGCATCGCCTTGGCGCCGCCGTCGCCCTCTTCCGCCGGCTGGCCGACGAACATCAGCGTGCCGCTCCACTGGTCCTTCATGTCGAGCATGGTCTTGGCGACGGCGAGCCACACCGACATATGGATGTCGTGGCCGCAGGAATGCGCCACTGGCGATTCGGCGCCGCGATACATCTGCTTGGCCGTGCTGGCGTAGGACAGGCCGGTCTTCTCCGGCATGGGCAGCGCGTCGAGTTCGGTGCGGACCATGATCAGCGGACCGGGACCGTTCTTCAGGATCGCGACGATGCCGGTCTTGCCGACGCCCTCGGTGACCTCGTAGCCGAGCTTGCGCATCTCGTCCGCCAACAGGGCTGCCGTGCGCGTCTCCTGGAAGCCGAGCTCGGGATGGCTATGGATGTCCTTGTAGACCGTCTCGATATGCGGGTATTGCGCGTCGAGGCCATGGTCGATCGCGGCACGAGCGCCCGCGATATCAGCGGCGTTCGCCACGCCCGCGCCGCCCAGCAGCATCGTGAAGCCCAGCAAGCGTGCGATTGGCATGGTCATGTTGATCTCCCCTTTACGCGACGTTAGCGCGTTCCCTCGCGGCCAGCCAGAATCTGACGCGCGAGCCGCGCCACCGCGCGCGCAGCCAGCGATGCCGGCCGCTGCGTGCCGACGGCAAGCCACGTCGTCTGCTCGATGCCCGGCTTCACAATGCGTGCTGAGGCGAAGCCCGGACCCGATGCTTCGCGCTCGACATAGGGTCGCGGGAAAACGGTGCAGAGGCCGCAGCGCATCACAGCCTCACGCAGGATGGTGGCCGAACTGCCCTCCATCACGGTGTTGAGTTCGATACCCTGGCGCGTGGCCAGTTCCGCCATCACCGTCGTCAGCCCGTTGGGACGCAGCGGTCCACACAGCGCGATCTCGCCCAACGCGCGGAACGGGACGTCCTTGTGCGTCAGTGCCGGGTGTCCCTCAGGCCCGACCAGCATCATGTCCGAATGCAGTACCGCCTCGGCACCGCGGATCGCGCCGCGCCGGTAGCGATTGAACACGGCGACCTCGGCGCGGCCATCGGCCACCCAGGCCTCGACCTCACCGCTATAGCCCTCGTGCACGCGCAGTTTTACACGCGGAAACTCGGCCAGCAGCCGAGAGACCAGGGTGCTGACCAAAGGCTGGGCCCAGCCGGGCACCACGCCGAGATCGACCGTGCCCACCGCCGTGCCCCGCTCGCCGCGCGCTTCGAGGGCGAGTTGTTCGGCTTCGGCCAACAGCGCCTTGGCGCGCGGCAGCAGGGCCTTGCCCAGTTCGGTCACCTGCACGCCGCGCCCGGTGCGATGGAACAGCCGCCCGCCCAACTCGCCCTCGAGTGCGGAGACCTGGCGGCTCAGCACGGATTGGGCAACGCCCAGCGCCGCCGCCGCCCGGCTGAAGCTGCCGCCCTCCTCCACGCTGCAGAAGGCGCGAACGCCCTTCAGATCCATTTTGCCTGCCTCGACCCTGCTAAAACGCCCCAACGCATTATAGCGGCGCGCGGTTGAGACCGTGGCCGGCAATAGGGTATCTTAACTCCAAGGAAAATCCCCTCACGGGGGGCGGCCCCCCGCCGCTAACCCCTTGGAAAGGCAATCGGTAATGCCCTGGTATTCGGTCACTGTGCGTAGCCTGGCACTGGCTGGCCTCGGTTTTGGCGCCGTGTCGACCTTCGCCCAGTCTCCCAATGTTACCGCTTTCAACCCCTACAACGGTGTCGGTGCCGCGGGTGGATCCGGTCCCGGAGTCGGAGCCGGCTCTGTCTACGCCGTGCCTCCGGGGTCCGGTACGATGGCCTTCAACCCCTGGAACCCGGCCGGCGTCGCCGCGACCGGGGGCTCCGTTTCGGCGGGCACCATGCAGGCGCCCTCCTACGGTGGCGGCTCCTATGGCTACGGTTCGAGCAACTACAGTTCGGCCTCGAACCTTCCCGAACCGCCAGCGGGTCCGATTGAAAGCCGCCTGACCGCCGTGCCGCAGATGGGTAGCCGCGGCGGTGTGGCCACACCGCGCGTCGCCACCCGTACCCCGGCACCAACGCCGTCGCCTGCACCCGCTCCGGTCGTCGCCCGTGCCGAGCTGGCACCCGCGCCTGCGCCCACACCTGTGCCTATTTCGCGACCGGCAGCGGCCCCTCCGCCCGCCGTACCGGCTGTCGCCGTAGCCACGCCCGCACCGCCTCCTCCTCCTCCGCCTGTCGTCATCGCCACGCCGGCGCCGGCTCCCGCTCCGGTGGCCACACCGGCACCGCCGCCCCCTTCCAAGGCCGTCGCGAGTGCTCCTCCTCCGCCGCCGCCCGAACCTGTCGCGACGACGCCGGCGCCTGCCGCCAACCTCGCAAGCGTCACCTTCGCCTCGCAGTCTGCCGAGATCACCGGCTCTGCCCGCGGCGCACTCGAAAAAGCTGCTCAGTCGATGAAGGGCGTGCGTGGTGTCGAGTTGCGCGCCTATGCCAGCGGCCCCGATCCCGCTGAAGCGCGCAAGGTTGCCTTGGCCCGTGCGCTCGCGGTGCGCAGCTACCTGATCGACCAGGGCGTCAAGACGCGCATCGAAGTCGGCGCCTTCGCCTCGAATGGCGGCGGTAGCGAACGGGTGGATGTCCTTGTCCCATAAAGCCGTGCCGACTCTCGTCGCCGCGCGATCGCAGGCGATTTCCTCATGACCAATCCGATGCCGTATCTCGTCCGCATGCTGCTGTTCCTGGCAGCCGTGCTGGGTCTCGCCTACTACCTCCACGAGGATTTGCTGCGCGTGTTCAGGAACACGCCCGACCTCGACAGCGTGATCCTGCTGGTGCTGCTGCTGGGCATCTTCTTCATCTTCCGGCAGGTCGTGCTGCTGTGGCCGGAGATCAACTGGCTACGCCGCTTCCAGCACCGCGAGGAGAATTCGCCGGTGCCGGCGTCCGACCGCGTGAACCTGCTGGCACCGCTTGCTTCCATGCTGGGCGAGCGCCAGGACCAGTTGCGCCTGTCGCCGACAGCGGCCCGCGCGGTGCTCGACGGCATCGCCACCCGGCTCGACGAGCGGCGTGAGCTCGCGCGCTACCTGATCGGCCTGCTGATCTTCCTCGGCCTGCTCGGCACTTTCTGGGGCTTGCTGCAGACGATCGGCGCGGTGGCCGATGCGATCAACGGCCTGCAGGTCTCGGCCGGCGATGCCGTGACAATGTTCGCCAAGCTCAAGGGCAGCATCGAAGGCCCGTTGAAGGGCATGTCGACCGCCTTCGGCGCCTCGCTGTTCGGCCTCTCCGGATCGCTCGTGCTGGGCTTCCTCGAACTGCAGGCCAGTCAGGCCCAAGGCCGCTTCCACACCGAGCTCGAGGAATGGCTGGCGCGCGCCACCAGCCTGTCGAGCCCCGCCCTACCCTCCGAGGCCCCAGCCGGCGCGTCGGCCTATGTCGAGGCGCTGCTCGAGCGGAACGCCGAAGGCCTTGATGCCGTCGCCCGTACCCTGCTCCGCATCGAGGAGAGCCGCCAGTCATCGGTCGGTGCCGGCGCCGAACTGGTCCAGCGTCTCTCATCGCTGGCGGAAACCATGCGCACGCAGCAGAACCTGCTGGCGCGCTTCACCGAGCTCTCGATCGAGATGCGGAGCGCCGTCAACCGGCTGGGCGACCGTACCGGCGCCGAAGCCGACCGTGAGGCGCTGGCCGCGCATCAGCGCAACCTCGAAGCCAACCTCAATCGCCTGATCGAGGAGCAGGTGCGCAGCCGCGTCGCCCTCGCCGACGAATTCCGTGGCGGCTTCGGCAAGCTGTCCGATCGTGCCACCGACGAGGCGGATCGCGAGACGCTGATGGCCCGCCAGCGCGAGATCGAGGCGCAGGTCGCCAAGCTCGCCGAGGAAACCTCACGTGCGACCACGCAGGTAACCGAAGAAGTGCGCGAGGCCGTGGCCAAGCTGGCCGACCGTGGCGGCGCCGAAGACGCCGACCGGGCCGCCGAGCGCGCGGCGATCGCCGACAGCCAGCGCGAAATGGAAGCGCAGGTTGCCAAGCTCGCCGAAGACAACGCACGCCATCAGTCCGACCTGATCGCCGAGCTGCGCAACATGGCGGTGCGTGTCGCTGACCGTACCGCTGCCGAAGCCGATCGCGACGCCCTGCTCGCCCACCAGCGTACGATCGAGGGTCAGGTCGGCAGGCTGAGCGAGGAACTGCAGAACACCACGCAGCGGCTGAGCGAACGCCCGGCCGACACGGCCGGCAACGAACAGCTGCTCGACCGGCAGCGCGGCCTCGAGGGCCAGATCGAAAAGCTTGCCGAGGAACTGCGCGGCGTGATGGCGCGCCTGGCCGAGCGCCCGACGACCGACGCCGAGCGCGAAAGCCTGGCGCTCCACCAGCGCAACGTCGAGGCTTTCCTCGCCCGGCTGTCCGACGAGAATACGCGCGCCCGCGGCCAGCTCCTCGAGGAGCTGAACAAGGCGGTCGGTCGCATGCCCGACCGCGCGATGGCCGAGGCCGACCGCGAATCGCTGGCCTCGCACCAGCGCAACATCGAGGGCCATCTCGCCCGGCTGGTCGACGAGAACGCGCGCAACCGCACCTCACTGGTGGACGAGTTGCGCGAGTCGATCGGCCGGCTGTCGGAGCGCTTCGCCGACAACGATCGCGAGGCGGTGGCCGCTCATCAGCGCAACATCGAGAGCCATCTTGCCCGGCTCGCCGAGGAAGCGTCGAGCAACCGCACGGCGCTGGCCGACGAGCTGCGCGGCGAGATCAGGCTGCTGGCGCGCACGCTTTCCCGCGGCCAGGGTTAGGCCTGCATGGCCGGCTATCTGTCCTCGCGACGCTCCGCCGGCGCCGACTATATCTGGCCGGGCTATGTCGACGCGCTCACCACCTTGCTGATGGTGCTGATCTTCCTGCTGTCGATCTTCTCGGTGGCGCAATTCTCGCTGTCGACGGCGCTGTCGAACAAGGACACGGCGATCGATACGCTCGGCAAGCAGATCAGCACGCTGATCGAACAGCTTTCACTCGCCAAGCAGGCGACCGCCAAGCTGCAGACCGATCTGGCCACCGCTTCACTCGCGGCCAGCCAGGCGCGCAGCGAGCGCGACAGCGTGAAGAGCGAGCGCGACAGGCTCGCCGCGGCGGCCAAGGCGGCTGCCGACAAGACGGCCGCCCTGCAGGCCGAGATCGATCGCCAGACCGCCGAGGCGACGCGGCTTGCCGCGGCCCTTGCCGCCGCCAATAACGAGAAGGGCAAGCTGTTCGACAATCTCAGCGAACAGGAGAAGCTCACGGCCGAGCAGAAGGCCAACGTGGTGCGTCTCACCACCGAGCTGCAGAACATCAAGAACGAGCTCGCCAAGCTCAATGCCGCGCTTGAGGCCGCCGACGTGAAGGCGAAAGACCAGCAGGCACAGATCTTCGACCTCGGCCAGCAGCTCAACCGCGCGCTCGCCAGCAAGGTCGAGGAACTGGCGCGCTATCGGTCGGAGTTCTTCGGCAAGCTCAAGGAAGCACTGGCCGGCCAGCGCGACGTGCAGGTCGTGGGCGACCGTTTCGTCTTCCAGTCCGAGGTCCTGTTCCCCTCGGGCTCGGCCGAGCTGCAGCCCGGTGGCGAGAAGCAGCTCGCCAGCGTGGCGCAGCGCCTGCTCGAGATCAGCTCGAAGATCCCCAAGGAAATCCCCTGGGTCCTCCAGGTCGACGGCCACACCGACAACAAGCCGATCGCCACGCGCATTTTCCCGACCAACTGGGAACTGTCGTCGGCGCGCGCCATCGCCGTGGTGAAGTTCCTGAACAGCCAGGGCATCCCCAACGACCATCTGGTCGCCGCGGGCTACGGCGAGTTCCAGCCCCTGTCGCTGATGGACACCGCCCGCAACCGGCGCATCGAGCTAAAGCTCACCAATCGTTAGCTAATACTTCGTAAAGTTGGAGTTGATGCGCCAGGCGAGATAGTCCTCGGCGGTGATCGGCTCGTACTTCTTGCCCGGTCCCTCGACCACGGCGTCGCGGTTGGCCTGGCAGAAGAAAGCGAGACTGTAGCGCGCGCCCTGGTACTCGTCGGGTCCGGGATTCTTCACGCGATGGAAGGTCGACTGCAGCTGGTCGTCGCTCCAGCGCATCAGCATGTCGCCGATGTTGCAGGTGATCACGCCCTCGGCCGGCTCGATCGGCGTCCACAGGCGCGCCTCGCGGTCCTTGCCCGGACAAACCTGCAGGCCACCCTGGCCGGGCTGCTGGAACAGGAGCGTGAGACAATCCCAGTCGGTGTGTGCGCCGGCGCGCCACAGGTCGGTACGCTCGGCCAGCGCCGGATCGGCGGCGAAATAGTGCAGCATGCGCAAGGTGCTCTGATAAGCCGGTACCGATGGATCGTGCCGTCGCGTGAAGAAGTCGCCGGGGAAGCCCAACTTGTCGGCGAAGCACGACAGGATCTTCATGCCGACACCCCAGGCCTCGGCCTCGAATTCCAGCATCTCCTCCTTGAAGGTTGGCAGCGCCTCGGGCGATGGCCAGAGATCGTGCGGCGCCATGTGCGGCCGGGTGATCTGATAGGATTCCTTCTGATCGGCGGTGCCGGTCGACGGCCGCACCTGCGCCCGGCTCTCCCACCCCGAATTCAGCTTCTTGATCAACGGATGTCTGGCCTTCTCCGCGTCGGGCAAGGCGAAGAACCTCTCCGTCATCACGAAGGCCTTGCGGACGTGATCGTCGGGAATGCCGTGATTGATCACCTGGAAGAAGCCGATGTCGGTCGAGGCCGCCCACAGCTCCTCGGCGATCTCCTTCTTGCGGCGCTCGAAATCGCTCATGTCGATACGCCGGATCTCCCGATCGTGGGTCTCCGTGCCCAGGGTGCCCATATGGGCTTCCTTGCCGACCTCGTTACCCGCGGGAGAAGTATTGGTGACGCTCATGGGCAGCCCTCCTGCCCGCGTCGAAGCAATCGTCAGGCCAGCGGCGCTCCTAGAGCAGGCCCAACCGCTTCAGCTCGGCTGCCATTTCCTCGGGCATCTCGCTGGTATCGCCTTCGGCCCGGTCGGGCGGGACGCGGTCGCCCTCGAAATAGCGCCAGCCCTGAAAGGCCCGGCAGGCCTGCGGCGCGGTCGGCACGATCGTGCGCTTGACCTTGATCTTGCAGTATTTGCGGGCTTGTTCCTTGTCGAAGTCCTCTTCGAAGCCGACCAGCTCCTGGCGGGCGCGGATGACGCCGCGCACCACCCAGTAGAGCGAGCCGCCGTTCAGCAGCTCCTCCGAGCGACGCGGTGTGTTGCGGGTGAAGACCCAATGGGGCGAACCGGGCTTCTGGTGACGTTGTTTCCGACGGGCCGCCTGAAACTTCTTCATTTGGCCAACGTCGTCGATGCCCACCGCCAGCTTGATCATATGCAAAACCATGGACGCCATTATCGCAGGCGTGGCCTGCGCGCCACAGGGGAGGATTATTCACAGCGGCCTTGCCCGGCTCCACAGTCTCTACACAATTGAAGCCGTAAAGTCGGGCGAGCTTTCGTGGGGAGATTTCGATGAACCGGTCGACCTTGAGTGCCCTCGTCGTGGCGTTGATGCTGGGCTCCGGCATCGGAGGCTACCTGATCGGCAGGCCCGGCGACTCGATCGATCATCCCGCCCCGCCTCCGCCGACCGCGCGCACTGCTTCCGCTCCGGCCACGACACCGCCCGCCGCCGCCCCGGTCAACGCCGGACCGCAATCGACCGCGCCGGTTCCGATCGCCCAGCCCAAGCCCGCACCCAACGAGGCCTTCGCCTATCGCCGGCTCGGCATCGACACTTCGCACCCTGACGCCGAGGCCTGCTTGTTCTTCAACAAGCCGCTCGCGACCGGCGACAGCGTGAAGGTCGCCGACTACGTGCGCATCACGCCCGACGTGAAGTCGGCGGTGCGCGCCGTCGACGACAAGCTCTGCATCGGCGGCCTGGGCTACGGCCAGGATTACTCCGTGCGCCTGCTCACGGGGCTGGAATCCAAGGACGGCACCAAGCTCGCCAGCGAGCAGAAGGTCGACGTGGCGCTGGGCGCCCGGCCGGCCGTGGTCTCGCTGCCCGGCAAGGGCTTCATCCTGCCGCGCGGCGAGGCGGTCGGCCTGCCGATCACGACGATCAACGTCAGCCAGGTCGGCATCGCCGTCTATCGCGTGACCGAGCGCGGCATCGATCGCTTCATCAGCGACTACTCATACGACGCCGATTTCCCCGCCGGCAAACCGTTCAACGAATCGTGGACGCTGCGGCAGTGGCTAAACGGCGACAAAGGCGTCCTGCAGTGGCGCGGCGTGATGGACGTGCGCAACGTGCTGAACCAGTCGGTGACCACGGCCTTCCCGATCCGCGAGACGGTCAAGGACTGGAAGCCCGGCGCCTACTTCGTGGTGACGTGGAACGCCGCCCAGCCGCCCGCCAAGAGCGGTGATGACGACGATGACGACAGCGGCTCGACCGGCGCCGTGACCGGCATGTGGCTGATGGATACCGACATCGCGCTCACGACCTTCAACGGCAAGGATGGCTTGAACGTCTTCGCCCGCTCGCTGCAGAGCGCGCAGCCCCTCTCCGGCCTCGAGGTCACCCTCCTGTCCAAGGGCAACGAGCCGATCGGCAAGGTCGTCACGGACTCCGCCGGTCGTGTGACCTTCCCGCGCGGCCTGATGCGCGGCAAGGGCGTCGCCCAGGCGACCGCCGTGATGGCGATCGACGCTGGCAACCAGGAATTCGCCCGCCTCGAACTCACCAAGGCGGCCTTCGACCTCAGCGACCGCGGCGTCGACGGGCGCGACCAGCCTGGCCCGGTCGACGGCTTCCTCTATACCGAGCGCGGCGTCTATCGCCCCGGCGAGACCGTGCAGCTGATGGCGATGCTGCGCGACAGCGGCGCCAACGCGCTGTCCAACATGCCGGTCACCCTGATCGTGAACCGGCCCGACGGCACGGAGTTCACGCGCTACGTCGCCCCGCTGCCGGCCTCGGGCGCGCTCTACCAGGCCATCCCGCTGCCCAAATCTTCGCGCCGCGGCCGCTGGTCGGTCGCCGCCCACATCGATCCCAAGGCGGCGCCCGTCGGCAAGATCGACTTCTCGGTCGAGGATTTCGTACCGGAGAAGCTCAAGGTCGAGCTGAGTTCGGACCTGCAGCTCCTGCGCGCCGGCAAGGGCGCGGGCTTCGGCATCCAGGCCGATTTCCTTTACGGCGCGCCCGCCTCGGGCCTCGCGGTCGAGAGCGACATGCGGGTCACGATCGACAACAACCCGTTCCCCTCCTTCTCAAGCTACACGTTCGGTCTCGAGAAGCAGCGCCAGAAGTTCTCGCCGCCGCTGATCACCCTCACCGCGCCGGACACCGACACCGCCGGCAAGTCGAGGGTCGAATGGCCGGGCGACCAGGTGACGGACACCTCTCTGCCGCTACAGGTCCAGGTCCAGGCGCGCGTGTTCGAACCCGGCAACGGCCGGTCGACCAAGACCGACAAGACCCTGCCGCTTCGCACGCGCGACGCCTACATCGGCATCCGCACCGTCTTCGACGGCAATTACGCGCCGGAAGGACAGGACAGCGCCTTCGAAGTCGTCGCCGTCGATGCCGAGGGCAAGCAGATCGCGCTCCCCGAGGCCGACTACAAGATCGAGAAGGTCATCTATACCTACCAGTGGTACCAGAGCGACAGCCGCTGGCGCTGGCAGACCATCGTCTCCGACCGTCTGATCACCGCCGACACGGTGGCATTGAAGACCGACGCGCCGGCCCGCCTGTCGCGCCGCCTCGACTGGGGCTCGTACAAGCTCACCGTCACCGACAAGAAGACCGACAGCGCCACCAGCATCTCCTTCTATGTCGGCTGGTACGGCGACGGCGACAGCGAGGCCGAAGCCGCGCCGGACACGTTGAAGGTCGCCAGCGACAAGAAGACCTATGCGCCGGGTGAGACTGCCAAGCTGCGTCTCGATCCGCCGTTCGCGGGTGAAGCGCTGATCGCGATCGCCACCGACGGCATCGTCGCCACCTACACCGCGACCGTACCGGCCGGCGGCACCACCGTCGACATTCCGATCAAGGCCGAATGGGGTGCCGGCGCCTATGCGCTGGTGACCGCCTGGCGGCCGCTCTCCAACAAAGCCGAGCATGCGCCGACGCGCGCCATCGGCACGGCGTGGCTCGCGCTCGATCCAGCACTCCGCACCCTGCAGGTGCAGATGGCGGCGCCCGAGAAGATCACACCGCGCCAGAAGATCGAGGTGCCGATCCATGTCGGTGGCACGTCGGGCGAGGCGTATGTGACCTTGGCGGCGGTCGACGAAGGCATCCTGCAGCTCACGCGTTTCCAGACGCCCAAGCCCGCCGACTACTACTTCGGCAAGCGCAAGCTCGGCCTCGATATGCGCGACGACTACGGCCGCCTGCTCGACATCCATGCCGACGACCTCGGCCGGCTGCGCACCGGCGGCGATTCGGGCGACATCGGCGGCCTCGACGTGGTGCCGACGCGCACCGTGGCCCTGTTCAGCGGGCCGGTGAAGCTCGACGACAAGGGCGAGGCCAAGATCACGCTCGATGTGCCCGACTTCATCGGCCAACTGCGGCTGATGGCCGTCGCCTACGACAAGACCAAGGTCGGCTCGGCCGATGCGCGCCTCTTCGTGCGCGATGCCGTGACTGCCGACGTCGTGCTGCCGCGCTTCCTCGCCCCTGACGATGTGGGCCGAGTGGCGCTGTCGCTGCAGAACGTCGACGGCGCGCCCGGCGCCTACCAGGTCAAGCTCGAGGCGACCGGTGCGGTCTCCCTCGCGCAGCCGGTCGAAGAGACCCGCACACTCGCCGCCAACCAGCGCGATCTGATGGCCTGGCCGTTGCGCGCGGGCGAAGCGGGCTTCGGCAAGGTCTCAGTCTCGGTGTCTGGCCCCAACAACTTCGCGGTCCGCCGCGAATGGGACATCCAGGTGCGATCGGCGCAGACGCCGAGCGCGGTCGACACGGTGAACCAGCTCAATGGCGGCCGCGAGATCTCGGTCAACAACGAGTTCCTGTCGGGCTTCGCGCCCGGCACGACGCAGGTAAGCGTGGCGATGTCACGCGTGCCGGGCATCGACGTGGCAGCCCTCCTGCGCGCGCTCGACAAATATCCCTACGGCTGCATCGAGCAGACGACCAGCCGCGCGCTGCCGCTGCTCTACTACAACGACGTGGCGCTGCTGGGGTACGGGCCGGCCGATCCCAAGATCGCCGATCGCGTGCAGGATGCGGTCTACCGCATCGTCGACATGCAGATGAGCGACGGCTCGTTCGGCATGTGGGGTCCCTCGTCGTCGCCTGCCGCCGAGTGGCTGCAGAGCTACGCGCTCGACTTCCTGTTGCGCGCGCGCGACCAGCAGATGGCGGTGCCCGCCGCCGCCCTGCAGCGCAGCCTCACCTGGCTGAACCGCACAGCCGACAAGCTCTCGCCCAACGCCCAGGCCTATGCCTGGTATGTGCTGGCGAAGGCAGGCCTCGCCGATCCCGGCAGGGTCCGCTACTTCCAGGACGCCAAAGCTGCCGAGATCCTCGGCGGCCTCGCCTGGGCACAGCTTGCCGCCGCGCTCAACCAGGTGGGCGAGCCCGGCCGCGCACGGCTGGCCTTCAACACCGCGCGCCTGAAGCTCGACGAGCACGATCCGCACGACTACTACGGCTCGCCCCTGCGCGACCGTGCGGCCCTCCTGGCGCTGGCCACCGAGGCCGGCGGCAAGGACGGCATTGCTGCGATCGTGGGCTCGGTGCGCGACCGGCTTGTCGCCAAGGTCGAGCAGACGACGACGCAGGAACAGGCATGGCTGGTGCTGGCGGCGCGCGCGATCGGCGGCAGTGGCGAGCTCGCCTATGCCGTCGACGGCGTCTCGCAGAAGACCACCAAGGATCCGGTGGTCGTCAATCCGGACGCCGCTTCGCTGACACGCGGCGTCACGATCAAGAACGAGAGCGAGCAGCCATTCTGGCTGCAAGTGACGGCACGCGGTGTGCCCAAGGAGCCGCTGCCGCCGGCCACCGAGGGGCTGAGTATCGACCGCCGGTACTTCACCTTCGACGGCGAAAAGGCCGACCTCTCGAAGATCCGCCAGAACGACCGGGTGATCGTGTCGCTCAGCGGCCGCAACATCGAGGGCGGCTATCACGAGGTGGCGCTGCTCGATCTCCTGCCCGCGGGCTTCGAGATCGAGTCGGTGATGAACGACGACACGGTGAAGTCCTTCTCCTTCCTGGAGAAGCTCACGCCCACACGCATGACCGAAGGCCGCGACGACCGCTTCTTCGCGGCCATCTCGCTCGGCACCAGGCCGTGGCGGTCGTGGTGGGACGACGAGGGCAAGAACGGCAACGACTTCCATGTCGCCTACATCGTGCGCGCCGTAACGCCGGGCCGCTTCACGCTGCCCGCCGCCAACGTCTCCGACATGTATGCGCCGCGCGTCTACGGGCGCACGGCGATGGGCAGCGTGACGATCGCACCGAAGTGAAGATCCCGCGCCTCTTGGGCTTCGCAGCACTTGCCGCCGCCTCGCTGGCGGCGGCGGCGTTGGCGCTCGACCGGGCATTCCCGCCGGATCTCACGCGCTACCAGCAGCGCTCGACCGAGGTCGTCGATGCCGACAACCGCCTGCTGCGCGCCTTCACGACGACCGACGGCAAATGGCGCCTCAAGACCGACGTCGCCCAGGTCGACCCGCTCTATCTCACCTTACTGAAGGCCTACGAGGATCGCCGCTTCGACGAACACTGGGGCATTGACCCCTTCGCTGCCGTGCGTGCCGCCGGCCAGTGGATCGGCCGTGGCAAGATCGTCTCCGGCGCCTCCACCATATCGATGCAGGCCGCGCGGCTCCTTGATGGTCCACGTCCGCGCAGCCTGCTCACCAAGACGATCCAGTCGGCGCGCGCGGTCCAGCTCGAGTGGCGCTATTCCAAGCGCGAGGTGATGGCGATCTACCTCACGCTGGCCCCGATGGGCGGCAATCTCGAGGGCGTGCGTGCGGCCTCGCTGGCCTACTTCGGCAAGGAGCCCGCCCATCTCAGCGCCGCCGAGGCGGCCCTCCTGGTGGCGATCCCGCAATCGCCCGAGCGCCGCCGCCCCGATCGGCGCCCGCAGTCGGCCGAGATCGGCCGCGACAGGGTGCTGGCACGAGGTCTCGAACACGGGCTGATTGACAAGGCCTCCTTCGACCTCGCCATGAATCGTGCCGTCCCCACCAAGCGGCTGGCGATGCCGATGCAGGCGCCGCATCTCGCGACCTGGCTCGCCGGCCAGTCGCCGGGCGCGGTAGTACCGACCACCATCCGCCTCGAACTGCAGGAAGCGCTCACCCAGCTGGTGACCGACGAGCGCGCCCAGCTTGGCGACAAGGCCCAGATTGCGATGGTTGTCGTCGACAACCGCACCGGTGACGTTGCGGCGTGGCTGGGCGGCGAGGATTTCTTCGGCCGTGCAGGTCAGGTCGATCTGGTGCGGGCGCATCGCTCGCCGGGCTCGGCGCTGAAGCCGTTGATCTATGCGCTGGCCTTCGACGACCGCACGCTGCACCCCGACTCGCTGGTCGAGGACGTGCCGGTGCGCTTCAAGGAATGGCTGCCGCGCAACTTCGACCGTGGCCACCAGGGCGCCATCACGGTGCGGCGCGCGCTGCAGCAGTCGCTGAACGTGCCGGCCGTGCTGGCGCTGGAGAGGGTTGGGCCGCAGCGCTTCCTGACGACCCTGCGCGCGGCCGGTGCCTTGCCCGGCCTGCCGCCCGGCGACACCGCCGACTCGCTCGGCATGGCACTGGGCAGCGCCACCGTCTCGCCGCTCGAACTGGCCGGGCTCTACTCCGGCCTCGCCAACGGCGGCGCCTTCACCCTCCCCCGCGTGCGCCGCGACCAGCCGCGCCCCGCGACGGCCCAGCTCGTGGGACCAACGGCGGCCTGGTACGTGACCGACATCCTGAACGACGCGCCGCTGCCCGAGGGCTTCGCCTCCCTGCCGCCGGCGCTGCGCGAGCGCCGCATCGCGTACAAGACCGGCACGTCCGCCGGCTTCCGTGATGCCTGGGGCGCGGCCTACAGCACCAACTGGACGGTCGTGGTCTGGGTCGGCCACGCCGACGGCACGCCGCGCCCGGGCCAACTCGGCCGGCTCGCCGCCCTGCCGATCACGCTGAAAGCCTTCGGCCGCCTGCCCGCCGAGGACAACCGCGCGCCGCCCGCACCGGCCGACGTGCTGCGGGTGGCATCGTGGCACGACCTGCCGCCGCGCATGCGCACGCTCGCGCCCATCGCCCAGACCAGCGGCGGGCCACGCATCGCCTATCCGACCGCCGATTCGAAGATCGAGCTCGGCCCGCGCGATTCGGTGCCGCTCAGCGCCAACGGCGGCAGCGGGTCGCTGCGCTGGCTGGTCGATGGCCGGCCGCTCGACGGCACGCAATGGAAACCCGACGGCGTCGGCGAAGCGCGCGTCGCCGTCGTCGATGATCAGGGACGCTCCAGCGCCGTCACGGTAAGGATCGTCAGGCGGCCCTGACCGCGAGCGCCACCGAGGCGAGAAGCAACACGGCAAAGGTGACGTTCACGATCCGGCTGGTGCGCGGATCGCGGAAGAAGCGCGTAAGCAGCGCGCCGGCAAACATCCAGGCCAGGTTCACCGCGGCGATCACCACGACCAGCACGGCCGTCTTCGACAAGGCATCGACCACGAACCTGTCGTGCACCAGCACGAAGCTCGAGAACAACGCCGCCATCGCCGCATAGCCCTTGGGGTTGACCAGCGAGAGCATCACGCCCGCGACGAAGGTGGGCGGCCGGCCCTGCCCCGCGCTGTCGCCAAGCGGCGGCGCCGTGGCGATGCGCCAAGCCAGATAGACGAAATAGAGTGCGGCCGCTCCCACCACGAAGGGCGATACGCCGGGGACGGCGAGGAGCAGGCCGACCAAACCACTCGCCACGATCGCCATCACCAGCACCATGCCGGCCAAAAGGCCGGTGAAGTAGCCCACCACCCGCCGCGGCCCGAACGCGGCACTGGCAGCGGTGAGGCTGAGCGTATTGGGACCGGGGCTACCGGCCAGTGCCACAGCGGCAAGAAGGAATCCCGGGAGTTGATCCATTCCTGCCTTATCGTCCCAAAGTCGGCGCGCGTCTTGAACGTCCGTGCGGACGGAGATTCGGAGACAATGTCTCCAAATCCTGAGACACCTCCGATGCCGATGCCATGGGGCTTTCTCGCGATTTGTCTCGGATTCCGCCACCCCCTCCACGCAAGAATATTGCGCGGCAATCAGACCTTAGGCGGCCTGTTTGGCCTTCAGCGCCTGCGCCACCTTCGAGGCAGGCTCGCGGCCCAGCGCCACACAGATGTCCCGCCCGGCCTGGGCGATGGCGTCGAGATCGACGCCGTGGGCGATGCCGAGGCCGTTCATCAGGTAGATCACGTCCTCGGTGCCGACATTGCCCGACGCGCCCTTGGCATAGGGACAGCCGCCGAGGCCTGCGACCGCCGTGTCGAACACGGTGATGCCGCGCTCCATCACCGCCATGATGTTGGCCAGCGACTGGCCGTAGGTGTCGTGGAAATGCGCCGCCATTTTCTCGCGCGGCATCTTCTCGGCCACGGCGTCGATCATGGCCACGCACTCGGCCGGCGTGCCGACGCCGATCGTGTCTCCCAGCGAGACCTCGTAGCAGCCCATCTTGAACAGGCGTTCTGAGACTTCGGCCACCTTGGCCGGCGCCACCTTGCCGTCATAGGGGCAGGCGATCACGGTCGAGACGTAGCCGCGCACCTTCATGCCGTGCTTAAGCGCTGCTTCCATCACCGGCGCGAATCGCTCGAAGCTCTCGTCGATCGAGCAGTTGGTGTTCTTGCGGCAGAAAGCCTCCGAGGCCGCGGTGAAGATCGCGATCTCCCCGCAGTGCGCCTCGACCGCGCCGTTCATGCCCTGCTTGTTGGGCACCAGCACCGGATAGCTCACGCCTGGCTTTCGCTTGATCTGCGCCATCACCGCCTCGGTGTTGGCCATCTGCGGCACCCACTTGGGCGACACGAAGCTGCCGGACTCGACTGCCGAGTGACCGGCGGCGGAGAGCGCATCGATCAGTTTCACCTTGGCTTCGACCGAAACGGGCTTGGCCTCGTTCTGCAGACCGTCGCGCGGACCGACTTCGACGAGCCGGACTTTCTTGGGGTAATTCATGGCGCCATCCTACGCCAATCTCTCGACCACGAGGTAGATGCCGAGCAGTAGCAGGCCGGCAAAGAACACCCTGCGGAATGTGGCAGCCGCGATGCGCTGGCGCAGCATCGTGCCGGCCTGCATGCCGAGCAGCGCCGGAATGAGCGCCAACAAAGACATCCAGACCGAGCCCCAGTGCCAGGCGTCGACCCGCAGCAGGCCGATCGCGAGCGCTATCGTTGAGACGGTAAACGAGAGGCCGAGCGCCTGGATCAGCTCGTCGCGTTCCAGGCCGATCGCCTGCAGGTACGGCACCGCCGGGATCGTGAAAACGCCGGTCGCGCCCGTCACCACACCGGTCGTGGCGCCGATCACCGGCCCGAGCCAGCCCTCGCGGCGGGCGGGTACGGACATTTTGAAGCCTGCGAGTCCGACCACGGCATAGATCGCGAGCGCGACGCCCAGGGCGATGCTGGCCAGACCAGCCTGGTCGCCCGCGAGGATGCCGATGCCGGCGATGGTGCCGACGAAGACGCCGGCCATCATCAGCCACAGCCGCTTGGCCAGCGCGCCGAAGCTGGGGCCGGTGAGGAGTTGCCAGACGTTGGTGACGAGCGACGGAATCACCAGCAGCGCCGCGGCCTCGGCCGGCGGAAGTGCCACCGCCAGCAGGCCCATCGCCACCGTGGGCAGGCCCATGCCGATCACCCCTTTGACCACGCCGGCCAGCAGGAACGTCGCGCCGATCAGGATCCAGAGGTGTGTGCTCATGCGGCTGAAAATGAGAGCGCCCCAAGGGTCGCACAATGCGGAAGGTGCTGCTCTAGCCTTCGGTCCAGCCGAAGGCTAAATTACCCCATGCATTTCGACCTGGTCGACCTCCGCCTGGTGCTGAACGTCGCCGAGGCCGCGAGCATCACCCATGGCGCCGCCCGCAGCGGACTTGCTTTGGCCTCCGCCAGTGAACGCCTGCGCGACATGGAACGCGAACTGGGCGTGACGCTGTTCGAGCGCCAGCGGCGCGGCGTCAGCCCGACGCCGGCCGGCCTCGCCCTCCTCCACCACGCGCGGCTGGTCACGCGGCAGCTCGACGAGATGAGCGGCGAGCTTGGCCAGTTCGCCAAGGGCCTGCGTGGCCAGGTGCGTGTGATGTCGAACACGGCCGCCACCCTGGAATTCCTGCCGCCGTTGATCGGCGCTTTCCTCTCGAGTCATCCCAGCATCGATGTCGAGATCGAGGACCGCCCCAGTCCCGAAATCGTCCGTGCCGTCGCCGGCGGCCGCGCCGATCTCGGGATCGTGGCAGATGTCGTCGATGCCGCCGCCGAGCTGGAGACCGTGCCTTTCGCGGAGGATCAGTTGGTGCTGGTGACACCGAAGCGGCACCCGCTCGGCAAGCGCCGCAACATCGCCTTCCGCGATATCCTCGATCAGGATTTCGTCGGCCTGCCGATGGGCAGCGCGCTGCAAATCTATGTCGACGGACAGGCGGCTCGCGCCGGCCGCAACCTGAAGACCCGCATCCGCCTCTCGGGCTTCGACGCCGCCTGCAAAGTCGTCGAAAGTGGCATCGGCATCGCCGTGGTCTCGAAGATCGCTGCCGAGCGCTGCAGGCGGTCGATGGCGATCGCGATGGTGCCGCTCAGCGACGCCTGGGCGCTGCGGCGTCTGCGGATCTGCGCCAAAAACTTCCGCGCTTTGTCCGCGCCGGCCCGCGAGCTGGTGGCAGCCCTCAGACGAGGGTCGGCTTGAGCCGGCCCGCCCGCTTCAGGATCACGGCCACCGCCGCCAATGCCAGGACGGTGAGCGCGATCAACAGGGTCGCCACGGCCGTGATGGTCGGGTTCACCTCGAGGATCAGCTCGTTGAACATCTTCTTCGGCACGGTGTCGTACTTGCCGGCGACGAACGACGTCACGATCACCTCGTCGAAGCTGCCGATGAAGGCGAATATCCAGGCCGCGAAGACGCTGGGCCCCAGGTTGGGCAGCACGACCTTGCGCACCGTGTAGCTCCACGAGGCGCCGAGGCTCCACGCCACCTGCTCGATGCGCAGGTCGAACGACCGGATCGCCACGCCCAGCACCATGATGACCAGTGGCACGTTCAGGATCGTATGCGCGACCGCGAGGCCAAGGAACGAGCCCAGCAGGCCGATCTTCGCCAATCCAAGATAGAGCGCAATCGCGAGCACGATGGGCGGCACGATCAGCGGCGCCATGAAGTTGCCCTCCGCCCAGTCGCGGCCGCGGAAGGTGCCGCGCCGCAAGCCATAGGCCGCCAGCCCGCCTAGCAGGAGCGCCGCAACCGACGAGATCACGGCCAGGATCGCCGAGGTCGACATCGCCTCGATCCAGCGCGGATTGCCGAACAGCGTCTCGTACCAGCGCAACGAGAAGCCGGGCGGCGGAAAGGTGAGCGCCTTGGCCGACGAGAACGACATCGGCACCACGATCACGATCGGCACCGTGAGGAACACCAGCGCCAGCACGCCGATCGTCGCCAGCAAGCGTCGTGTCCAGGGTGAGCCTCCGATCATGTCGGCATCTTCTCATGTTCCTCTCCCCCGCTAGGGGGAGAGGCTAGGTGAGGGGG
>CAIKZO010000042.1 GCA_903832005.1 Enhydrobacter aerosaccus | reverse complement strand
TGTAGGTCGTCTTCGTCCCCGGGTTCAGCAGCATGTCGGTGAAGCGGGCGACCGGGATGTAATCGGGCACGGCGTTGGCGCCCTGCGGCAGGGTCGGGCCCGCGTAACGGGGACCACCACTGCCCATCAGGTTCACCGGACCGTAGCCGCAGCCGAAGCCGCCGCCCGGCAGGCCGATCTGGCCCAGCATGCAGGCCAGCGTGACCAGGCCCCAGAACGGCTGCTCACCATGATGCGAGCGCTGCAGCGACCAGCCGATCGATACCGTCGTGCGCGTGGCGGCCATCTCGCGGGCGAGAGCGGTAATGCGGGTAGCGGACATACCGGTAATTCCCTCGACCCATTCCGGCGTCTTGTCGGCGAGGTAGGGCGCGAGCTTGTCGAAGCCCACGGTGTACTTATCGAGGAACGCACGATCGTGCAGGTTCTCGGTCAGCAGCACGTGGCACAGCGCCAGCATCATTGCGGCGTCGGTGTTGGGCTTGATCGCCAGCCACTCGACGTCGCCGCCGTTGTCGAGATCCTCGGCGGTCGGCGTCACGTTGACGAAGCGCACGCCCGAGCCGCGCATGCCGTAGAGGCCGGCCTTCACGTGATGGACCGTGGCACCACCGGCATTGATCTGCGCGTTCTTGCGCGGCACGCCGCCGAAGGTGACGAACAGCTTGCAGTGCTCGGCCAGCGTGTTCCAGCTCGTGTGCTGGGCCATCAGCTCTTCCATCGGCGCCACGATGTGCGGCATCAGCACGCGTGCGGCACCCAGGCTGTAGGAATCCATGTGGCGCACGTAGCCGCCGACCGAATTCAGGAAGCGATGGACCTGGCTCTGCGCGTGATGGAAGCGGCCGGCGCTCGACCAGCCATAAGAGCCGCCGAAGATCGAACGGTTGGAATGCTTCTCCTTCACGCGAGCGATCTCTTTGGCCACGAGATCGAGCGCTTCGTCCCACGAGACTTCGACGAACGGCTCTTGCCCGCGCTTCTCCGGCGCCGCGCCGGGACCGTGCTCGAGCCAGCTCTTGCGCACCGAGGGACGCAGCACGCGCAGGCGCGACACCTCGTCGGACAGCATGTGCAGGCCGATCGGCGAGGGATCGGGATCGCGCGAGAAGGGATGCAGCTTCACCGCCTTGCCGTCGTCGTCGTATTCGACTTCGTAGGTGCCCCAGTGGGCGGCGGTGTAAGTACGCTGGTGGGTCATGACGCTGCGCCTCGTTACGCTGCCTGGTTACGCTGATTTGGCGATCGACAGGAACTCGTCGACCGCGGCCGGGTCGGTGTCGAAGGCCGTAACCAGCCGGAAGGCGCGCTCGCCTGGCCGGTCGGATGGCCAGGGATGGTACTGCGCTCCGCCGTCCTGCAAGGCATCGTGCATGCGTGCGGGCAGGACGACGAAGATCTCGTTGGCGTCGACCGGATAGAGCAGCGACGTGCCCTTCAGCGCCGACAGGCCCGCGACCAGACGGCGGGCCATGGCGTTGGCGTGCTTGGCGTTGGACAGCCACAGACCGTCGCTGAAGTAGGCATCAAGCTGCGACGACAGCAGCCGCATCTTGGAGAACAGGTGGCCACCGCGCTTGCGGCGGAATTCGAACTCCTTGGCGAGGTCGGTGTTGAAGAAGATCACGACTTCCGCGCCCATCGCGCCGTTCTTGGTGGCGCCGAGGCTCAGCACATCGACGCCGGCCTTCCATGACAGTTCGGCCGGCGTGCAGCCGATGAAGGAGAGGGCGTTGGCGAAGCGCGCGCCGTCCATGTGCAGCTTCAGCCCCTGGCGATGCGTCGAGGTCGCGATCGCGGCGATTTCTTCCGGCGCATAGGCGGTACCGCATTCGGTCGCCTGGGTGATCGACACGGCCGACGGCTGCGGATGATGGACCACGCCATAGACCGGCTGAGCCAGAAGATTCGCCAGCTTCTTCGGATCGATCTTGCCGGCGGGGCCGTCGACAGGCTCGAGCTTGGCGCCGGTATAGAATTCGGGCGCATTGGCCTCGTCGACGGCGATGTGCGCGGTCGGATGGCTGTAGATCGAGCCCCACGGCGGCGTGCAGCAGGACAGCGCCAGCACGTTGGCGGCGGTCCCGGTGGCCACGGGGAAGGCGCAGAGGTCGGGCTTGTCGAAGATATCGCGCAGGCGGCGCTCGACCTTCTGGGTCCACGGATCGGCGCCATACGAGTGCACGGGACCGGCGGTGAAGGCGCGGGCGACGGCGTCGATGATCTGCGGATGGGCGCCGGTCTCGTTATCGCTACGGAAATTCATTAGCGGGCGGCTCCAGGCGGGAAGTCGACGGTGCCGAGGAGGGCGCCGGTACGGGGTTCGATGAAATAGGCGGAAGACTGTCCGTCGGCGGTCTTGACGTGGACGACCAGCCGGTCGGCGACCGACTCCATCGACATGACCTGCGCCCCTGAAGGCAGCGCGATGCGTTGGGTGAAGGCGGTGGGCGCTGGCGAGCGCAAGCCGTTGGGGCTAGACATGCGGCGGGCGATCTCGGCCGCGATGACGACGAAGCCCGCGACGATCAGCAGGCCCATGACGATGACCAGCACCTTCAGCCAGAGGGGTGCACCGGTCTGCAATGAAGGGGACGCCACTAAAACTCCATGACTGATGCCGGCCGCCACCTCGTAACCATCGACGAAAGCACTGCCGGCGACAGGCTGGACCGTGCGCTGACGGCTGCCCTTCCGGCGCTCACGCGAAGCCGCGTGAAAGCGCTGATCGAAAGCCGCCGCGTGACGCTGGCTGACGGAAAGACAGTAGAAGAGCCGTCCCGTAAGGTCAAAATGGGAGAACGCTTCGCCGTCGATATCCCCGAGCCGGAGCCTGCCGAGCCGGTGGGCCAGGCGCTCGATCTGGACATCCTCTATGAAGATTCCGACCTGCTGGTCGTGAACAAGCCGGCTGGTCTGGTGGTCCATCCCGCGCCTGGCAATCCCGACCATACGCTGGTCAATGCGTTGATCGCACACTGCGGCGACAGTCTTTCAGGCATCGGCGGCGTGCGGCGGCCAGGCATCGTCCATCGGCTCGACAAGGACACGTCGGGCGTCATGGTCGTGGCCAAGAACGACAACACCCACACGTCGCTCTCCAGGCTGTTCGCCGCTCACGATCTCACGCGCGTCTATAAGGTGCTGGTCTGGGGCGGCCCGAAGATGAAGTCTGGCCTGCTGGAGACCCAGATCGACCGTCATCCCGTCGATCGCAAGCGGATGGCGGTGCGGCGCGCCGGTGGGCGCACGGCGGTCACCGAATGGTGGCTGGAGGAGCGGTTCGGGCCGCCGCTCACCCCGGTCGCCAGCCTGATGGGCGCCAAGCTCCACACCGGCCGCACCCATCAGGTGAGGGTGCACATGTCCCACCTCGGCCTGCCGGTGGTTGGCGACCCTCTGTACGGCCGCAAACGGAACGGCCCCGGTCCCGAGGCGTTGAAATCCTTCAAGCGGCAGGCGCTGCACGCGGCAGTCCTCGAATTTATCCACCCCCGAACCCACAAGGACATGCAATTCGCCACAGAATTGCCTCAAGACTTCCAGATGCTCATCGATGAACTGAACAGCGTTAAGTAAAAACCCTATTACCCGAGAGGATTACTAGGTCTTTCTTGACTCATCGACTACCCGACCATTAGAGTCGGATTTAGCAGTCGATGAACGAGAGTGCTAAACGCTCGTTCATCTAGGAAAGGGGGACAACCCAATGGCTACCGCTACCACCGCCCGTCTTCCCGCTCTCTCGTCGAACCTTTCGCCCGAGGGCAATCTCAGCCGCTATCTCAGCGACATCCGGAAATTTCCGCTCCTGGAGCCGCAGGAAGAGTTCATGCTGGCCAAGCGCTGGCGTGAGCACGGCGACTCCAAGGCCGCCCATCAGCTCGTGACCAGCCATCTGCGCCTCGTGGCGAAGATCGCCATGGGCTACCGCGGCTACGGCCTGCCTGTGGCCGAGCTCATCTCCGAAGGCAACGTCGGCATGATGCAGGCGGTCAAGCGCTTCGACCCGGACCGCGGCTTCCGTCTCGCCACCTATGCGATGTGGTGGATCCGCGCCTCGATCCAGGAATACATCCTGCACAGCTGGTCGCTCGTGAAGATGGGCACCACGGCTGCGCAAAAGAAGCTGTTCTTCAACCTGCGCAAGCTCAAGGGCCAGATGCAGGCGATCGAGGAGGGCGATCTCTCGCCAGAGAACGTGACCAAGATCGCCACGCGCCTCGGCGTGCCGGAAGAGGAGGTGGTCAACATGAACCGCCGCCTGTCCGCGCCCGACAGCTCGCTCAATGCCTCGGTGAAGGCCGAGGGCGACATGGAGTGGCAGGACTGGCTGGTCGACGATACGCCCAACCAGGAAGCCCGCCTCGGCGACAGCCAGGAGATGGGCCAGCGCAAGCACATGCTGGCCGGCGCCCTGAAGCAGCTCACCGAGCGCGAGCGCCACATCCTGGTCGAGCGCCGCCTGACCGACGAGCCCAAGACGCTCGAGGATCTGTCGGCCAAGTACGGCATCAGTCGCGAACGCGTGCGCCAGATCGAGGTGCGCGCCTTCGACAAGCTGCAGAAGGCGATGAAGAACATGGTGGTGGAAGCCGCCACCGAGAACACCCGCAAGGTCGACGCGCATGCTGCTCGATAAGAGGGGCGCGCTAGTCACTAGCGGAAACATCGGAAAAGCAAGAAGGCCCCTCGCGAGAGGGGCCTTTTTCATTGAGGCCGTCGCGCCTTCTCGATGGCGGCGGCGTAGGAGAGCGCGGTCTTGCGTTGGCCGGCTTCGGTGAAGTGGCAGCGATCGCGGCGGTCGGCGTCGCCCACCAGCGCATCGGTGTCGGCGCCGAGGAAGATCGTCTTGTCGTCGACCAGCGCACGTTGCGCCTCGGCCACGGGATTGCCGGGGCCGCGCGAGTCGCCGCAGGTCGTGGCCACGGCGAGGACGACTGGCGCCGCGACGCCGGTCTCGCGCAAGGTCGCGAGCAACGACAGGAACGACTCGCGATAGACCTTGGTCGAGGTCTTGTAGCGGAGATCGTTTTCGCCTTGGTGCCAGATCACGTGCGTGACCTTGTATCCCGCCGGCAGCGTCTTGAGCGTCGCGAGCGCGGCCTCATTGAGGTCGCCGTCGCGGCGCCAGCGCGAGATCGGTGAATCGGTGACGGCCGACTCCAGGATCATCACCGTCTTGTAGGCGCCGTCGTCGACGAGCTTGTCGCCGACCAAGGTCAGGAACTCGCCGCCTTCGCCGGTCGCGCCGAGCAGGGGAGAGGCGGCCGCATAGCATTTGCCCTCGAAGACGTTCAGCACGCGCTGCGGATGACGCGTGGTGATCCGCGTGCCGGCATGATTGGCGGCGTTCGACTGGCCGATCACGAACAGCACCGCGGTGTCGGCGGTCTGTGCGGGGCAGGGCACCGCGACCTTGCCCGGGAAGCTCACCAGCCGGCCCACCGCATCCTCGGTGCCGACCTGCGGCAGCACCGTCTCGCCCGCGCCAAACGCCGCGCGCAAGGTCGGGATCGGCCACAGGTTGCGCTTGTAGCTGGTGACGCTCCAGCCATAGCCGGCGAGTGCAATCAGCACGGCCAGGCAGAGGAGCACCGGAAGGGAGCGGAGAGGCGTCACCGGCCGATCCTACCGGGCCTAATGGCAGGCATCAAAAGACCGCCGCCCCGGGCCTCTTTTCGCCCGACGGCCGGTCGTATATACACTCGCCCCCATGAAGGCCCAGAACATCGCCATCGTTGGCGCCACCGGCGCGGTTGGAGTCGAGATCCTCCGTGTCCTCGAGCGGCGGAACTTCCCCGTCGCTTCCTTGAAGCTGCTCGCCTCGGCCCGCTCGGCCGGCAAGACGCTCACGTTCAAAGGCAAGCCGTACCCGGTGGAAGAGGTCAAAACCACGTCGTTCAAGGGCGTCGACATCGCCTTCTTCTCGGCCGGCGCCACGCGCAGCCGAGAATTCATCCCGGCCGCCAAGGCCGCGGGTGCGGTCGTGATCGACAACTCGTCGGCCTTCCGCATGGACCCCAACACGCCGCTGGTCGTGCCGGAAGTGAACCCGGGCGACCTGCGCAACCATAACGGCGTCATCGCCAACCCGAACTGCACCGCGGCGATCCTGGCCGTGGCGATCTGGCCGATCCACCAGGCCGCCGGCATCAAGAAGATCACCGTGTCGACCTATCAGTCGGCGTCGGGTGCGGGCGCTGCCGCCATGCAGGAGCTCGAGGACCAGACGCGCCAGGTGGCCGAAGGCAAGGACGTCACCAAGTCGGTGTTTCCGCACCAGATCGCGTTCAATCTTTTCTCGCACAACACCAAGGTGGCCGAGAACGGCTACAACGAGGAAGAGAACAAGGTGATCGAGGAAATGCGCAAGATGTTCCACGCGCCCGAACTGCCGGTCCTGCCGACCTGCATCCGCGTGCCGGTGCTGCGTGCGCATTCGGAGTCGGTGGCGCTCGAGCTCGAGCGTCCGCTCAGCCCCGAGCAGGCGCGCGAACTGCTGGCCAAGGCGCCGGGCATCAAGATCGTCGACGATCCCGCCAACAACCACTTCCCGATGCCGCTCGAAGCCTCCGGCGACCTCGACGTCCACGTCGGCCGCATCCGCCGCGACCTCACCAACCCGAACGGCCTCGCGCTGTTCGTGGCCGGCGACCAGCTGCTGAAAGGCGCCGCCTGGAACGCCGTCCAGATCGCCGAGGAACTCGCGAAGCTCTCGACGCAGGCGCAGGCCGCGGAGTAGGCGGTAGCCTCCGAGACGAAAACAAAGGGCGCAGGGTTGATCTCCGCGCCCTTTTTCTTTGTCATCCTGAGCGTAGCGAAGGATCTAGCGTTGCAACACTCGCGGTAGCGCTAGCGGGAATGGCGGGAAGTCGGCCAGCCCATCCTTGTCATCCTGAGCGCAGCGAAGGATCTAGCGCTGCGACATCGCGCTGTTGCGACCCTAGGTCCTTCACTCCGCTCAGGACGACAATCGACTTTCCGCCATTCCCGCTAGCGACAGACGCCCGCCGCTGATCGCAACACGCGCGATTTTATCCGGCAGCGGCCTGTGGATGAGCCTCTTGCAGCCTCCCCCAGACACGACGATTCCAAGCGGGCTAGCGTTATATTGGATATAACGACCATAAGTCAGGGTCTCGGCAATCCTGCCGTATAAACTGGGAGGTGACCTCCACCGGTTCTCCTCCAACGCTGTTGCGTGAGCTTGAAGAAGCTACGCTTCTGGCGCGCGCAGGTGCGTTCGCCGACAGCCTTGGGTCTGTCGGGCTCACCTCTTGTGGTGAATCCAAGGGCTTTGGCATTGCCAGGGTGATTGCCGGTCGGGAGTTCTACGAACCGCACGAAGACGGTGTGCCGGCTCTCATCGTGCCGGCCATCGAGCAGGGCGAGATTGTCGATCTCGTTGCCTGTGCCTTCGGCTCGCGCCTCATGCGCACGCGGTGTGGCATGGCCCGATTGCTCGGACACGATCACGTCGTCGACCGGACGTTCTTCTCGAACGAGACAGTCCCGGTCTTCGAGGATGCCTTCGCCTGGGTGAAAGCCTCTTGCGAGGGTGTCGTGGTGATCGACTGGGAGTTGGGTCCTGCACTGCTGCGGGATTTGCCAGCCCTTCGCTGTGCTCATGTCCCGACAGCCACCCGCCTGCGCGATGTCTTCGTGCGTCCACCGCCGCATCCACGCATCCATCTTCAACACGGAGTGATCCTATGAACGTACGTGCCTTCCACGACGACGGCGGCTTTTCCGCCAATCGCGCTAGCGCCATGGCTGCCGCTGCCGAAGTGCCCTGGCCGCTCCTCAACGAAGCCCTGTTCGGCGAGAGCGAATCGAGCGCGACGGTCTTTCCGTTGGAACACCTGACGCCCGGCTGGCGCCAGTGGGTAGCGGATACAGCGCAAAGTGCGGGAACGTCGCCCGACTATGTGGCGATGGGCCTGTTCGCGGCGGTCACGGCGGTGTGCGGCGCGGGCGTGAACGTGCGGGTGACGGCAGGCTGGCGCGAGCCGCTGGTGTTGTGGCTGGCGCTGGTCGGCTCGCCGTCGAGCGGCAAGTCGCCGGCGCTCGCCTCGGTGCGGGCGCTGCTCGGCCAGATCGAGGTCGCGATACGCGACGAAGACGGCGATCGTCAGTCGATGCACGCCGCCAAGCTCGAGGAAGCACGGCTGGCGACGGAGCAATGGCGGGAGGACTGCCAAACGGCGAAACGCAATTGCCACCCGCTGCCGGTGCGCCCGCAGGAGGCAGGCTTCGACCAGCCTTTCGTGCCGGCGCAACTGGTGATCGCCGATGCGACGATGGAAGCGCTGGCCGATGTCGTGGCGGGCAATCCGCGGGGCGTGATCCTGTGGCGCGACGAGCTCGCGGCGTGGCTCGCCAATCTCGGCCGCTATGCCTCGGGCGGCAGCGATCGCGCGCACTGGCTGGAGGCGTGGGCGGCGGCCGGCGTCACCATCAACCGCCGCTCGCGCAGCGGGCCGCTGCACCTGGAGAAGTTCCCGGTGAGCGTCGTGGGCTCGATCCAGCCGGAGCGCCTCTCCGAAGCCTTCGCCGGCAGCGACGACGGCATGGCCGCGCGCTTCCTGTTCGCGTGGCCCAGCGTGCCGCCCTACGTGTCGTTGAAGGAGCGGCACGTGCCGGACGACGACGTGGCGCTGGCGATGCTGCAGGCCATCGCGCATGTGGCGGGTACGGTGGAGACGCCGCGGGTGCTGGGCTTCGACGACGAGGCGCTCGATCTCTACGACCGCTTCCTCGGCAACTTCCTCCATCCCGAGGCCAACGATGCGGAAGGCTTCGAGGCGGGATGGATCGGCAAGGGACGCGGCACGGTGGCGAGGCTCGCAGGCATCCTCACCTTGCTCGACTGGTCGGAGCGCGCACACACCGAGGCGCCGCGCACGGTGAACAAGATGGCGCTCAATCGGGCCATCCAGATCTGGGGCCAGTATTTCCGGCCGCACGCGCAGACGATCTTCAACCAGGCCGGCCGCGACGACGGCGACCGTGCCATGCGCCGCGTCGTGAAGTGGCTCCGCGCCGAGCGGGTGAAGGAAGTCTCGCGCGAGGACATCCGCCGCAATGCGCTCTCCCAGTCGGTGACGGCGGAGCAGGCGGGAACGGTGATCGAATGGCTGGTGGAAGCGGGCGCGCTCCGTCCCGCGTCGGTCGATCCGTCGAAGCGTGGCCGTCCGGCCAGGCGCTGGGACGTCAATCCGGCCCTGCTGGAGCGCTGACGGACTTTCCGCCATTCGCGCTAGCGACAACCACCGCCAAGCAGACAAAAGAAAAGGGTGCGGAGATCGCTCTCCGCACCCTCAATCTCGTACCTGTGAGGCCGATTAGGCCTTGAGGTTCACAGCCGCGTCCTTGCCGCGATCCTGCTGAACTTCGTAGGTGATCTTCTGGCCCTCGTTGAGGCCGTTCAGACCAGCGCGCTCAACGGCGCTGATGTGCACGAACACATCCTTGCCGCCAGTATCCGGCTGGATGAATCCGAAACCCTTTGTGGCGTTGAACCACTTAACCGTACCTGTAGCCATGTCTGTATCCTTAGAGTGTTGGTGGCGAAGACGCCGAGCCGAAGCTACACCCCTGCGGCCAACTAGCACACGAAATACTTCATCTAATTCCTGCAATTTACGGTCTTTGTTGGCCACAATTAATCCTTTTTGCCGGATTTTGGGCTGTTTGGGACGTAGGCGGCACCACCCGTAGGGGTAGCGGAAACCGCGCTGAACCTCCCGCGGCAGACAGGATAGGATCGGCCGGGCATGGATCCGCTGCAGAACCGGGTGAGGGCGATGGCGTGCTGGCAGGGGCCGGTCGCGCTGGAGCCGCAGATGGGTGGCCTCACCAACATCTCCTTCATCGCGACCGATGCGGGCGGCAAGTACGTCGTGCGCTGCGGCGACGACATCCCTGTGCATCACGTTTACCGCTCGCGTGAGATCGCGGCCTCCCGCGCGGCGCACGAGGCGGGCCTGTCGCCGGAGGTCGTGCATGTCGAACCCGGCATCACCGTGCTGCGCTTTATCGAAGCGCGGACATTCGTCGAGGCCGACCTGCGCCGCGAGGCGCCGCGCATCGTGGCGCTGCTCAAGACCTGCCATCGCGACGTGGCGCGCCAGGTGCGCGGGGCGGCCAACATGTTCTGGCCGTTCCATGTCATCCGCGACTATGTGCGGGCGATCGATGCCGACGCGAAATACCTGGCGCTCGTCGACCGGCTGGAGTTTGCGCAATTGCCGCTACCCATCGTGTTCGGTCACAACGACCTGCTGCCCGGCAACGTCCTCGACGACGGCACGCGGCTGTGGCTGATCGACTGGGAGTATGCGGGCTTCGGCACGGCGATGTTCGATCTCGCCAACCTCTCGTCCAACGGGGCCTTCACGGCGGCCGACGACGCAGCACTTCTCGCCGCCTATTTCGACGGCAAAGTCGATGAGGGACTGACGCGCGCCTTCACCGCCATGAAAGCCGCCAGCCTCCTGCGCGAGGCGTTGTGGGCCATGGTGTCGGACGTCCATCTCAAGACGCCCGGCGTCGACTACAAGGCCCATGCCGCGACCTACCTGGCGCGCCTGGATGGGCTACTGGCCTGACGCTTGCATGGCCTCTCCCGAACCGGGAGGCCTGACATGAAGCGCCGTATATTCAGTGTTCTATCGTTGATGGTTGCGGCCACGTTGCCGCTTCAATCGGCGCTCGCCCAGGAAAAGACCCTGCGCATCGCCATGACCGCCTCGGATATCCCGAGCACGACGGGCATGCCGAACAACGGTTTCGAGGGCATGCGCTTCATGGGCTTCCCGATCTTCGAAGGGCTGATCGCGTTCGATCTCACCACGACCGGTCCGGTCAAGCTGGTGCCGGGCCTGGCCGAGAAATGGGAGCAGGATCCCGCCGACAAGAAGACCTGGGTCTTCCACCTCCGAAAGGGCGTGAAATTCCACGACGGGTCGGTGTTCGATGCCGACGCCGTGATCTGGAACATGGAGCGGTTCTGGAACAAGGACGCGCCGCAGTTCGAACCTGCCGCCACCGGCATCACGCGCGCGCGCCTGCCGCTCTTGAAGAGCTACAAGAAGATCGACGACTCGACCGTGTCGTTCACGACCACGATCGACGCCTCGTTCTTCCAGTGGATGGTGCCGTACCTGCTGTTCGCCTCGCCGACAGCCTGGGAGAAGGGCGGCAAGGATTGGGGCAAGGTCCAGCTCGCGCCCGCCGGCACCGGTCCGTTCCAGATCACCTCTGTCGTGCAGCGCCAGTCCGTCACCCTGGTGAAGAACAAGGACTATTGGGATCCCAAGCGGATGCCCAAGGTCGACAAGGTGCTCCTGCTGCCGATTCCTGAAGCCAATACAAGACTTGCCGCTCTTCGCGCTGGCCAGGTCGACTGGATCGAAGTGCCGCCGCCCGATGGCATTCCGTCGCTGAAGCAGGCGGGCTTTGTGCTCTCGACCGGTTCGTATCCGCACGTCTGGCCGTGGATCTTCAACATGGCGGCCAAGGACAGTCCGCTGAAGGACGTGCGCGTGCGCCAGGCGCTGAACTACTGCATCGATCGCAGCGCCATCGTGGGGCTGTTGAACGGCACGGCTGAACCATCTGTCGGCTGGCTGAAGCCCAGCGATCCCGCGTTCGGCCATCCGAAGAACATGTATACGTTCGATGCCGCCAAGGGGAAGAAGCTGCTGGCCGAGGCAGGCTTCGACGACAAGAAGCCGCTCAGCATCAAGGTCATGGTCTCGACCTCGGGCTCGGGCCAGATGCTGCCGCTGCCGATGAACGAGGCGCTGCAGGAGAATCTCAAGTCCGCCTGCAATGTCGATGTGAAGGTCGATGCCGTCGAATGGCAGGTGCTGTTGAACGTCGGCCGGGTCGAGCCCGACAGCAAGCAGTTGAACGGCGCGATGGCGCTCAACGTCAGCTCACCGTCGAGCGACGCCGGTGCAATGTATCGCTACTTCGCCGCTGCCAACTTCTCGCCCAACGGCTTCAACTTCCCGCAATGGAAGGACGACGAGTTCGAGGCCGACTTCAAGATGCTGGGCGATGCGACAGACGAGGCGACCTACACCAAGTACTACGCCGCGGCGCACGAGCGGCTGGTCGACAATCCGCCGTGGCTCTACATTGTCCACGACCTCAACCCGCGCGCCTTCAGCAAGAAGGTGAAGGGCTTCGTCTCGCCGCAGAGCTGGTTCGTCGACCTGACGATGGTCGATCTGCAGTGAGCCTGGTCTAGCGGCTGTCGGTCGTATTTACCGGGACCGGTGCGCTCGCGATCTGCGTGTGCAGACCGGGCGTGCCGGCCGCCACGTAGACGCCGATCAGCAAGGCGATGACGATGCCTCCGACAGCAAGATATAGTCGGCTCTCGCGCGCCTTCGGTGAAGCGGTCTCGGAGACAGGCCTGCGGCTGGCAGTCGGCACTATGTCCTCCTCAATCTGCGGCGACACTCCCATCGGTATCGACGCGAACGGCGATCTCGGTCGAGCCGCGCATTGCCCGGCCACGCCAGGAACCGTCCGGTGCCTTCACGAGTGACCGAACGTTACGATAGCCGTCCTGCTCGATCGCAGACTTCGCGGCCGTATCGACCTGCGGTGCGGTCGCGATATTGACGTCAGCGCTCGCCGTCGTAGCCGTTGTGGCGGGCGTGTCGGTCGCCTTGGTATCGGCCGGGGGCGGGGTAAAGAACTCCGAATGGCTGGCCGTCAGGAACGGCACCGGCGCCTGGGCCGTCTTGAGCGAGCTTGCGGGCCGGGGAGGCACGGCGGCTTGCGCCGCTGCAACCGGCTGTGTCGCCGCCGGGGCGGTGCCTACAGTGGCGCCGGGGGCGGGGCCGATCATATAGGCGCTGGCCAGCATGCCGGAGGCCACGGCGAGCAGGGCGAGGGTCTTGGGGTTCGGCTTCATGCAACCTCAAACGCCGTAAGCTCCGGAAATGTTCCCCGGCGTACCCCACAGATTGTCAAAAGGCGGCGACAGGCTCAGTCTTGCCTCAATAGGAGGAAACAAAATGGACGGTGTCGACTACGGCTCCGAAGAACAGGCCATGCAGGCCTATCTGCGCGACGGCGAGAAGCGCGCCTTTGCGCTCGGCAACCGCGGGCCCATCCGCTTCACCGCCACGGGAGAGCTCCATCCCGAGATCGTCGAGGCCTACTGGCGTTGCGGCTTCTATGTCTTCGAAGGCGTGCTGAAGCCCGACGAGCTGGCCGATATCGAACGCGACCTGCACGAGATCCTCGAGCGCCTGCCGGTCGAGAAGGGCGCTGCCGTCGATGCCAAGGGCCGTCCCGCCCTCGCGCTGGGCTGCGAGGGGCCGAACCTGCAGTGGGCGCGGCCGCTCAGCGATCCCTGGGGCGGCACTGACGCGGCCAACGGCCGCCATCCGGTGAAGATGCACGAGCCGCAGGCCGCCGACGGTCTGCCGAGGGAAGTCGTGTTCCTGATCCTGGGGTCGCTGCAGTTCTCCGAGGCGTCCTTGCGCGTCTACGGACATCCCGGACTTCTCGCTGTTTCCGCTAGCATCAACGGTCCCGACTTCGCGCCCTTCAACGAGGCGCTGTGGATCAAGGAGCCGGGCAAGGGCGCATCGGTCGCTTGGCATCAGGACGGCACGACGCATTGGGATAGTCCCGCGTGGGACGAGGGCATCCACGGCTTCAACTTCATGGGCCAGCTCTACGGCTGCACGGCGGCCAACGGCGTGTGGGTCCTGCCGGGCAGCCACAAGCTCGGCAAGATCGACATCAAAGCGCTGGCGGAGAAGGCCGGCACCGAGCGTCTGCCCGATGCCGTGCCGCTCATCTGCGCGCCGGGCGACGTCGCCATGACCAACCGCCAGGCGCTTCACGGGTCCTTTGCCAACACGAGCAAGGATTGGCGGGTGACGGTGAACTTCGGCTTCCATCGCCGCAGGTCGGTGCTGGGTGTCACGGCCGGTGGCATCCACAACAAGGCCGCGACCTACGATGCCGACCGCATCCGCGAGCGCGCGCGTTTGATCGGCTACGGCATCGACGCCCGCCGCCAGCGCTTCCCCGATGAGACTCCGTTCGTCTACCGGCCCCACGCTGACGAAGGTCTCGTCTATCGTTGGGATGACAAGGCGCGAACGGATATCAGGGATTACAACCTGCTCGACCTCAGTATTTGAAATGTGAACGCCGCGGCCGACTCTCGTCTTGCGAGGTCGTGCCGCGGGTGTGCACCATCTGCGTGGGATAGAGCGGGGATTGAAACTGTACGAGGCGACGACGACCGAAGAGTCGGCGCGTGGCGTTTGGCGCAGACTTTTTCTGGATGATGCCTCCTGGATTCTGCTGACGGCGATCGCTGGAGCGGTCGTCGCCGGATCGGCATGGCTGCTCGCCTCTCCCGATTGGCTGCTGTCGCGGCAGATGACCTGGGACATGCTCTTCAATCTCTCGGGTGCCTGGTATCTCCATAACGGCCTCGCTGCGCATGTCGATTTCCACGATCCGCTGGGCACGCTCAGCTTCCGGCTGACCGCCATCGGCTTCTGGGTCACCGGGCCGTCGGTATGGGCCTTCATTGCCGGCGAATGCGTGGTGACCGCGGGCTTGTTCGTCACGGCGACGGCGGTTGCGGCGCGTCGCTTGCCGCTGGTGCCCGCCGCGATGTTCGTCGCCTTCGTCTGCCTGCTCGTGCTGATGCCGGTCAACGTCGGCGAGCGGGTGACCGATTACACCTTCGCGATGGACTACAACGCGATGGGCTGGGCGATGCTCTGCGTGCTGAGCCTTTTGTTGTTCGTACCGCCGCGTGTTGGCCCCATGAGCGACTGGCTCGATCTGGCCGTGGCCGGTGTCCTGATCGCAGGGATGTATGTTCTCAAGATCACTTACTTCGGGACAGCCATCGTCGAACTCGGCGTCGCGGTGTGTGTGTGCGAGCATCTGCGCCGCCGTTGGCGACTATGGAGTGCGCTGGCGGCAGTGATGCTCCTGAACGCCGTCGCTCCCTACAATTGGCCTTACCTCAGGGATATCTTCACGGCCGTGGGCACAGGGGCGGCGAACTCAGATCCGCTCGGCGTGATTGTGGTGGCCCTCGCCAACGCGCCCGAACTGTCGCTGATGATGATCGGCGCCATGGTGTGCCTGACCTTGTGGCACGGCCGCGTCGCGCCGGCGCGTCTTCCGGTAGGGGCGATCCTGTTCATCGTCGCGGGGGTCGGTGTGCTGACGCAGAACACCCAGGCGCGCGGGCTGCCGCTGTCGGTCGTGCTGATCTTCCTGCTCTACGATCACTTCCGTGGCGATCCGCGGACCGGGCGCCCGGCCGCGACGTCCCTGGTCCTCCTGACGTTGCTGATATTGCCGCTGGCTGGCCTGACCAAGCAGACTGCGAGCCTCGTCGCCTACCACAGGCATGCCATCAACGGCTCGGCGCTCTACGCCTTCGAACGTCCCGCCTTGCGCGGGCTGGTCATTCCGCGGGAGGAGCCGGGGCTGCTCGAGGCAGTGAGCACGCAGAAGTTCGATCCCGGCCTGTTCACGCGCATCCGTACCGTCGACACGGACGAAGAGGAACTGTCGCAGTTCGAATATGCCCAGACGATCGAAGAGGCTGCGGCGCTGTTCGACGATCCGGCGCGGCGGAGTGGCGGGATCGTGCTCTTCGATCAGGTCAATCCGCTGCCCTTCATCCTGGGCCGTGCGCCGCCACGCGGCGTGACCTTGTGGCTCCACCCGGCATTTCCCTGGCAGCCGGCCGAGCGGATGCTGGGCGATGCGAAGTACGTGCTGGTCCCGAAGTTCTCGACCTTCCGCACGGTCACCGACATGGCGCTCGATCGCTATGGCTCATACTTGGCCGCGCATTTCCCGCAGCGAATCGAAACGCGCTACTGGATCCTGTTGAGCCGCTCCCCTTGAGCAGGTCTCAGGTGCCGCAAAACGTCTGGTAGTTGGCTGAACCACCCGCCGGCGGGGCCGCGTAAGCCGCGAACTCCGGCCGCTCCTCGAACGGTTTGGCGAGCACGGTGAGCAGCTTCTCGAAGGGCTCGTAATTGTCGTCCTGGATCGCCGCCGCCAGCGCTTCCTCGACCTTGTGGTTGCGCGGGATGTAGACGGGGTTCACCGCCTGCATGGCCGCGCGCCGAGTGGCTTCGTCCTGCGGCTCCTGTGCAAGGCGCGCGCGGTAGGTCGCATCCCAGGCGTCGAAGGCCGCGGGCTCCTCGAACAGGCCACGCGCCGTGCCGTCGCCCAGCTTGCGGAAGGCTTGCGTGTAGTCGGTGCCGTTGTCGGCCAGCAGCTTCATGAACGACTGCGCCAGTTCGCCGTCGCTCTCCTGCTCGGTGACCAGGCCGAACTTGCGGCGCAGCACGCCGAGATAGGCGTGGCCGAAGATCGCGCCGTAATTACCGAGCGATTCGTTGGCCTGCGCGAGAGCGGCATCCGGATCCTCGTCGAACAGCGGCAACATCGCCTCGCCCAGCCGCGCCAGGTTCCAGCCCGCGATCTGCGGCTGCTTGCCGAAGGCATAGCGGCCGGTCTGGTCGATCGAACTGAACACCGTCTCGGGATGATAGGCATCCATGAAGGCGCAAGGGCCGTAGTCGATGGTCTCGCCCGCGATGGAGACGTTGTCGGTGTTCATCACGCCATGGATGAAGCCGACACCCAGCCAGCGGGCCACGAGGTTGGCCTGGCGCTCGATCACGCGCTCATACAGTTCGCGATAGGATTTGGCGTCCGGGTAGTGCCGCGCGATCACATGGTCGGCCAGCAGCTTGAGCGCTTCCTTGTCGCCGCGCGCGGCGAAGAACTGGAAGGTGCCGACCCGGATGTGGCTCGAGGCCACGCGCGTCAGCACGGCGCCGGGCATGATGTTCTCGCGGATTACGGGATCGCCCGTGATCACAGCGGCAAGCGAGCGCGTCGTCGGGATACCGAGCGCGACCATCGCCTCGCTGATAATGTATTCGCGCAGCACCGGACCCAGCGCCGCGCGGCCGTCGCCGCGGCGTGAGAAGGGCGTCGGGCCCGAGCCTTTGAGCTGGATGTCGCGGCGCGTGCCCGTCTTATCGACGACCTCGCCCAGCAGGACCGCACGCCCGTCGCCGAGCTGCGGCACGAAGTTGCCGAACTGGTGGCCGGCGTAGGCCAAGGCGATCGGCTCGGAGCCTTCGGCCACCTTGTTGCCCGCCAGGATCTCGACGCCTTCCGGCGAGGCCAGGAACGCCGGATCGAGGCCCAGTTGCAGGGCCAGCGCCGTGTTGAGCTTGACCAGTTTCGGCGCGGATACCGGCGTCGGCGCCAGCCGTGCATAGAAGCGGTCGGGCAGGCGGGCGTAGCTGTTGTCGGTGAAGACGGGAGGCATGCCCTTTAAGTAAGCGCTGACAGCTTTTCGTCAATGACCGTTTCGGCGAGGCCGTTGTCGACCGCCTGCTCGAAAGTGGCGCCCGGCGAGACGAATCCGCCCGAAACCAGCCCGTCGCGCAGCCGGTTATAGCCTTCGGCGGGCAAAATCGGGTTCTTGCCCCAGATGCCCAGCGCCTTGTAGCGCGTGCACACGGCCTCGAGGATCGCCGGCGGCAGATCCTTGAAATAGGGCGCGATCGTCTCGGCGATCTGCTTGGGGCCGGCCTTGGCGACCCACTTTTCCGTCCGGTCGATGGCGCGGACCATGCGCAGCAGCTCGTCGCGCCGCGTCGTGAGCGTGCCCCGGCGGGCGTAGAAGCAGGTGTAGGACGTGTGCCCGCGGTGCGCCGCCTCGTGCCAGATGTGTCCCGACCCATCGGCCAGCAGCAGGCTGGGGAAGGGCTCGAAGACCTGGATGACGTCGACGGTGCCCGCCTTCAGCGCCGCCATGTTCTCGGCCATCGTCTGATTGGTCACGCGAGTGACCTTGGCGGGATCGACGCCGGCCAGGCGCAGGTCGTGTTGCAGGCAGAGCCAGGGCGTCGGCACTTCGCTCACGGTGGCGAGCTTCACCGACAGGAGATCGCTCAGCTTGAAGTCGGGCTTGGGCACGCGGCCCATCAGCAGGAACGGATCGCGCGTCACCACTTCGCCGAAGCAGACGATGTCGCAGTCGGGCACGTGCTGATAGGTCTGCATGACCCGCATCGGGCCGCCCCAACTCACGTCGACGGTGCCGTCCATGACGCGCAACGCGGTCTTGTCGGGATGCGGCGAACTCACGAACTTGATGTCCACGCCCTCCGCATTGAAGGCGTCGCGTGCGAGGGCGACATAGAACGGCGCGTAGAAGACGCCACGAAGAGCTTCCTGGAGAATGATTGTCATGGTCGACAGGATGCGCGCTTGCTTGCTAAGCCCGCAAGAACATTGCCAAGAAATTCAGGAGCGTAGCCGTGCCGCACATCAAAACGTCCGACGGCCTCAGCCTGTACTACGAAGAGACCGGCACCGGCGATCCGCTGCTCTTCATGCACGAGTTCGGCGGCCACTTTCTCAGTTGGGAGCCGCAGGTCCGCTACTTCTCGCGGCGCTATCGCTGCATCACCTACGCCGCGCGCGGCTGGCCACCGTCGGACGTGCCGGACGACGTGTCGAAGTACAGCCAGGCCCGCGCGGCCGACGATGCCGCCGATGTGATCAAGGCGCTGGGATTGAAGCAGCCGCATATGGTCGGTCTGTCGATGGGGGCCACGGGCGCGCTGGAGTTCGCCATCCGTCATCCCGGTGTCGCGCGCTCGCTGGTGATCGCCGCGGGCGGGGGCGGCGGCAGCTCCGATCCGGCCGCCAAGACCAAGTTCAGGGAAGAGTGCGAGGGCTTCGCGCAGCGCATCGAGCAGGAGGGTATGCCGGCGATGGCGGAGCTTTACTGCACGTCTTCGGCGCGCACGACCTACCGCTACAAGGATCCGCGCGGCTGGGCCGAGTTCAAGCAGCAGTTTGCCGACGGCTCAGCCAAGGGTCATGCCATGACGATGCGCGGCGTGCAGGGCGGTCGTCAGCCGTTCTTTGAACGCACGGAGGAGCTGAAGAAGATCGTGGAGCCGATGCTGGTGATCATCGGCGACGAGGATGAATCAACGCACGGTCTCGCCGTCCATCTCAAACAGCACGTGGCCCGCAGCGGCGTGCTCGAGATGCCCAAGACCGGCCACACGATGAACCTCGAGGAGCCGGCCGCCTTCAACACGGCGGTGCAGGACTTCTTCCACGCCGTCGAGCGCGACCGCTGGCCGGCTCGAGGTGCGGCGACCTACACGCTGATCCCGCCTATTTCTGCAGGTCGGCCTCGGTGATCTTGACGTTCTGCGGGCGCACGGCCTTGAGCAGGTCGAGCGCCACGTACTTCTTGTAGTCCAGCGGCGCCTTCAGCTTCTTCTGGGCGACGAGCAGGTTCTCGGAGTCCTTGATCGCCTGCAGCGAACGGGGCTGCCAGTCCATGTCGAAGTAGACCTTGGGCATCAGCTCGGTCGCGAGTTCGAGCGGCATCTTGAGGAACTTCGACACCATCTTGGCGGCGGCCGGCCGGTCGTTGTTGATCAGGTCGTTGGCCTCGCACAGCGCCTTGACGAACTTCTCTGCCGTCGCCTTGTTCTGGTCGATCCAGCCGCGGTTCATGTAGACGAAGTTGATGTTGTTCACGACGCCGTCGGCGGTCGCCAGCACCTTGGTGTTCTTGACCGTCATCAGGGTGCGCGTGGGCCATGGCTCCCACACGGCGAAGGCGTCGATGTCGCCGCGCTCGATGGCGGCCAGCATCTCGGGCGCCTCGACGTTGACCATCTTGTAGTCGGCCAGGTCGAGCTTCTTCACCTCGAGCAGGCGACGCCAGAAGATCTCGCTGCCGGTGCCCATGGCGATGCCGATCTTCTTGCCCTTCAGCGCCTCGAGACTGTCGACGTTGCGGCCGACCACGCTCTCCCACTTCCAGAGGTAGGTGCCGTCGGCGACGGCGACGATGTTGTTGTCGACCTGGTGGTTGATCACACCGGCCAGGTCGCTACCGTAGGCCGCCTGGATCTGGTTGTTGACCAGAAAGGCCACCATGGCGGAGCCCGAGGGGCCGGTGTTGATCGTGACGTCGAGGCCGTTCTTCTCGAACAGGCCGCCTTCCTTGGCGACGTAGAACTGCGAGAAGGCGGGATCGACACCGGTCGCGATCGTCATCTTGGTGAGCTGGGCGTTGGCGCCCGTGGTGGCCGCGAGCAGCAAGGCAGCGGCGGCAGCGAACAGTGACTTCATGCGATGTCTCCCCAAAATCAGGTCACCGGCGAGAAGCGGCCGGCAAAGGCATAGATCCCCCAGCGGAACAGGCGGTCGGCGGTGAAGCCCAGCAGCCCGAGCACGAGCAGGGCGACGAAGATCTGGTCGACCAGCATGTACATCCGCGAATCCCAGATCATCCTACCCAGCCCGTTGTTGGCGGCAACCAGCTCGGCGGCGATGATGGTGACGAACGAGTTCGCCATCGCGAGCCGCATGCCGGTGAGGATGTAGGGAACGGTGGCGGGGAAGGCCACGAAGAAGAAGACCTGTGCCGGGTTGGCGCCCAGCGACCGGGCGGCGCGGATCTTGTTGGGCGCGACGGCGGTGACGCCCGCGGCCGTATTGATGATCACGATGAAGATCGTGGTGTAGATGATCAGGAAGATCTTCGAGCCCTCGCCGATGCCGAACCAGATCACCGCGACGGTGATCAGCGCGGTGGCGGGGATGAAGCGCAGAAACTCGGTGTAGGGCTCGAGCAGCTTGCGCACGAGCGGGAAGAAGCCGATCGCGAGGCCGAGCGGAATGCCGAGCACGGTGCCGCCTACGAAGCCGGTGCCAATGCGGGCCAGGCTGGCGGACGATTGTTCCCACAGCGTGCCATCCTCGGCCAGTTCGATCGCCTTCAGGATGACCTTCCACGGCGTCGGGAACAGCACGGAGCTCAGCCACCAGGTCGAGGCGATGTGCCAGATCACGAACAGGCTGGCGAAGCCGATCAGATAGATCCCGACGCTGCGAGCGGCCGCGCCCATCAGTGCTGCCTCTTGAGGGCGAGGGCGACCTCGTCGCGGATCAACTCATGCACCTGCTTATAGACCGAAGTGAACTTGTCGTGGGTGCGCTCGCGCTCGGCTTCGCTCAATCCCACCGGCACAATGCCCTTCAACTTCGAGGCGGGACCGGCCTGCATCACGCCGATCCGGTCGGCGAGGATGATCGCCTCGTCGATGTCGTGGGTGATGAACAGCACGGTCTTGCCGGTTGCCTTGCAGATGCGCTTCAGCTCGCGCTGCATGTCGGCGCGCGTATGGGCGTCGAGCGCCGCGAACGGTTCGTCCATCAGCAGCATCTGCGGCTCGTTGGCCAGCACGCGCGCGATCTGGATACGCTGCTTCATGCCGCCCGACAGTTCCGACGGATGCTTGTGGTCCTGGCCCTTGAGGCCGACCAGCTCGAGATAGTGCCGCGCCTTGTCCTCGCGCTCTCGCTTGGCGATGCCGCGCATGCGTAGACCGAACTCGATATTGCCCATCGCCGTCAGCCAGCCATAGAGCGAATCGTCGCCCTGGAAGACTACGCCTCGGTCGGCATCCGGCTTGGCGACGGTCTTGCCCGCGACGCTGATCTTGCCCGTGCTCACCGGCTCGAAGCCCGCGACCATGTTCAGCACCGTTGTCTTGCCGCAGCCGCTGGTGCCCAGCAGGCAGAAGAATTCGCCAGCCTCGATGTCGAGCGAGAAATCCCGCACGGCGACATAGTCGCTGCCTTTGAGCGAGCGATAGATCTTGCTGACCTGGGAGAGCTGGACGAGCGACATGCGTTCGCCGTCCTAAAGCATTTTCCGAGCCAGGGGAATTTACACTGTGCAAATTTTCCGGCAAATCGGGCCATGCCGTTGCAGTGGAAGATCGATGCGCAAGAGCGTTTCATGTCGGTGCTCGCCATCGGCACCGTCTCGCGCACCGACGTCGACGGCTTCATCGACGCGGTCATGTCGAATTCCGCGCTGGCGTACGCCAAGTTCTTCGATGCGAGCGAAGCGACCAGCTCGCTGACTGTCGAAGACGCGATGGGGTTGGGAAAGCGCTTTCGCTCCGTCCATGCCGGCGCCGTGGTCGGGCCTTTGGCGCTGGTGATGCCGCGCGATCGCGGCGATCACCTGGAGCGCCTGCTCGGCATGATCGCCGTCGCCGACCGGCCGATGCGCGTCTTCACCAATCGCGAGAAGGCGCGCCTCTGGATCGAGGGCCAAGCCTAGTCAGCCTGACCAGGTGTATCGCCCGTCGAGATAGAAGCCAGAGGCGGCTTGCTGGCGGCCGATCGAATGCCTTACGCTATCCCATAATGGAATAACGGGCTACCGGCGCTGTCCGTTCCCGCCCGAACGGCTCGCCTGCTACGCAAGGGAGATCGAGGCACCATGACAGACATTCAATACGTGGCACCCCGCACGCTCGACGAGGCCGTCGCGGCCTTCGCGGCGACCAAGGGTGCCGGCCGCATTCTTGCCGGAGGCACCGATCTTCTGGTGCAGATGCGCAACGGAGTGGTCACCCCAAGCGCGATCGTCGACGTCAAGAAGATCGCCGAGATGATCGCCATCGAGGAAACGAAGGAGGGGGGCTTCAAGATCGGCGCCGCCGTTCCGGGCGCCACCCTGCGCGATCACGCCAAGCTCAGGAAGGCGTGGCCTGGTGTCGTCGAGGCGGCAAACCTGATCGGCTCGACCCAGATTCAGAGCCGCGCCACGGCGGGCGGCAACCTGTGCAACGGCTCACCCGCCGGCGACAGCGTGCCGGCCATGATCGCGGCCGGCGCCATCGTGACTATCCAAGGTCCCAAGGGGCGGCGCGAACTGCCGGTCGAGAAAGTGCCGAAGAGTCCGGGGCGTCTCAACCTCGAGCCGGGCGAGATCGTCGTTTCGTTCACCTTGCCGCCGCGGCCCAAGGGCTCGAGCGACGCCTATCTGCGCATGATCCCGCGCACCGAGATGGATATCGCCGTTGTCGGCTGCGGCGTCAGCCTTACGCTGGACAACGGGACCTGCACTGCCGCGCGCGTCGGCCTCGGCGCCATCGCTCCGACGGTGCTGCTGGTGGAGGACGCGGCGAAAGCGCTGATCGGCTCCAAGCTCGACGATGCGGCGCTCGCAAAGGCCGCTGCCGCCTGTAGCGCTGCCTGCCGTCCGATCGACGACAAGCGCGGCACCATTGTCTATCGCACCAAGGTCGCGGGCGTGCTGCTCAAGCGCACGACCCTCATCGCCGCCGAACGCGCGGGAGGAAAGTAACACCATGGCAAAGCTTCATGTCTCCACCACGATCAACGGCGAGCCGCAGGAATTCCTGTGCGACGCCGAGCAGAGCATGCTCGACATTCTGCGCGGACCGCTCGGTCTCACCGGCAGCAAGGAAGGCTGCGGCACCGGTGACTGCGGCGCCTGCACCATTACCGTAAACGGGCGCATCGCCTGCTCCTGCCTGATGCTGGCGGCCGAGGCCGAGGGCCAGCAGATTGGCACCATCGAGGGTATGGCGGGGGAAGAGTTGCATCCTCTGCAGCAGAAGTTCCTCGAGATGGCCGCTCTCCAGTGCGGCATCTGCACCCCGGGCGTGCTGATGGCGGCGAAGGCGCTGCTCGAGCGCAATCCGGACCCGTCCGAGCATGACGTCCGCTTCTGGCTCGCCGGCAACCTGTGCCGCTGCACCGGTTACGACAAGATCGTCCGCGCCGTGATGGAAACTGCTGCCGACATGAGGGGAGCCGCACGATGAGCACCACCGAAAGCAAGACCGACAGCGCCGTTAACGACAACAAGTGGATCGGCCAGCGTACGGTCCGCCCCGACGGCGCGGACAAAGTCACGGGTCGCGCGGCCTATTCCGCCGACACCAACATGCCCGGCATGATCTGGGGCAAGGTGCTGCGCAGCCCGCATGCCCACGCGCGCATCAAGTCGATCAACACCAAGAAGGCCGAAGCCTATCCGGGCGTGAAGGCCGTGGTGACGGCGAAGGACATCGTCAACTTCCCGCTCGATAAATCGGTGATGCTGGGCATCCAGGACATGCGCTGGATGTGCCGCAACGTCATGGCACGCGAGAAGGTATTGTTCATCGGGCATCCGGTCGCCGCGGTCGCCGCCATGTCGGAGAAGATCGCCGCCGAAGCCTGCAAGCTGATCGAGGTCGAGTACGAAGTGTTGCCGTTCGTCGTCGATGTCGAGGAGGCGATGAAGCCGGGTGCGCCGATTTTGCACGACTTCCTCAAGCACGAAGGCAAGCCCTCCAACATCGCCGGCACCCTGGAGCACAAGCTGGGCGACGTCGCCGCAGGCTTCGCCAAGGCCGACGTGGTCATCGAGCGCACCTTCCATACGCAGCCGGTGCATCAAGGCTACATCGAGCCGCACGCCTGCCTGGTCAGCGTCTCCGACGGCAAAGCCACGATCTGGAGCTCGAGCCAGGGCCAGTTCATGGTTCGCGCGATGTGCGCCTACCTGACGGGTATCCCTCAGAACGACATTCGCGCCATTCCCGCGGAGATCGGCGGCGGCTTCGGTGGCAAGACCATCATCTACCTCGAGCCGCTGGCGCTGATGCTTGCCCGGAAATCCGGCCGTCCGGTCAAGATGATCATGACGCGCGGCGAGGTGTTCCATGCCTCCGGACCGACCTCGGGCTCCTACAACAAGGTGAAGGTCGGCGCGACCAAGGACGGCAAACTGGTCGCGGCGCAGGGCACCTTCTGCCTGCAGGCCGGCGCTTTCCCGGGATCGCCGATCCGCGGCGCGGCGGGATGCGCCTTCGCGCCCTACGACATCCCCAACGTTCACTCCGTCGGCATCGACGTGGTGTCCAACCGCTCCAAGGTTGCGGCCTACCGCGCGCCGGGGGCACCGATCGGCGCCCACGCGATGGAATGCGTGATGGATGAGATCGCCGAGGCGCTGAAAATGGACCCGCTCGAGCTGCGTCTGAAGAACGCCGCCAAGCAGGGGACCAAGGCCGCGCATGGCCCGGTCTTCCCGCGCATCGGTTTCGTCGAGACGATCGAGGAAGCCAAGAAGCACGCGCACTATACGACGGCGTTGCCGAAGGCGAAGCGCGGCGTTCGCTACGGTCGCGGCGTGGCTTCGGGTTTCTGGTTCAACGCCGGCGGTGAATCGAGCGCGCAGGTCAACATCAACGAGGACGGCACGGTGGTGGTGATCACCGGCCATCCCGACATCGGCGGCAGCCGTGCGTCGACCGCCAACATCACGGCCGAGGTGCTGGGCATCGACTACAAGAAGGTCTCGGTGTTGATTGGCGACACCAGCGTGATCGGCTTCAGCAACCTCACCGGCGGCAGCCGCGTCACCTATGCTTCCGCGATGGTGGTCACGCAGTCGACCGAGCACGTGATCTCGATCCTGAAGGAACGCGCCGCCAAGATCTGGAAGATCGACCCGGATGCGGTGGTTTGGGAGAACGGCGAGGCGCGTCCGGCCGGCGACAATGCCGGCAAGTTCGAGCCGCTCAGCCTCGGCCAGATCGCCGCTCAAGCCAGCGCCACCGGCGGTCCGATCGGCGCCGGCAAGCAGCTCAACACGACCGGCGCCGAGGGCGGCTTCGCCACGCATCTCTGCGATGTCGAGGTCGACGAGGATCTCGGTATTGTCCGGGTGCTGCGTTACACGGCATTCCAGGACGTCGGCCGGGCGATCCATCCCGGCTATGTCGAGGGGCAGATGCAGGGCGGTGCCGCGCAGGGTATCGGCTGGGCGCTGAGCGAGGAATACATCTACGACAAGAACGGCAAGCTCGATAACCCGAGCTTCCTCGACTATCGCATGCCCGTCTGCTCGGACTTGCCGATGCTCGACTCCGTGATCATCGAGGTACCGAATCCCAAGCATCCGCAGGGCGTGCGTGGCGTCGGCGAGGTGCCGTTGGTGCCGCCAATGGCGGCGGTCGCCAACGCGATCCATAACGCGCTGGGCCGGCGCTTCTACAGCCTGCCCATGTCGCCGCCGAAGGTGCTGGCGTCACTGGACATGGCGGCGGAGTGAAGGACAACGCCGACCGTCCCAAGGGCGGTCGGCGGTCGGTGATCAATCGCGGAACGGGTCCGTCATCAGGATCGTGTCTTCGCGCTCCGGCGACGTACTGACCAGCGCCACCGGGCAACCGACCAATTCCTCGACCCTGCGCACGTACTTGATGCAGGTGGCCGGCAGCTCGCCGAACGAGCGTGCGCCGCGGGTGCTTTCGCTCCAGCCCTCGAACGTCTCCCAGATCGGCTTCAGCTTGGCCTGCGCGCCCATGGTGAAGGGAAAGCGCTCGATGCGCTTGCCGTCCAGCTCGTAGCCGACGCAGACCTTGATCTCCTTCTCGCCGTCGAGCACGTCGAGCTTGGTGAGCGCGATGCCGTCGATGCCGTTCAGCTTCACCGCCTGGCGCACCATCACGGCGTCGAACCAGCCGCAACGCCGGCGCCGGCCGGTGTTGGTGCCGAACTCTTTGCCACGGTCGCCCAGCCCCTGGCCGATCGCGTCCTTGAGCTCGGTCGGGAAGGGACCGTCGCCGACGCGCGTCGTATAGGCCTTGGCGATACCCAGCACGTAGCCCACCGAGCCGTTACCCATGCCCGAGCCGATCATCGCCTGCGCCGCCACCGTGTTGGACGAGGTGACGTAGGGATAGGTGCCATGGTCGATGTCGAGCATCGTGGCCTGGGCGCCCTCGAACAGGATGCGCTTGCCGGCGGCGCGCAGCCCGTCGAGGCGCTCCCAAACGTCCTCGGCGAACGGCAGGATCTTCGGCGCCAGTTCCAGGAGATCGGCCGTCAACTTGTCGGCGTCAACCGTGGGCTTACCCAATCCAACGCGCAGCGGATTGTGGTGGGCCAACAGCGTGTTGACCTTGAGCTTCAGCATGTCCGGTTCGCCCAGGTCGCCGACGCGGATGGCGCGACGGCCGACCTTGTCCTCGTAGGCAGGGCCGATGCCGCGCCGCGTGGTGCCGATCTTGATGACGTCAGGCGCATCCTCGCGCCAGCCGTCGAGGTCGCGGTGCAGCGGCAGGATCAGCACGGCATGGTTGGCGATCTTGAGCGTCTCGGGCGTGACCGACAGGCCCTGCTCGGTGACGCGCTTCACCTCGTCGAGGAAGTGCCAGGGGTCGACCACGACGCCATTGCCGATGATCGACAGCTTGCCCGGGCGCACGACGCCCGACGGCAGCAGCGCGAGCTTGTAGACCTGATTGCCGATGACCAGCGTATGGCCGGCATTATGGCCGCCCTGGAAGCGCACCACGACTTCGGCGCGCTCGCTCAGCCAGTCGACGATCTTGCCCTTGCCCTCGTCGCCCCACTGGGCGCCGATAACTGCCACGTTGGCCATTGCTTTATCCCTTCAGACACGAAAACGCCTCCCCGGTGGCGGTGCCGGGGAGGCGTGATCTTGAATAGCACGGAGGGGCGGAGGGGCGAAGGGGAAAACCGGTGCGGCCGATCATCCCGCCGCATTTATTGCTGGATGATATCGCCTCTTTGATCTGGCTTTTCCGCGATCGACGGGGCATCGCCCTGGCTGCCGTCGAGCGTCGTGCCTTGCATCACGGTCATCGAATTGGGGCCGATGACCATCATGACCGGATTTCCCTCACGGTCCGTGCCGCTCACGATGTAGGAGCCCGGCACGACCTTGACGTCCTTGAAGCCCTTGGCCGTGAGTTCATCGTGGATCTTCTGCGGGATGTTCTGAACGTCGTCGTCGATGGCGGTGGTTTGCGCCCACGCCGCCGCAGGCACGAGGGCCAGGACGACAACGGTGGGCATGATCAGATTGCGGAGCATTGAGATCCTCCTGGAAAAAGGGGGCTTCCCTAGCAACGGTCCATCGCGCCTTTGCGTTGCGCGCAATCACTCGACGGTAATGCCTGCCTCGCGAATGACTTTTTCCCACTTCGCGCGGTCTGCCGCCATGAAGGCTGCGAATTCGGTCGGCGTGTCGGCGGTCATGACGGCGCCGGTCTCGAGCATCATCTTGGCGAATTGAGGATCGCTCACGACCCGACGGATTTCGGCGGCGATCTTCGCCACGATCGCGTCGGGTGTTCCGGCCGGCGCCAGGATGCCTTGCCATGACGTCACCTCGAATTCGGGCAGGCGCTGTGTGAGCGCGGGGAGTTCCGGTGCGGCGGGCGTTGGCTGCAGACTGACGACGCCAAGCGCGCGCAGCTTGCCGGCCTGCACCGAAGCCCAGATCGAGGGCATCGTGTCGAAGCTCATGTCGACGTGGCCGCCGAGCAAGGCCGCCGTCGCCGGGGCGCTGCCGGTGAAGGGCACATGCAGGATGTCGGTGCCGGTCGCGATCTTGAACAATTCGCCGGCGAGATGCAACGGACTGCCATAGCCCGAACTGGCGAAGGTGTATTTGCCCGGATTGGCCTTCGCGAGCGCGATCAACTCGTCGACGTTCTGTGCCGGCAGGTCGGGACGCACGACCAGCACGTTGGGAAAGGTGGCGATCAGCGAGACCGGCGTGAAGCCCATTGGGTCGAACGGCAGGGTGGGCTTCAGCACCTTCAGGATGGTGGTGTTGGTGCCCACGCCCGTCATCAGCGTGTAGCCGTCCTTGGGCGCATGCGCGAGTTCGGCGGCGGCAATCGAGCCGCTGGCGCCCGGCTTGTTGTCGACGACGATCGGCTGCTTCCAGTCGTCGCTCATGCGCGCCGCGACCGCCCGTGCCGCCGCGTCCACGGCGCCGCCGGCGGGGAAGGGGACCAGCAGGCGGATGACCTTGTTGGGGTACTGCGCCGCCGGATCCTCGGCGTGCGCGGGCTGCAGCGCCGACAAAAGGAGGGCAACGCTCAGAGCAGCAAAAGTCTGCGTTTTCATCTGCGCGTTCCTTACGCGGCCGCGCGAACGATGCGGTGGTTCGGCAACAACGTGCGCCAATGCGCGCCGTCGGGCGGGGCGGGCGCGTCGATCGACGAGATCAGGTGCGTGTCGACGTGGGCACCGACCGGATCCTCGCCGCGCTCGACGCGCGCCGCCGAGTCGAGAAGCCGTCGCCGCAGGCGTGCTACGGCTATGTCGGAGGCGATCAGGTGCTCCTTGGTGCGGTCCTGGATCGGCCCCATCGAGGTCGCGATTACCGTGTCTTCGAAAGCGATGCCGTTCAGGCCCGACCAGCTCTTGTCCATGATCGCGCGGTTCTGGCGATTGTAGTTGGCGCGCGTCAGCAGCAGGCGCTGGTCCTCCTGCGAATAAACCTCGGGATCGTCGAAGCCGGTCTCGCGGAGTCGGCTCTCGAGGCTGAGCGAGGAGTTGCCGTAGCGCACGGTGTAGGTGGCGGTGTGCTCGTCGTCGATCGGGATCTCGAAGACGATGGTGTGGTTCTCCGCGCCCTGAAGTGCGCCGCCGGCGATGATGCGCCCGCTCGGCATGATGAAGGGCGTGATGCGGACATTGCCGGGCTTGCCGGGGCCGCCCTGGCGCAGGGCGGCGTAGTGATAGCCGAACTCCGTGTCCTCGACCTCGAGGACGGGTTGGGTGTCGTCGAGCGCGCCCACCTTCTTGTCGGACGTGCCGTTCCAGCCCGGCCGTGCTGCGTTCGAATGGAGGATGCCGACATGCGAGCTGTCGAGGCCGCCTTCGAGCGACTGCACCCAGTTATAATTGCCGTCGACACGTAGCAGCACGCGCCGGGCTTCGGGGAAATCCATGAAGGCGAAGTGCGGCGCCGCCGGCTGGTGTTCCTTCGGTCCGAGATAGGTCCAGACGACGCCGCCTGCCTCGATCGAGGGGAACGACGGCGTCTGGAGCGAGGGCAGGCGCTTGCCGGCTGGATTGTTCATGACCTCCAGCACCGCGCCGTCGGTCGCGAATTTCCAGCCGTGATAGATGCAGCGGATGCCGCAGTCCTCGACGCGGCCCAGCGCCAGCGAGGCGCCACGATGGGGGCAGAGTTCGTCGAGCACGCCGACCTTGCCCTCACCGGTACGGAACACCACGAAGTTCTCGCCCAGCAGGCGCTCGGCGCGCGGCGCACCGCCCGCGGTCACGCGATCGGACGTGCAGATCGGCAGCCAGAATCGCCGGAACACTGCGCCCATCGGCGTGCCCGGTCCGACGCGACACAGGCGATCGTTCTCCGCTTGGCTCAGCATGGCGCTTCCTCCTCGCATTCTGGTTGGCGCAAACGTCTTCCGTGGAAGGTCTATTGTCAAACATTTTATCTTCCATGGAAGATAAGGGGCGGGATCGTTGTGCGATCGGACGTCCGTCGTATAGTTTCCGGACATGCCGAGAACCGGAAAGATCGTCGCCCACAGCCACGTGAAGGATATCGCCACAAGCTGGGCGCGCGAGCGGCCGGATCTCGACCCGCTCGATTACCTGCTACCGATCTATCTGATCCGGATCGGCCGCATCGCCGATCGCATGGGCGACCAGCGCTGGCAGAAGCACTTTGGCCTGAGCGCGTCGGAGATCCGGGTGCTGTTCGCATTGCGTCGTTCGGGCGGCGATTATTCACGCCGGCCGACGGATCTCTTCCGCGCACTGCTTGTGACATCGGGCGCCATCACCAAGAAGGTCGATCGCCTGCAGGCCGCCGGCCTGGTCAAGCGGCGGCCCGATCCGGCCGACAAGGGCGGCTTCCTCGTGCACCTCACGGCGAAGGGAAAGCAGGTGGCCGACCAGGCCCTGGCCAGTCTCGCCGATTCGTCCATCTTCGCCAAAGACCAACTCTCTCTGTCGCGGCAGGAGTTGAAAGTCCTGACCAAACTGTGCGAGCGGATGCTCCTGGATTTCGAGGCGAACCCCGAAATCGGCCGGTCTTTCGAATAAGGCCCGCCC
>CAIKZO010000041.1 GCA_903832005.1 Enhydrobacter aerosaccus | reverse complement strand
GCAAAGCCTTCTTGCGGGCCGGGCGCAGGCAAAAATTGCTGCACGCGATCAAATTCTCGATGTATGGCCCGACGATGAAGACGTCTTTTGTAATTTTGTCTGAGCGCCAGTTTTGTGGCTTCGTCAAAGCCTTCCCGCACGCAACTCCCTAGTAAGTTGAGTGCTAATGGAGGTTCTATTTGTTCCCCATCCGAATTTAGAACGCCGTTGCGGTAGACCTGCGCAGGTAAGCCATAGAGATAAGCCAGTTCGGGAACGATTCGGACGACGAACTCGCGAGCATTTTTGCAGTTTCCTAATTTCGTCGCCTGAGTTCCAAAGATTGCTTCGAGTGCCGTGAGCGGATCTCCCTTCATCCAACTTTGAAGAAGTCGAGAGAGATATGGAATTGCATAAGCGCCGCGATCACTGTCGCTTGTGAGGTTTTTGTATTTCGAACCTAGTAGACCTTCGAGACTTTCTTTGCGGATTAGTACGGGAACCAACTGCGGCCGATCAGTGAGCCACTTTTCAAGCCACTCTCGCCAATCGATGACACTTGCATCTGAGGGAAGGGGTTGCTTAAGGGCTTCGCTCAGCGCTCTGATGACGCTGGATGGCACCCCGGCGCTTGCCGCCAGACGTTCGACCCAAGTTGTGACCTCTTGCGCTTCTGGATCGGTGCGTCGTAGACCGAGTGCGGCTTTGATGCGGGTATCGATCCAAGATTGGTCGTTAGAAATTCTTGCTCGATATGCGGCGAATGACTTTCGGAGGAGTGCCTTGGCTGAGGCGTCGCCATTTCCCTCGCCCTCGAGAGGTAGACGACGGACAAAGTACATGGCGAGTTCCGAAGATGCCGACGCAGCCAAGTGAATCTGATCCAAAATTGCCGTAATAGGATCATCGATCTTAAGGCATTGATCGCTTTGTGAGAAAATCGCCTGAAGGTCCATCCAATGATTGTGAATAGTGCTTGTCGCGCTATCGAAGTGGACAACTTTACTCGGCACGACGACTACAAATCCATAAGATCCATTTCCGGCACGTCCGGCGCGTCCTGCAGCATTAAGCAACTCATGAGCATCGAGTTGCTGCATTTTATCTGCGCCAGCATCAAAGCGGCTATCGCCTCCGATAACTACTACTTCGCTTGGCAAATTCATCCCTTGAGCCAAAGTGGACGTCGCAACGATAGCGTTTATTCCATCGGCTCGTTTGAAGAGTGATTCGTGAAGATGGCGCTCATAGGAAAGTAATAATCCATGATGTCCAACGGCTGGAGAGAGAAGAATTTCATCTTCGCTCACCTCGATGTAGAGACGGTCCTTGCCTCCCATTTCATCCGAAGCGGCGCGATAAAATATTTTCTCTTCTTCAGTAAGCTTACAGTTGGCTTGGGGGAGGGCGCTGCAGATTTGCTTCACCGCACCATTAACCAGTATCACTGTTTGAGCGAATACTAACGTCTTCAGACGCTCCTTCGCTGTGGCTTCATGATTGCCATTAGGCGTCAAATACCAGTTGCCGCGCTCCCCAGTGCCATTCGCTAGCAGCACATCGCGCTCAAGCAACGGAAGAAGGGTATAGTCCTCCACCGCATGTGATTGCCAAGTTTGACGCAGGCAGAAAAAGCCAAACGGCCTGACCTTGAGTTCTCGTTTTATGGCGCTCGGAACATCTTTATTTGTCACCTGCGCACGCACCGTGCGGAGCTTTTGATTCAGTGCCGCAATTTCCGTGGAGTTGTAAACTACACAACCGCGTACTTGGCGAGTTGGCTTCCAACTCAACTCCAATGGCAAGCATGGCCTGGCAGTCAGTTCTTCTAGCCATCCAGCCAGCTCTTTCGGGTTTGCAATCATGGCTGAGAGGAAGAGTAAATCTGCTGCTGGTGCTACGTTCGTAAAATTTAGGATGCACAGCATCGCGTCGATCGAACGTCTGCTGGTATCAAGTTTGCGTGGATGTACCAAATGACATTCGTCAAAGACTAATAAGCCTACTTCCGAGAATACGCTTTGATCGAAGCTCATGAGAGCCAAGCAGCGCTCCGGGGTCATTACTGATATTGTGGGCAGTGCTTCGGAGCTAAGATCAAAAAGATCCTCTTCTAACCGCTCGTTTCCGACATCAGCGGTTGGAAAGGATGCTTCTAATGCTCGCGCAGTTTGATCGGCTAGTGCAAGAGTCGGTGTAAGAAATAGTACTTTGGCTCCATGAAGTAGCGTCGCCGCTATCTTCAATTCCGCGAGCGTTGATTTTCCTGCTCCGGTTGGAAAGCTAATCACAGACGAGGTGCCGATCTCGAGATAGCCAGCATCAATAGCTTTTCTATGATTTCGCCAAAGATACGGACGCCTCACTGCTACTTGCGACATCGCAGCAACCCAACGACCGCCGTCGATGTTTTTCGGGGCTGGTGTATTCGAAATAGCTGACGGCGGTAAGTCTTTTGCTACGGCCAGCAACAAAGACGCCAAGTGCAGCGGACCTGGATACAAACTGCGAATGTCTTTTTCGGTTGTGCCCGCGACAGCCGAATTTGTATCGACGGATAGCTCTCTCACTCTCTCGAAAAGCAATATCGCATCTTCTTCAAGTAGAGCTACTTCTGGTGTCTGCGCGAGCATGGCGGCCGCCATAGCGCGAATGCCCTGAAACAAAAGATAATAAAGCGCCCGTAGACCTTGGCTTGACAGGTCAGTGTCGAGAATTTGCGAGTGTTCAGGGATCCTCATTTGTAAGATTGGGCCAAGCTGACCATTGGCCAAATTACGTATTGCGATGAGGAGGGCTGCCTCTACCGGGTCTTCGGACCTAACGTCAATGAGTTTTGCCATTTCGGCTGCGTCTGCGGTCGCCTCGGCGACAAGAAATAAAAGCGTCGCTGATACTTCTGGCGATATTACGCTAAAGCCAATCTCGCTTGGCCTCTGGGTGATGGTTTGAGACCTCTCAGCCAGCAAGCCAACATAGTGAGCAGTGCCACCAACAAACGCGGCCGCCATGCGATTATCGCGATTCGGTAGTACGGCTAGGAACGCTTCGTGAGCAGAAGCAATCCGCTGCATTTCAGCGCTAATAGTAGATAGCTGATCTGGAATGGCGTCGGCCGAGCCGACATCGCGCAATCGAACGCGAGCAGCAACAATGCTTGCGTATGCGCTCGTAAATCGTTGCGGCAAATCGGCCAGATTTAAACCATCTAGCGAAGGAGCCGACGCAATTAGAGCGACAGTCTCGACGTCAAACATTTGATTTGTCGGTTGTTTTGGCGAAGGCGATTGCTTTTATGGCTAATGCATCCATCCAATTTCGTAGTGAGGCGATATGAAAAGTTTCGCCTCGCCGCTTCTCAAGGGCGCCGGGAGTGACGGTGTCGTAGTCCGCAAAAAGGCGAAGCCTGCCGGCTGGCGTCGCGTGAGTGTCGCCAACGGTTATGCATACGCGATAGCGACGGGTCTTATTCCAAATGACCTTTTCAATTGCCTTATCCACGTCGATCCCTGCGCAAGTTTGAAGAAGAGATGAAACTTCAGCGGTCAGCACGTGCTCTTCATGGCCTTGCTCAAATTCCCTAAAGTCTTTCCAAACCTCTGTATTGATAATCCTCCGTGGATCGCCTGTGGCCTTATCTTCAAAAATCACTACTGCGCCCACTTCTCCGGCTACATCCAGCTGAAGTTGAATTCCGTCGAAGCCCTTGTGAGCGCGGATCATATGCGGCGAGCGAATAATTCCATTCGGCGTATCAATATTCGCAGCTATCCACGACATCACTTGAAACATCCAACCATCTCGATGCCAAGGATCGGTGCCTGTCACGGTCAGAAGCTTGATGGCGCCGGCAACGGTATTCGCTGTTGATGGAGGGGCGCTCAAGTTTATGCCAGCCAAAATCTTCTGCACATGCCTTGATTGACCCAATGCAACTCTCGCAATTGTTTCGGCGAGCAAATTCTCGTCAGTGACAATCCAGGCGCCGCCGGTAACGAGCTGTCCGTGCGCAAACGGCGTGCGAGAAATAGACATTGCTTGAGATCGCTTTTTTTATGCTACCGATGCGCGAGTAGATCGCGACGCTTCTCCTTACCCCTTTATCCTCTCTCCACCTACCCGAAACTCCTTCAACACCTCTGGCCGGAACGCGAGCCCATGGCCCGGCCGTTCCGGTGGGCTCATCGTGCCGTCCTTGCTCGGCAGGATCGGCTCGATCCAGAGGTCGTCGTTCCAGTCCATGTATTCGAGCCAGCTCGCGTTCGGGATCGAGGCGAGGAGGTGCACCATCGTCTCGTGGAACAGGTGCGGCGCGAGCCTGATGCCCCACGGCTCGGCGGCGGCGGCGATCTTGCGGAGTTCGGTGAAGCCGCCGCGCATCGGGTCGGGCTGCAGGATTGGCACGGGATGCGGCGCCTCGAAGAACGGCCGCAGGTCCTGGCGGCCGAAGTGGCTCTCGCCGCCCACGATGCGCGTCTTCAGCGCCGCCGCGATCCGCCGGTAGCCGGTGAAGTCCTCGGCGATCACCGGCTCTTCCAGCCAGTAGGGATCGAATTCGTCGATGCGGTGGCCGGCCTGGATCGCGGTGTCGGCATCCCAGCCCATGTTGACGTCGATCATGATCTCGACGCCGCCGCCCATCGCCTCGCGCATCGCCTTGACGTTCAGCACGTCCTCGCGCCACGGCCTTATGTGCGCGACCTGCATCTTGATCGCCTTCAGCCCCTGCGCGGTGAAGCGCTGGGCGCGATCGATCATGCCGTCGCGCCCGTAGCCGCGGAAACAGCCCGAGCCGTAGGCGGGGATTTCGGTTCGTGCCGCGCCCCATAGCCTGAACAGCGGCAGGCCCGCGCGTTTGCCGACGATGTCCCACAGCGCCATGTCGACGGCGCTCTGGGCGAACACCGTGACGCCCATGCGGCCCAGCCAGAAGTTGCTCTTGTACAAGGTCTGCCAGATGCCCTCGATCTCGGTCGCGTCGCGGCCGATCACGTGCGGCGCGATCAGCTCCTTCATCGCCGCGTCGATCGTGTGCAGCCCGCCGCGTAAAGGCATCAGGTAACTCATGCCGGTGAGCCCGCCCTGCGTTTCGATCTCGAGCACATAGAGATCGCGCAACGGCGCGGCGAGGATCCCGGCCGGCGGCGGGTCGCCCTGCCAGGGCACCTGCAGGAGGGTGGATCGCAGTTCCGTGATGGTGGTGGCAGTGGTCATCGGCGTTATCTTCCCCGTCCTTTTTCAGGAGCGAGCGTATGACGAAAGCGAGTGACGAAGAAGCCATCCGCGCCTTGATCGCGCGCTGGGCGAAAGCCGTGCGGGACGAGGATCGTGCCGCCATCCGCGCCGACCACGCGCCGGACATGCTGATGTTCGACGTGCCGCCGCCATTCCAGTCGCGCGGCCTCGACGCCTACATGGCGACGTGGGAGACGTTCTTTGCGGGTGTCGCCAAGCCGGTCGAATTCGACTTCCGCGACATCGAAGTGACCGCTGGCGCCGACGTGGCCTTTGCGACGGCGACAGGCCAATGCCGCGACTGCAGCAGCGGCAAGCCCGAGGTGCTCGCGTTCCGCCTGACCATGGGTTTCCGCAAGATCGGCGGGAAGTGGTGCATCACCCACGAGCATCATTCGCTGCCGGCCGAGGGCTGAGCCGATGGACCGCAGGATCGACGTCTTCTTCTACGGACTGTTCATGGATGCCGATGCCTTGCGCGCGCAGGGCTTCGATCCGCGCGCGCCGCGGTTAGCGCGGGTCGACGACATGGCGCTGCGCTTGGGCGCGCGAGCGACGCTGGTGCCCGCATCCGGTGGTGTCGTCCACGGCGTGCTGATGGCGCTTACTCATGCCGAGGTCGAGCGTCTCTACGCCGAGCCTTCCGTCGCCGCCTATCGTGCCGAGCCGGTCATGGCCGTGCTGAAGGATGGCAGCAGTGTCGCGGCGCTCTGTTTCAACCTGCCGGACGCGCCGGCCGCTGGCACGTCCAACGCCGACTACGCCGCAAAGCTCGCCGTGGTCACGCGACGGCTCGGTCTGCCCGAGGACTACATCGCGAAACTCGGCCACGGCTGACGACAACCTTCGCAGTTGCTCTGTAGTGCGCGGGCTGCATGCCCTCCGTGCGTGCGGGGGTGGGCGTGTGTCCAAGCTGTGAGAGGACAGGCCGCCGCCGTCTGCGCCAAATGGCGGCGTGGCAAGACCAGTTCCTCCCCGGGGCGTCGTGTGTATCGGCGATCCGATGCCGCGCGTAACACTGCCTGTGCTGTCGGGAAGCCTGTTCGATTCGTGGGATCCCGCCAGCTCGGGCCTGGCGCGCGTCTTCTGGTTGGGCGCACCGCTGGAGCCGTGCGATGCCGCGCGGCTCGTTCACATGCTGGAGGCATGGGAAACGCTGCTGCATGTCGTGACGCCGTCGCAACTGAGCGCCAACGCGGATGCCTCGTGGCTGATCGATCGCGGCAACGAACTGTCCCACGCGTTCGGCGCAACAGGACCGCTCGCCATTGTCGTCGATGCCGCCGACCGGGTGGCGGCGCTGGTCACCGCACCCACGGTCGACAGTGTCGCGGCGGCGGCCTCACGTCTTTATCGCGCCAGCACGCCGTCGATCGCGCCGCTCCATGCGCCCGTGCTGCTGCTCGAGAGGGTGGCTGAGCCTGCGCTGTGCGGCGCGCTGCTCGATTACTGGCAGGACCACGACAAACTCGCCAACGAGGTCGGCTCCGCCGCGGGCAACCTGGTCAACGCCGAGGTGAAGCGCCGCCTGGACGTGCAGGTCGAGGCGCCTGACTTGTTCGTCGAACTGCGCGACTGCCTGGTGCGCCGCGTCGTGCCGGCGATCGAGCGCGCGTTCCAGACGCGCATCGCGGTGATCGAGGCGCCGCGCATCGGCTGCTACGACGCCTCGTCCGGCGGCTGGTTCCGGCGCCATCGCGACAACACCAGCCGGCAGACCGCGCATCGCCAGTTTGCGCTCAGCCTCAACCTCAATGCCGGCGAGGAGTATGACGGCGGCGAGCTGCGCTTTCCCGAGTTCGGCCGCGAGCTCTACCGGCCGGCCGCAGGCGCTGCTTTGGTGTTCTCTTCATCGCTTCTGCACGAGGTCATGCCGGTGATCCGGGGCCGCCGGTTCGGGGTCTTTACCTTTCTGTCGGCGAGCAGCCCGGCGAGTAGCATGGCGGGCGTCCGGACCCTGCCGCGTTAGCCATTCGACAACAGACTGGGGCGCGGTCATATAGCGTCCATGAGCTCGTCCAACCGCCTTTATCTCTTCGATACAACCCTCCGCGACGGCGCCCAGACCCAGGGCGTCGACTTCACCGTGGCCGACAAGGTCGCGATCGCGCGCGAGCTCGACCTGCTGGGCGTGGACTACATCGAGGGCGGGTGGCCCGGCGCCAATCCGACCGACGATCGCTTCTTTGCCGATCCGCCCGAGTTCAAGAACGCCAAGTTCACCGCCTTCGGCATGACCCGCCGTGCCGGACGTTCGGCCGGCAACGACCCCGGGCTGAACGCGATCCTGTCGACCAAGGCGCGCAACGTCTGCATGGTCGGCAAGACCTGGGACTTCCATGTCGATGTCGCGCTGGAGCTCGACCGCGCCGAGTATGTCGAGATGATCGGCGATTCGATCGCCCATGCCGGTACGCGCATGGAAGAAGTGATGTTCGATGCCGAGCATTTCTTCGACGGCTACAAGGCCAATCCCGACTATGCGATGTCGTGCCTGGCCGCCGCCGAGAAAAACGGCGCGCGCTGGCTGGTGCTCTGCGACACCAATGGCGGAACCTTGCCGCACGAGATCGAGCGCATCGTCGGCGACGTCTGCAAGAAATTCGACGGCAAAAAGATCGGCATCCACACGCACAACGACACCGAGAACGCCGTGGCCAACACCCTGGCTGCCGTGCGTGCCGGCGCGCGCCAGGTGCAGGGCACGATCAATGGTCTCGGCGAGCGTTGCGGCAACGCCAACATGATCGCGTTGATCCCTAACCTCGTGCTGAAGATGGGCTTCGACACCGGTCTGAAGGAAGGCGCGATGGCGCGGCTCACGCATCTGTCGCGTCTGCTCGACGATCGTTTGAACATGCCGACCAACCGCAGTGCCGCCTACGTCGGCACGCGCGCCTTCGCCCACAAGGGTGGGCTGCATGTCTCGGCGGTCGAGAAGGATCCCAAGACCTACGAGCATGTCGATCCCGAGGTCGTGGGCAACACGCGCATCATCGTGGTCAGCGACCAGGCCGGCCGCTCCAACATCATGGCGCGCTTTCGCCAGATCGGACTCGAGGTCGATCCGAAGGACCCCGGTGTGGCGCGGCTGCTCGAGATCGTGAAGGAGCGCGAGAGCGAGGGTTATGCCTATGACGGCGCCGACGCCTCATTCGAGCTGCTGGCGCGGCATCAGCTGCACACCGTGCCCGACTACTTCGCGCTGCAGAGCTTCCGCGTGCTGGCCGAGCGCCGGCTCAACGCCAAGGGCGAGCTGATCGCTCTCTCCGAAGCGACCGTGAAGCTCGACATCGCGGGCAAGCGGGCGATGGAAGTGGGCGAGGGTAACGGCCCCGTGAATGCGCTCGATGCTGCGCTGCGCAAGGCGTTAATCCCGGTCTATCCCGAGCTGGAGGACATGCGCCTGGTCGACTTCAAGGTGCGCATCCTGGACTCCGCCGGCGGCACCGCAGCCACCACCCGCGTCATGATCGAGAGCGCCGACGCCAAGGGCCGCCGCTGGTCGACCATCGGCGTCTCGCCCAACATCGTCGACGCCTCCTACAACGCGTTGTACGACGCGCTGACGTACAAACTCTTCCGCGACAGCGCGACGGTCCCCAAGTCGGACAGATAACGGATCGGTATTACCCGCAATACCGCCCCGCCTGCCGTATCAGCCATGCCGTGCGAATAGTTGATCTTTTAGTCCGCTCAGCAGACCATATGTAGATAATGGATGGGGAAATGCCTCTGCCGACGCCGCAGGCGCCGCCGACGATTGCGGCGGCCTCGACGCGTCTGCCGCGTGTCGGACGGCGACGCATCGCGCGCGTGGTCATGTGGTCGCTGCCGTTCATTGCCATTGGCGGCTCTTTGTTCGTCTGGCTGACCTCCGGCCGCTTTGTCGAGACCGACAATTCCTACGTGAAGGGCGATCGCGCCTACATCGCCACCGAGATCAGCGGACCGATCGTGCAGGTGTCGATCACCGAGAACCAGCACGTCACCAAGGGCCAGCTGCTCTACAAGATCGATGATTCTCCCTACAAGATTCAGCTCGCGCGCACGGAAGCGGAGATCGAGAACGCCCGCGCCGACATCAAGGGGCTGAAGGCGCAGTGGCGCACCAAGCGCGAGGAGATCAAGTCGGCGCAGAGCCAGGTGACCTACGCGGAGAGCGATTTCGCGCGCAAGAAGGATCTGGCCGAGCGCAAGTTTGGTCCCACGCAGAACATGGAAGAGGCGCGCATGTCGCTCGACGTCGCGCAGCGCCGCGTCTCGGCCGGCGACGAGGACCTGACGCGCATCGTGGCGGCGCTGGCGGGCGACCCCAATATCGACACCGACGATCATCCCAAGGTGAAGCAGCTGATCGCCGCGCGCGAAGATGCGCTTCTGAACATCCGGCGCACCGAGATCCGCGCGCCGATGGACGGCATCGTGCAGAAGGTGCTGGTGCCGGGCAGCTTCGCGGTGCTGGGCGTGCCGTCGGTCGCGGTGCTCGCCGACAAGGACCTCTGGATCGAGGCCAACTTCAAGGAGACCGAGCTGACGCGCGTGCGCGTGGGCCAGCCGGTCACCATCCTGGTCGACACCTATCCGGACATGACCTGCAGCGGCAAGGTGACCTCGCTCTCGCAGGTGACGGGGGCTGAGTTCGCAGTCCTGCCGCCGCAGAATGCCACCGGCAACTGGGTCAAGGTCGTGCAGCGCATTCCGCTCCGCACCTCGGTGCAGTGCAAGGACGGCGATCCGCCGCTGCGCATTGGCATGAGCACGACCATCGAGATCGACACCGGCCATCGCCGCTCGATCGGCGACATCTTCAAGGCCATCGGCTTCTAGCCCGTGGACGCCGACGCCCTAAGGCGGCGCCGCTGGCTCACCGTCGTGGTCATGATGGCCACCATCATGCAGGCGCTCGACGGCACCATCGCCAACGTGGCGCTGCCCGATATCCAGGGCTCGCTGTCGGCGACGCAGGAGCAGGTCGCCTGGGTCATCACCTCCTATATCGTGTCGGCGGCGATCGCGACGCCGCTGGCGGGTTTCTGCGCCGTGCGCTTCGGCCTGCGCCGCATCCTCGTTTCCTCGGTGATCGGCTTCACCATCGCCTCGATGCTGTGCGGGCTCGCGCAATCGCTGCCGCAGCTCGTGCTGTTCCGCGTCATGCAGGGCGTCTGCGGCGCCTCGCTGGTGCCGCTCAGCCAGTCGCTGATGATGGAAGCCTACACGCGCGAGGAGCAGGGCAAGGCGATGGCGATGTGGGGTGTCGGCACGATGCTGGGGCCCATCACCGGTCCCACCTTGGGCGGCTGGCTGACCGACGAATATTCGTGGCGCTGGGTGTTCTACATCAACTTGCCGGTCGGCATCCTGTGCGCGGTCGGACTGATGATCCTGATCAAGAACAAGGCGAGCGAAAATCCGCGCAAGTTCGACCTGCTGGGCTTCACCCTGCTCTCGATTGCGATCGGCACGTTCCAGCTCATGCTCGACCGCGGCGAGCAGATCGACTGGTTCGGCTCCAAGGAGATCCTGACCGAAGCGGTGGTGGCCGCCGTGGCAGCGAGCATGTTCGTGATCCACATGCTGTCGACCGACCAGCCGTTCCTGCCGCGCGATCTCTTCAAGGACCGCAACCTGATGCTGGGCCTCACCTTCACCGCGGTGGCGGGCCTGCTGATGATCGTGACGGCGACGCTGTTGCCGCCGTTCCTGCAGCAGCTCAAGGGCTATCCCGTCTTCACCACCGGCGTGGTGATGGCGCCGCGCGGGCTCGGCACGATGATCTCGATGTTCGCCGTCTCGCGCATGATCGGCCGCATCGACGCGCGCTGGCTGATCGCCATCGGCCTCACACTCTGCGGCATCTCCCTCTACGAGATGACGCTGTTCTCCATCGACGTCAGCGAAGGCAAGGTGGTCTGGAACGGCTTCCTGCAGGGGCTGGGCCTCGGCCTCGTCTTCCCGCCGCTCACGACCTTGGCCTTCGCCACTGTCCCGACGCGTATCCGCACCGAGGGCGCGGCCTTGAACGCGCTGATGCGCAACCTCGGCGCCTCGATCGGCGTCGCCGTGCTGGAGGCGGTGCTCGACCGCAACATCCAGATCAACCGCTCGGTGCTGGCCGAGAACCTGACGGTGTTCAACCCGCTTTGGCGCTTTGCCACCAACCCGAGCGAAAATGGCGTGCTAGTCGATCGCGCGCGACTGCTCTCGCACATGACGCCGTTCGGCGGCGCCTGGCCCTATGGCGCCGTGCCGACCGACGACTACACCAAGCTCATGATGATCTGGGGCGAGGAGATGAACCGCCAGGCCTCGATGATCTCCTACCTCAACGACTTCCGCATTCTCGCCGTGGCGACCGTGGTCTTCATCCCGCTGCTCTTCTTCATGCGCCGCCAAGCCGGCTTCGCGAGACCGACAAGGCGCTGATATAAGGCCGGGATGGGACGAGCTTCGAAGGGCAAAGCGACGGCGGATGCAACGCCGGTCGTGATCATGGTGCGGCCGCAGCTGGGCGAGAATATCGGCATGGCGGCGCGCGCGATGTTGAACTGCGGGCTGTCGTCGCTGCGCCTGGTGAGCCCGCGCGACGGCTGGCCGAACGAGCGGGCCCAGCGGGCCGCGTCGGGCGCCGACATCGTGCTCGAGAAAGCCGAGCTGTTCGACAGCGTTGCCGAGGCGGTGGCCGATCTCGAGCATGTGGTAGCCACCACCGCGCGTAACCGCGAGCTCTCGCAGCGCATCCTGACGGCGCGCCAGGCCGCGGGCGAAGTGCGCGGCTGGATCGGGCAGGGGCTGGGCGTCGGGTTGATGTTCGGGCCCGAGCGCACCGGGCTCGAGAACGACGACATGGTGCATGCCGACACCGCGCTCTCGATCCCGCTCAATCCGCAGTTCTCGTCGCTGAACGTGGCGCAGGCGGTGCTGCTGGTCGCCTATGAGTGGGCCGCCTCGGGCGATACGACGGCGCCCGAGCGCATGGCCCTGCACGCCACGCGGCCGGCTAACAAAGAGGAGATGCAGAACCTGTTCGAGCATCTCGAGCGCGCGCTCGACCAGTCGGGTTTCCTGCGCCACAAGGACATGCGGCCGGGCATGGTGCTCAATCTGCGGGCGCTGCTGCAGCGCGCCAATATGACCGAGCAGGAAGCGCGCACCTTCCACGGCGTGATCAAGTTTCTCTCCAAGGGCAAGCACGATGAATGAGATGGGGGAATAACCATGGCCAATACCGCGAAGGTTTCCTGGGTCGACGGCGCCCTGTTCGTTGCCGAGGCCGGCAGCGGCCACACCTTCACCATGGACGGCTCCGCGGATGTCGGCGGCCGCAATCTCGGCGCGCGGCCGATGGAGGTGATGCTGATCGGCATGGGCGGCTGCACCGCGATCGACGTCGTCTCGATGCTGAAGAAGCAGCGCCAGGACATCATGGGCGTCGAGGTCTCGCTGGTCGGCGAGCGGGCGACCGAGCACCCGATGGTCTACACCGAGGTGAAGCTGGTCTACACGGTGCGCGGCCGGAAACTGAACAAGGCGCTGGTCGAGCGGGCGGTCAGCCTGTCCGACGAGAAGTACTGCTCGGCGACCGCCATGTTCAAGAAATCGGCCAAGGTCACGCACGAGATCGTCCTGGTCGAGGTCTAAGTCCTTGATCTGAAAGGGCTAACGCCTGCTTGACTGGTGGCTTGACTGGTGGCTTGACTGGCGCGGTTTCGCCAGTATGTTCCGCGCTTCTTCCGGAGAACGTGGGTGAAGGCCGTTTGGGCCCTCGTCCCGCCCCAGTTTCTGACTGGACCAAGGCCTATCCGGACAACAGAGCGATCCCGAAAATCGGGGCGCATAACCGACGGAGTGCTGCGTGAGCAAGCGCGAGAATTCGAAGTACAAGATCGACCGCCGCCTCAGGGTCAACCTGTGGGGCCGTCCGAAGAGCCCGATCAACAAGCGCGAATATGGTCCCGGCCAACACGGCCAGGGTCGCCAGAAGCCGACCGACTATCGCCTGCAGTTGATGGCGAAGCAGCGGCTCAAGGGCTACTACGGCTCGGTTTCCGAGCGCCAGCTGCGCAAGTATTACGCCGAAGCCGTGCGCCGCAAGGGCGACACCGGCGAGAACCTGGTCGAGCTGCTCGAGCGCCGGCTGGACGCGGTCATCTACCGCATGAAGTTCGCCATCACCGTGTTCGCCTCGCGCCAGCTGGTCAGCCATGGCCACGTCAAGGTCAACGGCAAGCGCGTGAACATCGCGTCGTACCTGGTGAAGGACAACGACGTGATCGAGCTCACCCAGAAGGGCAAGGAAATGGCCGTCGTCCTCGAGGCGACCCAGACCGCCGAGCGCGACGTGCCGGAATATGTGACGGCCGACCATGCCGAGATGAGGGGATCGTTCATTCGCGGGCCGAAGCTCGCCGACGTGCCGTACCCGGTCCAGATGGAGCCGTCGCTGGTGGTCGAGTACTACTCGCGCTAATGCACTGAATTGTATCGATTATGTCGGCAAAAACCCGCCCGGGAGGGCGGGTTTTTTGTGTCTTGGCCTCAGTATTGCTCTGTGATGTGAGACTATCTGCATTTATAAATGCGGAGGGGATTGGGGAATTGGGGGAAATCTGAAGATGCGTATGGCCCGTGTTGCGGTCCTGGCGTCCGTGGTTGTCGTCTGCGGCGCCGCCTTCGTTTTTCGGGGTGACATCCAGCGCAAGCTTGGCTTCGCGCCGGCCAATGCTGCAGAGAATGCGCAACCGAAAGGTCGGCCTGCACGGCCAGCCGCCGGTCCGGTGCCGGTGGTCGTCATTACGGTCGCGCCCAAGTCGATGCCGGTGATCGTCGAAGCCGTGGGCACGGTGCAGGCGATCTCTTCGATTGCACTCAAGTCGCGCATCGACAGCCAGATCATGAAGGTGAACGTCGAGGAAGGCGCGCTGGTCAAGGAAGGCGACCTGCTGTTCGAACTCGATGCGCGCACGCTCAAGGCGCAGCTCGGCATGATCGAGGCGCAGATCCGCAAGGACCAGGCGCAAATTGGCCAGGCCAAGCGCGACTCCGCGCGCGCCGACGATCTCCTGACCCGCGGCGCCGGCACGGTCGTGACGCGCGACACCAACGTCACCTCGCAGAAGGCGCTCGAGGCGCAGTACGAAGCCGACGTCGCCAACCGCGATAGCATCCTGGCGCAGATCAGCTACACCGAGATCCGAGCGCCTGTATCGGGCCGCATCGGCTCGATCCCGAACAAGGCCGGCACGACGCTGCGCGTCTCCGACAACGCGGTGACCGGCGTGCTCGCCACCATCAACCAGGTCGATCCGATCTTCGTGCAGTTCGCCATCCCGCAGTTCGTGCTGCCCGACCTGCGCACGGCGATGGCCAAGGGCGAGGTCAAGGTCAACGCGGTGATGGACAACGGCACGCGCCAGGGCGGCGCCATGGCCTTCATCGAGAACAACGTCGATCCCAACACCGGCACGGTGGGCGCCAAGGCGCGCATCGCCAACGCCAATGAGGGCCTGTGGCCCGGCCAGTTCGTGAAGGCCGAAGTGATCCTGGGCGTCGAGGCCCAGGCGCTGTCGGTGCCGGCCGCGGCGGTCCAGCTCGGCTCGCAGGGTCCGTATGTCTTCGTGGTCAAAGACGGCAACACCGCCGAGGTCCGGCCGATCACCATCAAGCGCACGCAGGCCGGCGAATCGGTGGTGGGTAGCGGTCTTACGGCCGGCGACTCGGTCGTGATCGATGGCCAGCTCCGCCTGGTCAATGGCGCGCCGGTGACCACCAAGCAGGCGCCGGTCGACGCTCCGAAGTCAACGCCGCCGCCGCGCGGTTAGCGGAGAGGGAGAGCAACCATGGGTATTTCGGCTCTCTGCATCCGCCGGCCGGTCATGACGATCCTGGTGATGGCGTCGTTCGTCATCGCCGGCATCTTCGGCTTCAAGCAGCTTCCCGTGGCCGCCGTGCCGCGCGTCGACTTCCCGACCATCCAGGTCCAGGCGCAGCTGCCGGGTGCCAGCCCCGAGACGATGGCCTCGTCGGTCGCCTCGATCCTCGAGCGCCAGTTCTCCAACATCGCCGGTGTGACGGCGATGACCTCGACCTCATCGCTCGGCAACACCTCGATCGTGCTGCAGTTCGACCTCAACCGGAACATCGATGGCGCGGCCCTCGACGTGCAGTCGCAGATCTCGGCCGCGATGAAGCGCCTGCCGGTCGAGCTGCCGACGCCGCCCAGCTTCCGCAAGGTCAACCCGGCCGACTTCCCGATCCTGTTCCTGTCGCTGAAATCCAATCAGGTGCGGCTGTCGGACATCGACGCCTTCGCCAACCGCGCGATCCTGCCGCGCATCTCGACTTTGCCGGGCATCGCCCAGGTGCTGATCTTCGGCACGCAGAAGTATGCCGTGCGCGTGCGCGCCAATCTCGACCAGCTGGCCGTGCGCGGCCTGACACTGAACGAGCTGCAGACCGCGATCGTCAACGCCAACTCGAGCAAGCCGCTGGGCGCCATCGCCGACCAGCGCCAGAGCTCGATCCTCGACGCCACTGGCCAGCTCAACAAAGCCGTCGACTATATGCCCGTGGTCGTGGCCTGGCAGAACGGCGCGCCGGTGCGTATCTCCGATGTCGCAACCGCGATCGACTCGGTCGAGAACGACAAGGTCGCGAGCTGGCTCGACGGCACCAAGGCGATCCTGCTCGCGATCTACCGCCAGCCCGATGCCAACACCGTCGAGGTGGTCGACCGCATCAAGTCGATGCTGCCGCAGATCCAGGCCGAGCTGCTGAGCGGCGTCGAGATTGGCGTGCTGAACGACCGCTCGGTCTCGATCCGCGACGCCATCGAGGACGTCGAGTTCACGCTCTGCCTCGCGGGCGTTCTGGTCGTCATCGCGATCTATTTCTTCCTGCGCAGTGCGCGCGCCACGATCATTCCCGCGATCGCGCTCCCGATCTCGATCATCGGCACCTTTGCCGGCATGTTCGCCTGGGGTCACTCGATCGACAATATCTCGCTGCTGGCGCTGACCCTGGCCGTGGGCTTCGTCGTCGACGACGCCATCGTCATGCTGGAGAACATCGTCCGCCATATCGAGGCGGGCGAGAAGCCGATGGATGCCGCCTTCAAGGGCTCCAAGGAAGTGGGCTTCACCATCATCTCGATGACCCTGTCGCTGGTCGCGGTGTTCATCCCGGTGTTGTTCATGGGGGGCGTCGTCGGCCGCATGTTCCAGGAGTTCGGCCTCGTCATCTCGATGGCCATCCTGATCTCGGGCATCGTCTCGCTGACCCTGACGCCGATGCTGTGCTCGCGGCTCCTGAAGCCGATCGATCATCACGAGAAGCACAATGCACTGCTGACGCTCTTCGAGTGGAGCTTCAACCAGCTCACCAAGGGCTATTCCTGGGGCCTGCGCCGCGTCGTGAAGATGCCGCGCATCGTGCTGGCGATCACGCTCGGCACCTTCGTGTTGACCGCCGTGCTGTTCCAGAACATTCCCAAGGGCTTCTTCCCGTCCGAGGATATCGGCCAGCTTACGGGCGCCACGGTCGGTCCCGACGACGCTTCGTTCGACGCCATGGTCGCCCGCCAGGGCGTGATGGCGGAGATCATCAAGCGGGATCCCGATGTGGTGTCGGTGATGTCGACGGTGGGCGGCGGCAATGCCGCCAGCACGGTCAACTCCGGCCGCATCTTCGTCTCGCTGAAGGACAAGTCCGAGCGCAAGTCGACGGCGCTACAGATCATCGCGCGACTGCGCGCCTCGACGGCGTCGGTGCCGGGCATCAACATCTTCTTCCAGCCCATCCAGTCGATCAACATCGCCACGACCCAGTCACGCAGCCAATACCAGTTCGGCATGCGCTCGAGCGACCTCAAGAGCCTGCGTGAGTTCGCGCCGCAGATGGAAGAGCGCATGAAGCGCATTCCGACCCTGGCCGACGTCAACTCCGACCTGCAGGTGCGCGCCCGCATGACGGCGATCGACATCGACCGTGACACCGCCTCGCGGCTTGGCCTGTCGATCGACCAGATCCGCCTGCTGCTCTACAGCGCCTACGGCACGCGTCAGGTCTCGACGATCTACGCGCCCGACGACACCTATCAGGTGATCCTCGAGGTCGATCCGAAATACGCCGACACCAACGAAGTGCTGCGTCGCATGATGGTGCGCACGCCGACCGGCGGGCTGGTGCCGCTCGACACGGTGGCCAAGCGCTCCGACAAGCCGACCTCGCTCACCGTCAACCACATCTCGCAGCTGCCGGCCGTGATCGTGTCGTTCAACCTCGCGCCGGGCGTGGCGCTGGGTGACGCGGTGAAGGACATCCAGGCGGTCGCGGCCGAAGTGGGCCTGCCGCCCACCATCGCCACCAGCTTCGAGGGCAGCGCGCAGGTATTCCAGCAGGCCGTGGCCAACCAGGGCATGTTGCTGTTCGCCGCGGTGCTGGTGATCTACATCATCCTCGGCATCCTCTACGAGAACTTCATCCATCCGCTCACGATCCTGTCGGGCCTGCCATCGGCAGGCATCGGCGCGCTGATCACGCTGATGCTGTTCGGCATGGACCTCTCGGTCATCGCGCTGATCGGCGTGATCATGCTGATCGGCATCGTGAAGAAGAACGCCATCATGATGGTCGACTTCGCGTTGGAGCGCCGCGCCCAGGGAGCGACGGCGGAGGAGGCGATCATCGACGCCGCCGAGTTGCGCTTCCGGCCGATCATGATGACCACGACCTGCGCGCTGCTGGGCTCGCTGCCGATCGCGCTGGGCTCGGGTGCCGGCGCCGAACTGCGCCAGCCGCTCGGTGTCACCGTCGTCGGCGGCCTGATCGTGTCGCAGTGCCTCACGCTCTTCATCACGCCGGTCGTTTACATCTGGTTCGATCGCCTGCTGGGCGTGAAGTTCGGCCAGTTGCGGATCTTCCGCCGCAAGGACAAGGTGACGAGCCAGCCGCATCCCGCAGAGTAAGAGGCTTCTTCCATGATCGACGACATCGGCGCCTTCGTGCCCGGCCCCCGCGTGCGTATCGAGGGCAGGGCAGGCGGCCCGCTCGCCGGTCTCACCTTTGCCGCCAAGGATCTGTTCGACGTGGCGGGCGTGCCGACGGGCGGCGGTAACCACGACTGGCCGACCGGCCGTCCGATCCCGGCGCAGCACTCCTTCGCTGTGCAGACGCTGCTCGACGGCGGCGCCACCCTGATCGGCAAGACCATCACCGACGAAGTCTCGCTCGGCATCCTGGGCGAGAACGCCTTCGATGGAACGCCGAAGAACGTGAGTGCTCCGGGCCGTGTGCCAGGCGGTTCGTCCTCGGGCTCGGCCGCTGCCGTGGCCGCCGGGATCTGCGATACCGCGCTGGGTACCGACACCGGCGGCTCGGTGCGGGTGCCGTCGAGCTTTTGCGGCCTCTACGGAATCCGGCCGACCCATGGCCGCGTCGACACGCGGGGCATGCTGCCGCAAGCGCCGACGTCCGACACGACAGGCTGGTTCGCACGCGATGCCGAGACCTTCGCCAAGGTCTCGTCGGTGATGCTGGGCGAGGAGATCCCGCACGGACTGCCGACGCAGCTCGTCATCGCCACCGACGCTTTCGGCTTCGCCGATGCCGATGTCGCCGCGGCCTTGCATCCGCTGGTGATGAAACTGGCGCAGGTCGTGGGCCATTGCCGCGAGGACATCATGGCCCCGCCGGGCCTGTCGGTCTGGGCGCGGGCCCAGCGCAGCTTGCAGCCGGCGGAGGCGTACGAGACGTTCAAGCCGTGGCTCGACGAGCGCAATCCGCGTTTTGCCTTCTCGGTCGCCAAGGCGCTGGTCTCGGGCTCGATGATCCCGGAGAGCGACAAGGTCTGGGCGAGGCTGATGCGCCAGGAAGCGCGCGGACGCATGGCCCATCTGCTGCCCCAGGGCACGATCCTCTGCCTTCCGACGACGCCGTTTCCCGCGCCCAAGGTCGGGCTGCCGCTTTCCATTCTCGATCCGCTGCGCGATCGCATCACCTGCCTCTGCGCGCAGGGCGGATTGGCGGGCCATCCGCAGGTCAATCTTCCCGGTGCGACGGTTGACGGCTTGCCGGTCGGTCTGTCCATCATCGGCCCTTGGGGCAGCGACGCCAGCCTGGTGGCCGTGGCGCGTGCCCTCGAAAAGGCCGCATGAGGGGGAGCGACTTGAAAGACCTGACACCGAATATTCCCGAAGTCGTTGCGGAAGTAAGCACGCTGTTCGAGCGCTACGAGCAGGCGCTGATCGACAAGAACGTGGACGTGCTCGACGCCACTTTCTGGAAGAGCCCGCACACCATCCGCCTCGCCAACAACGAGCACGGCTATGGCTTCGACCGTATCCACGCCCATCGCGTGGCGCGCGTGCCGGGACCCGGCACCAAGGAAAAGCGGCTTAAGCTCGACATCGTCACGCTCGGCCACGACTTCGCGACCGTGACTCTGGTCTACAAGGTGCGCGGCAAGGACGCGACCGGCCGTCAGATGCAGACCTGGGTGAAGTTCCCCGACGCCGGCTGGAAGGTGGTCGCGGCCCACGTGTCGATGATCACGGAAGGCGTCGTTCTCTAACCATCGCTCATGTTCCTCTCCCCCGCTAGGGGGAGAGGAGGTTTGAAAGAAAAACGGAGGAAACCCATGGCCAAGGAAGAGCCAGCGCTCGGCAATGTCATCGCGCCCGATCCGAAGTGGGCTGCCCAGACGAAGGAGGCAGCCCTCGAGCCCGGCCTGCCGATCGTCGATCCGCACCATCACCTGTGGCAGCGCACCGGCAACGACTACCTGTTCCACGACCTGCTGGCCGACACGCAGGAAGGACACAACGTCGTGGCGACGGTGTTCGTCGATTGCCATTCGATGTACCGCAAGGACGGGCCGGCCGAGCTGCGCTGCACGGGCGAGACCGAGTTCGCCAATGGCGTGGCGGCGATGAGTGCCAGCGGCCTCTATGGCAACCTGCGCGCCTGCGCCGGGATCGTGAGCCATGTCGACCTGCGCCTCGGCGCCAAAGCCGGGTCGGTGTTCGACGCCCAGATCGCCGCCGGCAACGGCCGCTTCAAGGGCATCCGTCATCAGACCGGCTGGGACGCCGATCCCGGCATCCGCAACTCGCGCACCGACCCAACGTCTGAACTCACGCGCGACAAGACCTGGCGTGAAGGCTTCAAGGAACTCGCCAAGCGCAAGCTCACCTTCGACGCCTGGCTCTACCATCCACAGCTCGCCGAGATCGCGGAACTGGCGGACGCTTTTCCGGACACGCCGATCGTCCTCAACCACGTCGGCGGCCCGCTGGGCTACGCAGGCTACGCCGGTCGCCACGACGAGGTGCGCGCCGCCTGGAAGAAGGTGATGGCCGAACTCGCCAAGCGTAAGAACATCGTCGTGAAGGTCGGTGGTCTCGGCATGGCGATGGGCTGGTTCGACTTCTACCAGCGGCCCAAGCCGCCCGGCTCGGAAGAGCTGGCGATGGGCTTCAAGCCCTGGGTCGAGACCTGCATCGAGCTGTTCGGCGCCGACCGCTGCATGTTCGAAAGCAACTTCCCGGTCGACAAGATCACGTCCGGCTACGGCGTCCTGTGGAATGCCTTCAAGCGATTGGCCGCCGGCTGCTCGGCCGGGGAGAAGACGGCGCTCTTCTCGGGTACGGCGGCGCGAGTCTACAAGCTCGCGCTTACTTGACCGTGATGTCGACCGGCTTATCGCGCGTCTTGTCGATGCGGATACCGGCGAGGGGCTCGAGCCGGTCGCCGACCTGCCGATAGAGCCCGAACAAGTAGCCGGGAAATATACGCCAGCCGATCGCGCGGTGGCCGAGGCGGGCGATGTACTGCCGACCGTCAAAGGTGACGGGCGTCGCAATCGCCTCTGAGGCAAAAGTATCGTGATCGATGACTGGCCGGAATGTCGGTAGGTCCGCCGGGCCCGTGAATTCGGGGCTAGGGTCCTTCACACGCGTCAACGACTTGGGATCGCTGTCGAACTTCATCGCAAGGTCGCGTGCCAGCGCGCTCACCTTGACGCAGTCGACGCCCTCGCAGGATTGGTCGGCCACCGTGAAGGTCGCGCCATAGTGAATTGCCACCGTGCAGGCCTTTTGCCAGGCACCGTCGCGCCAGGGCGTGATGTTGAATTCCTCGTCCTGGTCCGCACCGATATCGACGACGAAGGCGGGCGCGCCGCCCGCGGTCCCGGCGTGTGCAAGGCTTCCGGCACCGCTGCACGGCAGCATCGAGCCTTCGGGCTTGTCGCGCAGGATCGGCGGGAGCGCGTCGACAAGGTCCGAAGCGCCGTCCGGCGCTGTGGCGAAGAAGGTGATGAACTGGCAGCCGGCTGAGCCCTGGAGGGCAACGGCCATATGAAGACTGCTACTTCCGAAACGCTGGAAGCTGACGGAGTAGGAGTATTCGGCCAGGCGTCTGATCGCTTCGACCAAGCGGGGCGTGGCGTGGAACTGCGAGCGTAGGGTCTCGATAGCTTCTGTCTTGGCGATCGTCTGTGCCGGACTGTAGGCCAGGGCGCTAGTACCGGAGCGCAGCCCGTCGGCGACGGCTTGGCACGCTTGTTGCGCCACTGCCGGCGAAGCTATCGCCAGAGCGAGAAGCATCAGGGAGATCGAGGAAAGGCCTACTTTCATCGGGAAGCCACTATAGCGCTTCGATCCGTCTGGCGCAGGAAAGATCCCTCGCTTACGCTCGGGATGACAAATATCGGGGGAGCCAAAGCCATGCGTCGTTCGCTCATCGCTTCCGTCGCGGCGCTCGCGACCGCCTTCTCGCCAATAGTCGTGTGTGCCCAGACGGTGCTGAAGGCCGTCATGGAATCGGATGTGAAGATCCTCGATCCGATCTGGAGCGGCGCCTACATCACGCGTAACTACGGCTACATGGTCTACGACACGCTCTTCTCGATCGACGAGAAGTTCGACGTGAAGCCGCAGATGGTCGACACCTGGAAGACCAGCGACGACGGGCTGGTCTGGACCTTCACCCTGCGCGACGGTCTCGAATGGCACGACGGCAAGCCGGTGACGGCGGAGGATTGCGTCGCCTCGCTGAAGCGCTGGACCGCCAAGGACTCGATGGGCCTGAAGCTCGCGACGTTCCTGTCGGAGTACAAGGTCGTCGACGCCAAGACTTTCCAGATCGTGCTCAAGGAAAAGTTCGGTCCGCTGCTGCAGGCGCTGGGCAAGCCGTCGGTCGCCGTGCCCTTCATGATGCCCGCGCGCATCGCCGCGACCGATCCCAACACGCAGATCAGCGAGTACATCGGCTCCGGTCCATTCGTCCTGAAGCTCGACGAATGGAAGCCCGGTGAGAAGATCGTCTTCCTGAAGAACAAGAAGTACGTCCCGCGGCCGGAGCCCGCGTCGGGCCTGGCCGGCGGCAAGGTCGTCAGCCTCGACAGGGTCGAGTGGGTGTGGATCCCCGACAGTCAGACGCAGGTCAACGCGCTGATCAACGGCGAGATCGATGTGATCGGCAGTCTCGACTTCGACAACCTGCCGCTCCTGGAAAAGAGCAAGGGCGTCAAAATCCTCAAAGGAACCGCGCCCGGCCAGTTCACCTTCCGTCCGAACTGGTTGCAGCCGCCCTTCAACGACGTCCGTATCCGGCGGGCGGCGGCCTATGCGCTCAGCCAGCCTGAATTCATGCAGGCCAATATCGGCGACCCGCGCTTCTACCAACCGTGCAAGGCGCTGTTCACCTGCAATTCGCCCTATGCCTCGACCGTGGGCATGGACGGGCTGCTCGAGGGCAACATCGCCAAGGCGAAGGAGCTTCTCGCCGAAGCCAAATACGACGGCACGCCCATCGTCATGCCGCAGCCCACCGATCTCGGCGTGATCAAGCAGATCGCGCCCGTCGCCAAGGCCCAGCTCGAGAAGGCGGGCTTCAAGGTCGAGGTCCAGCCGATGGACTGGCAGAGCATGGTGGCGCGCCTCATTTCCAAGAAAGGCCCGCCGTCGGAAGGCGGCTGGAACGCCTACGGCACGAGCTGGTCGCAGATCGACATCCTCGACCCGCTGATGAATCCGTCGATCGCCGCGACCTGCGACAAGGCCCGCGCCGGTTGGCCGTGCGATCCCGAGCTGGAGAAACTGCGCGACGCCTTCGTGCGTGCCGAGACGCCGGCCGCAAAGAAGGCCGCGGCTGAAGCTGTCCAGGCCCGCGCGATGGAGGTCGTCACGCACTTGCCGCTCGGCGAGTGGTACGGCGTGTTCGCCGCGCGCGACAACATCACTTTCCCAAAGGCTCTGCCGCAGGTGATGGTGTTCTGGGACGTGACGAAGAAGTAGGCGTCGCGACGCGCTTTAATCTGCCGCTTTGAGCTCCACGCCCGCGCCCTTGCGGGCGGCGGCATCCTCGTTCTGCCAGCGGATGGCGACATCGGCCAAGGTGCCCAGCACGCCGTCGAGTTCGTGTCCGCGCGCAGTCAGGGAGTAGGTGACCTTGGGCGGGATCGTCGCCTCGTACTCGCGCCGCACCAGCCCGGCGCCCTCGAGCGTGCGCAGGCGCTCGGTCAACATCTTGGCCGACACGCTGCCGACCCGCCGCTTCAGCTCGCCGAAGCGCTGCGGCCCGAAGGTGCGCAGGTTGTAGACGATGTAGGTCGTCCACGGCCCCATCAGCATGCGCAGGATGAAGTCCATCGGGCAGGAAGCGCCGCCCTCTTTGTGTGCCGTCTCGGTCATGGGAATCGCTCCCGGAAAAAATGCGTAGTTACGAAATGGTACCTGCTGGCAAAGATATAGTACGCCACCCAGTTATTTCCAGTCACTTTGAGTAAGCAACCCTACTGAAGTTACCAAAATACGGTTTCTTCAAAGAAATCAAGGAACTGGAGATCGTCATGACCAACGTAGCCATCGTCTTCCACTCGGGTTACGGCCACACTAAAGCCATTGCCGAGGCCGTCGCCAAGGGCGTCGAACAGGTCGCCGGCACCAAGGTGAGCCTGATCCCGGCCGGCGAGGCAGAGGCCCGCGAGGCCGAGCTCACCGCTGCCGACGCGATCGTCTTCGGCAGCCCGACATACATGGGCGGCATCTCCGCCGACTTCGCGAAGTTCAAGGACTGGACGTCGAAAATCTGGATGGCGCGCGGTTGGCAGAACAAGCTCGCCGCCGGCTTCACCGTCTCCGCCTCGTGGGGTGGCGACAAGCAGGGCACGCTGCACCAGCTGTTCACGCTCGCCCAGCAGCACGGCATGCTGTGGGTCGGCCTTGGCCTGGCGCCCGGCAACAACCACTCGAAGGGCTCGGTCGACGACCTCAACCGCACCGGCGCCTCGATCGGCGTGATGGCACAGGCGCACGCCGACCAGGGCATCGAGGGCATCGGCCAGAGCGAGCTTCGCACTGCCGAGCTGCTCGGCCAGAGGGTCGCCGAAGCGGCCCAGCGTTGGCAGGCCGCGCCGCTCGCGAAGGCCGCCTAGGACTTTCTGCCGTGGCTCGGGATGGCAATGTCATCCCGAGCCTTGCGGGCTCAGGCTATCGAGCGGCCGCCGTCGACGTAGAGATTGACGCCATTGATGTAGGCGCCTGCATCGGAACACAGCAGCAGTGCCGCGCCCGCGAGATCGTCGGGTTGGCCGAGCCGGCCGGCCGGGATGCGCTGCTTCAACGCCTCGCCTTCGGTGGCCATTTGCGTGCGGTTGCGTGCCGTCAGGATGGCGCCGGGCGCGAGATTGTTTACCGTCACGCCTTGTCCGCCGAACTGGCGGGCAAGGTTCCACGCCCAGTTCAGTTGCGCGGCCTTGGTGCCGGCATAGACCATCATTTGCGGATGCGGACGGACCTGTTGCACGCTGCCGATCGTCACCACACGTCCCCAGCCGCGCGCGCCCATCGGCGGCACGAGGTCCTGCAGCAACTCCAGCGGGCTGCGCAGGTTGACGGCGATCTGCTTGTCGAACCGTTCCGTTGTGATCGTGTGGTAGGTCTCCGGCAGTTCGATCGAGGCGTTCAGCACCAGGATATCGACGGGCGCCCAAGCCGAGACCGCGGCCGCCAGCGAGCGCCCTGCGTCGGCCAGGGCAAAGTCCTGGCCGAACGAACGCGCCTCGCCGCCGCCTTGCTCGATTTCGTGAACCACGGCGTCGGCGTCCGCGCGTTCTTCGGCCGTATCGGCATGGTGGATGGCGAGCCGCGCGCCAACGCTCGCCAACGCCAGCGCAATGGCGCGGCCGATCTCACGGCGGGCGCCGGTCACCAAGGCAGTCCGGTTCTTGAGCGAGAACCGGTCTAACGCGTTCGGCAGCATGTCACTTCTTGCTGATGTTCCACACCACCGCAACCGGGCCGGGCAGCCAGCCGTCGAGTCGGTCCTTGCGATAGGCCCCGAAGGCCTTGTACTGGCCGACCGGCACGAACAGCACCTCGCTGTAGACGCGGTCGGAGATCTTGTCGCCCAGCTCCTTCTGCTTGGCCGGATCGGGCTCGTGGATGAAGGCGTCGCGCAGCTTCTCCATCTCGGGATCGCACGGCCAGCCGAACCAGGCCTTATCGCAGTTCGCGGCAGCGTAGCTGTGCGGGCCGGGATTGTCGCTATCGAGCGTGATGTTGGTGGTGAAGAAGATGTTCCAGCCGCCTTCCTTCGGCGACTCCTTGCGGGCGCGGCGGGACACCACGCTCTGCCAGTCCATGTCGACCATGTCGACCTTGAAGCCCACCTTCTCGAGCTGCTGCTTCACGACGGGCTGCAGGTTGTTGGACGACGCGAGGTCGGTCTGATGCATCATGAGGACCGGCGTGCCGTCGTAGCCGGCTTCCTTCAGCAGCGCCTTGGCCTTCTCGATGTCGGGCTTGATCAGCAGGTCGCCGTATTCCTTGCCGAAGCGCGTGCCGCAGATGAACGGCGCGTTGCACAGCTTGTAGATCGCGGGATCGCCGACCTGCGCCTGCATGATCGGCTCCTGGGCGATGGCATACATCGCGGCCTGCCGGATCTTGACGTTGTTGAACGGCGGATGGAGCCAGTTCAGCCGCATGATGATCTGGCTGCCGGCTTCGTTCCAGCCGTAGAGCGCGATGTTCTTGTCGGCGCGGAACAGCGGGAACAGGTCGGGCGGCGGCGCCTCGATCAGGTCGATCTCGCCCGCCAGCAGTGCGTTGGCGGCTGTGTTGGGATCGGTGATGGCGAGCCATTCGACGCGATCGACCTTGGCGATCTTGGCGCCGGCCAGCATCGAGGGCGCCTCGGCGCGCGGCTTGTAGGTCGGGTTCTTCACGAACACGACCTTCTCGCCGGGCTTCCACTCGTCCTGCTTGAAGATGAACGGGCCGGAGCCGATGTACTCTGTGATCTGCTTGTTGGGATCGGTGTCGGCGATGCGCTTGGGCATCATGAACGGCACGTTGGACGACACCTTGGCGAGCGCGTCGATCACGAAGCCGAACGGGCGCGCGAGCACGATCGCCAGGGTCTTGTCGTCGATCACCTTGATCTCGGCCGTGTCCTTCAGCATCAGCTGGCCGTAGGGATCGCGCGCGCCCCAGCGCTTGATCGAGGCGACGCAATCCTCGGCGGTCACCGGCTTGCCGTCGCTCCAGACAAGGCCGTCGCGCAGCTTGATCGTGTAGGTGAGCTTGTCGTCCGAGACGGTATAGCCTTCCGCCATCATCGGCTGGATCTTGAGGTCGGCGTCCTTGGCGAACAGCACGTCCCAGACCATGTAGCCGAAGTTGCGGGTGATCAGCGCCGTGGTCCAGATCGGGTCGAGGATCTTCACGTCGGCGTGGGGAACCATGCGCAAGGTCGTCTGCGCAGTGGCAGGAAGCACCAGCGCCGCCCATATTACCGTGGCGAAAGCCGCCAATTTGCGCAGACCGATCATGTACTACCCCTTGTCTTGTCGCCGTTTGCAGATGTTGTGTGAGGATTGAAGCAATGTCGATGCCGACTGTCTTTGTGTCGCACGGATCGCCGATGCTCTACCTGGAGAAGGACCTGCCCGCGCGGGCCTTCCTGGCCGGGCTGGGCTCGGTCGTGCCCAAGCCCAAGGCGATCCTCGCCGTGTCGGCGCACTGGAACACCGAACGGCCGGAGGTGTCGCTGACGGCGCAGCCCGAGACGATCCACGATTTCTACGGCTTCCCCGACGCGCTCTACAAGCTGCACTACGATGCGCCGGGCGCGCCAGCACTTGCCCGCCGCGTGGCGGAAATGACCGGCGCGCAGCCGGCCGAGTATGGTCTCGACCACGGCGCCTGGGTGCCGGCGCTGCTCGGTTGGCCCGACGCCGACATCCCGATCTTCCAGCTCTCGGTGCAGCCCTACATGAGTCCCGCGCATCATCTCGACCTGGGCCGCAAGCTCGCCGGATTGCGCGACGAGGGAGTGCTGGTGATGGGCTCCGGCAGCGCCACGCACAATCTCCGCCGCCTGATCCGCGGCGCGCACGACACGCCTCCCGAACCGTGGGCCAAGGCGTTCGACGACTGGCTGGCGGAGACGCTGGAGAAGGGCGATGCGGCGGCGCTGGCGAACTATCGCACCGAAGCGCCGAACGCGAAGGATGCCCATCCGACGGATGAGCATTTCCTGCCGTTACATGTGGCGTTCGGTGCGGCGGGCGAGGGCGCCCGCGGACGTGCGCTGCATCGCAGCTTCACGTCGGGGAATTTGTCGATGGCTTCGTACGTCTTCGACAACGTCTAGTCGACCACTTCGTCGGCAAGGAAATTCGGCGGCAGGACAATGCCGAGCTGCCGAGCCGTACGCGCATTGACTGCCAGCACGAACTTGCTCGCCTGCTCGATCGGCAGGTCACCGGGCTTCTGTCCGCCCAGGATCTTGGCAGCGTATATGCCGGCGCGACGGAAATCGTCGAGCAGGTCTGCGGAATACGACATCAGGATTCCGGCGCGCGCCCAGTCGGGATAGGTGCTGAGCGTCGGTTTGCCGGTCGCCATCAAGGGCGGCAGCACGCGCGGCATGTTGCTGTAGAGGAGGGTCTCGCCCGACACGTAGAGCGCCTGGACGTCGTCCGCGACGGTCGCGGCCAAGGCGCGATCGAGGTCCTCCAGGCTCTCGAGCGGGTGCTGCACGATCTCGAAACCGAAATGGCCGGCCACGCTGCGCAGTGCCGCAAGCTCAGCCGCGGCCAGAGTCGAGGTCGCGGTGCTGATGAAACCCAGCCGCTTGAGGCCCGGCACCAGCTCCTTGAACAGCCCAATGCGCTTTTGCGTCAGCGCTTCCTCGCCGCCCACGGCGTTCATGATGTTGCCGGTCGCGTTGCCGCCGGGGTGCACGATGCTCTTGGCAAAGCCTGCCGCGATCGGATCGAGGGCATACGAGCAGAAGACCAGCGGCATGTCCGGCAGCGTCTCGTGCACGGCGACCGCGGCGGCGGCCGAGGCGACGAACAGGCGGGGCTTCAGCGCCGCGAGTTCGAGCGCCAGTCCCGGCAGGCGGCCGAAATCGCCGTTCGCGAACCGCGATTCGAGCCTGTAGTGGACGCCCTCGCTCAGGCCCGCTTCCTTGAGCCCCTGACGGATGGCGGCGACCCGGACCGCGGCCAGTTTCTCGGTCGGAGGCACGAGCACGGCCACGAGCGGCAGACGGTCCTGCGCCTGCGTCTCGCGGGAGAAGGCGAGGGGAGCGGCAGCCAGCGCCGCGAGGGCATGACGCCGCTTCATCGCGCCCAAAAGAAAACCGCGGACGATTGGTCCGCGGTCATCTCAATTCGTCTCAAGTCCTACGCCGCGTTGGCCAGCGTGACGCCCTTGTCCTTGAACATCTGCTCGAGCTCACCGGTCTCGAACATCTCGCGGATGATGTCGCAGCCGCCGATGAACTCACCCTTCACGTAGAGCTGGGGAATCGTCGGCCACTGGCTGAATTCCTTGATGCCCTGGCGGATTTCCGGGTCGACCAGGATATTCACGCTGGCGAACTTCACGCCAAGTTCGCTCAGGCATTCCACGGTGGCGGCAGAGAAGCCGCACTGCGGGAACACCGGGGTGCCCTTCATGAAGAGAAGGACGTCGTTCTTGCCGATCTCTTCGCGGATGCGGCCGAAAACTTCGGGTTCGCTCATGGGTTAATCTCCTTTGATCCTTAATATAGGGCGATCAGGGCTTTTGCGCCATGGTGGTCAACTTGAGGGCATGGAGGACACCCCCCATGCGGCCGCCCAGCGCGCCGTAAACCATCTGGTGCTGCTGGATCTTGGTCTTGCCCATGAAGGCCGAGGAAACGACCGTCGCGGCCCAGTGGTCGCCGTCGCCGGCGAGGTCCTGCATTTCGACCTCGGCACCCGGGATGCCCTGCTTGATGAGGGCGATGATGTCGTCTGCTGCCATCGGCATTTGCTTGGATTCCCTGCTATTCCGTGGCGTTCATGTAGGCTGGCAGCCAGGCTTCGTGGGCCGCCTTGATGTCCTTCAGCGGCAGATCGACCAGGCCCTTCACGACCAGGGACGCGCCGCCCGAGTGGCCGATCGTGACCGCCGGGACGCCGGCTTTCTGGGCCGCCGCCAGCACCTCGTCGGCCGATCCGGTGGCCACGAGATAGCGGGCTTGATCCTCACCATAGAAAAACGCGTGCGAAGGAACGGCGTTGCCGCCAGGCTGGGCGACCTCCATGCCAGTGCCGCCGGCGATGCACATTTCTGTCAGGGCGACCAACAGGCCGCCGTCCGAGAGGTCGTGGCAGGCCGCGACCCGGCGCGCCTCGATCTGGCTGCGCACGAAATCACCGTTACGGCGCTCTGCGGCGAGGTCGACCGGCGGCGGAGCGCCTTCCTCGCGGCCACAGGCTTCGCGGAGATAGATCGACTGGCCGAGCCAGCCTTGGGTCTCGCCGATCAGCACGATGCAGAGACCCGCCTGGGTGAGGCGCGAGCCGACGGCCTTCACGATGTCGTCGATCACGCCCACCGCGCCGATCGTCGGCGTCGGCAGGATCGGCCGGCCTTCGGTCTCGTTGTAGAGCGAGACGTTGCCCGACACGACGGGGAAGTCGAGGACCTTGCAGGCCTCGGCCATGCCCATGATGGCGCCGGCAAACTGCCCCATGATCTCGGGCTTCTGGGGATTGCCGAAGTTCATGTTGTCGGTGACGGCGAGCGGCCGGGCACCGGTCGCGGTGATGTTGCGCCATGCCTCGGCCACGGCCTGCTTGCCGCCGGTCTCCGGATGGGCCTGCACATAGCGGGGCGTGCAGTCCGACGTCATGGCGAGGCCCTTGTGGCTGGTACCGGTCGGCGCCTTGGGCACGCGCACGAGGGCGGCATCGCCGTCCTGCGGGCGGATCGCGGTGTTGCCCAAGATCAGGTGGTCGTACTGGTGCCAGATCCACGCCTTGCTCGCGAGATCGGGGCAGCTCATCAACGCCAGCAGCGAGGCGTTCCAGTCCTTGGGCGCCGGCACTTTCGAAGCATCGAGCGTCGCCGGCAGGTCGGTCAGCGTCCACGGCCGCTCGTACATCGGCGCTTCGGTGACCAGCGGCGGGATCGGGATGTTGGCGACGATGTCGCCGTGCCAGCTCAACACCATGCGTTCGGTGTCGGTGAGATGGCCGATCACGGCGAAGTCGAGTTCCCACTTCTCGAAGATCTTGCGCGCCTCGTCCTCGCGGCCGGGCTTCAGCACGATCAGCATGCGCTCCTGGCTTTCGGAGAGCATCAGCTCGTAGGGGTTCATGCCTTCTTCGCGCATCGGCACCTTGTCGAGCGCCATCTCGAGACCGAGGCCACCCTTGGCCGCCATCTCGAACGAAGAAGAAGTGAGGCCCGCCGCGCCCATGTCCTGGATGGCGATGATCGCGTCGGTCGCCATCAGTTCGAGGCAGGCTTCCAGCAGCAGCTTCTCGACGAACGGATCGCCGACCTGCACGGTGGGGCGCTTGCTCTCGCTGTCCTCGTTGAACTCGGTCGAGGACATGGTGGCGCCGTGGATGCCGTCGCGGCCGGTCTTGGAACCGACATAGACCATCGGATTGCCGAGGCCCGCGGCGGCGGCATAGAAAATCTTGTCGGTCGGCGCGATGCCGACGGTCATGGCGTTGACCAGGATGTTGCCGTTGTAGGCGGCATGGAAGTTGGTCTCGCCGCCAACGGTCGGAATGCCCATGCAGTTGCCGTAGCCGCCGATGCCCGCGACAACGCCCGACACGAGATGGCGCGTCTTGGGGTGCGAGGGATCGCCGAAGCGTAGCGCATTGAGATTGGCCACCGGCCGCGCGCCCATGGTGAAGACGTCGCGCATGATGCCGCCCACGCCCGTCGCCGCGCCCTGATAGGGCTCGATGAAGGACGGGTGGTTGTGGCTCTCCATCTTGAAGATCGCGGCCTGGCCGTCGCCGATGTCGATCACGCCGGCGTTCTCGCCCGGGCCCTGGATCACCCACTCGGCCTTGGTCGGCAGCTTCTTCAGCCAGACCTTGGAAGACTTGTAGGAGCAGTGCTCGCTCCACATCGCCGAGAAGATGCCGAGTTCCACCATCGTGGGGTCGCGGCCCATGATCTTCAGCAGGCGCTGGTATTCGTCCGGCGCGAGGCCATGTTCGGCCACGACCTTTGGCGTGATCTGCGGTTCGTTGGGCAACTTTACCGGCGGATTCTTTTCAGCAGCGATCACGTGAGAGCCTCGACGATTCCTTCGAACAAACCCTTGCCGTCGGTGCCGCCGAACATCGACTCGGTGGCATTCTCGGGGTGGGGCATCAGGCCCATGACGGTCTTGGTCTCGTTGAAGACACCCGCGATGTTGCGGATCGAGCCGTTGGGGTTACCGGTACCGTCGACCGTGCCGTCGGGCGCGCAATAGCGGAACGCGATCTGGCCGCGATCCTCGAGCCGCTTCAGCGTGTCGTCGTCGGCGAAGTAGTTGCCTTCGGCATGCGCCACCGGGACCTTGATCACCTGGCCCGCTTGGTAGCGGTTGGTGAACAGGCTCTGGCTGGTCTCGACCTTGAGATGCACATCGGCGCAGACGAACTTCAGATGCGAGTTGCGCATCAGCGTGCCCGGCAGCAGGCCCGCCTCGGTCACGATCTGGAAGCCGTTGCAGATCCCCAGCACCGGCACGCCCTGGGCGGCGCGGCGCTTCACCTCGGCCATCACCGGCGACTGCGCGGCCATCGCGCCGCAGCGGAGATAGTCGCCGTAGGAGAAGCCGCCCGGCACGACGATCAGGTCGGTCTTCTCGAAGTCGCCGTCGCCATGCCACACCATGTTGGGACGGCGGCCGGTCACCAGCTCGATCGCCTGCGCCACATCGCCTTCGCGATTGGAGCCGGGGAAGACGAGGATCGAGGCCTTCATGCTCAGCCCACCAGTTCGATCGAGAAGTTCTCGATCACCGTGTTGGCCAGCAGCTTCTTGCACATCTCCTCGACGCGCGCTTTCGCCTTGGCCTTGTCGGTCTCGGCGATCTCGAGCTCGATGAACTTGCCCTGGCGCACGTCGCCCACTTCGGGGAATCCGAGCCGATTGAGCGAGTGACCGATCGCCTTGCCCTGGGGATCGAGCACGCCGTTCTTGAGGGTAACGTGAACTCTGGCTTTCATTTGGCCTCTTTATTGTAGTGTCGCCTATTGGAGCGTCGTGGGGCCGCGCACATCGCCGGGACCCTGGTCGATCAGGATGCCGAGACGCCGCGCCACTTCCTGGTAGGCTTCCTCGACCTTGCCGAGGTCACGGCGGAAGCGGTCCTTGTCCATCTTCTCGTTGGTGCGGAGATCCCACAGCCGGCACGAGTCCGGGCTGATCTCGTCGGCAAGCACGATGCGGACCATGTCGTCCTCGTACAGGCGGCCGAACTCGATCTTGAAATCGATCAGCTTGATGCCGCAGCCGAGGAACAGGCCGAACAGGAAATCGTTGACCCGGAGCGTAAGCGCCACGATGTCGTCGAGGTCCTGCGGCGTCGCCCAGCCGAAGGCGGTGATATGCTCCTCGGTGACCATCGGATCGCCGAGCGCGTCGTTCTTGTAGAAGAACTCCATGATGGAGCGCGGCAATTGCGTGCCTTCCTCGACCCCGAAGCGCTTGGCGAAGGAGCCGGCGGCCACGTTGCGGACCACGACCTCGAGCGGAATGATCTCGACCTGCCGGATCAGCTGCTCGCGCATGTTCAGCCGGCGGATGAAGTGCGTCGGCACGCCGATCTCGCCGAGCTTCGTCATCAGGAACTCGGAGATGCGGTTGTTGATCACCCCCTTGCCGGTGATCGTGCCCTTCTTCGTATTGTTGAAGGCGGTGGCGTCGTCCTTGAAGTACTGAACGATGGTCCCGGGTTCTGGCCCTTCGAACAAGGTCTTGGCCTTGCCCTCGTAGATGCGGCGGCGGCGGGACATTTGCTACTCCTGTGCGGACGGCCTTCGCCGCCCACCCCGTTCGACCAGGGAACCCGGCCGGAATATGGCGGAAACCCCATGCGCTGGGACTGGGGAAAAATCCATTGAAAAAGGTGACGGACCCGTCATATTTACTACTTAACCGGAGGCCCCACATGGCCCAACAGATCACCTACGACAAGGCCTATGACGCCGTTTCGGCGGAAGATTTCCCGGCGATGCTGGAAGTGCCGCGTTATGGCCGTCGTAGCGATGCTTTTGACGGCATTATTTCGGCCACCCACGACCATTTCTGGGACCCGCTGGACGTCAGTTACATCGACTACGACCTGCCGTTCGAGATGGCGCGGGAGCCGATCATGCCGCTCGACACCATCCTGGAGCTCAGGAGCGCGGTCGGCGACCGCCTCGATGACGGCCAGAAAATCGCCCTGGCCAACGACGTCACCCACTGGTCGATCTCCAATCTCCTGCATGGCGAGCAGGGCGCGTTGTCGCTTTCGGCCAGCCTGTGCCACGTCCTGGTCGATCCGGGGGCGCAGGAATACGCCGCCAACCAGGCGCGCGAGGAAGCCCGCCACGTGACGGGCTTCACGCGCTACATCGCCAAGCGCTGGGGCGCGCCGTTGCCCGTCGGGAAGACCATCGCGACCGTGCTCGGCGATTTGGTGAGCACGGGCGAAGTTTACAAGAAGATCGTCGGCATGCAGATGATGGTCGAGGGCGTCGCCATGGGCGCTTTCGCCACCTTCAACGCCAAGACCAACGATCCCGTGCTGCGCCGCCTGGTGCAACTCGTCATGAGCGACGAGGCCTTCCATCACCGCTTCGGCCGCCTGTGGGCCTCCAAGACGATCCGCCACCTCAATCCGGAAGAACACCGCAAGGTCGAGGATTGGTCGGCGCAGCTCTTCCAGATGCTGCTGTTCAACCTGATCAACGCCGAGCAGAAGCAGGTGATCTACGCCAAGTACGGCCTCGAGTGGCAGTGGGTGCGCGATTCGATGAAGGAGGTCTTCGGCGACGAGGATCGCCGCGCCGCGCTGAAGGACGGCACCAACATCTTCCGCGTGCTGATCAAGACCCTGCTGCATGCAGGCATCATCACCAAGCGTACCGCGCCGCTCTACGCCGTGTGGGTCGACATGAAGGAACTCGAGGCCGAAGGCGACGGCATCCCGGGCGACATCGTGGCCGACGAGATGCTGGTCACTCTGCGCGAGATCAACGCCCGCCGCCGCCGCATCGGCGGCAAGACAGTTCCGGCGGCTGCTTAGTCATCTGGGACCGCGGGCCTCCAGGCCCGCTCATGCATGAGGCGGGCCTGGAG
>CAIKZO010000040.1 GCA_903832005.1 Enhydrobacter aerosaccus | reverse complement strand
CCAGAGATCGAGCGCCCGCCACCCCGGGGGTGGCCGACTTCAAATCGGAATCGGTGGCCGGCTTGGATCGGAACAGGTGGCCGACTTCAAATCGGAATCGGTGGCCGACTTGCGCCGGAATCCGCATCCCTCGCCCAGGGCACTTTGTTGACGTCCCTTTAGATCGACGAGATTCACTGACTTTTCACGAATGGCTCGCAAATAATCTATCAACTGATTTACAGGATTGTTCCGAGCCGCATTGTAGTCGTCTCGACCAGGGCGTTTGAACTCGACAAGAATAACGGGATCGAACGTACTGCCAGTCGTGAATCCTAAATGCTTATCAAAAAATATTAAGTCGGGACGCGACGCACTCTTAATTTCCTTTCTTAGAGCGCCTAGCGCGATATCCGATGCGAAGTATTTGTAAAATGGCAACCGGTCGTCGAGCAGCCAAATATTATTCTCTTCAATACTCAAAGACTGCGAATCACCGCGTAGCGGCGCTATGATTTCGTGAACTTCTCGTTTAGACCGATCCCATTATCTTGAATCGTAATACAGTCGACGGCAGACGAATCGTCCTGCGTTTGGATATCAATGTCGATGAGGCCTGCTTTGAGATCGTCTTTGCCAAAGCGCTCTTCGATCGAATGAATCGAATTGCTGATAGCTTCAAAAAGTGGGAGCAGCGAGTTCTCTTGCGTGGGCGAAAGACTGACGTTTCGGACGCGATTGGGAAAATTGAAGTCGAAGTTCAGAGACTCAGTAGCCATCGGCTTATCAACCCTGTCGCTCCTACGCGTGCAACTACTCTACCATTATTAGTGCTTTTGGTCGCCATTGCGAGCACCAGTAGAGAATTATTGGACAAGAAGCGGCTATTTCCCGCCGAAGTCTAACGCTCCGCGTCGGCGGCAATGGCCGAGGCGAGGGCATTGAGCGCCGCGCCGTACCGCAGGCCGGCCTCCTGCTCGCTCATTGCCGAGCGAATGAAGCGCATTGACAGGCAGCCCATCACGCGATCGCCATCTGCGGATGGCGACGCCGATGCCCTGCAGGCGACCGGTGCGCGGCAGCACGGTGAAGGAGTGACCGTCGCGCCGGATGCGCGCGAAGGCGGCGGTGAGCCTGGCGTCCGGCTTCACGCCCAGATGCTCGAGCACCGCGCGGCGTTCCTCGGGCGAGCAGAAGGCCAGCCACGCCCGCCCCAGCGCGCTCGACAGGATGGGGCTGCGCTTCTGCAGCGCCGAGCGCTCGAACGACATCGGGCTTTCGGCGGCGGTCGAATGGCGGATGGTGATGGCCTTGTCGCTGATCGTGCCGAGATAGAGCGGCCAGCCGTATTTCTTGGTGAAGCGGCTCATGTGCGGCGCCGCGACGTCGACCAGGTGATCGACGAAGCGGATTCCCTGCGCCAGCCCCAACACCTTGTCGGTGAGGCGATAGCCCGCCGCGCGCGAGACCTGGGTGGCGTAGCCGAGTTCGGTGAGCGTCTTCAGCAGGCGCACGACCGTCGGGCGCGGCAGGTCGGTCTCCTCGGCCAGAGCGGTGATGGTGCCGTGCGGCCGGCGGCTGAGCGCCTCCAGGATCGTGAAACTGCGGGCGACAGGTTCGATCATGCGGGGAAGGATATTTCGTAATACGGACTATGTCGATGTGGGGCGGGAAATCGGCCGGCCGAGGGACTATCTTCGGGGCAAGCAAGAAAGACTCCGAGGAAACATGTTCGGCCGACGTCACTTTGTCAGGGCAGCAGCCGGTGCCGCGGTTCTCGCGGCGCCTGCGATCGCGCGCGCGGAAAAATATCCCTCCGAGCGCGTGACGATGGTCGTGCCGTTTCCGGCCGGCGCCGCGACCGACATCAGTGCGCGCATCTATGCCGAGCGGCTGTCGGCGCTGTGGGGCCAGGCCGTCGTGGTCGACAACCGCGGCGGCGGCAACGGCATTCCCGCCGCGGAATCGGTGGCGCGCGCCAAACCCGATGGGCTCACGCTGTTCGCCACCTCGGCGATGACCCAGGCGGTCAATCCCGCGATCTACGACAAGCTGTCCTACGATCCGGTCGAGAGCTTCGCGCCGATCACGCGCATGGGCACCTCGCCCTTCGTGCTGCTGGTCGACAGGAACAGCCCGATCAACACGGCGGCTGAGCTGACCTCGATGCTCAAGGCGGCGCCCGGCAAGCATAACTACGGCGCGGGCGCGCTGCCCGCACGCGTGGCCTCCGAGCTCTACAAGATGGCTGCCGGCGTCGACGTGGTCTACGTCGGCTACAAGAGCAATCCGCAGGCGATCCCCGACGTGCAGAACGGCCTGCTCACCTTCATGATGATCGACACGGTGAACGCCAAGGTCGCGATCGATCGCGGCGCGCTGAAGGGCCTGTTCGTCACCGACAACGAACGCTACGCCGCCGTACCCGACATGCCGACGGCCGTCGAGGTCGGTTTGCCCGACGTGCAGCTCACCACCTGGACCGGCTTCTACGCGCCCAAGGGCACGCCCACGGAAATCGTACAGGGCATCTATGAGGACATCCGCAAGGTGTCGGTGATGCCCGAGGTGCTGGAGCGGCTGAAGACCATCGGCGGCGTGCCGAAGCTCATGACGCCCGACGAGTTCGGCGCCTTCACCCGCTCCGAGAAAGAGCGCTGGGGGCAGATCATCCAACGTGCCAACATCAAGGTCGAATAGGAGAGTGCCATGCAAGGATCGCTGAGCGGCAACAAGGGCCCTCGTATCCGTCCTGCGGCGGACGAGTCGGCACCGTACGAGACCATCTCGGTCGACAAGATGACGCCGATCATCGGCGCCGAGATCGCGGGCATCGACCTCAGCCAGCCGCTGTCCAACCGTCAGCAGGACGAGGTGCATCGCGCGCTCGCCGAGAACTCGGTCATCTTCTTCCGCGACCAGCACATCACGCCCGACCAGCACCTGGCCTTCGGCCGGCTGTTCGGCGAGCTGCACGTGCATCCCGCCGCGCCTCATGAGGACGGCAAGCCCGAGCTGATGATCATCCACGCCGACAAGGACTCGCCGCGCGCCAACGGCGAGGGCTGGCACACCGACGTCAGCTGCGATGTCGAGCCGCCGATGGGCTCGATCCTCTACATCAAGAACTGCCCGCCCAAGGGCGGCGACACGCTGTTCGCCTCCATGTACGCCGCCTACGACGCTTTGTCGGACCGCATGAAGACCTATCTCGACGGCATGACGGCCAACCACGACGGCGAGTCGGTCTATCGCGGCCTCTACAAGAACTTCGGCGTGCAGGAGAAGGCGCAGTATCCGCGCGCCACGCATCCGGTGGTTCGCACCCATCCGGTGACGAAGAAGAAGGCGCTCTATGTGAACCGCGGCTTCACCCGCGGCCTGAACGGCGTGCCGCGCGACGAGAGCGACGGCATCCTGAACTACCTCTACCAGCACATGGAAAACCCACTGTTCCAGTGCCGCTTCCGCTGGCAGGCGAACTCGATCGCCTTCTGGGACAACCGCTGCGTCCAGCACCGCGCCATGTGGGACTACTGGCCCCACACCCGCAGCGGCAACCGCGTCACGGTGGCGGGCGATAGGCCGTTCTGATCATCTTCCTCCCCATTCTTATGGGGAGGTGCCCGAAGGGCGGAGGGGTCATGACCCCTCCGTCGTCGTATGACGCCGACACCTCCCCATTTGAATGGGGAGGAAAGTCAGCTACTTCTTCCGTGTGTTAGTCATCTTTGATTGTGACGGTGTGCTCGTCGACAGCGAGCCGTTGTCGAACACTGCCTTTGCCCGCGCGCTGAACCGCGAGGGTCTCGACTGGTCGGTCGAGGAAACGATGCGCCGCCTGATGGGGCGCTCGATGAAGTCGTGCGTGGAGATCGTCGAGAAACTGCTGGCCCGTCAGCTGCCGGAGGATTTCGTCCATCGGCTGCAGGGCGAGACGTTCCAGATATTCAAGGACGCACCGCTCCAGCCAGTGCCGGGCATCGTTGCGGCGCTTGATGCACTCGACGCCGCCGGCATCCGCACCTGCGTCGCAAGCTCCGGCGGCTTCGACAAGATGGAAGTGTCGCTGGGCGTCACCGGCCTGTGGAAACGGTTCGAGGGGCGCATCTTCAGTGCGAGCCAGGTGAGCCGCGGCAAGCCGTTCCCCGACTTGTTCCTGCATGCCGCGATCGCGATGGACGAGCAGCCTTTCAATTGTGTGGTCGTTGAGGACTCGGTGCCGGGCGTGCAGGCCGCGATCTCGGCCGGGATGCGCGTGCTGGGCTATACCGGCGCAGCGCACATCGATCGCGACGCCATGGGCGCGGCCGGCGCGTTCCTGTTCGACGACATGAAGCAGCTTCCTGAATTGGTGCACGGATGACGCCCCAGAAAACGCAATCGTGGTCGATGGGGCCCGGCAAGCCCGAGACGGTGATCGTCGTGGGCGCCGGCATGGCCGGGCTGGTCTCCGCGCGCTTGCTCCATGACTCCGGATTCAAGGTCACGGTGCTCGAGGCGCGCGATCGTGTCGGCGGCCGGGTCTGGACCGACACCCGCGTTGGCGCGCCAGTCGATCTCGGCGGCTCGTGGGTCCATGGCGTCGACGGCAATCCGCTCGCGCTCTGGTGCGAGAAGCTCGGTATCCGGCTGATCAGTTCGGAGTCCGACCGACTGATCATCGACGAGCGTGCTTCGGCCACGACGCGCACGACGCAGCGCAGCAAGGCGTTCATGGGCGTCGCGGCCTTCCATACCGCCATCGCCTTCGCGGGCTGGAAGAGCAAGTTCCTGGCAAACGTGCGCGGGCCGCGCTCGGTCTCGGTGAAGGATGCGATCGAGCCGCTGTTGCGCGCGCCGTGGTTGCCCGAGGTCGACCGGCTGGTGATCGCAACCTTCGTCGAAGGCAGCGAAGGCGTGAACGGCTCGGTGTGGGACCAGCTTTCGGCCGAGGAGTGGTTCCCGCAGGAAGGGCTGGACGGCAACTCGCAGCCCAAGGGCGGCTTCGTGCAACTGCTCGACGATGCAAAGCGCGGCCTGGACATCCGCCTCAACACGCCGGTCACGAAGCTGGAGTGGAGCGGCAATGGTGTCGTTGCCACCCTCAGGAATGGTGAACGATTGGAGGCCGCGCGCGCGGTGGTGACTTTGCCGGTCGGCCTGCTGCGCAACGGCAGTTTTCGTCTCGATCCGCCGATGCCGCCCGGGCAGCAGAAGGCACTCGCGCAATTGGGTTATGGCGCCGGCGTCCTCGGCAAGGCCTATATGCGGTTCCCGCACGTCTTCTGGCCGGAGAAATCGAAATGGTTCGGCCGGCTGCCGGATGCTCCCGACCGGCGCGGCACCTTCAACACCTTCGTCTCGCACACCGAGGAAACAGGCCTGCCGATCCTGCTGAGCTTCGCCAACGGTCATTCGGCGGTGCGCTACGAGCGCGACATGAGCGACGAGGAAGTGAAGCAGGTCGCGCTCGGAACACTGCGCAAGATGTTCGGCCACAACAAGGTGCCGGAGCCCGAGGCCTTCGTCTTCCCGCGCTGGCTGACCGATCCCTGGACGATGGGCGGCTACACCTATCCCGCGGTCGGCAGCCCGCCCGAGGACCATGTCGACCACGCGCGGCCGCTCGGCGAGCGCGTGTACTTCGCGGGTGAGGCGACGGAGCCCGTCGAATATGGCACCGTGCATGCGGCCCTGTGGTCGGCGGAACAGTCGGCCGAGGCGCTCTATGCCGCCGCGACCGGCACCGAAGCGGGACGCGACCGCCGGCCTTGGGCAGGCGCCCGCCGTGGCGCCGGCCGGCACAATGGAGGATAAGACGTCATGACCCTCGCCAACATCCTCTTCATGCTCGTCGTCGCCTCCGCGCTCGCCACGGCCGCCGTGCTGTTCGCGGGCCTGATCTCGATGGCGCGCGGACCGGTCGACAGCATCGAGCGCGCCAAGGGCAGCAACAAACTGATGTGGTGGCGGGTGCGCCTGCAGATGCTGACGCTCGGCCTCATGCTGCTGTGGTATCTCGCGAGCCGCTCTTAGGCCACCGATGGTCAAGCTGACGCGCATCTACACCAAGGGCGGCGACAAGGGGCTGACCTCGCTCGGGCGCGGCGGCCGCGTGCCCAAGCATGACTTGCGGGTCGAGGCCTATGGCACGGTCGACGAAGCCAACTCCACCATCGGCATCGTGCGCGCCGTGATCGCGCGCACCGTCAAGAAGGACAAACCGCGCGCCCATGTCGAGGCGATGCTGGCGCGCATCCAGAACGACCTGTTCGATCTCGGCGCCGATCTCTGCACCGTGTTCGGCAAGGACAAGAAGGACCAGCCGGCGTTGCGCATCGTGCCGTCGCAGACCGAACGGCTGGAGCGCGAGATCGATGCCATGAACGGCGAACTGTCGCCGCTTACTTCTTTCATCCTGCCGGGCGGCAGCGAGGCCGCGGCCTACCTCCATCTGGCGCGCACCGTCGCGCGTCGCGCCGAGCGCCGGATGACGGCGCTGGCGGCCAAGCAGGCGGTCAATCCGGAAGCGATCAAATACATCAATCGCCTGTCCGATCACCTGTTCGTGCTGGGCCGCCGGCTCAACGAGAACGGCGCTGCGGATGTCCTGTGGGTGCCGGGCGGGGCAAGATAGACTCATGT
>CAIKZO010000039.1 GCA_903832005.1 Enhydrobacter aerosaccus | reverse complement strand
GGCGGCGGTGGCGGTGGCTATCGCGGCGGCGGAGGTGGCGGCTACGGCGGTGGTGGCGGCGGCGGCGATCGTGGCGGCGGTGGCGGTGGCTATCGCGGCGGCGGCGGCTACGGTGGTGGTGGCGGCGGCGGTGGCGATCGCAGCGGCGGCGGAGGTGGCGGTGGCTATCGCGGCGCAGCCCCGTCCGGCGACGGCGGCCCGATGCGCGACCGTCGTGCAGATTTCTCCGGCGCTCCGCCGGCCGCTGGCTTCGAGCCGCCGGCGGGCGACAAGAGCCCGCCGCGTCGCGAGCGTAGCGGTCCGCCGCGTCGCGAACGCGATTATGAGCCGCGCAAGCGTGGCTTCGACGACGACCAGTAATAAGCCGTCCATCAATTGATCGGGAACGCCGGGGGAATTCCCCGGCGTTTTCGTTTGTGGTCCGGTGTGCGGTGCTATTCTTGCACGGCGCGCCACGAGGAAAGGTGCATGAAGCGACGAACAGCGATTGTGGGATCCCTGGCTGCCCTGGCGAGCGCCACCACCGCGCGCGCCGCCGGCACGCCTGTCGACGTCGAACTCGTGATGGCAGTGGACGTCTCGCGCTCGATCGACGAGGTCGAGGCCGACCTGCAGCGGCGCGGCTACATCGAGGCGATGAGCGATGGCCGCGTGCTCGACGCGATCCTGTCGGGCGAGAACAAAAGCATCGCGATCTGCTACGTCGAGTGGGCCGGCACGCATTACCAGGAGACGGTGATCGACTGGATGCTGATCGACAGCGCCCGCGCCGCGCATCGCTTCTCCGACAAGCTCTCCGAAGCCCCGCGCACGTCGCAGAGCTGGACCGCCGTCGGTGCTGCTCTCGCCTACTCCGCCAAGTGCTTCGAGGGGGCGCCTTTCACCAGCAAGCGCCGCATCATCGACATCTCGGGCGACGGCCGCACCAACGACGGCCCACCGGCCGAAATGGTCCGCGACAAGCTGGTGGCCGAGGGCTTCGTCATCAACGGCCTGCCCGTCATGATGAACCGCAACAATTACGGCCGCCCAGCCGACGCGACGCTCGACAAGTATTACGAGGAAAGCGTCGTAGGCGGCCCCGGCTCGTTCATGGTGGTCGCCGCCAACTTCGACGATTTTGGCCGCGCCGTGCGCTCCAAGCTGATCCGCGAGATTTCCGGCCGCGAGACGCCAGTCGGCACCGCACCGGCATAGGCCGCGAAAAAGGCGATTTCTCTTTCCCGGCTGGGGCCGAGGCCGCATCATTGCCAAATGTTGACCAACGATCCCGTGATGCAGGCCCGCGTCGATCTCACCACCGCACTCCGCGCCGCCGTCCGGCATGGGCTGAACGAAGGCGTCTGCAACCACTTCAGCATGGTGGTGCCCGGCCGGCCTGATCTCTTCCTGGTCAATCCGCAGGGGCTGCACTGGTCGGAAATCACGCCGTCCGACATGGTGATGGCCGACGGCGACGGCAACATCATCGAGGGCAAGCATCCGGTCGAGCCGACCGCCTTCTACATCCACGCGCGCATCCATGCCGGCAATCCCAAGGCGACCGTCGTGCTGCACACCCATATGCCCTACGTTACCGCGTTGACCTCGGTCCGCGACGGCCGCATCGAGATGTGCTCGCAGAACGCGCTGCGCTACTGGGACCGCATCGCCTACGACGAGGCCTACAGTGGCGTGGCGCTCAACAACGACGAAGGCGAGCGCATGTGCCGGGCGATGGCCGGCAAGGAGATCCTCTTCCTGCGCAACCACGGCGTGATCGTGAGCGGCCCGACGGTGGCGCAAGCCTACGACGATCTTTACTACCTCGAGCGGGCAGCGATGGTGCAGGTGCTGGCCATGCAGACCGGCCGTCCGCTGCATAACGTTTCCGACGAGATGGCCGCGCACACCAACCGCCAGATGGCGGGCGAGAGCCAGCAGTCGGCGCTGCATTTCGAGTCGCTGAAGCGCATGCTCGATCGCGACGAACCGGGCTGGCGCAAGCTCACGGCCTGACAAGAAGTCAACGGGGGAAAGACAATGCGTATCGCCACCATACTCGCCGGCCCGGCGCTGGCGTGCCTCGGCCTGCTCGCGGCCGGCGCCGCCCAGGCCCAGATCCCGCAGCCACTCGGCATCGGCCAGATGGAGATCAAGGCTTACGAGAAAATTCCCAAGGCCAAGACGGCGGTGCAGCTCACTTCCGACACCGCGCTCGGCCGCCACCTGCGCGGCAAGGTGATGGAACGGCTGGCCAAGCGCGGCAATGAAGTGGGCTTCTCCGGCGGCAATGTGATGCGCATGGACGTGGCCTACTTCGATCTCCAGGCGGGTGGTGGTGGCGGCGGCGGTTCGGCCGCCAACACGCCCACTTACGAGTCGCCCGGCGACAACCCGCGGCCCTCGATCCTGGGCAACATCAGCGGCCTGCGCGGCAGCAGCGACGCGCCGGCACGGCAGCCGCCGACACTCCGCATCTCGCTCACGCTCTATTCGATCGCCACCGGCAAAGTGATCTGGGTCGCCGCGACCTCGTGCTCGACCACCAACGGCATGGTCAATCGCGCGGGCGAAGCGATGGTCGAGACCATGTTCGACAACGCCGACAAGAGCCTGGTCGGCGACGCCGGCTGCCCGCTCTAGAATAAACGTCAACGGAGGAACTGCTTTCATGTCGCGCCTTGCCCCGCTCGATCTCAACAAGCTCACGCCCGAACAGAAGAAGGTGGCCGACGCGATCGTCTCCGGCCCGCGCGGCGGATTGCGCGGACCTTTCGAGCCCTGGCTGCGCAGTCCCGTGCTCGCCGACCGGGCGCAGAAGCTCGGCGAATACTGCCGCTTCGACAACACCCTGCCGCGCGACCTGTCGGAACTCGCGATCTGCCTGGTCGGCCGTCACTTCAAGGCGCAGTACGAGTTCTTCGCCCACGCACGGCTGGCCAAGGAAGCCGGCCTCTCGCCCGCGATCATCGAGGCGGTGCGCACGCGCCAGTCGCCGCCCTTCACGCGCGACTCCGAACGCATCGTCTACGACTTCGTGACCGAGTACCTCGCCACCAACCGCGTCTCGGCGCCGAACTACAAGCGCGCGATCGACGCCTTCGGTGAGCAGACTGTCGTCGATCTGGTCGGCGTCTGCGGTTACTACATGCTCGTCTCCATGACGCTCAACGTCTTCGAGATGCCGCTGCCGCCGGGCGAACCCGACCCGATCGCGTAAAGCGACCGTTTTCACCGTTTTTATACGGCGCAGGTGTTGCACGGCTAACCCGTTGATCCGATTGGAGATCTGCAAATTCCAAACGGTCGGAACGGTGACTAAACCGCAGGTAATCGGTCGCCCGATCTTTGGTGGAGCGAAAGAGAGTGCGCGCGTGTTCACGCGCGCATTCTAAGCGCGTTCTCGAGAATCCCGACTTATGGTCGTTACTGCCGCTTTTTATGCGGTCCCTATGTCGGGGCGCCTCGACTCCTCTGGAATTCCTAAAAGGCCCGCTCCCACCTCTTGCAGCGATTCCTTTCACTGCGAGGAGGCTTGGCATGCGATCGAACGTCATCAATTCCCGAAGGACAGCGGTCCTCTGCATCGTTGCCCTCGCCGCCGCCGTGATCGCGGGTCGCATCATATTGGTCGAATTCTTTCCGGGCGCAGGCCAGTTCCTTGCCACGATCTTTTCCTGAACGGGAACTGCATCGACTAACGGCCGTTCTCTCGTCTGCCATGGACACGATCACGACCTCGCCTGCCCAGAACGCCGAGCCGGCCCTCGTCGCGGCCGGTGTCTATGCGCGCGGCCGGCGGGTGCGGGATATCCGCATCGACGAGGCCGGCGACTGGTCGCGCAAGGAAGGTCACGTCGTCTGGATCGGCCTGCGCGAGCCCTCGGCCGAGCTGCTGGGACGGGTGCAGGCCCAGTTGAACCTGCATCCCCTTGCGATCGAGGATGCTGCAAGCGCCCACCAGTACCCCAAGCTCGAGCGCTACGGCGATGCGCTGTTCATCGTGGCCCGCACCGCCCAGGTGGTCGACGACACGATCGCCTTCGGTGAAACGCATATCTTCGTCGGCAAGGGCTATGTCGTCTCGGTGCGGCACGGTCCATCGACATCCTACGCGCCGGTACGCGAACGCACGGAATCCTGCCCGACCAGTCTCGCCCGCGGCGAGGACTACATCCTCTATTCGATCCTCGACTTCATCGTCGACAACTACACGCCCGTGGTCGAGGCAATGCAGCGCAAGGTCGACGCGCTGGAGGATGGCGTGTTGCAGCAGACCCTGCCCGAGTCCGATGTCCTCCGCCTCTATGCGTTGCGGCGCGAGCTGCTGTGGCTGCGCAAGGCGGTGACGCCGCTGGTCGACGTCTGCCGCCGCCTGGAGCATGCCGACGAGGTGTTGATCGAGCCGCAGATGCAGCCGCTGTTCCGCGACGTCAGCGATCACATCCGCCGCGTCGCCGACGACATCGATTCGCTGCGCGAGGTCCTGGCCTTCGCCTTCGAGGCCAGCCTGATGTCGGGCCAGGCCCAGCAGAACGCCATCACCCGCAAGCTCGCCGCCTGGGCCGCGATCCTGGCCGTGCCGACCGCAGTGGCCGGTATCTACGGCATGAACTTCCAGAACATGCCGGAGTTGCAGTGGAAATACGGCTACTACGCCGTGATCGGCATCATCGCCGCGCTGTGTGCCGGCCTCTATTTCCGCTTTCGCCGCTCTGGCTGGCTGTAGAGCCCTCTCACAACGGCCGGCGCCCACGCAGGAAGCCGAGCAACGTGCCGCCGGCGAGCACAGCAGCAATCAGCATCACGACCGGCCCCGCGCCGCCCAGACTCTCGTCGAGCGACCGGCCGAACAACGCCTGATGCACGATCGCGAGCACCACTAACGCCAGCATCGCCAGCGCCGCGCCGCTCACCGCAAACAGTGTCGCGGCCCACTTTGGACGATCCTTCTTCAGGCGCTCCAATATTCCGTCACGGCGGCGGCGGAGGATGGCGTCAATCAGCCGCTCCATGTCCTGGTCGAAGCTTTCATGACGCAGATACTCGGCGTCTATGCGAGCAAGTGGCCGCAGTTGCTCCGGCAAGACCGCGACAGACGGCATGGATGCGCCCCCGACCAACACCGGAATGGTTCGCAAACTGCCCTCCAGCGCAGCTAGCACCTCGCGGCGCACGAAGTCAGCCGGGTCGTCGAGGCGCGTCGTTCCATCCGGTCGCGAGCCCTGCCAAGTACTGCCAATCATCACGAGGCACACCGGATCTTTCGTTAGCGCGCGCTGAATTTCCGCGGCGAATAGCGTCCCGGTTTCGATCGAGGAGACGTCGAAGAAGACATCGCCCAGAAGCCGATGGGCCCTCAAGCGGTCGGCGACTCGGCCGGAGAGATCGCGCGTATCGTCGCGCCGGTAGCTGATGAAGACCTTCACCGGCCGGGCTCGAAAGCAGACGCGAGTCCCGAGCGCGTCATGTGGGTGAGCGCCGGCAGGCGTCCCGGTACGACCGGCTGCACGTTGGCCGCGTCGACCTTGTTGAATTCGTAGACCAGCGCCCAGACACGGAAGTTAGGGCCGAAGGGCCGTGTCGAGAACTCCTGCGGAAGCATCGTCGCGCCGGCGACCGGCAGTTTCTCGGCGGTCGCCTGGTCGAGCGCCTTCTCGTTGCGACCGAACGGCTGATCGGTGACGACCAGCGCGATCATCCGATAGTAGCCGGGCGGCGCAAAAAACAGTGCCTTTAGGTAACCCGACAGATCGAACCGCGCCTTGGCGTCCGGCGGCAGGAAGCGCGTGTCGCCGCCCATCGCCGTGCCGTCGTCGGTGATGCGCTCCAGCCGTGCGGCGAGCGCGAAGCCGCCGCCCGGCACGCTATAGAAACTGTATTCGTAGTGGGTACGCTTGAGCGCGGCTTCGAGCTTGTCAGCGACAGCACGCAGCGAGGGCTCGCTGCCGGCGGCGGCCACCAACCGGCGGTCGATTTCGTCACGGCTCGACGGCGCGGGCGGCGGCCAGGGGAACGACGGTAGTTCCGCTTCTGCCTGGCTGCCCGGTTCCGGAGTCACCGAGCGAGATCCGCTGGCAGCCCCACGTCGAGCCGGCCGTTCTTCGGTCTGTTGCTTTTTTTCTGCCTGCTCCTGCAAAGCGTCCTGGGCGCGGCGCGCTTCGGCGTCGGCGCGTTGCTTCGCGTCTGCCGCAGCGGCCTGCACCTCTCTCAGGGCACGCTCCTGTTGCGCGGCTTCGTCGGCGCGTCGCTTGTCGTCCTCCGCCGTCCTTGGGGGAATCGTCGATGGGAGGGCTACTTCACCCCGCGGCGCCTTCAGACTCTGGAAAGGGCCCTGCAAGTAGCCTTGCAACGTGGCGCTGAACGTCACCACCACGCCGAGCGCAAGCACCGGCAGGACGACAAACAGTAGGATTCGCGATCGAGTCATCTAGTTGCGCGCCCGCCCCCCGCGTCAGCACATCCAAGATGATTGCAGGATTGCCGCCCGATTGAAAGAGCCTCAGGCTTCTACACGCAGGCCGCGGTCACTCCTCGAAGATCGCGACCGCCCGCGTCCAGCCCGCACTGGCGCCGCGGATCTTGTGGGGGAAGCAGGCGATGGTGAAGCCGTCGCCGGGCAACGACTCGAGATTGTGCAGCTTCTCGAGGTGGCAGTAGCCGATGTCGCGACCGGCCTTGTGGCCCTCCCAGATGATCGAGGGATCGTGGTCCTTCTCCCACTTCTGGGCGGTGAAATAGAACGGCGCATCCCAGCTCCAGGCGTCGGTACCGGTCAGCCGCACGCCCCTCTCGAGCAGGAACATCGTGGCGTCGTAGCCCATGCCGCAGCCCGAGTTCACGTAGCTGTCGGTGCCGTAGCGCGCGCCCGCGCGCGTGTTCACGATGACGATCTCGAGCGGCTGCAGCTCGTGGCCGATCCGCTTCAGTTCGTCCTCGACTTCCTTGGCGGTGATGACGTGGCCGTCCGCCACCTCGCGGAAGTCGAGCTTCACGCCGGGCTGGAAGCACCATTCGAGCGGCACCTCGTCGATGGTGATGGCGCGCTCGCCCTTGTTCATCGTCGGATGGAAATGATAGGGCGCGTCGAGATGCGTGCCGTTGTGCGTCGAGAGCTGGATGTTCTCGACTGCCCAGCCCTGGCCGTCGGGCAGGTCTTCCTTCTTGAGGCCGGGGAAGAACTGCGCGATGCGTTCGACCGACTGGTCGTGCCGCATGTAGTTGATCTTGGGTGCGAACGGCGGCGGATCGGAAATGACGTCGTTTTCCAGATAGATCGACAGGTCGACGAAACGGCGCTTCATGGCAATCTCCTCCCGGGGAGTATTTGCCGCCTAGTTTCGGGTTTTTGGCTCGACCGTCAATTGCGGAGGCTTGACCGAGTTCAGGATCGACATCGACAGGAGCTTGCCGATGCACTTCTGCCCGAAGTCGTTGAGGTGCAGGCCATCGTTGGTCACGAACTGCGCATAGGGCATGCCGTCGTTGTACCAGGCGCGCATGATCTCGAAGCGGCGGAACAGGCCAACGTTCTTTTCCTTGGCTACCTCGGCCATGACACGGGCGTACTCTTCCTCGTCGGGCAGCGCCACGACGGCGGGGACGTACTGCAGGTTCATCAGCACGAAGTCGGGGCCGAGCGCGCGGCCGATGTCGATGCCGGCGCGCAGCTTCGCGGCGAACTTCTCGAGAGGATCGCGGCGGATCGCGGAGTTGGTGCCGACCTGCCAGACCACGACTTGGGCCTTGTGCTCGCTGACGTCGGCCTTCATCCGCTCGACTTCCTCGTCGGCATCCTGGCCACCCACGCCCTTGTTGAAGACGTGCACGTCGATGCCCGGCAGCAGCTTGTCGAGGTTGACCTTGAGCTGGGCGGGATAGGCGAAGGCCGGATTGCTGGCGCCGTAGCCCTGGGTCGAAGACGAGCCCATCGCCACAACGCGCAGTTCCTTCTTTTCGGCGAGCGCGCTGCGGGCGCCTTCGAGCGGGTTGCCGAGATCGAGCAGCCGACGCGAGGCGCGGCACTTGGCATCGTCGGCAAGGCAGGTCACGGCCGGCAGGACGGTCACGAGGAGCGCTCCCAGAATGAGGCGGCGCAGGTTCATCTACGCGGCCTTCAAGTCGGTCTCGACCTTGAACCAGGTCGCGGCATACGCGAAGGCCGTCATGATGACGATACCGGAGATGCTGACGACAACCTGGGACAAAATCGATCCATCAAAGTGGGCCTCGACGATCTCGGCACTCAACGCAAGAAAGGTGCCTACGCAGAATATCTGCAGCGAATGCTCTCCGCACCTGCGAAGTGGCTCGAAGAGCCGCCAGCGCAGGTAGGAGGCATCGGTCGGAATGGCCAGCCGGACGAACCAGGCAATCGCCAGGAAGTGCAGGAACCGCAGGATGTCGACGTTGGTCTTGTCGATCGGGTAAATCTGCCGAGCGACGATCTCGGGGATCAGCCTTTCCAGCGAATTATAGTGCCAGGACAAGGCGATAAAGGCCGCGAACAGGAGATAAACGAAGGCCAGGACCGAGACCGGCCAGCGCCATCGGTCCATCCAGACCAGCCGCGGCGCCATTACCGCCATCACGGCACCGGTGTAGAATACCACCTGCCAGGCCATCGGATTGAAGAACCAGACCTTGTCGCCAGGATAGGCCGCCAGGTTCCAATCGAAGTGGCACGTTGCCGCATAAAGCGTGATCGACGTCAGGAGCACGGCCTTGGGCCAGCGCACGACGATCGGCAGGACGATCGGAAACACCGCCAGCAGGACGATGTAGAGCGGCAGCACGTCGAGGTTGACCGGCCGGAACTTCAGGAAGGCGGCTTCGAGCATGGCCCGGAACGGATCCTGGCCGAGACCCAGAAGCTGCATCTCCTCAATCAGCGCCGAGGCATCGAGCTTGGTCGAGATCCAGGCGATCTGGGCGATGAAGGCCACGAACAACAGGATGTGCGCGACATAGAGCTGCCAGACGCGGCGATAGACGCGCGACGCCGCCCGCACCCAGCCCTGGCGCTTCATCATGCGGCTGTAGGCGATGACGGCGGTGTAGCCCGAAATATAGACGAAGATCTCGGTGGCATCGCTAAAGCCGTAATTGCGCACCGTCAGCCAGCTCACGATGTTGTCCGGCACGTGGTCGAGAAAGATGAACCACAGCGCCAACCCCCGGAACAGGTCGAGCCGGAGATCGCGTGTCCCGGAGACAGCGGCGGGGATCGTCGCGGGCTTCATTGCCGGTATTGGTAACGCAGGTCCGCAGCCCGCGCCACGTGCGGCCAAATGCCTAGCCGACGATCTTCTTCTCGCGCAAGTCCTTCACCTCGTCTGCGGAGAAACCGCCGACTTCGGCCAGAACGCTGTCCGTGTGCTCACCGAGCGACGGCGGCGGACGCGTGTCGTCGACCGGCGTGTCGGAGAAGTGATAGTTCGAACCGATGATCGGCACGTCGCCCACCCGGGCATGCTTGTAGGTCTTGAGAATGCCGCGCCGCTTCACCTCGGGCTCGTCGAGCGCCTCCTTCATGGTGCGGATCGGGCCGGCCGGCAAATGGCGCAGCTTCAGCGCCCAATTCTCCTTCGTATCGGTCTTGAGCACGTCCTCCATGATCTTCATCAGCGCCGGCTTGTTGGCGACCCGGTCGGCGATGGTCGCAAAGCGCGGATCGGTCACCCATTCGGGATGACCCAGCGCCTTGCAGGTGTCGACGAACAGCTTCTGGTTGGCGACCGCCATGTAGATCTTGCCGTTGGCTGTCTCGAACGAGCCGTTGGGGGCCGAGGCAAAGTGGCCGTTGCCGGCGCGCCTGGGCTGCTCGCCGCCGATCAGGTAGTAGGCGCCCATGTTGCCCAGGCACGCCAGCGCGGTGTCGTAGAGTGCCAGATCGATCTGCTGGCCCTTGCCGGTAGACGCCCGGGCGAAGAGCGCGGCATTGATCGCGGCCACCGAATGGATGCCGGTCATGGTATCGACGATGGCGATGGCATGCCTCATGCCCTCGCCGTCGGCTTCGCCGTTGACGCTCATCATGCCCGACTCGGCCTGCAGCACGGGATCGTAGCCCGGTCGGTCGCTGAGCGGGCCGGTCTGGCCGTAGGCGCTGATCGAGAGATAGATCAGCTTCGGATACTTCTTGTGGATGCTGGGATAGTCGAGACCGTACTTCTTCAGCACGCCGGGGCGGAAGTTCTGCAACAGCACGTCGGTGTTTTCGAGCAGCTTGTGCACGACCGCCTGGCCCTCGGGCTTTGTGAAGTCGAGCGCCACGCTTTTCTTGCCGCGATTGTAGGTCATGAAGAAGTGGCTCTCGCCCGAGGGACCGCCGGCACGCGGCCCAGCGCCCTTGCGCGTGTCGTCGCCGCCATCGGGGTTCTCGATCTTGATCACTTCGGCGCCCATGTCGGCCAGGATCTGCGAGGCGAGCGGGCCGGCGATCACACGGGTGAAATCGACGACGCGAATACCGCTGAGCGGCGGCTTTCCGGATTGTGACATGCACGCAAGGTAGGGCTGCAGCCAGTGCGCTGTCCATGTGCGGCATTTCCATTAAACTGCCGGACATGCCTCCATTTCGCATGTCGCTCTCTCGCCGCGCCGTCCTGGCGTCTCCCCTCCTCGCCGCCTTCCCGGCGAAAGCCGATACCTGGCCCAGCAAGCCGGTCCAGATCATCGTGCCCTTCGCGCCGGGCGGCTCGGGTGACATCACCGCGCGACTGGTCGGTAAGTACATGGAGGAGAAGCTCGGCCAGCCGTTCGTGGTCGAGAACAAGGCGGGCGCCAACGGCATCGTGGGCGTGCTGTCGGTGAAAGGCGCCGCGGCTGACGGCTACACCTTGATGCTGGCCACGACCTCCACCCAGGCGGCCAACGTCCACATGTACAAGAGCCCCGGCTACGACCCGGAGAAGGATTTTACTGTCGTCGGCATCATCGGCGATTCGGGCGCCTTTCTCGTCGTGCCGGGCGACAGTCCTTACAAGACGCTGGCCGACCTGATCGGCTACGCCAAGAAGAACCCGGGCAAGCTCAACTACGGCTACTTCAATGCGAGTTCGCAAGTGCCCTCGGCGCTGCTGGGCGAGAAGGCGGGAGTCGAATGGCAGGGCGTCGCCTACAAGGCGATTGGCAATGCCTGGACCGATCTCTATGCCGGACAGATCCAGTTCATGTGCGTCGACCTGACGGCCGCGCGCGGCCAGGTCGTGGCCAACAAGGCCAAGCCGCTGGCGATCTCGCTCCCCGAGCGCAGCCCGCTCTATCCCGACGTCCCGACGTTGGCCGAAAGCTACCCCGGTTTCGTGAGCACGGGCTTTCTCGCCATTGCCGTCCGCAAGAACGTGCCCGACGAGATCAAGCAGAAGCTCAACACGCTGGTCCAGGAGGCGGTCTTCTCCAAGGGCATCAACAAGCGCCTTCTCGAAGAGTTCGCGCTGACGCCGCACAAGCTCGACCTCGCGCAATGCGCCGCGCAGGATCGCACCGAGCGCGCCAAGTGGGCCGACTACGTCAAGATCGCGAAGATCGAGCCGCAGTAACAGCGGCCTCTAGGCCGCTGGGTGGGCCCGTTGACCTAGGAGCGCCCCGCGCTCCGGTTGGCGCCGCAGGCGCCAAAGGTTAGGGCCCACGCGCTTCCGATTACACACGGTGTTGCAGCAGCCATATCTTTTCTGTACCGCGCGAGCTACGCTCGCGCGCTAATGCGCATCAGCCGCCACGGTAATGCCAGCTGGCGGCTTGCGCAGGATCAGCAGGGTGAGCAGGCTCACCAGGATGCAGACGCCTAGCATCCAGAAAGCGTCTGAATAGGCCTGCACGGAAGCATTCAGCCGGACCTGCTGGGCGATCAGCCCGGCGCCCTGCTTCAAGGCATGCGCCGCGTCGGAGCCACGGCCGGCGAACATTCCCGCGAAGGACTGCAGCCGGTCCTGGACCTTGAGGCTGTTCTGCGACAGCGCCTCGGCGATGGTCGAGAAATGCACCTGCTCGCGGAACTGCACGACGGTCGACAGCATGGCGATGCCGATCGAGGCGCCGAGGTTGCGCATCACGCTGGTGATGGCCGCCGAATCGGCGGTGTCACGTCGAGTGAGGCCGACGACCGAGAGCTGGGTGAGGGGGATCGTGGCAAAGGGTTGCCCCGCCGCGCGCAGAAGCTGCGGCAGGATGAGCTGGTCCATCGCCGTGTCGGGCGACATCTCGACATTGATGAAGCAGCTCGCGGCGAACAACAGCAGGCCGAACAGCACCAGCAGGCGCAGATCGACCTTGCGCATCAGCAACGGCATGAACGGCAGCAGGAAGAGCTGCGGGATGCCGCTCCACATCACGACCTCGCCGATCTGCTGGGCGTTGTAGCCCTGGACCTGCGCGAGATAGGCCGGGATCAAATAGACCGAGCCGAAGGCGGTGGCGCCGAACACGCCCATCAGGATGGCGGAGCCGCCGACCGAAGGATTGGCAAACAGCCGTAGATTGATGAACGGCTTGTCGGTCGTGAGCTCGGCAATCAGGAAGACCGTGATGCCCAGCACGGCGGCGATGGTAGCGGACACGATCAGGCGCGAGTCGAACCATTCCTCGCGCTGGCCCTCCTCCAGCACGAAGATCATCGAGCTGAGGCCGATCGCCATGGCGAAGATTCCGAGCCAGTCGACCTGCCAGAATTCCGCGAGCCTGGGCTTTTCCTTGTCGAGCGCGCCGTACTGCAGCGCCAGCGCCACGAGACCCGGCACGACGTTGAGATAGAAGATGTAGTGCCAGCTCCAGTTATCGGTCAGCCAGCCACCGACCGTCGGGCCGATCGCGGGCGCGAAGGTCGCGACCATGCCGAACATGGCCACGCCCACCGGCTGCTTGGACGGTGGCAGTCGCGTGCGCACGATGGTGATGGCGGTCGGGATCAACACGCCGCCGGTCAGGCCCTGGCCCGCGCGCCACAGCACCATCTCGTTCAACGTGCCGGACATGGCGCAGAGTATCGAGAAGCCGACGAACAGCGTCGAATTGACGACCAGGAAGTTGCGTAGGCCGAAGGTGCGCGCCAGCCAGCCGGTCAGCGGGATGACGATGATCTCGGCCATCAGGTAGCCGGTCGAGATCCAGCTGCCTTCCGACGGCGTGGCGCCGATCGCGCCGCCGATGTCGGCCAGCGCTGCGTTGGTGATCTGGATGTCGAGCAACGCCATGAAGGCGCCGAGGATGCCACCACCCACGGCCAGCCAGTCACGCAAGGTGACTTCCTGCGGTTGGCCGGCGGGGCTCATTTGGTGTGGACGGTCGCCGTGACGGAGAGGCCCGGGCGCAGCCGCTGGCTGAGCGGATTGCTGGGATCGAGCACGATCTTCACCGGCACGCGCTGCACGATCTTGGTGAAGTTGCCGGTGGCGTTCTCCGGCGGCAACAGCGCGAACTGCGAGCCGGTGCCGGGCGCAAGACTGTCGACCGTGCCGTCGATGGTCTGGCCGGGGAACGAGTCGATCGAAATCGAAACCTTCTGGCCAGGCACCATGAGACCGGTCTGGGTCTCCTTGTAGTTGGCCACGAGATAGATCTGGCCCATCGGCACGACGCTCATCAGCCGCGTGCCGGGCTGCACGAACTGGCCCTGGCGCACCGAACGGTCACCGACGACGCCGTCGACCGGCGCCGTGATGGCTGTGTTGCCAAGGTTGATCTTCGTCTGGTCGAGCGCGGCGTTCTTGGCGGAGATGGTCGCCGCCGCCTGGCGGCGCTGCGTCTTCAGCACGTCGATATGCGCTTTCGCGGCGGACAGGGCGGCACGATCGCGATCGAGCATCGCCTTCTTCTGCACGAGATCGGACTGCGCCTGCTGCTGGCGCTGCGTGCTGCCGGCCCCGCTGCGCGCGAGGTCGCCGTAGCGCGCAAGTTCCTGCTCGGAGAAGGTGACGCCGGCCTGATCGGAATCGACCGCCGCCTGGACCTGGGCGATCGTCGACTGCTGCTCGTTCAACTGGGCGTCGATGTTCGCGGCAGTGGCCTGCGCGTTCTCGAGGTCGGCCTCGGCGCTCTCCAGCGCGGTCTGATAGTCGCGCGGATCGATGCGCGCCAGCACGTCGCCCTTATGGACGGTCTGGTTGTCGGCCACGTTCAACTCGGCCACGAAGCCGCCGACCTTGGGCGCAATGGTGACGCTGTCGGCGCCGAGATAGGCGTCGTTGGTCGTCTCGTAGTGACGGCCGATGAAATACCAATAGGTGCCGTAGCCCACGCCCGCGACCAGCACGACCGCGCCCAGTGCGCTCAACAGCACCCGGCGGCGACGCTGGTTCGGGGTCTCGCGCTTGATACGCGGCACGTTGACCGGCGCCTCGACATAGGTCGGGCGCTCGATGTTTACGGGGGATGAACCGTCCACGAGGGAAACTCCTACACTCAGCCTCTTATCCAAGGATGGAGATAGCCTCTTGCACTCTTTTCTCAAGCAGGATTGATTTCGAGACGTAGTATGATTAAATAGACTATTGAGGAAACGCGCCCTGAAAATATAGAGGGACTGGCATGATCGATATTAATGCGGTTCGGACCGACCCAAATCTCGCCCGCGTGGTACAGGCTGAATTCCGCCGTGCGGTCGGTATGATCAACGGTCGCTGGAAGCTCGAGATCCTGTGGCTGCTCAGTCACGGCACGCCGCGCCGCTTCGGCGAGTTGAAGCGGGGCTTACCCGGCATCACCCAGCACATGCTGACCGCGCAGCTGCGCGCCCTCGAACGGGACGGGCTGATCAAGCGCACGATCTTTGCCGAGGTACCGCCGCGGGTTGAGTACGAGAACACCGACGCCGCGCGCCGGCTCCGTCCGATCTTCGTCGAGATCGTGAAATGGGCCGAGGAGCACGAGCGCCTCAGCGTGCCGTCAGAACCAGACCTTCACGCCGGCGAGCAGGCGTAGCTTCGACGTGGGCTCGCCGTCGGTGGTGGCGAAGCCCGCCGTGGCACCGGTGAACTGCTCGAAGCCCGCGCCGATGAACGGCGCCACTTCCTTCTCGATCTCGTAGCGCAGACGAAGCCCTCCTTCGATCCGCGACAGGCCAGCGCCCAGCCGGATCGCGGGATCGTCGGCCGACGCGACCATCGCTTCGACATAAGGCTGGGCGATCAGCTTTTGCGTGAACAGGATATCGTAGGTCGCTTCGAGCCGCCCCGACACGATGCCGGTGTTGCTGACGCCCGCCACTGCATCGATGTGCACGCCATAGGGCGCCAGCCCCTCGACGCCGGCCAAGAAGCCCGCGCGGGTCTCGCCGCGATCGAACGCACTCATCTGCAGACCAACCTTGGCGTCCCAGAACGGCGCGATCATCCGACTGTAGTAGACGCGGTTGTCGATGCCCTGGGTGCCGCCTTCGTTGTCGATGCGGCCGTTGTCGCCCAGCACACCCGAGCTCTCGATCCGGATCCTGTCGGTATCACCGCCGATCCAGGCCGAGCCCTGCCACGCGGTGTCGGGCGAGACCGATGAAGCACGCCGCTCGACCAGCCCATCGACCCGCCAGTAGGTCGCGAGATCGTCCATCGCCAGGGCGGGCGAAGCGCTCAAGAGAATTGCGACTAGTCCCTTAGTGATGGTGCGCATGGTCCATGCCCATTGACATCGGTGCCATCGGCTTCGCAGCCGACACCGGCAGCGGCTCACCGCGCGGATGCACCACGAACTCGCGGAACATGCCGGTCATCATGTGGAACAGGAGATGACAATGGAACGGCCACCGCCCGACCGTCGACATGGTGATGTCGAAGGTAACGGTGCGGCCGGGCGGCACGATCACCGTATGCTTGCGCGGCCGGTCGACGCCGGTGCCGTTGTCGAGATCCATCCAGAGCCCATGCACATGGATCGGATGGTTCATCATGGTCTCGTTGTGCAGCACGAAGCGCACCGTCTCGCCCTCGCTGAAATCGAGCGAGGGCTGCTCCGAATACTTCTTGTCGTCGAACGACCAGATATAACGATCCATGTTGCCGGTCAGCCGCATCGCGATCGTGCGGCCAGGCGCCGGCAGCGGATAGGCGTGATCGGTGCGCTTCAGGTCGGCGTAGCTCAGCACCTTTGCCCCGGACGGCGCGTCGACCGGCGGCACCTGCGGGAATGGCGCGTGATCCATCTTCGAATGGTCCATGTGAGGCATGTCCATCGGCATACCCATGTCCATCATGCCGAGCAGGCCGGGCGTCCCGGGTTGAGGCAGCGGTGCGGCCATCCCATCGCGCGGCGCCAGGGTGGCCCGGGCAATGCCACGGCGGTCGATCGATTGGGCGGTGATTGTATAGGCGCGATCCTCGCGCGGCTCGACCAGCACGTCGTAGGTCTCGCCCGCGCCGATCCGGAAAGCGTCGACCGTCACCGGCTGCACCGCGTTGCCGTCGGCCCGCACGATCGTCAGGCGCAAGCCAGGCACGGCCACGTCGAACAGACTCATCGCCGAACCGTTGATGAAACGCAGCCGTACCTTCTCGCCGGGCTTGAAGAGTCCCGTCCAATTGTCCATCGGCCCGCGCCCGTTCACGAGGAAGGTGTAGCCCGAGACGTCGGCGAGATCGGTCGGATCCATGCGCATCTCCGCCCACGCCAGCCGATCGGAGACGATCGCCTGGCGTGCGTCCGACGACTTCGCATTGGCAAGCGCGCGCACCAGGTCGGGCAAGGTGCGGCGATGGTCGTTGAAGTAGTCGCCATCCTGCTTGAGCTTGCGCAGGATCGTGTCGGCCGACAGCGCATGCTGGTCGCTCATCAGCACGACATAGTCGCGGTCGGCCTTGAGTTTCTCCCCGCCAGCCGGCGCGATCACGATCGGGGCGTAGAAGCCCTCCTGCTCCTGGTTGCCGGAATGGCTGTGATACCAGTAGGTGCCCGACTGTCGGACTTTAAAGCGATACGTGAAGGTCGTTCCGGGCTTGATGCCGTCGAAGCTGATGCCGGGCACGCCATCCTGGTCGGATGGCAGGAGGATACCATGCCAATGGATCGAGGTGTCTTCCTTCAAGCGGTTGATGACGTTGATCGTCACCTCCTCGCCCTCGGTCCAATGCAAGGTCGGACCGCCGATCTCGCCATTGATGGTGAAGACCTGCCGCTCCTGCCCGTCGATCCGCTTCGATTGATGGTCGATCACGAGGTCGTAAGTGCCGGCGCTCGCCGGTCCCGCGACCGCCCACAGCACCAGGCAAGCGAGGAAGCCGCGCACGTCAGCGCCGGCGCGCGTCGAGGACTTCGATCAACTCCTCGATCTTGATCTGCCGGTCGCGCTCGCTGCCGGCATGGAAGGCGTGGGCCACGCAGTGATTGAGATGCTCGTGCAGAATTTCCTGCTCGACCTTGTCGAGCGCCGCCCGCACCGCGCGGATCTGCGTCATCACGTCGATGCAGTAGCGGTCTTCCTCGACCATGCGCGACACGCCGCGCACCTGGCCCTCGACGCGGGCGAGCCGCGCCAGCTGGGACTTCTTGATCCGATCATCCATGCTTGAACCATACCCCCGTAGGGTATAAATGGCAACCATGGACACCGAAGCGATCGCGATCGACCCCGTCTGCGGCATGAAGGTGAAGGTCGCCACGGCAAAGAACACCACAGAGCACGCAGGCCACACCTATTACTTCTGCAATCCGAAGTGCCTGGTGAAGTTCACCGGCGATCCCGACAAATACCTGAAGCCGCAACCTGCCGAAGCACTGCCGCCGCAAGCGCCGCCGGGCACGATCTTCACCTGCCCCATGCATCCCGACGTGCGTCAGGTCGGGCCGGGCAGCTGCCCCGACTGCGGCATGGCGCTGGAACCCGCCGAGATCACGCTCGACCAGGGACCGAACGAGGAGCTGGTCGACTTCACGCGTCGTCTCTGGATCGGTGGCGCGCTCGCGGTGCCGGTCGTGGCACTCGACATGTTCGGCCACGTGTTCGGCGTGCATTCGAACTGGATCGAGATGCTGTTCGCCACGCCGGTCGTGCTGTGGGCGGGCTGGCCGTTCTTCGTGCGCGGCGTGCAATCGGTGCGGCGCTGGTCGCTCAACATGTTCACCCTGATCGCGCTCGGTACCGGCACGGCCTGGCTCTACAGCGTCGTGGCCACGTTCCAGGGCGCCGACTCCGTTTATTTCGAATCGGCGGCGCTGATCGTCGTCCTCACCCTGCTGGGTCAGGTTCTGGAGCTGCGCGCGCGCGAAGCGACATCGGGTGCAATCCGCGGCCTGTTGGGACTGTCACCGAAGACAGCGCTGAAGCTCGGCGTGCATGGCCATGACGAAGAAGTTGCCATCGACACGATCAAGGTCGGCGACTGGCTGCGCGTGCGGCCCGGCGAGAAGGTGGCGGTCGACGGCCGCGTAAGCGAAGGTTCGGGCTCGGTCGACGAATCGACGCTCACCGGCGAGGCGATGCCGGTGATGAAGGAAGCCGGCGCGCGTGTGATCGCGGGCACGGTGAACCAGAGCGGCAGCTTCGTGATGAAGGCCGAGAAGGTCGGCGCCGACACGATGCTGGCGCGCATCGTCAAGCTGGTATCGGAAGCGCAGCGTAGCCGCGCGCCGATCCAGCGGCTGGCCGACGTGGTTGCCGGCTGGTTCGTGCCGGCCGTGATCGCCGCAGCAGTGCTCGCCGCCGCAGCCTGGACGATCTGGGGGCCCGAGCCGCGCTTCACGCATGCGTTGCTGGCGGCGGTGTCCGTCCTGATCATCGCCTGCCCCTGCGCACTGGGTCTCGCCACGCCGATGTCGATCATGGTTGGCGTCGGCCGCGGCGCCTCGTTGGGCATCCTGATCCGCAACGCCGAGGCGCTGGAGCGGCTGGAGAAAGTCGACACTTTGGTGATCGACAAGACTGGAACCCTGACCGTTGGCCGGCCGGAGATCGCCGAAGTGACCGGCGGCCTCGAGACCTTGCGTCTGGCCGCCAGCCTCGAGCGCGGCAGCGAGCATCCGCTGGCCGCGGCGATCCTGTCGTTCGCGCAGGAGCGCCGGCTCGCGATGGCGCCCGCCAGCGACTTCAAGAACCACGCCGGACGCGGCGTGTCGGGCACGGTCGAGGGCAAGCGCCTGCTGCTGGGCAATGCGCGCTTCCTGAAGGAACAAGGCGTCGACCTGGGCGACTTCCAGCGGCCGGTGATGCTGGCGGTCGACGGCAAGCTCACCGGCACGATCCGCTTCGACGATCCGATCAAGGAGACGACGGCAGCAGCGCTTGCCGACTTGCGCCGCGAAGGCCTGCGCATCGTCATGCTGACCGGCGACAACAAGCGCACGGCGGACGCGGTCGCCCAACAGCTCGGCATCACTGAGGTCGAGGCCGAGCTGTTGCCGGACGACAAGGCCCGGACCGTACAGCGCCTCAAGGCCGAAGGCCGCATCGTCGCCATGGCGGGCGACGGCATCAACGATGCACCGGCGCTGGCCGCGGCAGACGTCGGCATCGCCATGGGCACCGGCACCGATATCGCGATCGAAAGTGCCGGCGTCACCTTGGTGAAAGGCGACCTCGCCGCGATCGCACGCGCGCGCCACCTGTCGCGGGCGACGATGGCCAACATCCGGCAGAACCTGTTCTTCGCCTTCGTCTACAACGCGGCCGGCGTACCGCTGGCGGCGGGCGTGCTCTACCCCGTCACCGGATTGCTGCTCAGCCCCATGGTGGCCGCCGCGGCGATGGCTTTGAGCTCCGTCTCGGTCATCGGAAACGCCCTTAGATTAAGGAAATCAACGATATAACGACCGTAATAGGGGGTACGCGGGTTCTGGGCGAAAATAGGCGCCATGACCCTCCCCCAAAAATCCCCGAAGTTCGATTACCTCGTCAACGTCTCGGAAGCCGCCTTCCAGAGCATGGTCATCGCGACCATCGAAAGCTTCCTGGTGGCCGGCCGCTCCGGCAAGGCGCAACGCTTCACGCGTCAGCGCGAGACCTTCGGCTTGTTGTGGGGCTACGAGACCACGACAGCCAGCAAGGCGCGCTGCTTCAACGTCGAGGTGGCGATCGTCGACGCCAATGCCGAGCGCGGCCGCAGCTCGGTCGTGCCCTCGCACGGGCTGGAGACGATGAACAAGACGCTGCCGACCTATTGGCCGAACCTGAAGTTCCTCGGCGACTTCCATAGCCATCCCTGGACGTCGCGCGAGCCCTGGCCCAAGCGGCCCTTCCTCTCCGAGGCCGACCGCCACAGCATCGAAAGCGATGCGAGCTACGCCAAGCTCGACTTCCGCGTGGCGCTGCTGCTCAACATCGCCAAGCTCGAGAAGAAGGGCTGGATGACACCTTCGTTCGTGAACGACAACACGCTTGAGTTCCGCCTCAACGACCTGCGCATGAGTCTCGCCGCCTGGGTCGCCTGCCCGGTGAAGAACGACGCGCGTGAACCGGCGCTCTACGTCATCCCGCGTCCCAAGGCCGGCGCGCACATCGAATGGAAGCGCGAGACATGGCACACCAAGTGCCGCGGCCTCAGCAAAAAGCGCGTCTGGCTGAACGCGCCGGTGCATCACTTCCTGACACCGCTCGGAGACTAAAGAGCGCGCCACGCCATGAAGGCGGCCGCGCCGAAGATGCAGACCGGCAGCAGGCGACGCAGCGTCTGGTCGCTGACCTTGGTTGCCAGCTTGGCGCCGCCGATCGTGCCGACCCAGAGTCCGACCACGATGGCCGCGATCGCGATCCACGGCAGGTTTTCAGTGCGCGCATAGACAATCGCGGCCGGCAGGGTGAGCGGCAGGGTCGTCACGCCGAGCGCCAACGCCTGCGCCAGATGCTGCGGCACCTTGAGACCGGCTGCGAGAATGGCGGTAATGGCCAATCCGCCGCCGATGCCGAGAATTCCCGACGAAAGACCGCTCACGATGCCGACGCCGACGAGCGCGGTGACTCCGAGCACGACGTCACGCGACTCGGGCGTTTTCTTGCGGCCACTGCGCAAGCGCGTCAGCGACAACAGGCCCAGCAGCACGAGATAGCCGACATAGGCCCAGCGCAGCACTCTCTCCGGGATAAAACCCGCCAGGAGCGCGCCCGCGATCGCGCCGACGATGAAGCCGATCGAGGCGAGCACGATCCAGCGCATCGGTACCGCGTGGCCGCTCCGACGATACTGCATCAGGCCGGACAGGCTGGTCGGCGGCACTTGCGCGACGAGGGACACGCCCTGCGCCATATACTGCGGCAGGCCCATGAACAGGACGGCGAGCGCCACCAGGAAGCCGCCGCTCGAGACGCCGAGCAGGCCCGACGCGCCGCCGCCGATCAGGCCGATCGCGAGGCCGGACAGGAGTTCCTGGAGCAGGATTACTCCGCGGCCTGTTCGATCACTTCGCCGGTGGTGATGGTCTTGAGGTCGGCGCCGTGCGAGGTGCGCGTCGCCTTGAAGCGCGACAACAGGAAGTCGCCCGACATCACCGGCGGATACTGCGCGTCGGCGTCGGAGACGCCGAGATCGCGCGGATCGACCATCGTGCGGAAGTTGGGATTGCAGAACAGCGGCATCGAATAGCGCGACTTGTCCTGCAGGTGGACGACGCGATGCACCGTCGCCTTGAAGCGCCCGTTGGTCCAGCGCTTCATCAGCTCGCCGATGTTGATGATGAAGCTGCCGCGCAGCGGCGTGGCCGAGATCCAGTTGCCATCCTTGCCCATCACCTCGAGGCCGCCCAGGCTGTCCTGCCACAGGATGGTGACGATGCCGTGGTCCGTGTGTGGGCCCGACGCCTGGTCGGAGATGTGCAGGCCCTGCGCGCCGAGATAGTGGTTGATCACCATGTCGGCGACCGGCTTGGTGAAGTGGCGCGTGAAGAAATCGACCGGCTTGTCGAGATGGATCGCGAAGCCCTCGAGGATCTTCATGCCCAGTTTGAAGGTCTCGTTGTAATAGCCCTCGATCGCCTCCCGGAAGCCGGGCATGCCTTGCGGCCACTTGTTCTCGGCATAGAGCGGCGTGCCCGCCTTCACTTCCGGATCGTCCGCCGTCACCGGGAACCCCAGATCGAAACTGTCCCGCGCGTTGCGCTTGCCGTTGCGATGGATCGTGTCCCAGACATCGCGATAGCCGCGGTTGTTGGTGTCGGCCTTGATCTTGAGCCGTTCCGCCTCGGGCAGGTGGAAGAACTTGTCGGCCTGGGCGACGGCGCCCTCGATCGTCTCGACGGCCACGTTGTGGCCCACGGCATAGAAGAAGCCGATATCGTTGCAGGCCGCCCCAATCTTGGCCGCGACAGCCTTCTTCGCGGCATCGTCGCTGCCGTAGAGCGCGCCGAGATCGATCACCGGGATGCTGGCCGGCATTGCCTGAGCCTGTGCGGAAAGTCCTGCTGCCATGAATGCCTCCAACGTTTGGTTAACGTCGCGGATCGCCCGCCCGCCAGTCGAGCCGGGCGCCGAGCCAGTGGACGAAGGTATATATCAAAAACGAGAGCCCTGTCGCGAGCAGCGCCACCGCATAGACCCTGTCGCCGCGGTAGTTCTGCATTGCATTGTTGATGACGTAGCCCAAGCCCGTCGAGGAAATCATCCATTCCGCGGCGATCGCCACGATGATCGAGCCCGAACCAGTGATCTCCTGGGCCGAGATAATGGCAGGAATGGCGTACGGCAGACGAACCTGGCTGAAGGTCAGCCACCAGCTCGCATTGAGGATGCGCATTCGGTCGAGTTGGACCTCGTCGGCGGCGCGCAGCCCCTGCATCGTGTTGACCAGCACCGGGAAGAAGCCGGCCAGGGCCACGATCGTGGTCTTGCTCAGCATCGAATCGCCGAAGGCCAGCATCAGCACCGAGATCATGGCGATGTACGGCACGTTACGCAGTGTGATGGCGGCGGGCAGCAGCATGTGGCGCGTGAACGGCAACAGGTCGAACAGGACGGCCAGGCCAATGCCCACGATGTTGGCCCAGACGAAGCCGACCGCCGCAACCTGCAAGGTCGCCCAGAGATGCTCGAGGATGAAAGCGTGGTCGACCCACAGCACCTCGAGCACCCGCTCGGGCCGCGGGATCACGAAGGCCGGCAGCCCCGAGAAGAGGATCGCGAGATACCACAGGCCCAGCACCGATAGGATCGGCGTCAGGATACGCACCGCCCAGCTCAGGCTCGAATTCATGCTGCGTCCGACGTCTTGTGCATGAGCAGCCCGCGTACATGCGCGGCGATGGCGACGAAGCGCGGATCCTGTCGGAACGACGGATCGCGCGGCCGCGGCACGTCGACTGAAACGACCTCGACCACCCTGCCGGGCGACGGCGAGAAGACCAGCAGCCGGTCGGCCAGCATCACCGCCTCGTCGATGTGATGGGTGACGAACAGCACCGTCTTGGGACGGAGCGCTAGCTCGCGGTCGAACCACTCGCCGATCTCCTCGCGCTTCATCTCGTCGAGGGCGGCGAACGGCTCGTCCATCAGCAGCACCGAGGGATCGTGCGCCATCGCCGAGGCGATGTTCACCCGCTGCAGCATGCCGCCCGACAGCTGGCGCGCGCGCTTGTGCTCGTGGCCTTCGAGGCCGAACTCGCGCAGCACCTTGGCCGGATCGAAGCCAACGCGGCCCGCGATCTTCTGGGTGAAGCGCACGTCGTCGATCGCGCGTTTCCAGGGCAACACGGCCGGCCGCTGCGAGACCAGGCCAAGCAACCGCTTGCGCCGCGCTTCGGCTGCCGTGTCATTGCCGATCCGCACTTCGCCGGTCGAGGGCGCCACGAGATCGGCCACCATGCGCAGCAGGGTGGTCTTGCCGCAGCCCGAGGGTCCGACGAGGGCGATGAACTCACCCGCGGCGATCTCCAGGTCCGTGGATTGCAGCGCCCAGGTCTCGCCGAACTGCCGCGAGACGCCGCGGATGGAGATCGGCGCGGCCACGACTTACTTCTTGGCGAAGAAGTCGTTGGTCATTGCCTCCGAGGCCGGGATGGTCTTGGGAATCTGATCGCCGTCCTTCAGGAAGCCGATCATCGCCGTCCATACCGCCGGATCCATCGTGAGCGGCCCGTTCTTCTTCGAATAGTCGCTCTGGTAGAGCGGGTTCTGCAGCTTGAAGCGCCACGCCAGCTTCTTGGTATCCTCGGTCTGGCCCGGGAACTTGGAGAGGATCTCCACGGCCTCGTCGGGATGATCGATCCCGTACTGCATGCCCTTCTGCACGGCCGCGAGATAGTGCTTCACCAGCTCGGGATTCTTCTTGAGCGTGTCGCCCGAAGTGAAGATCACGTCGGCATAAACAGGAATGCCGAGGTCGCTGAGCTTCAGCGCCTGCCACGTCTTGCCTTTCACCGTGGCGGGCGCGTCGGGCTTCGCGGCTTCCTGTTCGATCTGATAGGTCTGGTTCACGACCCAGGCCAGGAAGTAATCCATCTTGCCGACCATCAGCGGCTCGGCCGTCGCCTGCGCGATGATCAGCTTTACCTTCGATTCATCGACGCCGTTCTTCTTGGCGAAGGCGTGAAACAGATACTCCGTGCCGGTCTGCACGCCGACCGTCTTGCCTTCCATGTCCTTGGGCTTGGACGGCGGCGCGCCGGGTGCGGCGATCGAGATGTAGGCCGTCGGCGCCTGCTGGAAGAGCGTGCCCACCGCCACGACATCGACTGGATCCTTGGCGAGCCGCGCGGTCACGATCGACATGCCGTTGGTCGCGAGGCCGAACTGCGCCTGGCCGACGGCAACGATGGGAATCGGATTCTTGCCGGGACCGCCATCGACGATCTTGTGGTCGATGCCTTCGGCTTTGAAGAAGCCCTTGGCCTCGGCAATCATGATCGGCGCGTATTCGCCGTTGCGCAGCCAGCCGAGCTGCGTGGTGGCGCTCATCTGGGCGCTCATCTGCTGGGCTTGCGCGCTCGCCGCGCAGAAACCCGCGACAGCAACGGCCAACAGCGAAATACGACCCACGGCCCCCATGGCGTTCCCTTCCTTAAATGCCCACACTACGGGCAATCTAGCACCCGCGCCGGTGCAAATGTCATGCCTGGGAAAGTTCCGTGAAACGTCTCTTTGTCGCTATTGTCCTCGTCCTGTCGCCCTTGCCCGCGCTCGCCGACGACGCGTCTTATTGCGCGTCTCTCTCCGAGCTTGCGCTGAAGTATCTCAGCTACAATTCGAAGCGCGGCGTTCCCGACGGCGACATCGCTGCCGCGGTCGATCAATGCCAGCGCGGCAACACTGCCGGCGGCATTCCCACCCTGGAACGCAAGCTCCGGAACAACGGCTTTACCTTGCCCCAGCGCTGACGCAGCTTAACCGAGCTCCATGCCGGTCAGCCGGCGATAGGCCTCGAGGTAGCGCTTGCTGGTCGCCTCGACGACTTCCGGCGGCAGCTTGGGCGGCGGTGCGTCGCCGTTCCAGCGGCCGGCATGCCGTTCGACGTCGAGCCAGTCGCGCAGCGGCTGCTTGTCGAAGCTCGGCTGCGGCTTGCCCGGCGCATAGCCATCGAGCGGCCAGAAGCGCGAACTGTCAGGCGTCATCACCTCGTCGATCAACAGGATCTCGCCGTTCTTGGCGCGACCGAACTCGAACTTGGTGTCGGCGATGATGATGCCGTTGGCCATCGCGACGTCACGGCCGCTGGTGTAGACGGTGCGCGTCAGCCGCTCGAGTTCGTCGGTGACGTCAGCGCCCAGGATCTCTTTCATGCGGCCGACGGTGATGTTCTCGTCGTGCCCGCTCTCGGCCTTGGTCGCCGGGCTGAAGATCGGCGTCTCGATCACGCCGCTCTCCTGCAGGCCCGCCGGCAGTTTCTCGCCGGCCAGCGTGCCGCTCTTGGAATACTCGCGCCACGCCGAGCCCGAGAGATAGCCGCGGATCACGCACTCGATGGGAAACACCGTGCCGCGCATACAGAGCATGGCGCGGCCCACGAGCTGGTCGCGATGGCCGGCCAAAGCCGGCACCGCGGCCACGATCTCGTCGGCATCGGCCGAGATCATGTGATGATGGACGACGGTGCCCAACTGGCGGAACCACCAGGCGCTGGTCTGCGTCAGCACGGCTCCCTTCATCGGGATCGGCTCGGCCATCACCACGTCGTAGGCGCTCACTCGATCGGTCGCCACCAGCAGCAGCCGGTCGTGCTCGACCTCGTAGACGTCGCGGACCTTGCCTCGCGCGATCAGCTTCAGCGGCAGATCGCTCGTCGTCATCAGCAACATGTTACTTCTCGTCTCGCATCTCGTGGAAGACTTCCTTGGCCACCAGCAGCGCCTCGCGCACCGACGGCAGACCGATATAGCCGCACAGATGCATCAGCGCCTCTGCCAATTCATCCTCAGTCCAGCCCTGGTTACGCGCCATGCGGATATGGATCGCGAGCTCGGGCCAGCGCGCCTGGGAGGTGTCGGAGATCACGGTGATCAGCGTCTTGGTCTTCATGTCGAGGCCGGGGCGCGTCCACAGCATGCCGAACACAGCCTCGCGCGCGTAGTCGCCGAACTTCTTCATGATCGGGTCGTCGTAGACCGTGGCGTTCATCTTGTCGGCGTGGGCCGCGCCCATCAGCTGGCGGCGGATCTCGGTGCCCTTCTTGTAGTTCTCGCTCTCGGCCATCTTTTCCTCCCGGGAATTGAAGGCGAAACCTAGCGCGATTCCTATGGCGCGCCTACGTCGCCGGACGGGCTTCCGTCTCGAAATCCTATGCTTCCCACGCCTATCTGATACCCGCCTGCACAGGAGTTCCGACAATGCCCCGCGATGGTGAGCCTCCCTCTCTTCTGGCGTCCGTGGACCGCGTGATCGCGATGAGCCACGTGACGCCCAATCCTCACGTGGCCGTCATCGGACGCCACACGCTTCCTTTCGTCCTCGCCCTCCTGTCTCATGGCTGCGGCGGCGTACGCTCGCTCCGGCCCGACACGCCGGCGCCCGACTGCGAGCACGCCGACCTCGCCTGGATCATCGACGTCGGCGACGCCCACGAACTCGACGAGGCCCTGCGCGCCGCCCATCGCCGCACAGGCGCCACCGGCCGCGTCGTGCTGGAGGACGCCGCCTGCCGCCATTGCCTCGAGACGCTACGCCAGCACGCCGCCGATGCCGGCTTCGATATCGTTTCTTTCGATTCGGTTACACGGCGCCTGATGCTGGCGCCACGCTGATCCCGCAATGGCCGATCCACGGCGCCCTCGTTATGTTTGGGCGGGGGAGGATCGGCGGTGGCGACGATTGCGATGCGATGGGCGGGCGTGGTGGCTTGCCTCCTGTCGTTCGCGAGCTCGGCTGCCGCCCAGGACAGCGCGTCTTACAGCCTGTTCAATCCCGTCCCGACCGACAAGATGCGGGACTTCAACACCGACCGGCCGACCAAGTCGAACGTGCCCTACACGGTCGATGCCGGGCACTTCCAGATCGAGAGCGATCTCTTCCTGCACAGTTTCGATGGCAGCAGCACACCCGGCGTGAATATCGACGCCTGGACCGTCGGCAACCCGACTTTCAAGATGGGCGTGCGGGACAATCTCGATCTCGAACTCAATCTGCCGATCTACAATAGCGTCCAGACCACTGTGCGCAGCACCGGCGCCACCACGACAGTGACCGGCGTGGGCGACATCGTCACACGCGCCAAGCTCAACCTGTTCGGCAATGCCGGCGGCGAACCGGCGTTGGCGCTCATGCCCTACATCAAGTGGCCGACGGCACCGCAGGGGATCGGCAACAGGGTAGTCGAAGGTGGCATGGCCGCACCGCTCGCCATCCCCCTGCCCGCGGGCTTCACCGCGATCGTCATGGGCCAGATCGACATCGCCAAGAACCCCAACGACAACGGCTACCATGTGAACTTGCCGGCCCTGGTGAACGTCAGCCGGCAGATTTTCGACGGGGTGACAGCCTACGCGGAAATCTACGCCGGCTGGTCGACCCGTGCCGACGTGCGCGACGTCTATACGCTCGACTTCGCTTTGGCCTGGAGCCCGCGCCCGAATCTTCAGTTCGACGTCGGCGTCTATATCGGGCTGGTGCCGGCCGCGACGCCCTATCAAATCTACGCCGGCATCGCCCGACGCTTCTGACGCTCAAGATATGGTGTGATTATCGCAACCACGCCATTAAAGAAATGGAAAAATAATGGACCACCTCTAGATGCAGGGCGACGGCTTTGGCTCCTTCCGGACGATGAATAGAGCAATTTACATATATTGCTTATTTCGCAATATTTGTCAATACCCATCCCTTGTCCCTCCCCCGTATGACGGGGGAGGAAGGGACCTCTAGACCAGCCGATAGCCGACACCCGGCTCGGTCAGCACGTGGCGTGGCGTCGAGGGATCGGCTTCGATCTTCTGGCGGAGCTGGCGGACGTAGACGCGCAAATATTGCGGATCGACCGACTCGTCGCGCCAGACCTCGCGCAGCAAGTGCTTGTGGGTCAGCACCTTGCCGGCATGGATCACAAGTTGTTCGAGGATGTCGTATTCCTTGGGCGACAGCTTGATGTCCTCGGGCCCGCGCTTCACCAGGCGGCGCACCAGATCGACCGAGAGATCGTCGCTGGTGAAGCCGCGATCCGCGCCCTGCTGCTGCAGCCGATGGCGCAGCGCGGCGCGGATGCGGGCCAGCAACTCGTCGGCGCCGAACGGCTTGGTGACATAGTCGTCGGCGCCGAGGTCGAGCGCCTGCACCTTGGCCGCCTCGTCGCCGCGGCTCGACAGCACGACGATCGGTACCGGCCCCAGCTCGCGGATCTTGCCGATCAGCGCCAGCCCGTCGATGTCGGGCAGGCCGAGGTCGAGCAGCACCAGATCAGGCCGGTGGTGGCGCAGCGCCGACAAGGCCTCGGCGCCCGACTGCGCCTCCAGGGTCCGATAGTCGTGCACGTCGAGCGTCGTGCGCAGCAGCCGGCGAATCGGCGGCTCGTCCTCGACGATCAGGATGGTGGCGGCGTCTCCGGTCATGATGCGGGATAGCTTATCACGAACTCCGCGCCACTGCGGTCGGCGCGGTTGCGCGCCACGATGGTACCGCCGTGCGCCTCGAGGAAGCCGCGCGCGATGGCAAGGCCCAGGCCCGTGCCGGCGCGGCGCCGGTCGCCGTCGTCGGCACGATAGAACTTGTCGAAGATCTGCTCGAGCGCCTGCGGCGGGATGCCGGGCCCCTCGTCGCGCACGGCGATCTCGACCCGCTCGCCGGCGCGCCGCGCCTCGATCTCGATGCGGCCGCCGGGCGGCGAATATTTCGCGGCATTGTCGAGCAGATTGAACAGCGTCTGCTCGGCCAGCACAAAATCGAGCGACAGGGATGGCAGGTCGGGCGCCACGTGGGAGGAAACCTGGCGGTCCTTCAGCAGCGGCATCGCGCGACGCAAAGTCGTGGAGACAAGATCGCCGACCTCGACCGCCTCGCGCTTGGGCACGATCACGCCGGCATCGAGCCGCGTCATGTCGAGCAGGTTGCCGACGAAGCGGTCGAGCCTCTCGGCCTCGCTCAGCGCCGTGCCCAGAAGCTCGTCGCGCGTGGCCACGTCGTAGCGGTCGCGATAGCTCTGCAGGCTCGACAGCGCGCCGATGATCGAGGCGAGCGGCGTGCGCAGATCGTGCGACACCGAGGTCAGCATCGCCGAGCGCAGCCGCTCCCGTTCGGCGCCGATCCGCGCCTGATCGATGTCGGCGGCCAGCGCCACCCTCTCGATGCCGACTGCCGCCTGGTTACCGACCGCTTCGAGCAGCCGTCGCTCGGGCGCGGACAGTTCGCCTGCCTCCGCCTTGGGCAGGATGCCCAGAACCCCGATCGCCGACCGGCTGGTGCGGATGGGCACGAACAGCCAGCGCCCGCCAGGCAAGGTGTCGGTGCCCTTGCCGGTCGGCCGCTCCGAATCCCATGACCAGTGGGCGGCGGCGAGATCGGCGTCACTCAACTGGCCATCGGGAGGAAAGGCCGCGCGCACCATCAGCTTGCCCGCCTCGAGGGGTGTCTTCTCCGGCATCAAGATGGCGACTTCGGCGCCGAGCAGGCGCGCGAGATGGGTGACGACGATCCAGAGGAGATCGTCGAGTTCGATCACGCCCGCGATCTTGCGGCTAAAGGCGTAGAGATCGGCGGTGGTGCGCGCTTCGCGGCGAGCCGCCTGGGCCTGCGCGCGAGAGCGCGTGCCGAGCGCGCTCGCCACCACCGCCACCACCATGAAAAAGAACAGCGCCACGACATTGGCGGGATCGGAGATGGTGAATTCGTAGAGCGGCGGCAGGAAGAAGAAGTTATAGCTCAGCACCGAGGCGAGCGAGACCCAGAGCGACGGCACCAGCCCATGCCGCGCCGCCGCCACCAGCACCGGCACGACGAAGATCAGCGAGACATTGGGCAGCCTGACGTAGGTATCGACGACCATGCCGACACCGGTCGCCACCGCCGTCGTCAGCAGGCCTTCGAAATAGGGGCCGATGGTGCGCGGCGCCCCGAACAGCCAGTCGATCGGCCCCAGCGGCTCGGGCGCGTCGCTGGAAGAGGCCGCCACCTCGACGGCGATGCCGGAGCCGCTGCGCACCAGCGCATCGACCACCGAGCCGTGGCGCAGTTCGAACCAGCGCGAGCGGCGCGATTTGCCGACCACGACGCGCGTGGCGTTGCGCGAGCGCGCGAAGGCCAGCACCTCCTCGACCACCGTGCGGCCCGGCAACCGCGCGACTTCGGCGCCCAGCTGCTCGGCCAGCCGCAGCGCCTCGGCCAGTCGCGTGAGCTCGACCTCGCTCAGCAGCGTGTGCCGGTCGGTCTCGACATAGAGCGCGATCAGCTCGGCATCGAGGCCGTCGGCGGTGCGCTTGGCGGCGCGCACCGTGTTGGCGGAATCGGGCCCGGGATCGACGCAGACGATCACCCGTTCGCCGGCGCCCCACGGCCCCACGATGGCATGCTCGCGCATGTAGCTGCGCATCTGCTCGTCGACCCGCTCGGCGGTGCGCCGCAGCGCCAGCTCGCGCAGCGCCGTGAGATTGCCCGGCGAGAAATAGTGGCGCAGCGCGCGCTGCGCCTGCTCGCGCACATAGACCTTGCCCTCGCCCAGTCGCGCGATCAGGTCGTTGGGCGTGAGATCGACCAGCTCGACCTCGTCGGCCTGGTCGACGACCGAGTCGGGCACGGTCTCGCGCACGCGGATGCGGGTGATGCGCGCCACCACGTCGTTGAGACTTTCGACGTGCTGGACGTTCATCGTCGAATAGACGTCGATGCCGGCCGCCAGCAGTTCCTCGACATCGAGATAGCGCTTGGGATGCCGGCTGCCCGGCGCGTTGCTGTGCGCGAGTTCGTCGACCAGGACTAGCTTTGGCCGGCGCTTCAGGATCGCATCAAGATCCATCTCCTCGAGCGTGGTGCCGCGATACTCGACCTGGCGGCGCGGCACGACCTCGAGACCCACCCTCTGTGCCTCGGTCTCAGCACGGCCGTGCGTCTCGACGAGCCCGATTACGACGTCGACGCCCTCGTCCTTGCGGCGGCGAGCGGAAGTCAGCATCTCGTAGGTCTTGCCGACGCCGGGCGCGGCACCGAAAAAGATCTTGAACGTGCCGCGCGACTCGCGCTCCGCTGCCTTCAGCAGCGCGTCGGGCGAGGGGCGTGTTTCAACGGGTGCGCCGGCCATTGGGCGCAAAGGATGTCACCGTGCCCCCAGAGCGTCGAGCGCCATGTTGAGCGCCAGCACGTTGACCCTCGGCTCTCCCAGGATGCCGAAAGTGCGGCCCTCGAGATGAAGCTGGACCTGGCGGCGCACGATCGTCTCCTCGAGGCCGCGCGCCTTGGCCACCCTCGGCACCTGGAAGAAGGCGGCTTCCGGCGTGATGTGCGGATCGAGGCCGCTCGCAGACGTGGTGACGAGATCGACCGGCACGGCGTCCTTCGGATTTTCCGCCTTGAGCCTGGCGACGTCGGCCTGGACGCGCTCGACCAGCGCCTTGGACGTAGGGCCGGCGTTGCTGCCGGCCGAGTTGGCGGCGTTGTAGGGCGCCGGCACGGTCTTGGTCGGGTCCTTCGGGTCGGTGTCGGTCGTGGCCGACGGACGGCCATGGAAATATTTGTCCTCCGAGAAGTTCTGCCCGATCAATGCCGAGCCGATCACCTTGCCGTTTTTCTCGACCAGACTGCCGCCAGCCTGATGCGGGAACAGCACCTTGGCGACACCGGTCATCGCCAGCGGATAGGCGAAGCCCGTCAGGACGGTCAGAAACGCCATCATCACGAGGGCGGGGCGGATTTCCTTCAACATGATGCGCTCCTCACGCGAGGCCAATGGCAGCGACCGCCATGTCGATCAGCTTGATGCCGACGAAGGGCACGATCACGCCGCCCAGGCCATAGACCAGCAGATTGCGCAGCAGCACCACCGAGGCGCCGGACGGGCGGTACCGCACGCCGCGCAGCGCCAGCGGGATCAGCGCGATGATCACCAAAGCGTTGAAGATGATCGCCGACAGGATGGCGCTCTGCGGCGTGCGCAGGTGCATCACGTTCAGCGCCTGGAGCTGCGGATAGAAGGCCAGGAACATCGCCGGGATGATGGCGAAGTACTTGGCGACGTCGTTGGCGATCGAGAAAGTGGTGAGCGCGCCGCGCGTCATCAGCAGCTGCTTGCCGATCTCGACGATCTCGATCAGCTTGGCCGGATCGCTGTCGAGGTCGACCATGTTGCCGGCCTCGCGCGCCGCCATGGTGCCGGTGTTCATCGCCACGCCGACATCGGCCTGGGCGAGTGCGGGCGCATCGTTGGTGCCGTCGCCGCACATCGCCACCAGCTTGCCCTGGGCCTGCTCGTCGCGGATCAGCTTGAGCTTGGCCTCGGGCGTCGCCTGCGCCAGGAAATCGTCGACGCCGGCTTCCGCCGCGATCGCCGCCGCCGTGAGCGGATTGTCGCCGGTGATCATGACCGTGCGGATGCCCATCTTCCGCAAGGTGGAGAAGCGGTCGCGGATGCCTCCTTTGACGATGTCCTTGAGGTGGATCACCCCCAACAGCTTGCCGTCCCGGGAGACGGCGAGCGGCGTGCCGCCGGCCCGGGAGACTTTCTCGGCGATGCTCACGATCTCGCGCGCCGCGGCCGGTGCCTTTTCGTTGGCCTGAACATGAGCGATGACCGCATCGACGGCGCCCTTGCGGATCGAGGAACCGTCGAGATCGATGCCGCTCAGCCGCGTGTGGGCGGAGAACGGAATGAAGTGCGCGTGCAGCGGGGCCATCTCGCGGCCGCGGATATTGTACTTCTCCTTGGCCAGCACGACGATCGAGCGGCCCTCCGGCGTCTCGTCCGACAGCGAGGCAAGCTGCGCCGTATCGGCCAATTCGCGTTCGCCGACCCCGGTGATCGGCAGGAACTCAGCAGCCTGCCGGTTGCCGAGCGTGATGGTGCCGGTCTTGTCGAGCAGCAAGGTATCGACGTCGCCAGCCGCCTCGACGGCGCGGCCCGACATGGCCAGCACGTTGAAGCGCACCAGCCGGTCCATGCCGGCGATGCCGATGGCCGACAGCAGCGCGCCGATCGTGGTCGGGATCAGGGTGACGAACAGCGCCACCAGCACCAGCACGCTCATCGTGCCGCCGGCGTACGCCACGAAGCTCGGGATGCTCGCGACCGAGAAGACGAAGATGATCGTAAGGCCGGCCAGCAGGATGTTGAGCGCGATCTCGTTCGGCGTCTTCTGGCGCTCGGCGCCCTCGACCAGCGCGATCATGCGATCGAGGAAGGTCGAGCCGGGCTGGGCGGTGATGCGCACCTTGATCCAGTCGGAGATAACCTGCGTGCCGCCGGTGACGGCCGAGCGATCGCCGCCGCTCTCGCGGATGACCGGCGCCGATTCGCCGGTGATCGCGGCCTCGTTGACCGAGGCCATGCCCTCGATCACGTCGCCGTCGGACGGAATGAAGTCGCCGGTCTCGACCAGCACGATGTCGTCCCGGCGCAGCTGCGCCGCCGGCACACTCTCCCATTGCGTAGCGGAGACGTCGGCCAGCCGCTTGGCCACCGTGTCGGTCTTGGCCTTGCGCAAGGTCGCGGCCTGCGCCTTGCCGCGGCCTTCGGCGACGGCCTCGGCGAAGTTCGCGAACAGCACGGTGAACCAGAGCCAGAGGTTTATCTGGAAGGCAAAGCCCAGCCCGCCCTGGCCGCGCACGATGTCGCGCACGAAGAGGACCGTGGTCAGGACGGCCACGACCTCGACCGTGAACATCACGGGATTGCGCACCATCACGCGCGGGTCGAGCTTCTTGACCGCGTCGAACACCGCGGGACCCAGGATCTGTTTGGAGAAGGCCATGATGGCTCCTAGAAAAGCGTGCCGGCGTTCATCGACAGGTGCTCGACCAAGGGGCCGAGTGCGAGCGCCGGAAAGAAGGTGAGTCCGCCCACGATCAGGATGACGCCGACCACCAGCCCGACGAACACCGGCCCATGCGTCGGGAAGGTGCCGCCCGAGGCAGGCACGATCTTCTTCGAGGCCAGCGAGCCCGCGATGGCGATCATCGGCACGATCATCAGGAAGCGGCCGATGAACATCGCCAGACCAATGGTCGAATTGTAGAAGAGCGTGTTGGCGCTGAGGCCGGCGAAGGCCGAGCCGTTGTTCCCGGTGGCCGACGTGTAGGCGTAGAGGATCTCCGAGAAGCCGTGCGGCCCGGCGTTGGCCACGCCCGCGAGGCCGGCCTCGACGACGGTGGCGACGGCGGTGAACCCCAGGATGGACAGCGGCAGGACCAGGATGGCCAGCATCGCCATCTTCACTTCCTTGGCCTCGATCTTCTTGCCGATATATTCGGGTGTGCGGCCGACCATCAGGCCCGCCACGAACACCGAGATGATGGCGAACAGCAGCATGCCGTAAAGGCCGGCGCCGACGCCGCCCACGATGATCTCGCCCAGCTGGATGTTGAACAGCGGCACCAGGCCGCCGAGCGGCGTGAAACTATCGTGCATCGCATTGACCGCGCCGCACGAGGCATCGGTGGTCACCGTGGCGAACAGCGCCGAATTGGCGATGCCGAAGCGGACTTCCTTGCCTTCCATGTTGCCGCCGTCGACGCCGAGATGGGCGATCGCAGGATTGCCCCCGGCTTCCGCCCAGTAGGCCAGCGTGACGCCGCCCAGGAAGAGGAAGGCCATGACCGCGAACACCGCCCAGCCCTGGCGCTGGTCGCCGACCATGCGACCGAAGACGTTGGTGAGGGCCGCACCGATCGCGAAGATCAGCACCATCTGCACGAAATTCGTGAGCTCGTTCGGGTTCTCGAATGGATGGGCGGAGTTGGCGTTGAAGAAGCCGCCGCCGTTGGTGCCCAGCATCTTGATCGCTTCCTGCGAGGCGACAGGGCCCTGGGCGATCACCTGCTTGGCGCCCTCCAGGGTGGTGACCTCGGTGTAGGCGCCGAGGTTCTGCGGCATGCCCTGCCAGACGAAGAACAGCGCGGCCACGATCGAGAGCGGCAACAGGACGTAGAGCGTGCAGCGCACCAGATCGACCCAGAAGTTTCCGATGGTCTTGGCCGAGCGGCGCGCGAAGCCGCGCACCAGCGCGATCGCCAGCGCAATGCCGGTCGCGGCGGAGACGAAATTATGCACCGTAAGCCCCGCCATCTGGACGAGGTAGCTCATCGTCGTCTCGGGCACGTAGGACTGCCAGTTGGTGTTGGTGTCGAAGCTCATCGCCGTGTTGAAGGCGAGACCCTCCTCCACCACGCCCTGGCCAGCCGGATTGAACAGTGGCACTGCCTGCAGGCGCATCAGGGCATAGAGGCTGACGAAGCCCACCAGGCTGAACAGCAGCATCGAGATGGCATAGGCGAGCCAGCCCTGCTCCTGCCGTTCGTCGACGCCGCCCAGGCGATAGGCGAGCCGCTCGAGCGGACCGAGCACCGGCGCCAGCAAAGTGCGCTCGCCGGCAAAGACGCGCGTCATGTAGCCGCCGAGCGGCTTCACCACTGCCGCGACGACCACGCAGAACAGCGCGATCTGGAGCCAACCGTTGGACGTCATGGAAATTCCTCAGCAATGGCCTTTAGAAGCGCTCGGGCCGCAGCAGCGCGTAGATCAGGTAGCCCAGCAGGCCGAGCGTCACGGCGCCGCCGAGAATGAGGTCGATCAACATCGCAGGCCTCCTACAGCCGGTCGCAGGCGTGGGCGTAAGCGATGGCGAGGCCGAAGCAGCCGCAGCCGGCAGCCAAGAGGATTACATCGAGCATCGAAGCGCTCCCAGTCGTGACGAGGGCGGGGTTTTCACGCGACAGGACATAGGATTTCGAGGGTGTTGGAGAGAACGGGCCATAAGGAACCCATATTAAATCCGTGCCCCTGCGACTTGATCTGCATCAAGCCGATTGCCATTCCTCCCTAGAATTCACCGAAGGACTGCAGGACGGCCGTCACCACCAGCGCGAACGCCAGGTGCAATGCGAGGATCACACCGATCTCGAAAGTCACTTTTCGCGCAGCCGGCGCCTCGCCGACCTTCTGAACGGTGGCAGCAAAAGACGAAGCGGGATTGAACATGGCGACTTCCCTCGATGAGCCACCAACGTGGAGCGCCCCCCCATAAGAAAGCGAGACCGAAGAAAGCCCGCGGCCATAGGAATTCCCTAGGATTTTTCTAGCGCGGCCGGCCGATCTGCTTGTGCATGTAGAAGTCGTCGACCAGTAGCTCGACCGACGACTCGCCGTCACAGCCTGTTGGACAGGCGATCGTAGGCGATCAACAGGCAAAACAGCAGGACACCGACCCCGAAAAACAGAAGTTCGAACATTGACTCCTCATCGCCCGCAGGAAGCGGACCGCCCGCATACAATGCGATCCAGGCGTAGGAATTCGAGAGGTGGCGTTAGCGCGTACCGTATGAACGGCGTAGGAATCGGCTTGAGGCATAGCAACTTCGCGCTCGCCTGGAGCCCGAGACCGAACTGGCAGCTCGATCTCGGGGTCCATATCAGCCTAGTGCCGGCGGCGGCGCCTTGTCAGATCTAGAAGTGCACGATGGCGTCCATGGCGAACATGAACATGTCGGCCTTCGTGCCGCCATTGAAGGCGCCAGTGAAGGGGCCGGTGTAGCCAGCGCCGGCCTCGGAGTGCCAAAACGAGATCTCGGGCCGGACTTCAAATTGCGGCGAGAAGAAATGCTGCCAGCCGAGCGTAGCGGCGTAGTAGCGCGTCGGAACGCCGGTGGCCGTCCGCCAACCGTTCGGGTCGTCATAGATCTCGGGCCGGAATGAGAAGTTGTTCATCTTGTCCGGAGAGTAGTTGATATAAGCCAAAAGGCCGTAGGCGTTGCCCGTGCAAGAGAGCGCGTTTGCATCAGCGCAGTAAGCCTGAGGCGGCGCGTTGAAATTAACATACTGCGGAGAAAAGGGCGTGCCTCCACCCGCGACGATTGCCTGCGCGGCGGCGTTCCTGAGATTGGGAATTCCATTTTCCGAAAGCCAGTAGGCCTCGAAGGCAAGGTTCCAGTATTCGTTGAATTTGTGGTAGTAGGTAAATCCGTGCCACTGGAGGTTGTTATAACCCCAGGCTCCGTTGTTGATGCCGTCGACGCACGGATAAAAAGAGTCGTTGCCGCTGTCGCTCGTAAAGCGGAGGCAAAAGGCCAGGCTGGGTTGGTTTCCCGGATCCTTCAGCATTGTCGTGCCAGGGTACAAGGCATTCGGCATGGGGTTTGGGATGGTCACACCGTGGTTCCAGAGGGGCGTCTCTGTGCCGGTGTCGATGCCCAGCTGCACCATCACGTTTTTCGTCAGGGCAAGCGAGGTCAGGATGCCGGTATTGGTGTAGTTGTCCACCGTGTAGGTCAACGAATGCGTATATGTGAAGTTGTTCGGTGCGAGCTGCGCTTCGATGTCGGGGACCGAAATGTAACGCCCGATCCGGACATTGAGGCCTTCGGCGACTTGCGGAATGTAGATGTCGCCATAGACCATCGGAAAATCGAAGCCGTTGATCTGGTTCCTGCCATTGAACTGGTCGCTGAGAAGGCCGTAGGAGTTGGTGTAGCGGTAGTTCTCGCCATAAAGCGCTGACAGGCGAAAGCCCCAATCGACGTGATCCTTCTGCACCGTATCGGGAAGCCTCTCGATGTAAATGACGGCCTGGTCGAGCTGTACGGTGTTGGGGGTGTAGGCGTAGCCGATGGGGGCGTTGCCGCCGGGCTGATTTTGATTGGTGCTCAGGTTGAAGCCGCCGTTGAGCCAGCCGTAGACCTGGATGTGCGCGTCCTGCATCCATTTGCCGAGCGACGTATTCGCGACCGCCGCCATGAACGGGCTGTCGACCGAGTTGGGCCGCGTCGTCCCTATGTTAGGGGTGCCGCCATAGGGGAAGTCGATATAGGGCATCGGGGGTGTCCCGACCGGCGATTTCGGCCAGGCGGCGGCATCGCGCGCCGACGGCGGCGCATTCGGATCGCTCGGTGGGCCAGACCTGCCCCATTCAAGCTGGTAGTAGCGGAAGAAGCGCGTAAAAAAATCGTCGCCTAGATTAGGTGTCGAGGCATTTGTACTCGAGGTATGGGTCGCAGTTTCCGCTCTTGGCTGCCGCTTCTTGCGCCGCCTTGATCGTGGCCTCGCTGGCCACGCAGTTGTAGTCGACGTACGGATTGCAGATATCGCCGACCTTCGAACCGTGGAAGAACGGAAAGATCGCCTTTCCCTCCGTACTGGTCAGTTGACCTGCTGGCGGGTTGATTGTCTGCGCATGTCCCTCAAGGCCGAAGCCCATGACGAACCCGATGGAGATCAAGACAACGCGAACAAGCAGGTGAAAGCCAAACGAACGAAACGCCATGACGCCCCCTTTGACCAAGCGGTCGAGCCTTTCACCTATCGCAGCGCTCCATTCGGGTTCTATTAGGCTGATTTGCCCCGCCCATAGGAGCCGCATAGTTTTTCGCCTCACTACTGACGTGAAGATGTACGTGTTTGGCCATGATCGCCTTGATGTCGGCCAACCTGAGGGGGGCGCCCTCATTGCACGCCGCTTCGGTTGGGAATGCCTCGACGACCCCCGCGGAGCTGGTGCCAAGGCTATCCGTCGTTCTCGACGCATAGGAAAATTGGCGCCGGATTGGGCTTCATATTGAATGCAATCCGGTGAAATCCCGGCTCCAAGGGGCCAAAAAGGCCATTGACCCCGCTTCGCTGCGGAGCAATACCCGCCCGCCGCCTCCGCCTCAGTCGGGCGTGCGGTTGGGGAAGGTACATCAGCGAGATGTCGGAGAACGGAACGCCGTCCAAGGTGAGCCGCAAGCGTATGGCCGGCCTCACAATGGCTGCGCTCGGCGTCGTGTTCGGCGATATCGGCACCAGCCCGCTCTACACGGTCAAGGAGTGCTTCAGCGAGTACACGGGACTGAAACCCGTGCACGAGGACGTGCTGGGCATCCTGTCGCTGATCACCTGGGCGCTGATCGTGATCGTGACGCTGAAGTACGTGATGGTGGTGATGCGCGCCGACAACCGCGGCGAAGGCGGCGTGCTGGCCCTGATGGCCCTGGTCTCGCGCCGCACCGAGATCTCGGCCCGCCGTCGTACGCTCTATCTCATGCTCGGCATGGCGGGCGCCGCCCTCTTCTATGGCGACTGTTTGCTGACGCCCGCGATGTCCGTGCTGAGCGCCGTCGAAGGCCTCAACACTGCAACACCCGCGCTCGAGCCGGTGATCATCCCGATTTCCCTCGGCGTGCTGGTCGGCCTGTTTGCCATCCAGCACTACGGCACCGCTGGTGTCGGCCGCTGGTTCGGACCCGTCATGATGCTGTGGTTCCTCGTGATCCTCGTGTTGGGCGTGAAGCAGGTCTTCCTCGGGCCGGCCGTGCTCGCCGCCCTCTCGCCGCTGTATGCCGTCGACTTCATGGTGCGCCACGGCTTTGTCGCCTTCGTCGCCCTGGGCGGCGTGACCCTCGCGGTGACGGGCGCCGAGGCGCTCTACGCCGACATGGGCCATTTCGGCCCCAAGCCCATCCGCATGGCTTGGCTGATCGTCGTGCTGCCGTCGCTGCTGGCGAACTATTACGGCCAGGGCGCACTGCTGCTCGCCGATCCGGCCGCGCTCGACAATCCCTTCTTCCTGCTGGCGCCGACCTGGGCGCTCTATCCGATGGTCGGTCTCGCGACGGCGGCCGCGGTCATCGCCTCGCAGGCCACGATCTCGGGCGCCTTCTCGATGGCGCAGCAGGCCGCGTTGCTCGGCCTCAGCCCGCGCGTGCGCATCACCCACACTTCAGCCAGCGAGCACGGCCAGATCTACGTGCCGGCGATCAACTGGATGCAGTTGGCCGGTGTCGTGGCGCTGGTGCTGTCGTTCAAGTCGTCGACCAATCTCGGCGCGGCCTACGGCATCGCCGTCACCGGCACCATGCTGGTCACCACCGTGCTGGTCTCCGTCCTGGCACTGCGCGTCTGGAAGTGGAGCTGGCTGCGCACGATCGTCGTGCTGGGCAGCTTCGCGGCCGTCGACGCGACCCTGATTTCGGCCAACATGGTGAAGTTCCTGCAGGGCGGCTGGGTGCCGCTGGTCCTGGCGATGGCCATCTTCACCGCCATGTGGACCTGGCTGAAGGGCCGCATGGCCGTGGCGGCGCGCGAGAAGGAAGGCGCACTGCCGATGGAGACCTTGCTGGGCAGCATCGGCCCCGGCCGGGTCCATCGCCCGCAAGGCACCGCGGTCTATCTCACGGCTTTTTCCGGCAACGCGCCCAACGGGCTGCTGCATAATCTGAAGCATAACGAAGTGCTGCACGAGCAGGTCGTGCTGCTGACCGTGCAGGTGCCCGACGAGCCTTACGTGCCGCCCAATGCGCGCGCCTCGGTCGCCCATCTCGGCAAGGGCATCCATCACGTGATCCTGCGCTACGGCTTCATGGAACAGCCCGACGTGCCGCGCGACCTGGCGCCGCTCGCCGATCGCGGCGTGCCGTTCGATCCGATGCGCACGTCCTACTTCGTCGGCCGCAACAGCTTCGTGGCCGCAAGCCGTCCGCTGCTGCCGCGCTGGCAGGAGAAATTGTTCCTGGTGCTGGCGAGGGTCGCGTCCAACGCCGGTGACTTCTTCCAACTGCCCGCCAACCGCGTGGTCGAGCTGGGCAGCCGTATCGAGATCTAAAATTTAGGCATCGAAGTCCGTCAGCGAGAGCGCGTTGGCGACCGACGGCTGGCGGCCGCGATGCAGAAATTCGGCGAGCCGCGAGAAGATGCGTCCGGCCTGGGCACAGCCGACATCCTCGACCACCGCCTCGACGGCGACATTGAGCAGCGCGTTGGCCGAGACGTCGGAGCATTCGTCGGGCAGCTGTTCCACCGCATCGGCGAGCAGGCGCATGGCGCGGTGCAGCTCCTCCAGTCGATCGCGATCGCGGCAGTCCATTAGTTCAGCTTCGAACCGGCATCGCCGGGCGCCGGCGACAGCCGCAGTCCCGCCTGAGCGAGCGCCACCGCGAAGGCCTTGAGGCGGATACCTGCCACCCGCGACGCCGTCGGCGCCATCAGGACGGCGAGCGAGCGTGCGAGCGGCGCATCGAGGTCGCCCTGGGCCAAGCCACACAACGCCACCAGGGTCGCCTCGTCGCAGCTCACCTGCGAGCAGGTCGGCTGGTGGATATCGATGGCGCGGCGCGCGCCGAACAGGAACGCATCCATGGCGATGGCGAAATCCGGCAGGGCGTCGAGAAGACCCGCACACTTGAAGCCTTCATGCAGCGCCGAGCCTTCGCAGGGCAGCGCCCGGTCCTGCTCCCACTGGCGCAACGCCCACAGCACGAAGCGCTCGCCCATCGGCAGGGCGCAGGCGCAGTTCGGCCGGCCGCAGCCCCGCTGCGGAGCCTGATACGGGATCCTAAGCCCTTGATCTGGAAGGTTTTCCATCTGGCGCCCTCAATTGATATTGCGAATTAGTCGCAAATCAAGGATGCGATGACAGGAGAGGCTGCGCAAGTCTTTTATCCCGCCGGCAGGAATCTCGTGGCAGCGTCTGGCCGCGAACCATCACCGACCATAAACAAGTCCGAATCCCCGACTCATATTATAGTGTCCTCGAAAACTCTGGCTTGATGGAATGGGCGACCGCCCCACTCTGATCCTCACGACGCGTCTGGGCGTGCGACCTTTGGGTGTGCGCGGCGATCCCCTGCATGCGGTCGCCGGCCAATTGCTGGCAGTGATCCGGCGTCGCCTGGGCGACGGGCCGGCGAACCTGCTGGCCGAGCCGCAACTGCGCGAGGGCGGTGACGGCATCGACTGGTACGCGGCCCAGCACGGCGACGTCCGTCGTCTCGCCGACGTGAGCGAGGGCGAACGCGCGGCAGCACTGCAGACGGTCGACGCCCATCTCGACGCCATTCGCGGCCTCGGCACGCAACTCGCGGCCTCACCGTCGAGCGATGAAGCACAGTTGATCGGCCGCTCGCTGCAGCTCGCGACCAGCCGCCCCTCCGACAATTTCATCTATCTCGTCGACGGCCAACCAGTGATCACGGCCTGGGGCTACGAAGCCGATGCGGCGGCGAGCCTTCAGGGCTTCACGCCGCCGCCCTTGCCGGCCGTGGCGCCGCCCGCACCTCCCATGGCGGCACTGGCAAGTGCGCCGGCGGCCCTGCTGCCCGCACGGCTTGGCTGGTCACGCTGGCTGAGCGGCCTGCTGTTTGGCTTGATGCTGCTGCTCCTGCTGCTGATCACCTCGTGGCTGCTGCGTGCCTGTGCGCCGGTCGATCCGTCGGTCAGCCTCGCGACCCAGGAAACGCCCGCGCCGCCTGCACCCGAAGCACCGCCCGATCCGACGCCGGTGCTGAAGGCCTCGCTCGACGATGCGCAGGCCGACGAACAGAAACTCAAGGTCGAGCTCGCGGCGCTCCAAGACGATCTCAAGGGCAAGGAGACGATGTGCAAGCCTCCAGAGCCCAAGGTCGCGCAGGCGCCGCCGCCGCCGCCCGTTCCGAAACCCGCCCCGCCGCCGCCACCCCAGGTGGCGAACGCGCCACCCACCAATCGGCCGCCGCCTGGCATGCTGCCGTGCGACTGGACGGGCAATTCCGGTGGTGAAGGCGTCACGCGCCACAAACACTATCTGGGAGAGAAGCCGGGTTTTGTCGGCATCAACTACAACCTCTATGTCAAACCCGACGATATAAAGGTGATCTATCGTGGCCAGGTGCTTGCCGGAACTGGCGGCCCCCGCAGCGGACGCGGCGGCTTCGGTTTCGACTGGAATCCGGTGGCCGGGGATTATTCGGTCGATGTCGTCGTAACAGGTGAGATGTGGGGCACTCAATGGATGTACGCGATGTCATGCCCGCGTGGCGGGCGCTGACCTGATGGCCGCTGGTCCGCTTCTCGGCAGCGAGCCGCTGCAGCGCTATCGGGCGCTCGGCCTGGCGGGCGACCCGGTGTGGCGCGCGGCCGGACAGCTGCGCGCGGCGATCGCCCAACGCCTGTCGCGCGAGCACGCCGACCTGCTGGCGATCCCGGAAGTCGATCCCTCGGGCCGCACCATCGCCTGGTACGCGCCGTTCGACGGCGAGGCCCGGCGCCTGTCCGATCTCGGCGAGACCGAACGTGCCCAGGTACTCGACAGGGTGCATCGCCTGCACGCTGATCTCGCCAAGCTGGCCGACGACATGGAAGCGCCCGAGCGCTCCAGCGCCGAGCGCAATTTCTCGCGCCTGCTGCGGCACGCGCTGACCGCGCCCGGCGAGGAGACGCTGCACGTCGTCGACGGCAAGCCGGTGATGACCTTCTGGGGCTTCTCGGCCGATGCCGCCCTGCCCGGCGTCTTTCTCGCGAGCCCGCCCGCGCCGCCGCGGCCCGCAGCTATTTTGCCGGAAGCCGTCATGGCCTCGGCACCGGCGGCGATTCTGCCGGCAGGCGCGCGCACGGTGTGGTGGCAGTGGCTGCTGCTCGCCGCGCTGCTGTTGGCGTTGCTGGCGCTGCTCGCCTGGTTCGTACGGCCCTATCTGCCGCATCTCGAGCCGCGCCTCGAAGCCGAAGCGCGCGAACGCGCCTTCAGCATGGCCGTGCGCCAGCCGCTCGACCTGCAACAGGCACGCGTCACTACGTTGCAGCAACATAATGAAGACCTGCGTCTTGAATTAGCACGCCTCACCGACGAACTCTCCCGTAAGGGCGGCGATTGCTCGGCCGGCGTCATCGGTCCCGACGGTGTGATCGTGGGCGCCGTCCCCGGCGTGCCGATCGAACGCGGCGACGGCAAAGGTCTCGACGGCAAAGGCATCGCCGAACTGGCCGACAAGGATAAGGATAAAGGCGCCGCGGACAAAGGTCCGGACGGACCTGGCGACAAAGGCGCGGACCAAGGCACGAACAAGGGCGCCGACAAAGACAAGGACTCGCCCAAGCCGATGGTCGTGCCGCCGGATGCCAAGAAGAACCAGGACCTCGCCTTCCTGCGCGGCGACTGGAAATCGCGGACGGGTCTTGCAACGCCGCAAGGCGAGAAAGATATCAAGCCCGAGTACACGCTCGACGACAAAGGCAAGGGCAAGGTGAGCTTCGTGCAGAAGAACGGCACGACCTGCGAGGCGCCGGCCGAGGCGCGTTGGGACAACGGCAAGCTGGTGATTGAGGAGAAGGCTAATCCGAAATGCGGCGACGGCCGGACTTACGCGCGCAACGTCGTAAACTGCGATGTCGGTCCCGACGGCACCGCGCAGTGCAAGGGCAGCCAGCCCGGCGACACCAAAAGCTATAACGTGCAGATCGGCCACTGACTGTTAGACTTCAAGATCGGAATTCACAGGGTCATATGAGCGAACTTGCCCGCCTGCCGAGCTATCCCAGCCCGACGACCCTGATCGCCCGCTCGGGCATTCAGTTCCTCGATTTTGGCTTCGATCCCGCGCGCCTGAAGATGCGCGAATGGGGCTTCCATGACACTGCGTCGGGCGGATCGGTCGACGACCTCGTGCAGCTCGACTTCGACGAGGTGCGCGGCCAATACGAGGTGGTCGAGAACGGCCGCCGCCGCGCCGCCGAACCCAACCTCGTGGTCACCGCCAAGGACGCGCTCGCACCGTTCGTCGACAAGTGGGTGCCGGTGCCGTTCCTGCAGATGCGGCCCAACAACCAGTATCGCGAGGGGCCGGCCGACTGGGCGCGCCTGCGCATCGTCGATCTCGAGCAGCGCTATGGCGAGGGTTTTCGCGACGAGCAGGGCAACCGCTATCGCTGCGTGCTGGCCTTCGATACCGGCCTGATCGCCGAGGCCGAGGGCCGCGCCTATCTGGCGCCCTCCTCCAAGGACGTGACCGCCGGCGCGCTGTTTTCGCTGGCGCCGCAGCAGCGCGCCAATCACTGGCTGTTGCGCCAGGGCTGGATGAGCCAATGGCTCGAGGAGCTGTTCCGCGAGATCCATCCGCGCGCGACGGTCGAGGAGATCGAGAGCGACATCAAGCAGAAGCCGCAGGAAGCGGCCGCGCGCTATCTGGCGTTCCTGGGCGTGCTGGCCGAGGCCGTGCACTTCCCGCCGGTGAAACTGGTCGGCGATGCCGAACGGCCGGGCCGCGGCGCGATCGAGGTCGATCTCGTGCTCGACGTCGGCAACTCGCGCACCTGCGGACTTCTGATCGAGGCGGCCGGCGAACTCGGCATCAACCTCAACGACTCCTACGAGCTTGCGCTGCGCGACCTCTCCCATCCGGAGTGCGTGCACGCCAAGCCGTTCGAATCGCGGGTCGAATTCGCTCAGGCCTGGTTCGGCAAGAACCATCTCTCCCGCCTGGGCGGTCGCGCCGATGCCTTCGTGTGGCCGACCATGACGCGCGTCGGCCCGGAAGCCACGCGCCTCGCCGCGCGCCGGCGCGGTACCGAGGGCAACACCGGCATGTCGAGCCCCAAGCGTTACCTGTGGGACGAGGAAGCACAGACGCGCGAATGGCGCTTCAACGTGGCCTATGCGCAGGACCAGACGGCGATGCCGGCCGCGGCCGGGCCGATGGCCCAGCTGATCAACCAGAAGGGCGAGCCGCTCCATCTCGTCGAGCCGGAAGCCGACAGCGCCGATCACCTGCCGGTGTTCGAGCCGCTCTACTCGCGCTCGTCGATCATGACTTTCTCGCTGACGGAAGTGTTGCTGCAGGCACTGACCTTGATGAACTCGCCGCAGCAGCGCGGGCGTCGCGCCCATGCCGAGACACCGCGACGGCTCCGCCGTATTGTGCTCACCCTGCCGACCGGCATGCCGCTGGCCGAGCGGCTGATCTTCCGCAAGCGCGCCGAAGCCGCGCGCGACCTCGTCTGGATGATGATGGGCTGGAAGCTCGACGATGTGGCCGCTCCGCCTCCGCGCGTGCTGACCGACTGGGATGAGGCCAGCTGCACGCAGCTCGTCTATCTCTACACCGAGGTTGCGCGTAATTTCGGTGGCGACGCGCGTCGCTTCTTCCAGATCGCGCGCAAGCCGCGCGGCAAGGCGGCCGACGGCGGCCTCACCATCGCTTCGATCGACGTGGGCGGCGGCACGACCGACCTGATCATCAACTCGTATCGGCTCGAGGGCGGCGGCACGTCGGTGACGTTGTTTCCGGAACAAAAATTCCGCGAGGGCTTCACCGTTGCGGGCGACGACATCCTGCTGCGCGTGGTCCAGGCGCATGTCCTGCCACCGATCGAGGCGGCAATGCGGGCTGCCGGCATTGCCAACCCGGCCGACCTGATGGCCGAGCTGGTGGGTGGCGACCGTGGCGGCGAGGACGTGATCCAGCGCAACCTGCGCCAGCAGTTCGCGCTGCAGATCGCCCATCCGGTCGCGCTCGAGTTCCTGCGCGCGGCCGAGACCTACGACCCGACCTCGGGCGTGCTGACCGCCGAGCCGCGCAGCTACGAGTCCTTCTTCCCCGGCGGCGGCAAGCCGTCGCAGGAAGTCGTGACCTTCGTGAACGACGCCGTGCGCAAGCGCGGCGCGCGCGACTTCGACCTCAAGGCGACCGAGTTTCCGATCGACCTGGTCGAACTCGACAAGACCGTGCGGGCCGAGATGGCGCGCGTGCTGGCGCCACTGGCGGAGATCGTGCACGCCTACGATTGCGACGTGCTGCTGCTGTCGGGCCGGCCGTCGCGCCTGCCCGGCATCCGCGCACTGCTGATGGAACTGCTGCCGCTGCCGCCGGAGCGGGTGATCGCGCTGCACGAATATCGGGTCGGCGCCTGGTATCCGTTCCGCGACGCGCGCCTGCGGGTCGAGGATCCCAAGACCACGGTGGCCGTCGGCGCAATGATCGCGGCCCTTGCCCAGTCGCAATTGCCGGACTTCTCCTTCCGCTCCGATCTCCTGCGCTCCAAGAGCATCGCCAAGTTCATCGGCAAGCTCGACGGCGGCGGCCGCCTGCAGAAGGAAGATCTGGTCTATCGCGACGTCGACCTCGACAACCGCGAATACGAGCTGCCGGAGATTTCCTTCGAATTCCGCGGCCCCATGTGGCTCGGCGCGCGCCAGCTCGACCTGGTGCGCTGGCCGGCCGCGCGCCTCTATGCGCTGGAATTCGCCAAGCCCGAGTATGCCGAGCGTCACGCCCGCGAGACGCCGTTCAAGATCGCCCTCTCCCGAGTGAAGCCCAAAGACAAGGACTCCGGAGATGTCGAGCGCTTCCGCCTTCGCCAGGTGACCAACCGAGATGGCCGCGCCGTGGCTCTCGATCGGCTCACGCTACGTCTTCAAACCTTGCCGCGCCGTGAGGGCTACTGGCTCGACACCGGCATGCTCAAGACAGGTTAAACGCGTATGGACACCGTCGATCTCAAACTGGCCCAGGACTGCGAGGCGCTGGCCGTCTCGGCAAGCGAGGGTGTCACCTGGCTGAAGGGCGCTGCCGCCCAGTCGCCGACCGTGGCGCAGCAGGCGCCGTCGCTGATCAGCGAGCTGCAGAAGGTTCGCAACCAGAGCCGCAAGCTCTCACGCGCCGCCCGCCGGCGCATGTGCGTGGGCGTGTTCGGTCCGAGCCAGGCCGGCAAATCCTATCTCGTGTCGATCCTGGCGAGCCGCGACGGCCGCCCGCTGCAGGCGCGCTTCGCCGACAAGACCTACGACTTCCTGCGCGAGATCAATCCGCCGGGCAATCGCGAGTCGACCGGCCTGGTAACGCGCTTCGGACTTGGCCTCAGCGACGTGGCGCCGGACTTCCCGGTGCGCGTGCGGCTGCTCACACAAACCGACATCGTGAAGATCCTGGGCAACTCCTTCCTGATGGACTTCGACCACCAGAAGGCGGCCTTCGAGCGGCCCGACGGCGAGGCGATCCGCAAGCGCCTCACGGAGCTGCGCGCCAAGGCGTTGCCGACGCCGCCGGGCGATCTCGACAGCGATGACGTGCTCGACCTGATCGAGTATTTCGACACGTTCTTCGCCGGTATCACCTCGGAGCTGCGCACCGAATACTGGCGCGAGGCGATCGAGCTGGCGCCGCGCCTGAGCGGTGTCGACCGCGCCCGGCTGTGGTCGGTGCTGTGGTACGATTTCCAGCCCTTCACCGATCTTTATCTCACGCTATTCGACGGTCTCGAGAAGCTCGGCCACGCGCCCGAGGCGCTGCTCGGCATGGATGCGCTGATCCCGCGCGAGAAGAGCATCATCGACGTCCTCACGCTCGACAAGCTGGGCGCCGACGCCAACGACACCTTGCTGGTGCGGCCCAAGCAGGCCGACCGCAAGACCTCGCCCGATGCGCGCCTGCCGCGCTCGCTGGTCTGCGCGCTGACCGCCGAACTCTCGGTCGCGATCGACGAGAAGCCGTGGGACTTCTTCGATCACACCGACCTGCTCGACTTTCCGGGCGCACGCTCGCGCCTGAAGCTCGGCAACCTCGAGGACGTGGCCAAGGCCAAGGGCGTCGCCGAGGGTGCCAACCCGCTGCGCGAGCTGCTGCTGCGCGGCAAGGTCGCCTATCTCTTCCAGCGCTACTCTGCCGAACGCGAGCTGTCGGCGATCCTGCTGTGCATTCCCGACGGCAACCAGGAAGTACGCGATCTCTCCGACATGATGACGGCGTGGATCGACCAGACGATCGGCGCCACGCCGGCCGACCGCGCCAAGCAGAAGAATGCGCTGTTCCTCGTGCTGACCAAGATGGACCGCGAGTTCGAGCAGAAGGCGGGCGAGACCGAGGAATCGCGCCGGCTCCGCTGGAGCGCGCGTCTCGGCAATTCGCTGATCAACAACTTCCGCGGTGAGTGGCCGGCCAACTGGAACGGCCGGCCGTTCGACAATTCCTTCTGGCTGCGCAACCCCACGGTCATCGACGAACGCCTCATGGACTATGACGGCGGCCGCGAGACCGGCATCGCCGAGGCCTTCGCCGCGCGCGCCAGCGAGCTACGCACGCACTTCACCGAGAACCTGGAAGTGCGGCGTCATTTCTCCGATCCGGCCACGGCCTGGGACGAGGCCTTCCGCGCCAACGACGGCGGCGTGGCCTATCTCGTGAAGTGCCTGACGCCGGTCTGCGATCCCGCGATCAAGCGCGCCCAGGTGCGCGGCCAGCTCGAGATCCAGGTGCGCCGCCTGGTCGATCGTCTCGCGGGCTTCCACAGCGCCGCCGACGGCGACGCCCGTACCAAGAAGCGGGACCTCGTGCAGACCGTGCTGCGTGGCCTGTCGACCTGCATCCAGCACCAGCTGTTCGGCGAGATCGTCGGCGCACTCCAGGTGACGGATTCGGCCCTGCGCGACATCTATTTCCGCATCGCTACCGCACGCGCGTCGGAGGATCCCAACAAGGCCAGCAAGCCCACCGGCCAAGCCGCGCAGTCGACCGGCGCGACGGTCGATCTCGGCGCCATCTTCGCCGACGTGTTCGGCGACGATGACGGCCGCTCCGCACCGCCCTCGGGCGTGCTGGAAGACCGCGCCGAACGCTTCGCGCGCGAGGCCGCCGAATACTGGCTGGAAAACATGCGGCGCATCGGCGCCGACGACAAGGCGCTGTCGCACTTCGGCGTCGACCGCCAGCATCTCGGCTGGCTGATCGACGAGCTGGTCGTGGGCGCCCATCGCCTGAAGCTGATCGATCAGCTCTCGCTCGACGTGCGCGCGCTCGAGAACGCGGCCAACGCCAAGTGGGAAGACATCGCCGAGCGCCAGGTGCGCACGGCCGCCTCGGCGCTGAATGGCTATGTGAGCGCGCTGGGCTTCGACCGCCTGCCGCTCGAGCAGCGTCCGGGCCTGCCGCCCAACGCGCCGACCCGCCGCGTCTTCCAGGGACCGGCGCCGATCGACGGCGCACCCGCGTTGAGCGAAGAGCCGTCGTCGATCTACGCCGACTATTGCCGCGACTGGATGCGCGCGTTCCTGCAGCTCGCCATGGACAATATCGGCTACGAAGGCGGCCGCGAGATCACGGCCGAGCAGAACGAGCGGTTGGGCGTGATCCTGCGCGCCGTGGCCGCCTAGGTCGTTCGCGATGCCGATGCGCGCCACCGTCCTGCCCCAGCCCGATCCCGGCCACGCGATCCTGCGCGTGACCGATCTCGACGCACCGGCCGACGGTCTCGCCCTCTCGCTGCAACGCCAGCAGGGGCCAGACTCGCACCTGGCCGACGACGGCTGGCGGCGCACCGAGGCATGGCTGGTGCCGGCGCATGTCGAGCGGGTGAAGGGCGCGCTGGAATTCCACTTGGGTCCGGAGATCTGCGATCGCCTGGCCGGCACGTCCACGGTCCGGCTGCGCGTGAGGGAGCCCGACATCGGCGTCGTCGGTGCCACCGTCATCGCATGGCCGCAGATGCTGACCTCGGGCGCGATCGATCCGTCGGCGCGCAGCACCGACGATCTGGTACGCCTGCGCCGCCCCGCGCAACGGATCGAACCGCCGCCGCTTCGGATCGAGCCTGAATTGCCGCCGCCGCTGGTGCTGCAGGCGCCCGAGCTGCCGCCACGCCTGCCGGAGCCCGAACCGGAACCGCCGCCGCCGCGCTCGAACGGCGGCACGTGGCTGCTAACGCTGATCGTGCTGGCGCTGCTGATCGGAGGCGGCACCTATGCTTACCTGTTCCATCGCCAACAGCTCGAGGCCCTGATGGGCATCGCGCCGCCGCCGGCCGCGTCGGCCGCCGAAACCGCGGCCGCGCCTTCACCGCCGGTTCCGACACCTACGCCAACGCCAGCGCCAACAATCGAGCCGCCAAAGAAGGCGTCGCGTCTGGCCATCGACGAATATCTCGCGACCAAGCCCACGCCCGAGGCGCTGCTGAAGCGCGCCGGCGATTACGCCCAGGGCGGCGACCTGCGCGAGGCGTTCCTGGTGTGGCGTGCGGCGGCCGAAGCCGGCAACCCGCAGGCCGAGCTGGCGGTCGCGGGGTTCTACGATCCGCTGCAGCTGCCCAAGGCCGGCTTCCCGCAGGACGGCACACGCGCCGCCGACTGGTACGAGCGCGCGGCGCTGGCCGGCAACGTCGAAGCGCAGCGGAAGTATGGACAGCTGCTGGCCAAGGGCGGCGCGGGCCTTGCCGCCGATCCGACCAAGGCCAGGACATGGCTCCAGCAGGCCGCCGGCCAGAACGACGCCGAGGCCAAGAAGGCGCTCGAGACGTTGAAGCCGTAATTCGCGGACCGCGGGCTTCCAGCCCGCTCATGAGCATGAGCGCGCAGGATGCGCGCGGTCCGAAAGAGCAGCTAGATCTTCCGGCCGTCGCCGGGGCCCGGCATCGGGGTCTGCTGCGGGCTGGCCTTGCCGCTCGGGTCCTTGGCGGTGCAGACGTCGGCGCGCAGGCGATCCTTGAGAGCCGCGATCTGGTCCTCGATCTGCTTGTTGGCGGTCTTCTGCTTGTCGATCTGGTCTTCCAGCGCCTTGACGGCCTGCGCGTCCGGACCCGGCGGGGCGGGCGGCGGTGGAGGGGCCGGCAGCTGTACCGCGACATTCACGATCGGCCGGTAAAACAGGTACCAGCCGAGCCCAAGGCCCGCGCCGACCAGCAGGAAGCTGCCCACCAGGGCGCCCAGGATCAGGGGCCAGCGGGAGCGTTGCAGCGGGGGGCGGACGGGATCGGACATGGTTCCTCTGGAAGGAGACTATAGACAATAATCGGGCGGCGGAATTAGGGCATATAGCCATGAGCTAAAATCCTGCGAGACCGCTTGCCCGGCGGCGCGGCGCCTATAAGTGTATATGCACCGTTGAAGATGATGATCCCCATGGAGAAGTACAAATGACGGCCTGCATCGTCGGTTGGTCCCACGGCAAGTTCGGCAAGCTCGAGAACGAGACCAGCGAGTCGCTGATCGTGAAGGCGGCATCCGAGGCGATCGCCCACGCCGGCATCGAGCCGCGCGACATCGACGTGATCTACGTCGGCAACATGAACGGCGGCTTCGTGCGCCAGGAGTTCCATTCCTCGCTCGCCCTTCAGGCCCATCCCGACCTGCGCTTCAAGCCCAGCACCCGCGTCGAGAACGCCTGCGCCACCGGTTCGGCCGCGATCCACATGGGGCTCAACACGCTCGCCGCCAAGAAGGCGCGTTTCGTGCTGGTGGTCGGCGTCGAGAAGATGACCGAACTCAACTCCACGCAGGCCGGCGAGGTGCTGATCAAGGCCTCTTACGTCGCCGAAGAAGCGACCATCGAAGCAGGCTTCGCCGGCATCTTCGGCAAGATCACCTCGGCCTATTTCCAGCGCTACGGCGACAAGTCCGACGCGCTCGCCAAGATCGCGGTCAAGGCGCACAAGAACGGCGCCAAGAACCCGTTCGCGCATTTCCAGAAGGAATTCGCCTACGACTTCTGCCGCACACCCTCGGACAAGAACCCGTTCGTGGCCGGCCCGTTGAAGCGGACCGACTGCTCGCCGGTCACCGATGGCGCGGCCGCGGTCGTGCTGGCCGATGTCTCGACCGCGCTCGGCATGAAGCAGGCGATCGCCTTCCGCGCGGCGCAGCACGTCAACGACTTCCTGCCGATGAGCAAGCGCGACATCATCAAGTTCGAGGGCCCGGCGCTCGCCTGGAAGCAGGCGCTGACCGAGGCGAAGATCGACCTGCTCGACCTCTCCTTCGTCGAGAGCCACGACTGCTTCACCTCGGCCGAGCTGATCGAATACGAGGCGATGGGCCTCACGGCGCCGGGCGAAGGCGAACGCGCGGTCCACGAAGGCTGGGTCGAGCGCGACGGCAAGCTGCCGGTCAACGTCTCGGGCGGCCTCAAGGCCAAGGGCCATCCGGTCGGCGCCACCGGCGTGTCGATGCACGTGATGTCGGCGATGCAGCTCTCGGGCACCGCGCCCGGCGCGCTGCAGCTGCCGAAGGCCAACATCGCCGGCGTGTTCAACATGGGCGGCGCCGCGGTCGCCAACTATGTGAGCATCCTGGAACCGCTGCGCTAGAGAGGATCCGGCCTGAGCCGGGCCTGTCATAAAGGGCTCTCCTGCGCTATATTCGACACGCGAGAGAGTCATGGATCGAGCCGAATTCTTCATCCGGATAGCAGCACATCGTGCGGAGTTGGCGCGTGCCGGCGTGCGCCGGCTCGGCGTGTTCGGCTCCGTGGCTCGAGGCGAAGCCGGTCCCGACAGCGATGTGGATGTGCTGGTCGAATTCGACGCTGTGCCGGACTTGTTCGACTTCGCAGCATTGCGCGATCGACTTGCCGAGATTCTCGGCTGTCCTGTCGACCTCACGACACCGCAAGCGTTGAAGCCGCGTCTGCGCGCGCGCGTACTCGACGAAGTACGCTATGCAGCGTAGCCGGCCGTCGGATCTTCTGCGCGACATACTCGACTTTATAGACCGCATAGAAATTTGGTCTTCAGAATCGAACGGCGACGTCGGCGGCGATGAAAAAACACTCTACGCCGTTCTCCACGCCCTTCAGTACATCGGCGAGGCCGTTGGGCGATTGCCGAGTGAAGTAACGGATCTCGCGCCAGACGTTCCCTGGACAAAGATCCGCGCCATGCGAAACCTGATCGCGCACGACTACGCTGGAATCGACCCCGCCATTGTCTGGCGGACAATCCGCGACCGACTTCCAGAGCTCAAGACAGCGGTTGGCGACATCCTTCAGTCCATTTCCAAAGAGTGAAGTGATGACGGACACCGTCGAGCTGGTTCTCACCGACCAGCCACCCGCTGGCATGCACGAGCTCGTTGGCCAGGGCATCTCGGCGGTGAACGTGGCGCGGATGGGCGAGAACGACCGCCGGCCGCTGGCCATCATGATCCAGGAGAACGGCACGCTGATCGGCGGGCTGTACGGCCGCACTTCGTGGCAACGCCTAACCGTCGAGCTTCTGTTCGTGCCGGAAAAGCTGCGCGGCCAGGGCATGGGCGCACGACTGCTGGCAGAGGCCGAGGAAGAAGCGAAGAAGCGCGGCTGCATCGGCGCCTGGCTCGAGACCTTCAGCCCCGACGCCCATCGCTTCTACCTGCGCCAGGGTTTCAAGACCTTCGGCGAGATCGCCGACTATCCGCCCGGCAACACGCGCTACTTCGTGGCGAAGGACTTCGCCTAGGACCTATACTCCCCCGCCCGTTGGGATCGCGAGGGAGTGCCGCATGGCCACGCTGACAGGAAGCAAGGATCGGCTGGTCAATAGCTCGATCTGCCAGTGCTGCGCGCCAGGGCTCCACACTCTGACTTTGAAGATGAATGCGGACTTCTCCCGGCGGGGCTTTCTCGCCGGCGCCGGCGCGGCGGTCGCAGCCGCAGGGTTGAATTGCGTTTCGACGCCGGCACGGGCCCAGAGCGCGCAGACCAAGGGCGTGCTGTTCGAGAACGTTCGTATTTTCGACGGCGTCTCCGACAGGCTTTCCGCGCCGATGAACGTGCTGGTCGTCGGCAACACCATCAAGTCGATTTCACCTACTCCGATTTCTGCGCCGGCAGATCTCGCGCTGACGAGGATCCAAGGTGGCGGCCGCACCCTGATGCCCGGCCTGATCGACGCGCACACGCACATCATGTTTGCGACCGTGCCTCAACTGGTCGTGCTGACCTCCGACGTGGGCTTCATCAACGTCGCCGCGGTGAAAGCGGCCAACGACATGTTGCTGCGTGGATTTACCTCCATTCGCGACATGGGAGGGCCGGCGTTCGGCCTGAAGCGCGGCATCGATAGCGGCATCGTGCCGGGCCCCCGCATCTGGACGGCGGGCGCCTTCATTTCCCAGACCGGCGGCCACGGCGACTTCAGGTTGCCCAATGATCTTCCGGCGCGGCCGGGCGATTACACCTTCACCGAACGCGCGGGCGGCGCGGCGATCGCCGACGATCCCGATACGGTGCGCAAGCGTGCGCGCGAACAGCTCGCGTTGGGCGCCACGCATATCAAGCTCATGGCCGGCGGCGGCGTCTCCTCGGTCTATGATCCACTCGACGTGACGCAATACACCGTCCCCGAATTGCGCGCCGGCGTCGAGGCGGCCGAGAACTGGGGCACTTACGCCGCCGTGCACGCCTATACGCCGCGCGCCGTGCGACAGGCGATCGAGGCCGGCGTCAAAAGCATCGAGCATGGTCAATTGCTGGATGAGCCGACGGTCGCGCTGATGGCGCAAAAGGGCGCCTGGTGGAGCCTGCAGCCGTTTCTCGATGACGAGGACGCCACGCCCTTTCCCGAGGGCTCGGCCAATCGCAAGAAGCAGTCGCAGATGATCTCGGGCACCGACAACGCCTACAGACTGGCCAAGCAATACAAGGTGAAGACGGCGTGGGGAACGGACACGCTCTTCGACGCAAAGATCGCCGCCCGGCAGGGCGCGCAACTGACGAAGCTGACCCGCTGGTACGCGCCTGCCGAACTCCTGAAGATGGCGACGTCGACCAATGCCGAACTCCTCGCGCTTTCCGGCCTGCGCAGCCCGTACGACGGCAAGCTAGGCGTCGTTCAGGAAGGCGCCCTCGCGGACTTGTTGCTGGTCGATGGCGATCCGATCTCGAACATCAAGCTGATCGAAAACCCGGCCCAGAATTTTCTCGTCATCGTGAAGGACGGAGCGATCTACAAGAACATGGTGGCGTGACGGGCCAGGGCTACAAGACCCTCGCCTAGACCGCGCTTTCCAGCAGCGAGAGATAGAGCGCGAACAGGAAGCCGCCGACCGCGGGCAGCACGATGCCCGAGCCGCCCTTGTGCAGCGCTTCGGGGATCATCGCGTGGGTGACGAGCGCCAGGATCGCGCCGCCCGCCACTGCCTGGGCAAGCACAGCGACCGGCGAGTCCGAGCCGTGGATCAGGAGCTTGCCGGCGACGGCCGCAACGACACCGGCCGCCAGCACCGTCGCCCACAAGAGGAAGATCGTGCGGTTGGAGAAGCCCGCCTTGCGCAGCATGGTGGCGCTGGCCGCCGCCTCCGGAATGCCGCCCAGGAACATGCCGAGGATCAGGGTGATCGACAGGCTCTCGAGGCCGTGGAAGGTGGCGCCGATCACCAGGCATCCCGGGATCGTGTCGAGGATGTTGCCGAACACGATCGCCAGGCCCGCGCCCTTGCCGGCCTTGGCCTCCTGCAGCAGCTGGTTTTCCTCGCGGCGGCTGAGGCGATTGACGCTCTCGCGTGCCGTGCGCGCCCACAGCACCGGATTGACGTTGGCGAAGCGCAGGTTCTCCAAGGCGCGTTCGCGACTCAGCTGGCGGACCTTCTCGTCGAGCGATGCATTGTCGGTGAGCAGCCGCGTGAAGTCGCCCTTGCCGATGACGAGCAGCTGGGCGTGCGTCTTGGCGCGGATCGAGGCGGTACGCGTGCCGTCGTTCAGCAGCGCCATCTCGCCGAACACCTGGCCCGGACCAAGTTCGGCCAGGGTGCGTCCCGCATTGTCGTCGATCACTTCGACAACACCGTTGGCCACGATATAGAGCGCATTGCCGGGATCGCCGGTGCGAAAGATGAACTCGCCGGCGCTCGCGGCCCGTTCTTTCACCCTGTCGATCAGCGGCTCGATGTCTTCGGCCGGCAAGTGTCGCAGCAGCTCGACCTGCGAGAGCAGTGCGAGCTTGTCGCCGACGGCCTTGCGCTTGCGGTCGAGCGCATATTCCAGGAAGCGCGAAGGATAGCGGAGCGCGGCGCCTTTCTGCTCGAGGAACAGCGACGCCACATAGTAGATGACCGCGCCGAAGAAGAAGCCGCCGGCGATGAACTCCCACGCGAACTGCATGCCCGCGCCGTGCTTCATGAGATCGCGCGCGCCCTCGAAGCCGAGATCGATGGCGAGGGCTGCGATCAGCGACCCGGCGGCAAAGGCCAGGATGCCCGCCAGCACCTTGGGCGGGATCGGGAAATAGAGCCCGAGCGCGGCGCCCAGCATCGTCGAGCTCGTCGTTCCCAGGCCCAGGAACGCCACGACCGCGACATCGAGAACGGTGGTTTGCACAGCGCCTCGCTTTTCAACCGACAACGAGATCGATGACTAGGACATCGACCGCGCCTGCGCCACGGAACATTAGTCTAATACGAGCGAGGCAGCCCTTTTCCTATACCGTCCCTATGCGTCGCTTTTTATGCAGCGCCTATGGGCGGCAGCCGACACCCCTCTCGAATCCATACGCCCCGGGCTCTTAACTATCGGCCAATTCGGAAGGACGCTGCCGATGCCTGTGCTCGCCACCCTGATCAAGGTCGCCACTTTGGCGACCGTGCTGACGTTCGTCGGCGCGGTGAAACCGATGCCGGACAAGAGCCTCGCAAGCGAGGCCAAGCCGGCACATCTGCAGTGCCGCCTGTATTTCGGCTGCGCGCCCGCCCGAAGCTAGCGGCGCTCAGGTCACCGGGCTCGCGCCACCGTCGACGTTGATCGATACACCGGTGATGAACGAGCCGGCGTCGGAGCAGAGGAAGCAAGCCATGCGCGCGAACTCTTCAGCCTTGCCCATGCGGCCGAGCGGGATGCGGCTCGCCATGCCGGCCAGGAACTGCTCGTAGGTCTTGCCTTCGCCGGCCGGACCCTTGTGACGGCGCGCCCACTGGTCGCTCTCGATCAGGCCAACCATCATCGCGTTCACCAGCACGCCATGCTTGGCGTTCTCCTGGCTCATCGCCTTGGTGAGCGCGAGGCCGGCAGCACGGCTGACCGACGTCGGCGTCGAATTCGCACCCGGCGCCTTGGCGCCGATATTCAGGACGTTGATCACACGGCCCCACTTGCGCTCGCGCATGCCGGGGAAGGCCAGGCGGCAAAGGCGGATGGCGGCGAACAGCTTGAGATCGAGATCGCCCTGCCAATCCTCGTCGGTCACGGTGTCGAAGGCCTTGGCGTGGCTGATGCCGGCGTTGTTCACGACGATGTCGACCTTGCCGAAGTCGGCTTCGATCTTCTTCCAGGTCTCGGCGATCGGCGCGGCCTTGGAGACGTCGCAGGAATAGCCCTCGACCTTGGCGTTGGTCTTGCCCGCGGCCTTCTGCACCTCTGCCTTCGCTGACGCCAGCGCATCGGCCTTGCGGGCCAGCATCGCCACCGACGCACCGGAAGCCGCGAATTCCTTGGCCATCGCCAGACCCAAACCGGTGCTGCCGCCCGTGATCACGGCCACGCGGCCATCCATGCGTACATCCATGACTCTCTCCTCAAAATTTTATGTCATCGCATCGAGCCGCACTGCGAACACTGGCCCGACGGTTGCGCCCGCTTTCGTCGCATGTTGCACTCCGAGAGTCATCACAAGGAAGAGAAACCGGGATGGATCCCTATCGCTTCGGCTATTCCCCTATCGTCTCGCGACCGAAACTGAGTTGGCCCAACAACGCCAAGGTCGCGGTCTGGGTCTGCCCCAACATCGAGCACTATGAATACGTCCCGGCCGAGGTCAGGGTGCGCAACCCGTGGCCGCGCATGCCCCATCCCGATGTGCTGGGCTATGGCGGCCGCGACTACGGCAATCGCGTGGGCCTGTGGCGCATGTTCGAGGTGCTGGACAAGCACAGCATCCGCTGCACCGTCTCGCTGTCGATGTCGGTGATCGAGATGTATCCCGAGATCCTCGAGGCCATGGAAGCCCGGCGCTGGGAGTACATGAGCCACGGCTATTTCAACACGCGCTATCACTGGGGCTACGCGCCGGAGGAGGAGCTCGAGGTCATCGAGCACAGCAAGGCGACGCATCTGCGCCTCACCGGCCGCAAGCTGCGCGGCTGGTTCTCGCCCGCCGTGTCCAACACGATGAACACGCCCGACCTCGTGAAGCAGGCCGGCCTCGAATATTTCTGCGACTTCTACCACGACGACCAGCCGACACCGCTCGCGACCAAGCACGGGCCGCTGATCCACGTGCCCTATTCGATGGATATCAACGACGCGATGATCTACCGCCAGCCGGTCGAGGCCGAGGAGTTCGCGCAGATGATCATCGACCATTTCGACACGGTCTATCGCGAAGGCAACGAGAACGGCCGCGTGATGTGCATCGCGCTCCATCCCTACATGATGGCCGCCCCGCATCGCCTGAAGCATCTCGACCGCGCGCTGTCCTACATTCGTCAGCACAAGGATGCCTGGCTGTGCACTGCCGAGGAGATCCTCGACTCGTACACGGCCAACGGCATGGCGGCCTACCAGAAGCATCTCGGGAAGGAGGCCTAAAATGACAAACTCTGTTCCCAAGAATCCGCCGCCGCTCAAGCCCGGCATCGACAATCCCTGGTACGATTACATCCCGTATCCGAAGCGGCCGCGCCTGGCGTGGCCGAAGAACGCGCGCGTGGCCTTCTGCGTCGTGCTGCATCTCGAATACTATGCGCTCGAAGCGCCCGAGGGCTCCGTCCGCGACAGCCGCTTCATCGGCGAGTTCGGCAACTACAGTCCCGACTTCCGCACCTGGACGCAGCGCGAGTACGGTAACCGCACCGGGATCTTCCGTGTGCTCGACGTGCTCGACCGCTACCAGATCAAGGCCGGTGTCGCGACCAACGGCATGGCAGCGGAGCGCTATCCGTTCCTGGTCGAGCAGTGCAAGCGGCGCGGCTACGAATTCATCGCGCACGGCACCTCGGCCAATCGCATGTTGAGCTCGAAGATGAGCGAGGCCGAAGAGAAGGCCGAGATCGCGTCCAGCATCGCCGCGATCGAGAAGGCCACCGGCAGCAAGCCCACGGGCTGGCTCGGCCAGGACTATGGCGAGAGCCATCGCACGCCCGGCCTGCTGGCCGAGGCCGGCCTCTACTACGTGCTCGACTGGCCGAACGACGACCAGCCCTATCGGATGAAGACGCCCGGCAGGAAGTTCGTCTCGATGCCGAACCAGCCCGAATGGGACGATGTGCAACAGCTCTGGCTGCGCCGCATCAACACTACGCGCTATCCCGAAATCGTGGCCGACGCCTTCGAGCTGCTGCATCACGAGGGCAGCCAGGTGTTCAGCCTGTCAATCCATCCGTGGCTGATGGGCATGGCGCATCGCATCAAGTATCTCGACGAGGCGCTGCGCCGGATCGAGCGCTTCGGCAACATCTGGCAGGCAACGCCCGGCGAGATCGCGGCCTACTATGCCAAGACGATGATGGACTGAGCCTCATGGCCGACTGGCTCGACACACTCTCGGATTTCCTGGTCGGCTTCCGATTCGAGACCCTGGGCGCCGCGACGCAGGAACAGACCGCCTACGTCATCCTCGACACGATGGGCGCGATCGCGGGCGGCATGGCCGAGCCCGAGATGCAAAAGCTCGGCACGAATATGACCGGTGGCATGTCGGGTGCTTGCTCGATCGTCGGCACCGGACGCGCCACCGTGTCCGCCGCGGCGGCCTTCCTCAACGGCACGGCCGGCACTTTCCTGGAGATGGATGAGGGCAATCGCTTCGCCAAGGGACATCCCAGCGTCCACTGCCTGCCTGCGCTTTGGGCGGCCGCCGAGATGCGCGGCCTCTCGGGTAAAACAGTGATGGAAGCGCTGGTGCTGGGCTACGAAGTCGGCGCCCGCATCGGCATCGCCGCGGCACTGCGCCCTTCGATGCATCCGCACGGCACCTGGGGCACGGTGGGCGCCGCCGCGTCGCTCGCCAAGCTGCTGGGCTACGATGCCGCAAAGATGCGCGAGACGATCAATGTCGCTTCCTCGCTCACGCTGGCGAGCTCAAAGCGCACCATGCTCGAAGGCGGCACCGTGCGGAACGCCTACGCCGGCATCTCCAACCGCATGGGCCTGATGGCGATCGACCTGATCGAGGCCGGCTTCATCGGCGAGCGCGACGGCGTCGCTAGCGTGTTCGGCCATGTCGTCTCCGACACTTTCGATTCCGCCAAGATGATCGAGGGCCTTGGCCGCGACTGGCAGATCGACAAAAACTATTTCAAGCTCCACTCCTGCTGCCGCTACAACCATGGCGCCCTCGACGCGCTCGACCAGTTGCTGGCCAGGCAGAAGATCGTGCCCGACGCGATCGAACGGATCGACGTCGCAAGCTATCTCTACGCCGCCGAGCTGCACGACCAGGCGCCACGCAACACCCTGGCCGGCAAGTTCTCCGTGCCCTTCGCCGTCGCCACCCGTCTCGTGCGCGGCTCCTCGCGGGTCGAGAACTTCACCTGGGATGCCGTGCGTGATGAGAAGGTCCAGGCCTTCGCCAAGCGCGTCTTCGTCACCGAGGACAAAGCCATGACCGCGAAGCTGCCGCAGTTCCGCCCGGCGCGGATCGACGTGCGGCTGCACGATGGCCGCACACTCAGTGCCGCGGTCGAGGCCAATCGCGGTGACGACCAGGATCCCTATTCGCGCGACGAGCTGACCGGAAAGTTCTTTTCGCTGGCCGAGCGCGTGTGGTCGCACGAGGTTGCGGACGGCGTGCGCACCAAGCTACTGGCTCTGTCGAGCGTGGCCGATGTACGGTCCGTCCTGCAGCAGCAATGACGTCAATGAAACTAGGGGAGAAAGCACCATGACGATCGTTTCTCGGCGTACGTTCCTGGCCGGCAGCACGGCATTGGCCAGCACCATCGGCGCCCCGGCGATCGTGGGCGCGCAGACCCCGTCGGTGAAGGTGGGCCTCATCCATCCGGTCACCGGCTTCGTCGCCTACAACGGCCAGCAGAATCGTCTGGGCGCCACCATGGCGATCGAGGACCTGAACAAGGCGGGCGGCATCAAGTCGATGGGCGGCGCCAAGCTCGAGGCGCTGCTGGGCGACAGCCAGTCCAAGGTCGAAGTGGGCGTGAGCGAAGTCGAGAAGATGAACGAGGCGGGCGTCGCGGCCTACATCGGCTGCTTCCAGAGCCCCGTCGGCATCGCCGCCAGCCAGGCTGCCTCGAAGTACAACACCCCCTTCCTGATCGACGTCGGCGCGTCCGACCTGATCGTGACGCGCGGCCTCAAGAACACCTTCCGCCTGAAGCCGGGCTTCGGCGTCTGCGTCGACCAAGGCATCGGCGCTCTCGGGGCGATGAACTCCGCCGCCGGCGGTCCGGCCAAGACGGCGGTGATCGTCCATGAATCGGGCGAGTTCGGCACCGGCACGGCGAAGCTGCTGTCGGGCAAGCTGCCGACCATCGGCATCGAAGTGAAGGAAGTGATCCCGCACGACAATCCCACGCGCAACTTCGACAACATAGCGCTGCGCATCCGCTCGCTGCAGCCCGACCTCGTGATGATGTCTAACTACCAGAACGAATACGTGTTGCTGGCGCGCACGCTCTACCAGCAGAAAGTCAATCTCGCGGGCTTCTATTCGCTGCTGGGCGGCGGCTTCAACTACAAGTTCGCCAAGGAGATGCCCGACGTCTCGCAGTACATGATGGACACCAATCATTGGTTCAATCCGAAGTCGGCACGCGCCCAGGCCTTGAAGAAGCGCGTTGAGGCCGGTGGCAACCTCTTCACCTACGAGGTCTATCTCAGCTACTCCGTGGTCGAGCTGCTGGCCGACGCGCTGGAGCATGCGGGCTCGGCCGACAAGGAGAAGCTGCTGGCTGCCCTCACGGCCTCGACCTACAAGGCCGACATGCTGCCTTACGCCGCCACCAAGTTCGTCAACGGCCAGAACGAAGGCGGCCGTCCGGCGACCCTGCAAGTGATCAAGGGTGACATCAAGGTGGTCGGTCCTGAGGACGTCGCCGAGCTGAAGCCCGTCTTCCCCAAGCCCAAGTTCAAGTAAGGCGTGTTCGACCCGCAGATCCTCATCGCGGGAGTCCTGAACGGACTCCTGGCCGGCGGCATCTATGTCCTGGTTGCCGTCGGCCTGACGCTGATCTACGGCGTGCTGCACATCATCAACTTCGCGCATGGCAGCCTGTTGATGCTGGCCATGTACGCGGTGTTCTTCCTGTGGCGCCTGTCGGGGATCGATCCCTACCTGGCGCTGCCGATCGTCGTCGCAGGATCGTTCGTCTTCGGCTACCTGCTCTATCGCGGGCTGATCGGGCGGCTCAGCCATGGGCGTGACGAAAACATCCTGCTGCTGACGCTCGGCGTGTCGATCGTGATCGACAATGCCGCGCTCCTGTTCTTCGGCGGCGACACCCAGACCGTCGAAGTGCCCTATGCCGGCGACGCCATCGAAATCGGTGCGGCCTTCCTGCCGATCCCCAAGCTGATCTCCTTTGGCGCTGCGCTCCTGATCTGCCTTGTCCTCGGCCTGTTCATGGCGAGGACCGATACTGGCAAGGCGATCCGCGCGGTGGCCCGGGAACGCCAGGGCGCGCGCCTGGCCGGCATCGACGTCGAGAAGATCTTTGCCATCTCTTACGGCATCGGCATTGCCTGCCTGGGCGCCGCGGCCTGCCTGCTGATGCCCACTTTCTACGTGACGCCGCAGTCCGGCTACGCCTTCGTTCTGGTGGCCTTCACGACCGTCGTGCTGGGCGGCATGGGCAGCTTCGTCGGCGCCGCGATCGGCGGCTTCCTGATCGGCGTGACCGAATCGCTGGGCGGCCTGCTGCTGGGCGAGCAGCTCGGCCAGATCGGCATCTCGCTGATCTTCATCCTCATCCTGCTGTTCAAGCCCACCGGCCTGTTCGGGAGCAAGGCATGAGCAGCCGCGTGAAGATGCTGCTCGCCATCGGCTTCCTGGCGGCGCTCGCCTATCCGCTGGTGGTGCCGAACTACCTGGTCACCGTCGGCATGCTGATGTTCTTCGCGGCCTTCATCGGCCAGTCGTGGAACATCGCGGGCGGCTTCGCGGGCCAGACTTCGTTCGGCCATGCCGTGTTCTTCGGTGTCGGCGCCTACACCTCGACCATCCTGCACGTGAGTTACGGCTGGAACCCGTGGCTGGCGTGGCCGGTCGCGATGGCGGCCGGCGCTGTCGTCGGCTGGGTGATCGCGGTACTGTCGTTCCGCGCGGGCCTGCGCGGCTCCTACTTTGCATTGATTACGCTAGCTTTCGCCGAGGTCTTCCGCATCCTGGCCAATTCGGTGCCGTTCACGCACGGCGGCCTCGGCATGCTGATCAGGGCCGACATCCGCCCGGCCAACTTCCAGTTCGGCAACGCGATCTGGCCCTACTATGTGGCCTTCGCGCTCTGCCTCGTCTCGCTGTTCATCGCCTGGCGCCTGACGCAGAGCCGCTTCGGCGCGCGCCTGGTCGCGATCCGCGAGAACGAGGATGCAGCGCGCGCGTTGGGCATCGACGTCTTCGCCGAGAAGGTGAAGGTCCTCATGCTGTCCGGCGCGATGTGCGCGGCCGGCGGCACGTTCTACGCGCAGAAGTACCTCTACATCGATCCCAACATCGCCTTCGGCATCGACAAGTCGGTCGAGATGCTGCTGGTCGCCATGGTCGGCGGCGCGGGCACGATCTTCGGGCCGCTGATCGGGGCGGTGGCGCTGACCGGGATCAATGAGCTGACGCGCTGGGCCGCCGCCGTCATCCCGGCGCTGAAGAACGTCCAGCCGCTCAGTCTGATCGTCTACGGCATCATGCTAATCCTGATCGTGGCGCGCCTGCCCGACGGGCTGATGAGCCTGTTCGGCCGCCCCTCTTCCAAGGCAAAGCCGCGCCATGCTTGAGGTGACCGGCCTGTCCAAATCGTTCGGTGGCCTGAAGGCCGTCGACGGCGCGTCGCTCACCGTGAACGCGGGCGAGATCGTGGGACTGATCGGGCCCAACGGCGCCGGCAAGACCACGTTGTTCGCCGCCATTGCAGGCTTCCACAAGCCCGATGGCGGTCGCATCGCCTTCGAGGGCAACGACATCACCGGACTGCCGCCGCACAAGATCTGTGCCGCCGGCATGGTGCGCACCTTCCAGATCACCCAGCCCTTCGCCAAGATCACGGTGCGCGAAAACATCATGGTCGGCGCCTATCTCGCCACCTCCGACCGCCGCGCTGCCGCCGCGAAGGCGGAAGCCGTCGCGGCCCAGGTCGGCATGGCCGATCAGCTCGACCAGCGCGGCGCCGATCTCACTGTCGCCGCCCGCAAGCGCCTCGAGCTGGCGCGCGCGCTGGCGACCGGCCCGCGCCTGCTGCTCCTCGACGAGGTGATGGCCGGCCTCAATCCGACGGAGATCGTCGAGATCATCCAGATCATCCAGGCGATCCGCGCCTCGGGCGTCACCATCCTGTTGATCGAGCATGTGATGCAGGCCGTGACGTCGCTGGCCGAACGGCTCTACGTGCTGAACCAGGGCCGCATGATCGCCGAAGGCACGCCAGCCGCGATCGCGGAGAATACGATGGTCGTCGAAGCCTATCTCGGCCATGGCGCCGCAAAGGTGCTGCGTGCTTGAGGTCGGCTCCCTGCGGGCAGGCTATGGCGCCATCGAGATTCTGCGCGGCGTCGACCTCACCGTCGGCGCGGGCGAGATCGTGGCGCTGCTGGGCAGCAACGGCGCGGGCAAGTCGACGCTCAACAACAACATCAGCGGCCTCTACCGGCCGTTCGGCGGCACCATCCGCTTCGACGGGACGGACATCGCGGGCGTTGCCTCCACGCGCATCGTCGAGGCCGGCCTGATCCAGGTGCCCGAAGGACGGCGCGTGTTCCCCAACCTCTCGGTGCGCGACAATCTCGAGCTTGGTTCCTACCGCCGCGGCAAGCCCAAGCGCGCGCAGAACCTTGAGCGTGTTGCCACGCTCTTCCCGCGTCTGCGCGAACGCTGGATGCAGCCGGCCGGCACGCTGTCGGGCGGCGAGCAGCAGATGCTGGCAATCGGCCGCGGCCTGATGGGCGAGCCGCGCCTGCTGATCCTCGACGAGCCGTCGCTCGGCCTGTCGCCGCTGCTGGTCGAGGAGATGTTCACGCTGATCGGCCGCCTCAACACCGACGGGCTGGCACTCCTGCTGGTCGAGCAGAATGTCGTGCAATCGCTGGCGATCGCGCACCGTGCCTATGTGCTGGAGAACGGCCGCATCGCTTTGTCGGGCAAGGCAAGCGAGCTGGCGCAAAATCCGGAATTGCGGAAAAGCTACCTGGGTCATTGATTGGGGGGGTCACTAGACCGCGTCGCCGGCGGCCCAGCCCGACGACCAGGCCCACTGGAAATTGTAGCCGCCCAGCCAGCCGGTGACGTCGACCGCCTCGCCGATCACATAGAGGCCGGGCACTTTCCGCGCCTCCATCGTCTTCGACGAGAGACCGTCGGTATCGACGCCGCCCACCGTCACCTCGGCCTTGGCATAGCCCTCGGTGCCCGTCGGCGTGATCTTCCAGTCGTTCAAGATCGAGGTGTCACCCGCCGCCAGCACATCGGCCAGCCGTTGCGGCATCACCTCGGCAAGCAAGGTGCGCAACTCGGCCTTGGGTCGGGCGTGGCGGCGCTCCTTCAGGAATTGCGCGCCGTCTTCGATATCCGGCAACAGGTCGATCGAGATCTCCTGTCCGGGCTGCCAGTAGGACGAGATCTGCAGGATCGCCGGCCCCGACAGGCCGCGATGGGTGAACAGCATGGCCTCGCGGAAGTGTTGCTTGCCGCACCGCGCCACCACCTCGAGCGCGACGCCGCTGATCTCCGGCACTTTCGCGGTGAAGGGCACAAGGGCCGGTCGCGTCTGGGTGATCTTCAATCCGAACCGGCGGCAGACGTCGTGCCCGAAGCCGGTCGCGCCCATCTTGGGAATCGACAGACCACCGGTCGCCAGCACGACGGACGCCGCGGTGAAGTCGCCATGGTTGGTCTTGACTGTGAAGCGATCGGATTTCTCGACCGAGGTGATTCGATGGTCGGTGCGCACATCGACGCCGACGGCCGCGCCTTCGGCGAGCAGCATCGCCACGATCTGCCGTGCCGAGCCGTCGCAGAACAGCTGGCCCAATGTCTTCTCGTGCCAGGCGATGCGGTGCTTGTCGACGAGGGTGAGGAAATCGTGCTGGGTGTAGCGCGCCAGTGCCGACTTGCAGAAATGAGGATTGGCCGAGAGGAAGGCTTCGGGCTGGCTGCCGGTGTTCGTGAAGTTGCAGCGGCCGCCGCCGGAAATCAGGATCTTCTTGCCGACCTTTTCGGCGTGATCGAGCAGCAGCACCTTGCGCCCGCGCTGGCCGGCGCGCAGTGCGCACATCAGGCCGGCGGCGCCCCCTCCGATAACGATGACGTCAAAGGTCACGCGAAGCGCTGCTTCCAGTCCGGCACGGCCTTCGGATAGGGCAATGCCTTCGCTTCATAGACGCCGCGCGCCACAGCCCGCGCGAGACAGTCGGCCGCCGCGGCGCCGATCTCGGTCAACAGCAGCGGATCCATTACCGTTGTGATGCGCGCCGTTGCAGCGGCGAACACCGTGTCGCCGTCGTTTGGCGCATGGACGGGCCGCAGCGCGCGGCCGAGCCCGTCGTTGGCCATGATCGCCATCCGCTTGCATTCGGCCTTGCTGAGCTTGGCGTCGGTCGCGACCAGCGCGATGGTGGTCGCCGTCGCTTGCACCGGCTGGCCCTTGAAGCGCAGCTCCAGCGCATCGGGCGGCACAGTCGCGGGCCAGCCCTGGCCGCCGAATTCGTTGCCCTGTTCGTAGGCGCCGGCCCAGAAGTGCGGACTGTCGCCAATCGTCGCCATGCCGATCGCATTCACCGCGACCAGCGCACCAACCGTGAAGCCGCTCCTGGTGCGCATGCTGGTCGAGCCCAGACCGCCCTTCAGGTTGGCGGTGGTGCCGCCATAGCCCGCGCCGACGGTGCCCAGCGCAAAGTCTTGCGCGGCGGCAAGGGCTGCGTCGCGGCCGAGATCCCAGTACGGCGGGCGATGCGTGGCGGGATGCTTCAGCCAGTCCTTCTCGCCGCCGTTCATCAGGTCGAACAGGATCGCCTGCACCGCCACCGGCAGGATGATGCCGCCGAACTGCGCGCCCTTGCCCTGTTGGCTCAGTACTGAAGTGGCGCCACCCGCGGCATCGAGGCCGAAGATCGAGCCGCCCGATAGCACGACGGCATCGATCAAGCCGCGCGTCATCTCGGGCTCGAGCAGCGTTGCGCCCCGATCGCCCGGCGCGCCACCCAGCGTCGACACGCTGGCCACGGTGCTCTGCTCGAAAATCGCGACCGTGGCGCCGGTCGCCATGCGCGCATCCTGGGCGTTGCCGACCAGGATGCCCGGCACGTCGGTGATCAGGTTCCTCACGTCAGGAACTCACCGCCGTTCACGTGGATGGTCTGCCCGGTGATGAAGGTGCCTTCGGGCCCGACCAGCAGGCGCACCATGGCCGAGATCTCCTCGACCGTGCCGAAGCGCTTGAGCGGGATCGGCCGATTCTCCACGGGGCGTGGCCCGGCAGACGCGGCCCGCGCGGTGTCGATCGCCCCGGGCGAGAGGGCGTTGCAGGTGATGCGGTGCGGCGCCAGTTCGACGGCCAGCGCGCGCATCAACCCTTCGAGTCCCGACTTCGACGCCGAGACGTGGCAGCGATTGGGCGTGCCGACATGGGTCGAGATGCCGGAGATCGCCACGAACGCGCCGCCATTCCCCTTGGCCACCATCTGCGGGATGAAGGCTTTGCCCAGCAGGAAGGCGCCATCGAGCGCGACCGACAGAATCTCGCGCCACTCCTCGAACTTCATGTCGAGGAACGACGTCTGGCGACGCAGCCCCGCGTTGCTCACCAGGATGTCGACGCCGCCCAGCTTTTCGGCATAGGCCGCAAGCTGCGGCGCCACGGCGGGATCGGAGATGTCGCCCATCGCGGGATATGCCCGGCCGCCCGCCGCCTCGATCTCGGCCACGACCTGATCGATGGCGGCCTTGTCCGAGCGCCCGTTGATCAACACCGTCGCGCCATCGCGCGCCAGAGTAAGGGCGATAGAGCGGCCAATGTTCTTGCCCGCGCCCGTAACGAGCGCGACCTTGCCTTGCAACGGTGATGACATGCGATCTCCAACCAGGGTCCAGCAAGGACCCTAGCGGAGATCGGCGTTGAACTTAAGCGAGCTCTAGCCGGCCACGATATAGGCGCGCAGCGCCTCGGTCTCGTTGCGAGCCTCTTCCAGGCGCGCCTTTACGATGTCGCCGATCGAGACGATGCCCAGCAATTCGCCGCGCCTTACCACCGGCAGGTGGCGGATGCGGTTGCTGGTCATCATTTCCATGATCTGGTCGATCGAATCGTCCGGATCGCAGGTGATGACGTTCCGCGTCATGATCTCGGACGCTTCGAGTTCCAGAGAGGGCCAGCCGTGCGTCGCCGCGGCGCGCACGATGTCCCTCTCGGAGACGATACCGACCACCCTGTCGAGGCGGTCGACCACCAGCACCGAACCGATGCGGCGGGTACTCAACTGACGGGCGATCTGATCGACCGTCGTGCCGGGCGTTACCGTAAAGACCAGTCCACCCTTTTCCGCGAGGATATCGGAGACGAACATAACTCGCTCCTTTCGACGTAGGTTGTGGGTCAACGTTCAACGCTGTAGCGCGGAGGAAAGTTGCAGGCCATAAAGCCGATATGAACGATGCGCGATCGGCTCTCGTCCTGTTCTCCGGTGGTCAGGACTCCACCACGTGTCTGGCCTGGGCGCTAGAGCGATTCGACCATGTCGAGACGATTGCTTTCGACTACCGCCAACGCCACCGAATCGAGCTGGATCAACGGCTTGTGGTGCTCGACGAGGTTCGCCGCCAGTTTCCGCAGTGGAAAGAAAAGCTCGGCGAAGACCATTTCATCGACATGGGCGTGCTGGGCCAGATCAGCGACACGTCGCTGACGCGCGACGTCGCCTTCAAGATGGAGCAGGACGGCCTGCCCAACACGTTCGTGCCCGGACGCAACCTGCTGTTCTTCACCTTCGCCGCCGCGGTCGCCTGGCGCCGCAACATCCGCAACATGGTGGGCGGCATGTGCGAGACCGACTACTCGGGCTATCCCGACTGCCGCGACAACACGATCAAGGCGCTGCAGGTCACGCTCAACCTCGGCATGGACCGCAGCTTCGTGCTGCACACGCCGCTGATGTGGCTCGACAAGGCCGAGACCTGGGCGATGGCTGAGGAGCTTGGCGGCGCGGCGCTGGTCGAGACGATCCTCGAGCACACGCACACCTGTTACCAGAGCGAGCGCGGGCCGATGCATGCGTGGGGCCGTGGCTGCGGCGAATGCCCCGCCTGCGTGTTGCGCAAGCGGGGCTACGAGACCTGGAAGGCGAAGGCCGCTTAAGAGGCCTAGAGACCGCCGGCCAGACGGCGGGCGTATTCGAGGTGCAGCTTCACCTTGGGATATTCTTCCTGCGCGTAGCGGCGCAGCGGGCCGCCCTGACCGGCCTGCGAGAAGGCGCCGTACTGCGCCTCGGCATTGGTCATCGCGGCGAGCTGGGCATTGGCATAGGCCGCGTCGAACTCCGGTCCCTCCAGCGACGCCAGACGCTGCAGCACGGCGACCGTCGGCGCATTGGGATCCGGCGCATAGGTGACGCCCGCCTCCGACCGCATCTTGGCCAGATATTCGGCGGCCTGGCTGTGCTCGACAATCATGCGGTTGGCATAGCCGCGCACGTTCTCGTTGCCCGACTTGGCCATGGCGAGCTTGCCGGAGGCGATCTCGAAATCGTTGTGGGTCTGGGCATAGCCCACGAACCGGGCATCGGGCAGGGCATCGACGGCCATCGCCCGCGAGGCCACGGCGAGGGGCATCGCAGAGACGGCAAGGGCCAGGAAGCTGCGGCGGGCGATCGGCGACATGGAATTCTCCTTCAGGATTGCGCCTTCGTAACGTCAGCCATCCGCGCCGGTTCCTCCTTTCAGCTTGAACCGGCCGCTGCAGCCTTTTAAATCGCCCGGCCGGGATTTTTCCGGCCCTTAGGGGGAAATACGCATGATCAAGTCCGTTCTGGCCGTCTCCGAGGGCGGTCCCGATGCCGCCATGTCGTTCCGCCTGGCCGCCCGGGTCGCCGCACAGTTCGAGTCCGCCGTGGATGCCCTGCACCTGCCGGTCGGCCCCGCCGGTGGCATGGTCGGCGGCCTGGCGATGAGCGGCGAGGCGATGCCGCTGGTGATGGATCTCGACGACGACCGCCTCGAAGCGCGCGGCAAGGAATCCGGTCGCGCCTACCAGGAGCTGATCGGACCGATCAAGGGCGCGACCTACACCGCCGCCAAGACCGCGACGCTCGACGCGCTGGTCGCGATGGGCCGCTGCTCGGACCTCGTCGTGCTGGGACGTCCCGGCTCCGATCCGGAGAACGTGGCGCCCGCCACCGTCGAAGCCGCGATCTACGAATGCGCCCGCGCGGTGCTGATCGCCCCGCCGACCGCCGGCAGCGGCGCCTTCGGCTCCGTGGTCGTCGCGTGGAACGGCAGCATGCAGGCCGCCCGCGCGCTCGAGTACGCTCTGCCGTTCCTCGAGAAGGCGGCGAAGGTCACCCTGCTCGTGGTCGGCTCCAAGCCCGACGATGTCGGCGCCTCCTACCTCGCGCGCAATCTCGGCCGTCGCGGCATCAACGCCTCGGTCGAGGCGATCGATCCGGGCGCGGTCTCGGGCCGCGCGCGTGGTCGTGCGCTGCTCGCCTACACGCACGACAAGGTCGCTGACCTTCTTGTGATGGGTGCGTATGGTCGCGGTCAGGTAATGAGCTTCCTGGGCCTGGGCGGCGCGACCGGCAAGGTGATCTCCTCCTGCCGGGTGCCGCTCCTGCTCGCCCACTAAGGGAGCACCCTCATGTTGAAGCCTCTTCTCGTCGCAGCGCTCGTTGCCTTTGCCGGTTCGGCATTCACGGGGCCCGCCTTCGCCGCGGACCTCGAAGCCAACAAGAAGATCGTCGTCGACTTCTACGAGAAGGGCCTCAACCAGAAAGACTACGACGCGGCCGCGAAATATTTCGGGCCGCGCTACACCCAGCACAATCCCGGGGGCGTCGACGGCCCCCAGGGATTCAAGAACCTGGTGAATTTCCTCAAGGAAAAGTTTCCGAACTCCCACAGCGAGATCAAGCGTGTGATCGCCGAGGGAGACCTGGTCGTGCTGCACGTCCACTCGGTGCGCGCGCCCGGCGAACGCGGCCGCGCCATCGTCGACATCTTCAAGCTCGAGAACGGCAAGATCGTCGAGCACTGGGACGTCGTCCAGGACATCCCCGAGAAGTCGGCCAACGACAACACGATGTTTTAGGACGTCCGCGAAAAAATCAGGCCTCGCGAGGAATCGCCTCGGAGCCTGACACCATCGGCATTGAAGCCCATTCCTCGCGAGCGCCTCGCGAGGGCTCGCGAGCCGGTGCATGCACGGCAGTTGCCGGTAAATGCATCCCAATCTCACAGCAATCATGAACGGTTTTCACGGTTTAAAAACCGTTGTCGGAAACCGCACCCTGTCATCCCGACGTGCGATCGTGATCATGCGCGCCATTTTACGCGCGTTGAGCCGGAACCCTTATTACGGTCGTTACTGTCAGGGACAGGCGCCGGCGGCCTGGCTTTCGACCTCGGGGTCGGCGCAGGCGGAGCAGGCATTGCTGTAGGTCTTGCGCGTGCCGTTGTGCAGCACGCCGCAGGCCGGGCGGAAATCGCGCGTGCACATCTGCGGCCGCGGGCTGGCGCAGGCGCCGCCGGCGATCGGCAGCGATTCGTCGGCGAGTTCGCCCTGGGTCAACCGGAACAGGAACGGCTTGGGCTGATAATCGCTCAGCACGCCGATGATCGCGATCTTCACGCCGGGCGACGGCAAGGGCGTCAGCGGACGGGCCATCGCGATGTCGAGATCGGGTGTGTTGGTCGCCTGGTTCTCGTCGGTGATCGCCGCCGTCAGACGCTCGGCGCTGACCGTGATCACCTTCACCGAGATCTTGAGACGCGCCTCGCCGCCCTTCTGCTTCTCGCCGATCGCCTTCCAGACTTTTTCGGCGGCGTCCTTGTTGGCCGGCGAGACGTCGCGTTGGGCAAGGATGAATTCCCAGTCGGCGAACGACAGGCTGCCTGGATCGTGTTCGGCCACCGCCTGGACGGCGGCCTCCGCCGTGGTCAGCGCGCGCGAGATCGAGGCGGCGAAGTTCTCCGGTGGAATGCGCTGGCTGCCCGCGCCAACGCGCGCCAGCAGCGCCTCCCAGCCTTCCTCGCTGCCGTGATAGGCGTGATAGCGGGCGCGCGCGTATTTATCGATGCCGGCGGCGGCCTGGTCGTTCTTGGTCGCGCGCGCGAGGCCGATCGCCCGCGCGGCGTACCAGAAGCCCAGCGGATCGAGCGGCGCGTTCTCCAGCATCACGACCGAGAGCTGATAGATGTCCTGCAGGTTGGTCGGATCGATGGTGACCGAATCGAGGTAATAGCGCCGCGCCTTGGGGTAGTCCTTGGCCTGTTGGGCGGCGAAGGCCAGCACGCTGTCGAAGATCGCCGCCGCCTGCAGCTTCAGCCGGGCGAAATCCTGGTCGGTGACGCCCTCGGGCCTCTGCCATTTCGGCAGGGCGGCGATCCCGCGCTCGGCCAGAGCCACCACGGCGGCAAGGCCCGCCACGTCGCCGGCGGCCAGGCGCGAGCGGCCGACATAGACCTTGTTGGCCAGCGCGCGCACGTTGCCGGGATCGACCTGCAGCAACTTGGTCGCCGTCGCGTCCGCCTTGGCCGGCTCCTTTGCCGCCTGCCACGACGCCATGAGCTGCTCTTGGGCGCGCAGAACCAGCGGGCTGTTCGGATAGTAGGCAATGAACATCTCCAGCGCTTCCGCCCGCTTGGTGGCGTCAGGCGTAGCCAGGATCGTCGCATAGGCCTTCTGCTGGGCCACCGGATCGCCCGGCACCTGCGCCACAGCCGCACCGACCGATGCGAGCAGGACGAACGATGCGATCGTCAGGTATCGGCGTAACGCCGCCATCACAATGTTTTCTCCGCGATTCACTCGGGTTGCATCATAGCCGATGACGGGAAATACAGTGACCGTTTTGCCTAAATAAGGCAGTGTCTACAAGAAGTTGAGTGGGGACGAGACGATGAATAAGCGACGTTCGGCGACGGTTGCTCTGAGGGCAGCTCTCGCGACGGCAGGGCTGCTGGCAATGGCGATTGGGCAAGCGGCTGAGGCCCAGCAGGCGGGACCACCGCCCGCCGTCCTGGTCCAGACGATCGAAGCCAAGCCGCTAGCCGCCCAAATGGAGTTCATCGGCCGTGCCTCCGCCATCGACAAGGTCGAGCTGCGCGCCCGCGTGAAGGGCTACCTCGGCCCGCGCAAATTCACGGACGGCGATGCGGTAAAGGAAGGCCAGATCCTCTTCACCATCGAGCGTGAGCCCTACCAGGCGGCGGTCGACCAGAAGACCGCGGTACGCGATGCCGCCAAGGCCGCGCTGGTAAATGCCGAAGGACAGCTGAAGCGCGCTTCCGAGCTGCTGCGCACCAACAACGGCACGCAGGTCACCTACGACCAGCGCCTGAGCGAGCACTTGCAGGCCAAGGCCACCGTCGAACAGGCCGAGGCCGACCTGCGCGATGCCGAGATCAGTCTTTCCTACACCGAGATCCGCTCGCCCATCACCGGCCGCATCGGCCGCGCCATGGTCTCGCCGGGCAACGTCGTCGGCCCCGATTCGGGCGTGCTGGCCACCGCGGTGACCGAGCATCCCATGCGTGTGCTCTTTCCCGTGACCCAGCGCGAGTTGCTCGAGGCCAAGCGCGAAAACACCGCCGGCGAGACCTTGGTGGTCCAGCTCAGGCTGGCCGACGGCAGCCTCTACAAGGAAAAGGGCAAGCTCGACTTCATCGACGTCACCGTCGACTCCAAGACCGACGGCCAGAGCGTGCGCGCCCTGTTCGACAATACCGACAACACCTTGACCGACGGTCAGACGCTGCGGGTCGTGCTCGAGCCCAAGGACCCGCCGAAGGTTCTGGCGGTCCAGCAGTCGGCGATCGCGATCGACCAGAGCGGTGCGTTCGTCTACGTCGTCACCGACAAGAACGTGGTCGAGCAGCGCCGGATCAAGCAAGGCGTGTCGCGCGACGCCCTCACCGCCGTCGAGGACGGGCTGAAGGCGGGCGACAAGGTCATCGTCCAGGGCCAGCAGAAAGTGCGGCCCGGCATGACGGTTAACCCGAGCGAGGCGCCGCCCCCTCTCGCTTCCCCCTCTTCCGCCCCCGCTCCCTCGCCGAAGCGGTGATCCGATGACCATCTCGTCGGTCTTCATTCGCCGGCCGCGGCTGGCGTTCGTCATTTCGACCGTGATCTCGATCGCCGGCATCATCGCCATGGGCGCGCTGCCGGTCGCCCAGTTCCCCGACATCGTGCCGCCGCAGGTCAAGGTGAACGCGGTCTATCCCGGCGCTTCGGCCAAGGCGGTCGAGGAGAGCGTGGCGCAGGTCATCGAAGCCCAGGTCAACGGCGTCGAAGGCATGCTCTACATGAAGTCGACCTCGGGCGGCGACGGCAGTTACAGCCTGACGGTGAGCTTCAACGTCGGCTCCAACGCCGACCTCAACACGGTGAACGTCAACAACCGCGTCAACCAGGCGATGGCCACCCTGCCGCAGGAGGTCCAGCAGGCCGGCGTCACGGTGAAGAAGCAGTCGTCCTCACTGTTGCAGGTGGTCGCGGTCTATTCGCCTAAGGGCGACCGCGACGCGCTGTTCCTGTCGAACTTCGCCACCATCAACATCCTCGACACGCTGAAGCGCGTGCCCGGCGTCGGCGAGGCGAGCCTGTTCGGTCCGCTCGACTATTCGATGCGCATCTGGATGAACCTCGACCGCATGTCGAGCCTCGACATCACCTCCGCCGACGTCGTGAAAGCGGTACAGGCGCAGAACACCCAGGCCGCGGTCGGCCGCATCGGCGCGGCGCCACTCAGCACCGACGTCGAAATGCAGCTCAACATCTCGACCCAGGGCCGTCTCGTCACGGTGGAAGAGTTCGAGAACATCGTCGTGCGCGCCACCAGCGACGGCGGCCTGGTCCGCATCAAGGACATCGCCAGGGTCGAGCTCGGCGCCAAGACCAGCGACCAGTCGGCCCGCTACAACGGCAGTCCGGCCACCGGCATCGCGATCTACCAGTTGCCGGGCGCCAATGCGCTCGAAACGGCCAAGGGAGTCAGCAAAGCCCTGGCGGAAATGGCGCCGCGCTTCACCGACGGCGTCGCCTACGACGTGATGTACGACACCACGGTGTTCGTGCAGGCGACCATCACCAGCGTCATCCATACGCTGCTCGAGGCCTTTGTCCTGGTCGCCATCGTGGTCTTCGTGTTCCTGGGCAACCTGCGCGCGACCATCATCCCGATCATCGCCGTGCCCGTCGCCCTGGTCGGCACCTTCGCCGTCATGCTGGCGCTGGGCTTCTCGGCCAACACCGTGTCGCTGCTGGCCCTGGTGCTGGCGATCGGCATCGTGGTCGACGACGCCATCGTCGTGGTCGAGGCGGTCGAGCATATCCTCGAGCACGAGCCCAACCTCACCCCCGCCGAAGCGACCGAAAAGGCCATGGGCCAGGTCACCGGCCCGATCATCGCCATCACCCTGGTGCTGCTGTCGGTGTTCGTGCCGACCATGTTCATCCCCGGCATCACCGGCGAACTCTACAAGCAGTTCGCCGTGGCCGTGGCGGTGTCGATGGTGATCTCCGCCATCAACGCGCTCACCCTCTCGCCCGCGCTCTGCTCGCTGATCCTGCGCCACAAGAAGAAGCCGACGGGCGTAATGGCGTGGCTGCAAGCCAAGATCGACTGGAGCCGCGACGGCTACGTGCGGCTGGTGACGCCACTCGCCCGCCGCGCCATCGCGCTGCTGCTGGTCGTCGGCTTCGCCGTGGCCACCGTCGGCGTGGGCGGCCTGGTGCCCTCGGGCTTCCTGCCCGACGAGGACCAGGGCGTCTTCATGGCCGAGCTGCAGCTTCCCGATGCCGCCTCGACCAGCCGCACCCTGGTCGCGCTCCAGCAGGTCGAAGGCATGATCACGGGCAAGCCGTGGCTGCAGAACCTGTTCACGGTTTCCGGCTTCAGCCTGCTCGACGGTCTCGCCCAGCCCAACCGCGCGCTCGTCATCGCGGCCCTGAAGCCGTTCGACCAGCGCAAGGACACGTCGCTGTCGGTGTTCACGGCATTGAAAGAGATGAACACCGCCTTCGCGCAGGTCTCGGCGGCCAATGTCTTCGCCTTCAACCTGCCGCCGATCTCGGGCCTCGGCAACGCCTCCGGCTTCGAGTTCCAGGTCGAGAGCCTGACCGGCGCCGATCCGGCACAGCTGGCCGAGGTGACGCGCGGGCTGATGCTGGCGGCCAGCAAGGTGCCGCAGCTGTCCGGCGTCTTCACGACCTACGGCGCCGCCACGCCGCAGATCAATCTCAAGATCGACCGCGAGCGCGCCCAGGCGCTGGGCATCGGCATCTCGGACATCTTCTCCGCGCTGCAGACCTCGATGGGCGGCACCTACGTCAACGACTTCAACCTGTTCGGCAAGGTCTGGCAGGTGAAGGTGCAGGCCGACGCGGCCGACCGCTCGACCTTCAACGACGTCTATCGCGTGCGGCTGCGCACCAAGGACGGCGATCTCGTGCCGTTGCAGGCCGTCGCCAATATCGAGATGATCACGGCGCCGAGCTCGGTGATCCGCTACAACAACCTGCGCTCGGTGACCCTGAACGGCTCGCCCGCTCCCGGTTACTCGACCGGCCAGGCGCTCGCGGCGATGGAAAATCTCGCCAAGACAACGCTGCCCACCGGCTACACCTACGAATGGACGGGCACGGCGTTGCAGGAGAAGGCGGCGTCCGGCCAGACCGGCTTCATCCTGGTGCTGGCGGTGGTGTTCGCCTACCTGTTCTTGGTCGCACTCTACGAGAGCACGGCAATCCCGATTGCCGCCCTCCTCTCGGTCGCCGTCGGCCTGTTCGGCGCGATGTTCGCCCTCTGGGTGAGCGGCCTCGACAACAACCTCTACGCCCAGATCGGCATCGTCGTGCTGATCGCGCTGGCGGCCAAGAACGCCATCCTGATCGTCGAGTTCGCGATGGAGATCCGGGCAGAAGGCAAGGACATCGTGCAAGCCGCGACCGAGGCGGCGCACCTGCGCTTCCGCGCCGTGATGATGACGTCCTTCGCCTTCATCTGCGGCCTGATCCCGCTGGTGATCGCGACCGGGGCCGGCGCCGCCACGCAGCGCGCCGTCGGCACCGCCGTGTTCGGCGGCATGATCGCGGCCTCGTTCCTCGGCATCTTCGTGATCCCGGGCCTGTACGTGACCTTCCAGAGCCTGCGCGAAAAGGTCAAAGGCATGATCGGCGGCAAGGCTGCCGCCAAGCCGACGCCGACAGAGCCGACAGTGCACTAAATCTTTCCTCCCCATTTGAATGGGGAGGAAACGAAATCACTCCAGCCTGATGTTGGCGGCCTTCACGACGGGTCGCCAACGATCGATCTCGCTGGCGAGCTGCTTCTCGAGCGCCTCGGGCGGCAGGATCACCGGCTCGCCGCCTTCCTTCTCCAGCCGTGCCCGCACGTCGGCCGAATCCAGCGCCTTGTTGATCTCGGCGTTGAGCTTTTTGGTGATCGCGGGATCGATGCCGGCCGGGCCGGTGATGCCGTACCACTGATCGGCCTCGAAGCCCGGATAGCCCGACTCGGCGATGGTCGGCAGCTCGGGGAAAGCGCTCGACCGCTTGGCGCTGGAAATGCCGAGCGCCCGCAGGCGGCCCTGCTTGGCCAGTGGCATCACGACCGGCGCGCCGGTGAAGCCCATCTGCAGCTGGCCGCCCAGAAGGTCGTTCACGAAGGGCGCGGTGCCCTTGTAGGGGACGTGCAGGAACTCCGTGCCCGTCGCATAGGCGAAATAGGCCGCAGCGAGATGCGAGGCCGTCGCCGTGCCGCCGGTGCCGTAGGCCAGCGCGCCGGGCTTTGCCTTGGCCAGCGCCACCAGCTCCTGCACGGTCGTCGCCGGCACGTTGGCGGCATTCACCGCGAGCACATTGGGCACGTTCGCGCAGTAGGAGATGCCGGTCCACCCCTTGATCGGGTCGTAGCTGTGGGTCGGATAGACCAGCGGGTTGATGGCCAAGGTGCCGATATGGCCCATCAGCATCAGGTAACCGTCGGGCTCGGCCCGGGCCACCATCTCGCAGCCCACGGTGCCGCCCGCGCCCGGCTTGTTGTCGACGATGACGCTCTGGTTGAAGGCGATCTGCAGCTTGGCCGCGATCTCGCGCGCCAGGATGTCGGTGGTGCCGCCCGGTGTGAACGGCACCAGGATACGCAGCGGCTTGTTGGGAAAGTCTTCGGCCCGGGCTCTGGAAACAATCGCCGCACTCGCGGCCGCTCCGACAAATACGCGTCGTCCGAACTTCATGACCTGTCCGTTCCTCCTTCGATGCGCGCCCTGAGTGCCGCATCGTGCAACGTCGTGTCCTGTCCCCGCGGAGCATTCTTCACGGCGTCCTCGAGAGTCGCCGTCTGGCGCCACTCGTCCCACGGGCGCGAGCGGTCGTCGGCACCGATCTGGTCGACGCCCCAATAGAGTTCGAGATGGTGGCCGTCGGGATCGAGGAATTCGACCGAGACCTGGCAGCCGGCGCGGCGGCGGCCCTGGTAGGTGATCTTGGCGCCATGCTTCACGAGATGGTCGCGCGCATGGAACACGTCGTCGAGGCTTGCCACCTCGAAGGCGAGATGATGCAGGCTCTTGTCCTGCTGCTCGCTGCCGCCGCCGACCAGCGCCAGGCAATGATGGTCAGCGTTGCAGCGCAGGAAAATCATCCCGCCCGGCATCATCGAGCCGTCGTAGGTGTCCGACACCTTGAAGCCCAGCACGTCGATGTAGAAGCGCTTCGACCGTTCGAGGTCGGACGCGAAAATAACGGCATGGCCGATTTTACGGACGGCGAAGGGTATGTTCATGGGGTAGCATCATGGACCCAACCAAGCGTAAGGGGGAAGAACGCATGGCGAAATCGCCGAACCAATTGTCGGCCAGCGAAGCGGTCCGGCGCATGGCCGACAAGCGGCTGAAGGCCGTCGACATGGTCGAGGCCTGCCTCGAGCGCATCGACAAGCGCGAAGGCCAGGTCCACGCCTGGGAAGCGATCGACGCCGAAGGCGCGCTGAAGCGCGCCGCGATGCTCGACAAGCGTGCCCGGCCGGTGGGACCGCTGCACGGTATTCCGCTGGCCGTGAAGGACATCATCTCGACCAGGACGCTGCCCACCACCTGCGGCTCGCCAATCTATCGCGATCACGTTGCCGGCAAGGACGCAGCTTGCGTCACGCAACTCCTGCAAGCCGGCGCCATCGTGCTCGGCAAGTCGGTGACCACCGAGTTCGCCGGCGGCCATGCGGGCAAGACGCACAATCCGCACAATGTCCGCCATACGCCCGCCGGCTCTTCCTCGGGTTCGGCCGCCGCGGTCGCCGACTTCATGGCGCCAATCGGCTACGGCACCCAGACCTCGGGCTCGGTGATCCGCCCCGGCGCCTTCAACGGCGTGGTGGCCTACAAGGGCACCTACGGCTGGGCCGACCTGACGGGCGTGAAGACCTATGCCAAGAGCCTCGACACCTTGGGCTTCTTCACCCGCGAGGCCAACGACGTGGCGCTGATCCGCGCCGCCTACGGCCACGCGCCGGCCGATCCGCCCACCAAGGGCCGTGCGCCGCGCATCGGCTTTTGCCGGACCCAATGGTGGGACATGGCGGACCGCTACAACCAGAAGAACCTCGAGCTTGCCGCCAAGACGTTGCGCGTCGCCGGCGCCAAGGTGCGGGCGTGGGACATGCCCGAGAGCTGGAGTGCCCTGATCACCGCGCACAATCGCGTCATGACCAAGGAAGCCACGCACCATTATGGCCCCGAGCGCGAGCGCTTCCCGCATCTGCTGTCGGTCAACCTCACGGCCTCGCTCGAGGTGGGCGACAGCGTCACGCGCGCCCAGCTCGCCGACGCCAAGAAGCGACGTGACCGCGCCAAGAAGGATCTCGCTGCCGTCTGGGAGAAGTTCGACATCCTGTTGGCGCCGTCGGCGCGCGGCGAGGCACCGGCCGGGCTTGGCTACACCGGCGATCCGATCTTCAACCGCTTCTGGACGCTGCTGGGCTCGCCCTGCATCTCGTTGCCCTTCAACACCGGACCGTTCGAGTTGCCGTTGGCGGTGCAGCTGATCGGCCCGCACAAGGATGACGACCAGCTCGTGGCCTGGGCGCGCTGGGTGGAAGAGCGTCTCCGTTGAAGCTTGGCCTGATCGGCTACGGCGCCATCGGCAAGCATGTCGAGGCAGCGGGCCTGGAGAACATCGAGCTTGTCTCGGTGTTGGTGAAGCGGCCGCGCCCAGATCAGGGCCAAGGGGGCAAACTCACGCACGACCCCGACCGCTTCTTCGCGCACGCCTTCGATGCGGTTGCCGAGTGCGCCGGCGACGAGGCGGTGCGCCTGCATGGCCAACGCGTGCTCGAAAGCGGCGCCGACTTTCTCCTCACCTCCGTCGGCGCCTTCAACGACATCGCTTTGTTCGACCGCCTGATGGCCGCCGCCAAAGCCAGCGGCACGCAGCTGATCCTGCCCTCTGCCGGTATCGGCACGCTCGACACCTTCAGCAGGGCGGCCGTCGATGGTCTCGACAGCATCACTGCCACAGTGCGCAAGAATCCGTCGGCCTGGAAGGGCACCGCCGCGGAAACGCTGGTCGATCTCGACTCGCTGGAAGAGCCGCACACGGTGTTCGATGGGCCGGTGCGCGAAGGCGCGCGGCTCTATCCGGAGAACTTCAATATTTCCGCCACAGCCAACCTCGCGGGCCTCGGCCGCGACAGGACACGAGTCGTGATCGTGGCCGACCCGACCATCACCACGCACATCGTCCAACTGGAGGCCGAAGGAGCGTTCGGCCGATTCACCTTCAAGGAGGACGTCGCCGTCTCCGCGCAGAACCGCGAGACCGGCAGCCCGGTCGCCATGGCGATTGTGAATTCGGTGCGCCAGCTCTCCTTGATCCTGACGCTCTCGGCCTTACCCCCAAGATATAGCGGCGGTTATCGCAAGCAACGCTTTTAATAACCTGAATATAACGAACGCCCTCTAGATCTGGAACGCGCCCACGGTGGGCGTTAAATCGCCTTCTGGACGATGAATAGAACAGGAGCTTATTGTTGCATAATACGCAATATCCTGTCAATGCATCGTCGAGCGGCGTTAGTTCTCCGGCTTGATGTTGAAGTCGCGGATGATCTTGCCCCACTTCAGGCGATCCTCGGCGATGTCCTTGTCGAACTGTTCCTTGGTGCCGGCCACGATCTCGAGGCCGTTGTCGGCGAACTTCTGCTTGAGTTCGGGCGAGGCGACGGCCTTCAGCACCTGGTCGTTCCAGAACCTGATCATCTCCGGCGTCATGCCGGCGGGACCGACCAGGCCGAACCAGTTGTGGATCACGAAGTCCTTGAGGCCGGTCTTGGAGATCACCGGCACCTCGGGCAACAGCGGCGAGGCAGCGTCGGCGCCATAGCCGATGGCGCGCAGGCCACCGCCGCGGATCTGGCCCATGAACTCCGGCATGTTGCCCCACATCATGTCGACCCTGCCGCCGGTCATGTCGACGATCGCGGGCGCGCCGCCGCGATAGGGCACCTGCGTCAGCTTGGTGCCGGTCAGTGCCATGAACAGCGCGCAGGAGAGCTGCTGGCTCGAGCCCGAGCCCACCGTGGCGCAGGTCACTTTCTCGGGATTGGCCTTGGCCTCGGCCTGCACATCCTGCCAGCTCTTGAACTTGGTGTCGCGGCCGACGACCAGGATGTTGTAGACGCCGGCCACGTTGCCGATCGTCGTCAGGTCCTTGTCGACGTCGATGTTGGTTTTGATCAGCTGCGGCAGCACCGTCATCATCGCCATCGAGGCGAGCAGGATGGTGTGGCCGTCGGGCGGCGACTTCGCGGTCTCGAGCGCCGCGATCATGCCCGAGGCGCCGGCCTTGTTGTCGACCACCACGGTGCGGCCGATCTGCCGGGTGAACTGCTCGGCCAGCAGGCGGCCGATGATGTCGGAGCTGCCGCCGGCCGGAAAGCCGTTGATGAACCGCACGTCCTTGGTCGGAAAAGCCGCCTGAGCGAACGCCGAGTCCGCCAAAGCCATCATGGCCAGAACAGCCACTAGAAGTCGCTTCATTGTTTCCTCCCGCCTTTGCTTCAGGCGATTTTGTATCTCTTCAGCACGTCGCGATCGATCTCGATGCCGAGACCGGGACCGCCGGGCACCTTCACGATGCCCTTCTTCTGCTCGATCGGCTCCTTCGCAAGATGATCGCGCAACGGGTTCGGCGTCTGCTCGAACTCGAGCATCGGCGGCATCGGCCGGAACGCCGGCGGCTGGTCCGGCAGCGCCGCCAGGAATTGAACCGTCGCGGCCAAGCCGATCGCCGAGCCCCAGGCATGCGGCACGCACTCGACGCCGAACGCCGAGGCAAGCGTCGCGATCTTGCGGCACTCGGAGAAACCGCCCGCCGCGCAGAGATCGGGCTGCACGATGTCCATCGCCTTTTTGGCGATCACGTCGCGGAAGCCCCAGCGCGTGAAGTCGTTCTCGCCGCCCGCCACCGCCATGTCGAGCGCGCGCGTCACCTCGATATAGCCGTCGTGATCCTCGGGGCTGATCGGCTCCTCGAACCACAGGAGGTCGTGCTCTTCGAGCATGCGGCCGAGCTTGATGGCGTTGGGCACCGAGAAGCAGTGATTGGCGTCGACCGCCAGCTTCACGTCCGGTCCGATTGCCTTGCGCACTGCGCCGACGCGCTTTGCATCGAGCTTCAGGTCGCCCAGCCCGATCTTCATCTTGATCGCGCGGAAGCCGTCGTTCTTGAATTCCAGCGCCTCTTCGACCGCCTCCTCGACGAGACGATCCATGTCGATGAAGTAAAGGCCCGTCGCGTAAGGAATCACCTCGCTGCGATAGGCGCCGCCGATCAGCTTGTGCACCGGCTTGTTCACCGCGCGGCCCATGATGTCCCACAACGCGATGTCGATGCCGGAGATGGCCGAGATCGCCATGCCGGTCGTGCCGTAATCCTTGATGCGATTGTAGAGGTCTTCCCAGATCGCCTCGACATCGAACGGATCGCGGCCGATCACCCTCGCCTTGTACTGCGTCTCGACGAAGGTCTTGGCGACGGCGGACGGCCCATAGCACTCGCCCCAGCCGGTGATGCCCTCATCCGTCGAGATCTCGACCAGGCACGTCGAGCGCGTGCCGTAGACCCAGCCGCGCGCCGACACGAACGGCTTGTCGACCTTGCATTGCAGAATATGGCAGGCGACGTCTGTCACCTTCATCGGCGTTTCCCTTCATTTCTTATGATGTGAACCTGCCACATCTGATAGGTTTTCAACAACGGCCTGCAGAGCCGCATGGAGGAAACATATGAATCTCAATCGCCGCATGATCTTCGGCTGCGCGTTGTGCGCGGTGCCCGCCCTGATCGCCACCAGCACGACGGGCATGGCGCAAGCGCCCGCACCCGCCGCCACCGCCGGCGTGAAGCGCAAGGTGCTGTCGCAGATCGACGGTCCAACACCGGGCTACGTCACCATCGCCGTCGAGCTCGAGATCGACGCCAACGCGATCGTCGCCCGCCACACCCATCCCGGCATCGAATCGACCTACTTCATTTCGGGCAGCGGCGAGCTGCTGGTCGACGGCCAGCCCGCCAAGCCGTTCAAGGCCGGCGAAGCGATCCAGGTCCCGCCGGGCGCGATCCACAGCGTCAAGAACGGACCGACTGCCACCAAGGGCATCGGCACCTACATCGTCGAGAAGGGCAAGCCTCTCGCCACGCCGGCGTAGCGGCGAGGCCTCAGCTCAAGCGAAGGCGCCTCTGGCCGTTCCGGCCTTGAGGATCACGCCGGCGCCGCACTGTTCGGACGGCGCATTCGGATCGTAGACGCCGTCTCCGACGTATTTGCCCTTCAGGAAGAGGTTGGAGAAGCTCCACAGATAGGGAGACGGCTCCCTGAACGGGCGATAGCCCATGCCGTTGTAGCGCTCGAACTGGAACAGCATCTGGGCAACGTCCCAGGTCGCAATGGCGTCGAAGCCCCTGCCCTTGAGGGCATCCTGAGCGCTGGCCAACCACGTGAAGGGCGGCATCGCCGGCGGCGGCGGCCGACCCGCCGGCACATGAACGGTGCGCGCCGTCAGGGGATCGCCATTGTGCAGGTGGCGCGTGAAGTTGAAGCCGCCTTCCATGCCGTGGACGATGCCGACGAAGTACCATGGGATACTCGTCCCGGCGACGGCGGCAGCATATTGCGTTTTGCCGGCGACGACGCTGTTGACGTAGTAGTCGATATTCTTCTGCCGCTCGGGCCGCACCGCACACATGCCGAAGAGGCTGGTGTACTCCGGCTGTAGCGTCGGGAAATCGGTCGCCGTACTGGTCTGGGGGATGCCGGCTGTCGCGGCCGGTGGCGCCGCGGGTGCCGTCGCCGGTGGCTCGGACTTCGGCAAGGCATCCTGTTTGTGGATGTCGCTCCGGACGTCGCTCAGGTTGTTCACCGCATTGACGACGCCGCCGAGCGCGGCACTTATCGGCGCGAGCGTCGCGGAACTGACGAGGGTCTGCAGATCGGTCGCGGCCTGCCCGACCAGCGTGGCGGCCGTCAGCAGATCGGCGACATCGATTTGCTCGATCTGCGCGTTGATGAGATCGGATTGCTGCTCGATCGCGTCCTTTTGCGCCTGAGTCGTGGCCGCCTTGAATGCAGCCTTGAGGGCGATGGCGCTGTTCTCGAGCGCCTCCCGGCTCGCATCGACCATTTCCTGATCCATATCGGCCTCCTAGCGGCTTGCGTTCATGTCTGCATAGGCTTTCCGGGTCGCCACGGCGGCGGCCTTGAGTTCGCCGACGCGATCGGTGAGCACGCCTATGTTGCCGGAGTTCTTCGAGTCGGCCGCCTTGACCGCCTCGAGCCACGCCACATTCACCTGATCGAGCAGCACGACATAATTCGCGACGACCAATCTCACCTTGGCCACCCGATCGGCGTAGGCCTTGGCGGTGGCGTCGGTGGCACGAACCGAGCGGGCGCTCGCCGATGCTTCGGTGATCATGATCCTGAAGATTTGCGGGCTTGCGCTGGTGAGGCGTGCCGTCAGGTTCTCGACCAGATGGCTGTCCCTCGCGGCATCGATGATCCGGCGTGCCTCGCGGCGCTGGAGCTCCTTCGAGACTTCGAGCAGGGACTGATGCAGGAGATTCTGGCCGACCCCCTCTGCCGCGGCGGCGCCCGGCTGGACGACCTCGATCAGGCCGGCCACTTCCGTGGCCAGGCTTTCCACCGCGCCCACGTCGGAATCGGCTCCCGCGCCCGTTGCGAGCGAAAGAAGTAGATCGGCCAGTCGGCCCAGCACGTCATGCCCTCGCCTGAACAGGGAGGCCGCCGGGCCATCGCCGATTTCGGAGAAGTATCTTGCCTTGCCGACATCGAAGGCCACCGTCGCCCCCGACGAATAGCTGGCCTGCTCCTGGACAGCCGTCGTCTGGCGAATGATTCTTCGCTCCGTCGCCGAGACTTCGTCGATCACAGGTGTCGCCGCCGTATTTGCCGCCGTCACGCTTTCGCGAAATACCTTCAACTCTGCCGTCGGCGCAAAGCTGCAAGCGCCGGCAAAGGAGATCAGGACAGCCGTCAACAGCCGGAACACGAGTTTCCCGCGCTTTGTCTCACCCATGCATCGTCTCCCCCGAGACCTAATGGTTGCGCACCGAGAGCCAAATTAGGGCACTAATGCACCCGGTTGTATACTCGCAATGTGGTCTATCTGTGATATCCGCCGGCCTGAAGGATCGAGCTATTCGATCGTCTCGTCGGCGCGGGCGAGCAGGAGCGGCGGCACGGTGACGCCGATCGCGCGTGCCGTCTTGAGATTAACGACGAGCTCGAACTTGGTCGGCTGTTCGATCGGCAGATCGCCGGGCTTGGCGCCCTTGGCGATCCGGTCGACATAGTCGGCAACGCGCCCGAAGATCGCGGGAAAGCTGATGCCGTAGCTCATCAACCCTCCAGCCTCGGTCATGGTGCGATCGCTGTAGATCGTCGCCACGCGGTGGCGCAGCGCCATGTCAGCGATCTTGCCGATCTCACGGAACATGAAGGGCGAGGTCAGCGGGAAGAGCGTGCCGCGATGGTCCGCGGGCGCCGCAGCAAGGGCCTTCTCGTAGTCGTACGGCGGATCGCGCAATTTTATGCCGGCCACCGAGATGCCCAGCGTCGCCACGGCCTGCTGCATCGCCGCCCACTGGTCGGCCGAGCTTTGATCCCAGAACACCGTCATGGCCTTGAGATCGGGAAAGGCATCCTTGAGAAGCTGCAGGCGCTTCACCGACAATTCGATCTGCTGCAGCATGAGGCCTGTGGCACGGCCTTCCGGACGCGCCAAGCTCTTCACATAGCCGCGCACCAGCGGATCGTAGTCGATGGCCACCATGACGATCGGCGTGGTGCCGGGCAGCTTCAGCGCCGATTGCAGGGAAATTTCCGGGCCGGGCGCCACGATGATGTCGACTGCGCCGCCGCCGAAGCGCTGATAGCCTGCCTGATATTCCTCGAGGCTGTTGGCCTGCACCAGATCGAACGAGAAATTGCCGCCCTCGCGATAGCCCAACGCCGCCATGCGCTCGATGAAGGAGCGCCACAGGATGGAAGATCGCGGCTGGCCGCTGACTGCCCCAACACGCACCATCTTGGGCGGCTGCTGCGCGTGCGCGGGAACCGCGGCGACCGTCAGCCCGCCCAGCAGGAGACTGCGGCGTTTCAGGTGGTGCGGTCCCCTCACGCGAGGACAATCAGAAGATTGCCGAGACTGTCCTGGCGCACCGTGTCCCCAGGCTCGACGACGGTCGTGCAATCGAGCTGCTCGAGGATCGCTGGACCGGCAAACGTCGCCTCTGCCGGGAGCTTGTCGCGCGCATAGACCGGCGTCTGGTGCCAGCCGTCGGTGAACCAGACGCGGCGCTCGCCGGTTTGTGCTGCCTTCAGGGTCGGCGCGCGTTCGGTCGACGCGAGCGCGCCAAGATCGATCTCGGGCCGCACGCCGATTACGCCGGTGTGGAGATTGACCAGCACCGGCGGGATTTCCGCCAGCTCGATGCCGAAGCGGCGCCAGTAGGCGGCGGCAAAAGCCTTGTGCAGGTCGGCGATGGAAATGTCGGCACGCTCGACGGCGACCGACAGGATATGGCTCTGCCCGGCGAACTGCATATCGGCGGTGTGAATGTAGCGCAGCTCGCGCACAGGCACCCCCTCGCTCTCGATCGTCGACTGTCCCTCGGCCGACTGCTCGGCGTAGATCCGTGCCACCGTCGCATCGTCGAGCGCCGACAGCGGCTTGTTCACCGTGCGCACGTAGTCGTGCCGCAGGTCGGCCACGACGCAGCCCAGCGCATTGGTGATGCCCGGCCGCGCCGGCACCAGTACCGTCGGGATCGCGAGTTCGCGCGCCAGTGCCGTGGCATGCAGCGGCCCCGCGCCGCCGAAGGCAAAGAGGGCGAAGTCGCGCGGGTCATGGCCGCGTGACAGCGAAACCAGACGAATGGCGCCGGCCATGCGGTCGTTGGCGATGCGCAAGATCGCGGCGGCCGCCGCCTCGGCATCGAGTCCGAGCCGCTTGCCGACCTTTTCCTCGATCAGCGCGCGCACATGGTCGAGCGTCACCGGATGATCGACGCCCAGCAGCCGGTCGGGATTGAGCCGGCCCAGCACGATATTGGCGTCGGTGATGGTGGGCTCGGTGCCGCCGCGGCCGTAGCAGATCGGTCCCGGCCGCGCGCCCGCGCTCTCCGGCCCGACCCGCAGCATGCCGGCCGAATCGACCGACGCGATCGAGCCGCCACCAGCGCCGATCGTGTGCACATCGACCATCGGCACATGGATCGGCATGGCGTATTCGAGTTCCAGCTCGCCCGAGACCTGTGGCACGGCGCCTTCGATCAGGCCGACGTCGGTCGAGGTGCCGCCCATGTCGTAGGTGATCAGGTCGGGATGGCCCGAGGTGCGGCCGGTATAGGCCGCCGCCATCACGCCCGAGGCCGGGCCCGACATCACCGTGTTCACGGCCGCGCGCGCGATCAGTTGCGAGGAGATCGTGCCGCCGTTGCCCTGCATCACCAGCAGGTCGCGATTAAACCCCTTGGCCGAGAGCTCTGTGCGCAGGCGCGTGAGATAGCGGTCGAGCACCGGCTGCACCGAGGCATTCACTGCCGCCGTCACGCCGCGCTCGAACTCGCGATACTCCGACAGGATCGCATGCCCTGCTGTCACATACTTGTTGGGCCACAGGCCGGCTACGATCTCGGCCGCGCGCTTCTCGTGGCTGGCATTGATGTAGCTGTGCAGGAAATGGACGACCACCGACTCGCAGCCCAGCGCCAGCAGCTTTTTGGCCGCTTCCGCCACCGCGGCCTCGTCGAGCGGCACCAGCACCTTGCCGTCGGCATCCATGCGCTCGGGCACTTCGAGCCGATACTCGCGTTCGATCAGGGGCGCGAAGGTGCCGCGCAGACCGTAAGCCTGCGGCCGCGTGCGCCGGCCCAGCTCCAGCACGTCGCGGAAGCCCTTGGTGGTGATGAGGCCGACCCGCGCAATCTTGCGCTCGAGCAGCGCGTTGGTCGTCGTCGTCGTGCCATGCACCAGCGACTGCAGGGTCGCGGGATCGGCACCGGCCGAGGCGATCGCCGCCATGAAGCCGATCGCCTGGTTGTCGACGGTGGTCGGCACCTTGGCGAGCTTGACCGTGCCGCTCGCTGTGTCGATCGCGATCAGGTCGGTGAAGGTGCCGCCGACATCGATGCCGACGGTGAGGGTATTCTTGGAGGCCATGTTCAAACCGACAAATACTGTTCACGAAGGGAGGCGTTGGCGGAAAGCTCGGCCATCGACCCGCCGAAGCGGATCTGGCCTTTTTCGATGATGTAGGCGCGGTCGGCAATGGCCTCGCAGAAATGCAGGTTCTGCTCGGACAGGATCACGCACATGCCCTCTTCCTTCAGCGCGCGGATGGAATGCGCCATCTGCTCGACAATGATCGGCGCCAATCCCTCCGACGGCTCGTCGAGCAGCACGCAGCGCGGATTGCCCATCAGGGTGCGCGCGATGGTCAGCATCTGCTGCTCGCCGCCCGACATGCGGCCGCCCGGCCGCTCGCGCATGCGGCCGAGATTGGGAAACAGGGCGAAGAGCTTTTCTGCGTCCCAGGTCGGCGCGCCCGAGCGCACGGCCTGGCGGCCGACCTCGAGGTTCTCCATGACCGACAGCTCGGTGAAGATGCGTCGTTCTTCCGGCACGTAGCCGAGACCCAGGCGCGCGATCCTGTACGGTGGCAGCCGGTCGATGCGCTTGCCGTCGAAACTCACCTGGCCCTGGGCGGGCGCGACGAGGCCCATGATCGACTTCATCGCCGTCGACTTGCCGGCGCCATTGCGGCCCAGCAGCGCCACGACCTCGCCCGCGCGCGCTTCGAGCGAAACGCCCTGCAGGATGTGGGCACGGCCGTAAAAGGCATGCAGGTCGGCTACCGCAAGCAT
>CAIKZO010000038.1 GCA_903832005.1 Enhydrobacter aerosaccus | reverse complement strand
TGCTTTCTTCTGCGGCTTTCTTCAACTGCGCAACGATAGGAGTACCTTATGTCCGAACTTGAAATGAAGACCGAAGCCGAAGTGGAAGACTTCACCGACGAGCTGTCCGACGAGGCGCTCGATCGGGAAGGAGGGGGCAAGGCTGCCTCTGTCTGTTATGGCTGCTTTCTTCTGCGCTCGCTGCGGTATTCCTCCGCGACCGCTGCTGACCGCTGACGCTTCTGACGCTTCTGCGGCTCTGCTTTCTTCTGCGGCTTTCTTCAACTGCGCAACGATAGGCAGGCACGAGGCCCGCACAGAGCAGCACCGCTGCGGCTCAGCGGTCAGCTACCGGCACGGTCCAGGAGGGCACGAACAGGCCCTGTCACGGTACTCTTCCCGATCGAGCGCTTCGTCGGACAGCTCGTCGGTGAACTCTTCGGTCTCGACTTCGTTGTTCATTTCCAGTTCAGACATGTCGTCCTCCATACAGTTCGATGAAAGCACCCGGTGCCGCACAGGCAAGCATGAAGCCCGCACAGAGCAGCACCGCTCTGGCTCAGCGTTCAGTTACCGGCACGACTGAGAGGATGAGTCTGAATGCCCCGGCAGAGTCGAGTTTGCGTGCTCAGACGTTCGAAGAACAGCAGAATTTGCACGTCACCGGAGCCAACCCTCAAACAAGCGGCGTGAGCGGGACATGGTGAGGCCTCCTTGATGGAGGCCATCGTCGAACAGACGCCGCTGCGGCGAACGGTCTAGCTCTCCGCCGGGATGCCGAGACAGAATTCGGCGATCGCGGTTTCCTCCAGACGGTCGAGGCCGGTCGCGGCCTCGAACAGGCGCGAGTCGCCGCTGCCGTTGGCGCAGCCTGCCAGAGTCATGTCGGTCGCCACCAGGTACATGAGTTCGATCGCCACGCCGGCGTGCAGCAGGCTTGCGCGATAGGCCATGCGTTCGTATTTCCACGCGAGCCGCGGCAGCCGGGACGAAACGACGATCGTGAGGTCGGGCTGCTGCTGGTCGGGCTGCAGCGCCATCGCCGAGGCCGACTTCGCCACGATCTCCGCCGCGATCTTCTGCGTGTTGGCGATTCGCACCAGCGCGTGGCCGTGGCTGTCATAGTGATGGAAAGCCGGATCGAGTCCCTCGCAGCGCCGGACGGCGACATAGAACTCGAGTTCGTTGATCGAGCCGCCGGCGGGATAGGGTCGGCTCATTAGCTGCTGCGCGCCGGTTCCGAACGGGGGCGCCGTCGTGCGCGCGACGCGCCACAGAAACTCGGCCAGGACCGCCAGCGCGATCGGACGGTCGGCGTACGCGCGGATCGACCGGCGGCGCTCCTGCAGCGCGTCGATGGATCCGTTCGACGTCCGCAGTGCGGCAGGGTCGACCGGTGGCAGTTCGATCCGCGCGCCGGGCATGGCGGGCTTCGCCGCCGGCGGGGCAGGAATCCGGCCCTCGAAGCGGTAGTTCGCACCACCCGGAAGATCGCGGTTGAACCGGCTGGTCTCGTGCATCAGCAGGTCGTGGAATTCCCAGCAGCTCCGGTTGTCGTCCTCCTGCGGGATCGCGACATCGAAAAAGCCCAGGCGCCACAGCAGGCCGGCGACGATGTCGGGCGTCGCCGCGTCGGCCGGGGCGAGCGCTTGCGAAATCGCCGCCATGCCGCGCGGGCGGATCCGCATCTGCGCGCGCGTCAGGCCCGATTCCAGCGTCATACCGTCCGGGGTGCGGCGCAGAAAGGCGAACCGGCAGAGCGCGAGCGGCTGCTCCGGAAGCGCTTCCGTGCGCGGCCGATAGCCTGCGGTGAGCGGCTCGACGCTTGCCAGAACGCCGCTGTCGTCGACCAGATCCCAACGCAGGAGGCGCGCCCTGGAAAATCTCTCGGCATAGTAGGCGGCGGCCTTCTGCCCGTCCGCGCGGCTGCCTGCACCGGTGGCGATCTCCTTCAACCGATCGAATGTCGCGCCCGCGCCAGCCAGTGCCTCGACGGCGTCGGCATGGGCCGGAGTTGCTGCCGTGAAGGAAAGGGCCTTCCAGCCCTCGATATCGAGCGTCAGCCGGTTGCCATCGCGGCCAGTCGCTTTTACGTCGGGCGCGAAACGGTAGTGCAATTCGATCTTGCCCGTCATCGCCGGCTCACAGGAAAAACGGGACGGGATTGAGTTCGGCTTCCTGCAGCGGGCGGGGCAGCCATCCGAGCTCGACCGGCGCCTGATAGAGACGGCCCTCGCGCAGGCGCGCCCAGAAGTGCCGCAGGCCGGGGACGACGATCCGCGCCGTCGCGAACTCGATCTCGGGGCGCGACAGATCGAGAGCGATCATCTCGTAGCCGCGGTCGGAAACCGCGCGCACGCAGCGGTCGACCGCCTGCTTGAGGTCGCCAATCCGGGGCCTTTCGTATTTGCCCAGCGATACCGTCCCGTCCGGAACGCAGTAGGGATCGGTCTCGACCGAATGGTTGCGCATCCAGTCGACGATCGACGAAAGGTCCTTCGGAGCCGCACCGGGCTCCGCCTTGTCGTCCAGATCGCCGGTCTCCAGGGCGAGAAGCTGGTTGAGCTCGGCCAGCGCGCGACTCACCGCGATCTCCGCGTCGAAGTGGGCGCCGAGCCCGAACAGGATCGCCTTGCCGTCGGATTTGTTGTGCGCGACGGCAATGGCGACGGGCAGGCCGAGGTCGTTGGTCAGGTCGAGGACGGAGAGTTCGAGTTGCTTGTCGCGGCAGAAGGCGCGCGCGCGGCGCACGAAGGGATCGTCGAGGGCTGCGATGTCGAAGGCGGGCCGTCGCACCCGGTTGTACCACCACAGGCCGCAGGCATCGCGCTCGATCAGCTCGAAGAAGCCCTGCACGATCGCTTCCTCGAGCGTGCTGCCCGGCGCCAGACCCGTGAAGCTCACGTTGCCGCTCGCGTCCGTCGTGCCCGTCTTGCCGGAGATCGGCGTGCCGGTCCCAT
>CAIKZO010000037.1 GCA_903832005.1 Enhydrobacter aerosaccus | reverse complement strand
GAGCGGGCCTGGAGGCCCGCGGTCCCAAGGATCAGGCCGAGGCTTTTTCGTAAAAGTCGACGAAAGCGCCGAGTGTCTCCGGCATGGCGACCTCGCCCGCGAGACCGAAGGGATCGACACCCAGCTCGTCTTCGAGATTGGCCACGATCAGCGCGATGCAAAGCGAGTCGAGGCCGGAGCCGACGAGCGGCATGTCGTCGGTCAGGGGCGGAATGGTCTTGCGCTGCTGGTCGGCCACCAGGGCCACCTGCTCGAGAACGGTCTTGCGAACGGACATCAGGTTTCCTCCGCGCCTATTATTGCGCTCGCGACGCGATAAAGTCGACCATCAGTCCCTGGCCGACCTTGCGGCCGGGAGCGTGGCTCATGTCGTGGTCCATGTGCTCGATCACCCGCATCTCGGTGCCGGGATAAGATGCGAGCCCCTCGCCGGCGGCGCCGAACTCCTGGGCGAAAGCGTCGATCTCGGACTGACCTTCGGAGAACAGGAAGAGCGTGCGCACGCCGCGCGCCGAGAGCTCGGCGATCATGCGCTGGGCGGGCGTCAGCCGGTCGGCCATGCCGACCTTTGCCGCGACGTTCTGGACCTTGGCCGAGGTCCGCACGCGGGCCTGGGCCAGCTGACCGCGGATGATGTTCATGAGGTCGACCTTGCCGCCGATCAGCCGTTTCAGCCCGTCGAGGCTGAACATGCGCTCGACATAGTGCGCCAGGGTCGAGCCGCGATAGGTGAGGTAGTTCATCACCACCTGGCCCGGTAGCGTGAACAGCGGGATGTTGACCAGCATCAGCGCCGACAGCCGCGGCTCGCTCAGCGCCGCATGCAGCGAGTGGTAGGCGCCGGCGCACAGTCCTTGGGCGGCGAAGCGGCGATAGCCCAGACGTTCCAGCTCGTCGATCGCGCCTTTGAAGTCGGGCACGCGGTCGCTCTCGAACATCGGCGTCAGCAGGTGCTCGCGCCCCGTCGGCCCGAGACTGTCGCCCAGGCCGGCGAAGTCCATGCGGATCGAGGCGATGCCCTTGTGCGCGAGCTGGCGCGCGAAGGTCACCGACTGGCGGCATGAGCCGTAGTGCGGATCGCGGCCCGAGTTGGTGATGATGACGGCGAGGTCGGGCCGTCCCTGCGCGGGCTGGCAGAGCACGCCGAAGATGCGGCCGCGGCGCCCGAAGCGCATCGGCGTCTCGACGAAGCCCTCGCCCGGAAGCTTCAGCGGCGTCGCCGGCGGGTTCACGGCCTTCACCGTGCCGTCGTAAGGCGCCGCCTTCTGCAGCCAGGCGATGACATCGCTCCAGTCGGCGAGCGTATCCTCCTCGATCACGAGATGGCGCATCAGCGGCTCGAGGTTCTTCCACTCGCCGCGCGTGACCTGCACGCCGTCGGCGCTCCAGCGCTGGATACATTCGTCGACCAGCTTCGACTCCGAGCGCGGGAAGATCGCGACCTTGCGGCCGCCGGTGAACTTCATCTTGCGCAGGTCGACGAGGCGAATCTCGTCCAGGGTGCGCGGCGAGAGCGAGAATTCGTAGAACACCAGGTTCTCGTCCGGCGGCAGCGGATGGCCGGTCTGCAGCTGGGCCTGGACCAGGCACTGGCGCACGTAGGAGTTGCCGCGGATCACGGGCGCGATCTGGATGATGCCCTCGACGTCGTCGCGCTGGGCGGCGGCGAGGGTCGCCAGCGTGGCGCCAACGCGCACGCCGCAGAACACGAGGTCCTTCGTTCCGGTCGTCGCGCGCAGCCAGTCGGCCGCATCGCCGATGCTCTTCACCCAGGCTTTCCAGTGACCCTCGGGCGGCTCGACGTCGCCCTCGGCCGTCGAGTCGCCGGTGCCGGGATAGTCGAAGCGCAGTGCCCAGTACCCCGCCTCGGCCAGCTTGTCGGCCAGCAGGCGCAGCGAAACGTGGCTGAGCAGCGCGTCGGCCATCAGGCTCGGGCAGATCACCACGCCGACGCGCCCGACGCCGCCGCGTGGCGCGTGCAGCCAGCCCAACGTGTTGTTGAACGTGACGGGAGTCATGGCCGCACTATAGCCGACAGCCACGTGCGTTGGCGGCGCCGGTATCCCCCACGGCAGCCGAGCCATTCACTGCACACCAACCTACTAAGTCCCCCAACTATTGTTGCAGTCGATGGTAAGAGCGTGGCCCTCGCACGGCAACGCCCGCCGCGTGACAGGATGGTAATAATTGCGTCGCTAGTGGTTGGCGTTGTCCCGGAGGATCGCTGCAATTTCCGCCGGGTCGACGGAGAACTCGAGCCCGGCCCGCTCCTGCTGCAAAATCATGGAAGAGCGCGAATCGCGCTTTTCCCAGCCTCTCGCGAGAGCCTCGGTCATCTCTTCGAGGGCCAGATTCGACAGGCGCATCGGCACGCCCACTTCCTTGCCGACCTGCGTGGCCAGCGAAACGTCCTTATGGGCGAGCTTGAGCGCAAAGCGCGCCGGATCGTAGTGGCCGGGCAGGAAGTGCTCGCCCAAGGTATCGAATGTACGCCTTCTACCATTGGCGCCCTGGCGGATCGCCTTCCAAAGGGTAACCGGGTCGACGCCGGCCTTCACACCCATGGTGAAGGCCTCGGCCAGCGCAGTGTTGATGACATACCCCGAGAGGTTGTGGACCAGCTTGGCGACCGAGGCCGAGCCGATCGGCCCGATGTGCAGGATCTGGTCGCCGGCGCCGTCGAGCACCGGGCGATAGCGCCTGTAGATCTCCTCGTCGCCGCCGACCCAGATCGCCATCTTGCCCGACGCCGCGCCGCCCGGACCGCCGCTCACCGGACTGTCGAGGAGATGCGCGCCGCGCTCGCGGAACAGCGGGTCGAGGCGGCGGATCAGGGTAGGCGAGTTGGTCGAGAAGTCGAACACCGGCTGGCCGCGCTGCAGGCCGGACAGCAGCCCGTCCTTGCCGGTCGCGACCGCCTCGAACTCAGGGGGGCCGGGCAACGAGGTGAAGACGACTTCCGACGCCTCGGCCACTTCCTTGGGCGACGCCGCCCACTCCGCGCCGTTGGCGATCAGTTTGTCCGCCGCCGCGCGGCGCATGTCGTGCACCACCATGGCGTGTCCCGCCTTCTGCAGGTTGGCCGAGATGCCCGAGCCCATCAGGCCGAGACCGATAAATCCGACTTTCATGTGCGTCCTCCTCGCTTCGTGTTCTTGGCCGCGAGTGTAGGGGATTGCGCGCGGTCGGTGACCCGTTTTCACTGTTTTTATGCGGCGCCCAAGACCGCTAAACGGTCGCGATGCGGAAGAATCAGACTTTTTCGCCGTCGGACCGGTCCGACAAACGGTCGAAAACGCTGGTCGAAACGGTGCCCCCAACTCCACAGCTTCATCCGCGCGATTATAAGCGCGTTCGTCGAAATCCCGACTTACGGTCGTTACTGCGGCGCCTGGAGTCTGCTCTAGAGCATCCCGGGCCGGAACAGCGCCTTGCGGCTGATCGCCTTGCCGGAAACGACGAAGACGCCCTCGCCCGTGTAGTGCAACGTTTCGGGATGCACTGGTCGCTTGGCGACGTGCGCTTTCACAACCTCGAAGATGAAGAAGTTGTATCTGCGCACCAGCACGTCGTCGTGCAGCCGGCACTCGAAACTGGCGTGGCACTCGCCGATCAGCGGCGCCTCCACTTCTTCGCCGTCAACGGGCGTGAGGCCGAAGTGCGCGAACTTGTCGACCCTGTCGCCCGACGTGTTGCCGATGCCGACGACCGTGTCGGTCAGCGCCGTGGTCGGCAGGTTGATGACGCACGACTTGCTCCGGGCGATCATCTCGTGGCTGTGGTTGCCGGAGGAGATCATGAGGCCGACCAGCGACGGCGAGAATTCCAGTATCGTGTGCCAGCCCAAGGTCATGATGTTGGTCTTGCCGCGCCATTTAGACGACACCAGCACGATCGGCCCGGGCTCGAGATAGCGCCGCACGTCACCCACGGGGAAGTCGTTCTTGGTCGGCAGGCTGCGGCTACGCTTCATTGGTCAGGCCCTCGGGCATTCGGTACAAACGCCTTGTCGTCTTCAGCGGAGAATTGAATATATGCCTGCGACCCTCAAGCACCCGTTGGCGGTCGCCTTCTGCGCCCTTTTGCCCATCGCTTTGGCGTCCTGCAGCAGCACCCCTCCTTCGTATCTGCAGGCGGCCATCGACGCCTCGCAGTCCGGCGACCAGAAGACGGCCGTCATCATGGCCAAGAAAGAGGTCGCGCGGTTCGACAAGCCCGATCAATGCTCGCGCACCACCCACTATAATTGCGGCACGCTGGCGCTGGCCTACGGCAGCCTGGCCGAATACCAGATCATGGACGGCGACAGGCTGAGCGGAGAAGAAAGCTTCAGCCGGGCAAAAAGCGCGCTCGCGTGGACCGATGCTGGCAACAAGGCGAGCGCCGCTGGCATGGTCTATCGCGACGTCTCCGAGGCTTATTGGAAGACCGGCGACAAGGCACGCGCCATCGTCGTCTTCAACGAAGGCCGCGCGGCGGGCGCCGACAGCTGGCTCGCCATGGGCTCCGCGGCCAAGGCGGCGATGGCCGAGAACACGACGCCTGCGCCCCCCGCCCCTCAAGCCCCGAGATAGAACTCGCGGATCAGGTCGTTGTTGTTCAGCGCCTCGGCCGACTCGCCCGCGAAGGCGATGCGGCCGTGGACGATGACGTAGCCTCTGTCGGCGATGCGGATGGCCTGAGTGAAGTTCTGCTCGGCCATCAGCACGGTGAGGTTGAAGCCGTCCTTCAGCTCCTTGATCTTGTCGATGGTGCGGCTGACCAGGAGCGGCGCCAGGCCTACCGACGGCTCGTCGACCAGAAGGATGCGCGGCGCCGACATCAGCGCACGAGCGAGGGCCAGCATCTGCTGCTCGCCGCCGCTCATGCTGCCGGCAAGTTGCTTGGCGCGTTCCTTGAGCCGCGGGAAGGCTTCGAAGCAGAAGTCGAGGTTCTGTCGCAGCGCTGCGCGCGCCTTGGGCCGGTAGGCGCCGAGCTGCAAATTCTCCAGCACGCTCTGCTTGGGGAACAGGCGCCGCCCCTCGGGCACGAAGGCGATGCCGAGGTCGACGATCTCCTCGGTGGTGAGGCCGACCAGCTCGTGCGCGGCGCCGTCGATCGTAGCGGTGATGCTGCCCGCCGTCGGCCGCACGATGCCCATGATGCATTTCATCAGGGTAGACTTGCCATTGCCGTTGGTACCGAGCAGCGCCACTGTCTCGCCGGCGCGCACGTCGATCGACACGTCTTCCAGCACGCGCACCGCGGCGTAGCCCGCGTCCACGTTGGCGATGGTGAGGCTACTCGCCAAGGTACGCCCTCACGACCTCGGGGTTGCGCACGACTTCCTTGGGATCGCCGTCGGCAATCTTGCGGCCGGCGACCAGCACGGCCAGCCGCTGCGACACTTCCATCACCGCGCGCATGATGTGCTCGATCATGATCACGGTGACGCCGTGGCCGTTCATGCGGATCAGGAGCGCAATGATCTCGTCGACCTCGGCATGGCTGAGCCCCGCCATCACCTCGTCGGCGATCAGCAGGCGCGGCTCGGCGGCCATTGCGCGCGCCAACTCGAGCTTGCGCATCTCGATCTGCGTCAGGTCCTTGGGCAGGCGGTCGGCCTTGGCCAGCAGCCCGACCTCGCCCAGCAGGTCGCGGCAGCGCGCGTCGATGCCGGCGTGCGGCACGTGGCCTTTCTTCCGCGCATTCACCGTGTAGAGGATCGGGATACGCACGTTCTCGACCAGCGACAGCGAGCCGAACGGACGTGGCAGTTGGAAGCTGCGCGCCAGGCCGCGGCGCGTGCGCTCGTGCGCGGCGAGACCATCGAGCTTGTGGCCGTCGAAGGACACGCTGCCGGTCTCGTTGCGCAGGGTGCCGCAGATGCAGTTCACGAGCGTGGACTTGCCCGAGCCGTTGGGGCCGATCAGCCCCAGCCGCTCACCCTGCTTCACCTCGAGATCGATGCCCTCCAGCGCTACAAAGCCGCCGAAACGCTTGCCGACTTTCTCGATGTGCAGCAGCGGGCTCATTTCCGCTTTCCCTGGAAGAGGCCGACGATGCCGCGCGGGGCGGCGATCACGAACACCACCATCAGCACGCCCGCGACCAGTACATTGGCGGCCGAGGAGATGGTGACCCGCAGCACTTCCTGCAGGCCGCCGACCAGTACCGCGCCCACCACCGGCCCGAGCCACGACGAGGTGCCGCCGATCAGCGGCATGGCGATGGCGTTCACCGCGTAGTTGAGGTTGAAGCCCGACGTCGGGTCGAGATAGGTCACGTAATAAGGCAGAGGCGCGCCGGCCATGCCCATGAAGCCGCCGGACAAGGTCGTGGCAATCAACTTCAGCTTGAGCGTCGGCACGCCCGCCGCCTCGGCCGCCGCTTCGTCATCGCGAATGGCGGCAAAGCCAAAGCCCAGCGACGAGCGCTCGATGGCGCGCGCCGTGGCCAGCACGATCACGCACAGCACCAGCATGATCACGAACAGATACTGCACGTACTCGCCGCCCATCAGTGGCGCCATCTTGGGCCGCAGCACATAGGCGCCGCGCGCGCCGCCAACGAAATCCCAGTTGGTGATAAGGGTCTGCACAACGACCGCCAGCGCCAGGGTGGCGATGGAGAAGAACACGCCGCGCAATCGCAAGGTCAGGTATCCGGTGCCGAGGCCCACCAGTGCCGCAGCCGCGCCGCCGACCAGCACCATCAGCGGCAAGGGCAGCGCCGGCATCAGCTTGTAGAGCGCGACCGTCGAATAGGCGCCGATGGCGAAGAACGCCGTCACACCAAAGTTCACGTAGCCGGTGTAGCCGCCCAGGATGTTCCAGGCGGTGCCCAGCACGATGTACTGCACGACGACGTAGCCCAGGAAGAAAGCGTAGCTGTTGCCGATGGCGCGGCCGGCAAAAAAGATCGCGCAGGCGACCACGGCCAGCGCCAGGACGAATTTCGCGCTGCTAGCGACCGAGGATGCCACTGGGCCTCACCGCGAGCGTGATCAGCAGGACACCGAAGGACACGGCCGGCGCCCACGACGGTCCGAAGAGGGTCGAGGTGAGCGTCTCGACAATGCCGAGCGTCACGGCCGCGATCACCATGCCGGAGAAACTGCCGAGGCCACCCAGCACGCAGATCGCGAAGACGCGGCCGATATATTCGCGGCCGATCGACGGCTCGACCGGCTGAATGATGATCAGGATCGCGCCGCCCAGCGCTGCCGTCGCGATCGACAGACCAAAGGCGATGCGCTTGATTCGTACCGGATTGGCCGCCATCAGCCGCAAGGCGAGCTGGTCCTGCGCCACCGCCTGGATGGCGCGGCCGAGGAAAGTCTTGGCCAGGAAGAGCTGCAAGCCGACCACGGTGACCATCGACACGATGAATGGCACCAGCAGGCGGAATGGCAGCTCGATCGGTCCCAGCCGCAGGCTTTCGCCGATATAGCGCGCCTGCACCAGGCGGTAATCGACGCCGAAGATCAGCACGAGACCGACTTCGGTGATGAACATCAGGCCGAAAAAGAAGGAAAGGCCGCGCAAGGACTGATCGTCGCGTCGTTCGAAGGCCACGTAGTAGACTTGATAGACCGCCATGCCGAGCAGGTAGAAGAACGGCAGCGCAATAACAGCCGCAAGTATGGGATCGAGCCCGAAATAACTGTTGCCGATGAAGGCCGCGTAGGAGCCCAGCAGGATGAAGGCCGGATGCGCGATGTTGACGATATCGAGCATGCCGAAGGAGATCGCCACGCCGATCGATACGGCCGCGTAAAAGCCGCCCAGCAGAAGGCCGGACAGGATGGCGTTCAGCAGCAGGTCGTAGGACACGTCCAACTTCCTGTATCCTCCCAAGACATGGCGTTGTTTTTTCGCCTTGGAACCAGCCTAGTGGGTTCAAGATAAAATTGCCATGGGTGGCGCGCGTCTTGCATTCTGACTGTCGATGAGCCCTCCCCTCCTTTCGGTCCGAAATCTCACGGTCGCGTTCGATACGCGGCGCGGCACGTTCGATGCCGTGCGCGAGGTGAGCTTCGACGTGAAGCCCGGCAAGACGCTGGGCGTCGTGGGCGAATCGGGCAGTGGCAAGAGCGTGACGGCGATGGCGCTGATGCAGCTCCTGCCCGATAGCGCGACCGTCACCTCGGGCAGCGTCCACTTCGCCGGCCGCGACCTTGGTTCGCTCGACGAACGCGAGATGCAGAAGGTGCGGGGCCGCGAGATTGCCATGGTCTTCCAGGATCCGCTGTCGTCGCTCAATCCGATCCTGACCGTCGGCCACCAGATCATGGAGCCGCTGCGCCTGCAGATGGGCCTGGCGAAGGCCGCCGCCCGCGCCCGCGCCGAGGAGCTGCTGGCGCTGGTCCGCATCCCCTCGCCCGCCGCGATCATGCGTTCCTACCCGCACGAGCTGTCTGGTGGCATGCGCCAGCGGGTGATGATCGCGATCGCTTTGTCGTGCGGGCCGAAGCTTTTGATCGCCGACGAGCCGACAACGGCGCTCGACGTCACCACGCAGGCGCAGATCCTGGAACTGCTGCGCGACCTGCAGGAGCGGCTGCACATGTCGGTGCTGCTGATCACCCACGATCTCGGCGTCGTCGCCGAGTTCGCCGACGAGGTGCTGGTGATGTACGCGGGCCGCATCGTCGAGCGTTCGCCGGTCGCGGCCTTGTTCGACAGGCCGGGCCATCCCTACACAGAGGGGCTGCTGCATTCGATGCCGCCACTCGAGGACGAGGACCCGGAAGTCCTGCCCGCGATCGAAGGCAATGTCGCCAGCCCCTTCGAGCTCCCCGCCGGCTGCGCCTTCCATCCGCGCTGCCCCTACGTCTTCGACGCCTGCAGCAAGGTGGCGCCGGTGCTGGCCGAGATGAGCGCCGGACACGACGCGGCCTGCCTGAGAATAAAATGCTGATTCGCGCGGACAATCTCGCCAAGCACTATCCGGTGACCACGGGCTTCTTCGGCAACAAGGTCGCCGCGACTGTGCGTGCGGTCGATGGCGTATCCTTCACCATCGAGCGCGGCGAGACCCTGGCGCTGGTGGGCGAGAGCGGCTGCGGCAAGTCGACGACCGGCCGGCTGCTGACGCGCCTGGTCGAGCCGACCGCCGGCACCGTACGCTTCGATAATATCGAGATGTCGGAACTGGGCCGCGAAGAGCTGCGCGCCACGCGCCGGCGCATGCAGCTCGTCTTCCAGGATGCCGGCTCCTCGTTCAATCCACGCATGACCGTGGGCGCGCTGATCGCCGAGCCGATGCACCTGGCGGGCGCCCCGGCTGCGGCCTGCAAGGCGCGGGTGCAGGAACTGTTGCCGCTGGTCGGCCTCTCGGCCGAGCATGCCGAACGCTATCCGCACGAATTCTCCGGCGGCCAGCGTCAACGGATCGGCATTGCGCGCGCGCTGGCGCTCAGACCCGACTTCGTGGTGTGCGACGAGCCGGTCTCGGCGCTCGACGTGTCGGTGCAGGCGCAGGTGATCAACCTGCTGACCCGGCTGCAGCGCGAGTTTGGCCTCACATACCTTTTCATCTCGCACGATCTCCGGGTCGTGCGGCATGTCGCCGATCGCGTGGCGGTGATGTACCTCGGCCGCATCGTCGAGATCGCCGACAAGGCAACGCTCTACAAGAGCCCGCAGCATCCCTACACCAAGGCGCTGCTGAGCGCGGTGCCGGCGCATCGCCCGGGTGCCGTACGCACGCGCACCGAAGTCGTGGGCGAGGTCGCCAGTGCCCGCAACGTGCCGTCGGGCTGCCGCTACCATCCGCGCTGCCCTTACGCGATGGAGATCTGCAAGACCCAGGATCCCGAACTCTACGATCTTGGCGGCAGCCACCGCTCCGCCTGCCATCTCGTCAATGCCACTCACTAGAGAGACCCACATGAAACGCCGCCAGCTGATCGCTTCCGCCGCCTCGCTCGCTCCCTTCGTCGTCCTGGGCCAGCCCGCGTTCGCCGCCGACAAGGTCCTGACCGTGGGTGCGGCGGTGTTTCCCGACACGCTGAAGCCCGGCATCGGCTCCTTCGCCTCGCAGAGCCTGCTGGTGCAGACCAACGAGCAGCTGGTGCAGCGCGATGCGGTGGGCAATCCCCAACCCACCCTCGCCACGAGCTGGGAGCTGGTCGAGCCCACCACCATGCGCTTCCACCTGCGCCAGGGCGTGAAGTTCACCGACGGCGTCGAGTTCACCGCCGACGACGTGGTCTACACCATCGGCTACGTGCAGGACCCGCAGAACGCCTACGGCGCCGCCGCCCGCATCAGCGCGGTCACGGGCGCCACGGCGGTCGACAAGTACACCGTCGACATCAAGACCAAGGCGGTGTTCCCGACCCTGCTGCGCGCCATGGCCGAGGTGCCGATCCTGCCCAAGCACTACGCCGAGAAGGTTGGCACCAAGGGCCTGACCGACAAACCGATGGGCACCGGCCCGTTCATCTTCCAGGAGTGGGTGCCGGGCGATCACTACACGCTCACCTCCAACAAGAATTATTGGGGCGGCGCGCCCAAGTTCGACAAGGTCATCATCCGCACCATCCCCGACGGCTCGACGCGCGTCGCAGCACTCGTGTCCGGCGAGGCGCAGATCATCGAGGAAGTGCCGATCGACCTGATCGAGCAGGTCCAGGCCTCCGGTGTCGCCAAGGTCGACGAGATCGCCACCTCGGTCGGCCTCGTGCTCACCTTCGATACCCTGATCAAGCCGTTCGACAATCCCAAGGTCCGCGAGGCGTTCGACTACGCGATCGACAAGCCGCTGATCCTGAAGCAGATCCTGAAGGGCCAGGGCGAGATCCTCGACGCCCAGCTGCTGACCAAGGCCGCCCTTGGCTACAATCCGGATATCAAGGCGCGGCCGTTCGATCCGGCCAAGGCCAAGCAGATGCTGGTCGAGGCGGGCTACGACTTCAACACGCCGGTGCCGATCCTGACGCAGAACGGCAAGTACGTGTCCGACACCGACATCTGCAACGCCATCGCCGGCATGCTGAACAACATCGGCGTCAAGGCGACGGTCGACGCGGTCGAGGGCGGCACCTTCCAGGCGCGGGCCAACGTCATGAAGATGGGCGCGCTGCACATGATCGGCTGGTACAGCCTGGGCGACGGCGACTTCGCCACCGTCTGGTACACCAAGGCCGGCCACCGCACGAACTGGTACAGCGAAGACTACGAAAAGATGTTCACCGCAGCGCGCTCGACCAACGACGAGAAGGAGCGCATCCGCCTCTATCACGAGATGGCGGCGCTGGCGTACAAGGAGATGCCGTCGCTCTTCCTGTTCGGCCTGCCCAGCCTCTACGGCGTGAACAAGAACGTCACTGGTTTCGGCGCCGCCTCCGACAAAATCCTCCACCTCGCCAAGGTCGAGTTCAAGTGATGCTCATGCCTGGGACCGCGGGCCTCCAGGCCCGCATCATCACTCATGCGCGGGCCTGGAGGCCCGCAGTCCCATAGCAATGATCCTGCGCTATATCCTTCGGCGGCTGGCGTTCCTGCCGCTGACCCTGCTGCTGGTGGCGCTCGCGACCTTTGTCGTGCTGCGGCTTACCGGCAATCCGGTCGACATCTTCCTCGACATCAATCGCACGCCCGAGCAGGTCGAGGCGCTGACCAAGCGGCTGCATCTCGACTTGCCGATCCCGGCGCAGTTCCTGATCTTCCTGCGCGACCTGCTGCACGGCGACTTCGGCGAATCGCTGCAGTTCAGCGGCTCGGCCGCCACCGTGGTCTGGGAGCGCGCCGGCGCCACCTTCCAGCTCGCCGGCACGGCGCTGGGCCTGGCCGTCGTACTGGGCGTCACCGGCGGCATCGTCTGCGCGGTGTGGCGCGACCGCGCCGCCGACGCGGTGATCTCCTCGATCGCGGTTGCCGGACAATCGATGCCGTCTTTTTGGCTGGGCATGTTGCTGATCGAGTTCTTCGCGCTTCAACTCCATTGGCTGCCGACTTCGGGCTACGGCGACTTGGCGCACCTCGTGCTGCCCGCGATCACCTTGGCGACCATCCTGCTGCCCAACTTCGTGCTGATCACGCGCACCTCGCTCCTCGAGCTGATGGGCGAACAATTCGTCGTGACCGCCCGCTCCAAGGGATTCTCGCGCGGCCGGGCGCTCTTGACCCACATCCTGCCCAACGCGGTCAATCCGGTGCTGAGCTTCCTCGGCATCCAGATCGGCACGCTGATGGCGGGCTCGATCATCACCGAGACGATCTACGCCTGGCCGGGCGTCGGTCGCTTGTTGATCAATAGCATCTTCCATCGCGACGTGCCGGTCGTGGAGGCCGCCGTCTTCTTCATCGCCACCACGATCGCACTCTCCAACCTCGCCGTCGACGTGCTGCAGATGCTGATCGACCCGCGGATACGCCGCGCATGACGACGAACATGACGACGAGCACCATGAAGTCGGCCAAGAAGAAGCGGCGTACGCTGTTCGGCAAGCGCTTCAAGATCGGCGTCGGCGGCGCGATCCTGGCGATCGCCGTGCTGTGTGCGATCTTCGCGCCGCTGCTGGCGCCCTACGATCCCGACACGCAGAACCTGATGCTGCGGCTGAAGCCCGGCTTCTGGTCGGACAAGGCGGTCGCGGGCCATTTCCTCGGCACTGATAACTATGGACGCGACCTGCTCTCGCGCCTGATCTACGGCTCGCGCCTGTCGATCCTGGTCGGCGTCGCCTCGATGCTGCTGTCGGCGCTGATCGGCAGTATCGCGGGCGTCATCGCCGGCCTGAAGGGCGGCTGGACCGAACAGGCGATCATGCGCTTTGCCGATGCGCAGATGGCCTTCCCCGACATATTGCTCGCCATCCTGATGGTGGCGGCCCTGGGCGGCAATGCGATCAACCTGATCCTGGTGCTCGGCATCTCGCGCTGGATGGTCTACGCGCGCGTGGTCTTCGGCCTCACGCGCTCGCTGGTGCAGCGGCCCTTCGTCGAGGCCGCGAACCTCTACGGCGGCGGCGACTTCTACGTCATGCGCCGCCACATCCTGCCACAAGTCGCGCCCGTGCTGATCGTGGTCGCCACGCTTCAGGTGGCGCAGATGATCCTGCAGGAGACGGCGCTCTCTTTCCTCGGCCTCGGCTTGCCGCAGCCCGCCGCGACCTGGGGCAACATCCTGTCCGAAGGCAACACGCGCCTGTTCATCGCGCCGTGGATCGCCAACTTCGCGGGCCTCTCGATCATCGCGCTGGTGTGGGGCGTCAACATGCTGGGCAACGGTTTGCGCGAGCACTACGACCCGAAGATGACAGGACGATAACGAAGTTCATGAGCCTCGCTCAGCACGCCATGCAATAGAGACCAGCTACTCATCTCCGCAGCCAACCGGCATCTTCGTTTCGACACAGGCCCAAGGACGAGCCTGTCGTTTCGGACATATCGGGAGTGAAGCGTTATGAGAGTCATGAACTATTGCGTGATCGCGGGCCTGGCGTTCGGCCTTCCCCTCGCCGCGGAAGCACAACAGGCCGCCGGCCGGGGAACGCCCTCGGACGTCAAGTATTGCGAGACGCTAGCCCAATCGTACGGGAGCATGCTGCCCTCGCAGGAGGCGCCAGTGGCGGACAACACCGTCTCCCTCGGCCGTTGCGGCACCGACACCCAGGCGACGATCGCCACGCTCGAGACCAAGATGAAGGCGCAGAAGTTCGATCTGCCGCCGCGTGACGGCGTCGCGCGGTCGCCCGGTACGACCGGCAACACGCAATAGCGCTAGCGGCGCGCGCGGATCATGTCGATCAGCGCGCGCAGCGCCGTCGGGACCTGCCGGCGGCCCGGATAATAGAGAAAGTAGCCGTCGTACGAGGGCAGCCAGTCCTCGAGCACGCGGACCAGCGCGCCCGATCGCACGAACGGCTCCGCCTGGACGTCGATCGCACAGGCGACGCCCATGCCGTCGATCGCCGCGCGAACCGCCAGCCCGGAGCTGTTGACCGTCACCGGGCCGCGCACCGCAATCCGCTGCGACCTGTCGTTTCGGCGGAAGGGCCAGGTGTAGACGCTGTCGCCCCATCGATACTGGATGCAGCTGTGGTGGGTGAGATCGTCCGGCGTCTGTGGTGCGGGCCGTCGCGCGAAATAGGCCGGCGCGCCCACCACCGCCATCTTCACCGGCCCGGTCACCCGGACGGCGATCATGTCCGCCCCCGCCCGCTCCCTGATCCCTATCGCGGCATCGAAGCCCTTGGATACGATGTCGACGGGCGCGTCGTCGACCTCGAGCTCGAGCTGGACCTCCGGATAGGTCCCGAGGAAGCAATCCCACACCGGCGCGATCGCGATCGCCGCCGCCCCCGCACTGGCGTGGATGCGCAGCCGCCCGAAGGGCCGGTGCCGCTCCTGATCGAGATCCTCCAGCGCGCACGTGATCTCGGCGATCGCCGGCCGCAGCCGCACGAGCAGGCGCCGCCCCGCGTCGGTCAGCGAGACGCTGTGCGTCGTGCGATGCAGCAGTCGGACGCCCAGGCGCTCCTCCAGTTGCCGTATCGTGTGGCTGAGGGCCGAGGCCGTGACGCCGACCCGCGATGCCGCCGCGCGAAAGCTTCGTTCGTCAGCGACGGCTGCGAAGGCCGTCAGATCCTCGAGGTCGCCGCGATGCATTCATCGAGTCTCAGCAGCGGTCCGGCGATACGAGGCCCTGCTGGGCCTTCTTGTCCCGCGGCGGGAAGCGCGGTTTGGCGAGCGTCGCCAGGCTCGGCGCTCGCCCGGTCGAAACCGCTCCTGCGGCGACATGGCTGGGACGATCCGGCCCAGAGCGGCCCGCCAGCCAGACTGGCGTCCCCACGATCGCCAGGATCAGGAGCGTTGCGATGAACTCGATCCGCAGCCGCCGGGAAGAGATCACATGATCGGTCCAACGATATTCGTCGCGCATCTTGGGTAGCCTCTGGAACACGGAGAGCGGGAAGCGCGAAGAGCCGGTGGACGGGTCCACCGGCTCTTTTTCTCCTTGGGCTGCTAGCCGCGCCGCGGCAACGTGACCTGCGCATCCTTCAGCGCCTGTTCGAGCGCCGGAATGCCGGCGGCCGGATCGCCGGCCTCGCACTTGGCGATCGCGACGGGCACCGTGGCCGTCGGCGTCTGCGCCTTGGGAACGGTGCTCCTGTAGGCATTGGTCAACGCCTTGCAGTAGGCAGCGTCGCCCGACTGGGCGGCAGCGGTGAGGGGGGCCATCGCGGCGGCAAGCGGCAGAGCGGCGGCGGCGCACGCGATCAGAAGCCTGGTCACAGCAGTCATAGTGTCGTTGTCCTTTCGAGTGACGTGGGCAAACCCGGACCCCGGGCGTGCCTACGCCGACGATTTATGTCGCGCCGCAACGAAGCCCAATGAATTGTCCGACTACGAACCATTCCGTTCCGGAAAGTCGGGAATCGACGAGCCGCGCCGCGTTACACCGCCGCTGATCATGGTCTTCAACGCCTCGAGCGTCTCGGCCGCGACTCCGGCGACAGCCTCGAAGTGGTGGCAGGCCTCTCTCCTCAAGACCACGTGATCGACAGCGCGCCGAAGACACTGCAGGAAGGCGACCTCGTACGCTTCGGCACGGCGACGGCGACACCTTCTTCGCCAGACAAGCTGGCGCGCCAGTAGCGGATTCACGTGGCAGACCCACAGCAGTTTCGCAGGTTGTAGCCGCTGCTTTTGTCGCATCGGAGCGTGCACACCCACGCCACAATTGAGCGACATCACTCCATTCTCTTAGAGAATGTCATGGAACTCAGGACTCTTCGTGCTTTCGTCGAAGTCGTCCGCCAAGGCGGCTTTTCGCAGGCCGCCAAGACGGTGTTCGCGACCCAGTCGACGGTAAGCAAGGCCGTTAAGCAGCTCGAGGACGAGATCGGCGCGCCCTTGCTCGATCGCGCGGGCCATCGCAGCACGCTGACCTCGGCCGGCGAGGTCGTCTATCGCCGCGCACTCTCGATGCTGGCCGAACGCGACGACCTCAAGATCGAACTCGACGAATTGCGCGGCCTCAAGCGCGGCACGTTGCGGCTCGGCATGCCTCCGATCGCCGGCAGCATCCTGTTTGCCACGACATTCGCCGAATACCACAACCGCTATCCCGGCATCGACGTCCGGCTGACCGAACACGGCGGCGACCGCCTGAAGGAAATCCTCCTGGCCGGCGAGATCGATCTCGCCGGCGTGCTGCTGCCGGTGGCGGAAGACTTCGAATGGCAGGAGCTGTGCAACGAGCCGCTGATGGCGGTGCTCGCGGCCGATCATCCGCTGGCCGCAGAGGAGTCGGTGGATCTCCTCCAGCTGAGGAGCCTGCCCTTCGTCCTGTTCGAGACCGGGTTCGCCCTCAATCGCATCGTCCTCAACCGCTGCAAGCAGCGCGGCTACGAGCCCGAGGTCGTCGCGCGCAGCGGCCAGATCGATTTCATCATCGAACTGGTCGGCGCCGGCCTCGGTGTCGCCTTCCTGCCGCGCCTGATCACCGAGCGGCGGCGCAATCCCCGGGTGCGCTACGTCCGGCTGATCGAACCCGGGACCGCCTGGCACATGGCGATGATCTGGCGCCACAACGCCTATCTGTCGCACGCCGCCAAGGTGTGGCTCGAGCTCGCGCGGGAGGTCCACGACAGGAAGTGCTCTCTTTCCGCGCACGACTGAGCGCCATTCCGACAATTCATTTGGATCGCGGGACGCCGCGCCCCACCTGATCCCGCATGATCAAGCTCTTCGGCGCGATGGCCTGCGCGGCGTTCGCATTGATGGAACCCGTCACCGGCATGGCACACGGCGCGGCAATCGCGCGGGACACCGACCGGGCGATGCCGCTCTACGAGCAGGCCGATGCGCCGGATCGCGGCGTGAGCGTCTTGTTCGATCGCGGCATCGACGACGACAGCGAGGGACGACATGATCGCGCGGTACAGGACTACGGGGAGGTCATCAGGCTCGACCCCGGGAATGCCCGCGCCTTCAACAATCGCTGCTTCGACGAGGCGATCCTCGGCAAGCTGGACCTAGCTGTCGCCGATTGCCGCGAGTCCCTCCGCCTGGCGCCGAACAACGCCGGTGCGTTCGACAGTCTGGGACTTGCCTACCTGAAGCTGAACCACCTCGACGCGGCGATCGCCTATTACGACGCCGCGCTGAAGATCGAACCGGCGCTGGCCGTATCCCTGTTCGGCCGCGGCATCGCCAAGCGCCGCAAGGGCGACATCGCCGGTGGCAATGCCGATATCGCGGCGGCTCGGGCGATCTGGGACAATATCGCGGACAACATGGCGAAGCTCGGCGTGCGGCTCTGAGCGGGCCTCTCGATCATCGCGCTGATGCGGGACGTCAACATGCTGGGCAACGGTTTGCGCTAGCCCTACGATCCGAAGATGACGGGATGATAGAGCCCGCGCAGACAAGGATACAAAAATGCTACCCGACTACCTGCCGGACGGCCTGCACGATGTGTCGAACGATCGGATCGCCGCCGTCGTGACGTCTCTCGAAATGTTCGAGCGGCCAGCGCCCCGTCCCGGGATCGCCGGCCCGTGGAAACTGCAGCGCCTCGCGCGGCCGGACCTCGAGAGCTACCGCGCCCTCTACGGCAAGATGGGCGACCAGTGGCTGTGGTTCTCGCGCCTGCTGATGAGCGACGACCAGCTCGCCGCGATCGTCCAGCATCCCAAGGTCGAGGTCTACGGCCTCGAAACCGGCGGGGCGTTCGAGGGAATGCTGGAGCTCGATTTCCGGGTCGAGGGAGAAGCCGAACTCGCCTTCTTCGGCGTCGGCGCCGGACTGATCGGCGGCGGCGCCGCGCGCTGGCTGATGAACCGCGCGCTCGAGATCGCCTGGGCCCGGCCGATCCGGCGCTTCTGGGTCCATACCTGCACGCTCGATCATCCGAGCGCGGTCGGTTTCTACAAGCGGTCCGGCTTCGTGCCTTTCAAGCGGCAGATCGAAATCGAGCCCGATCCGCGCCTACGCGGACTGTCGATGGCGTCACGCGATCATGTGCCGATCCTCGCGAATTAGCGGACCGGCAGTGTGATCTTCCGGTCGGTCAGCGCGTGCTCGAGCACCGGAATGGCCGCCCCCGGATCGGAGTCGCACTTCGACTCCGCCGTGGCGACGTCCGCCGGCGGATTGGTCGGGTTCCGCGGACTGTTCGGATCGGCGACATACTTGGTGTAGCTGTGGCTCAAGGCCGTGCAATAGGCGATGTCGCCCGGTTGAGCGGCCGCGGTACCCGCCAGAGCAAGGCCGAGACAGACGGCACCCGCCACAATAAGATCACTCTTCATGGTGTGTCCTCCTTCTCTGGAGAAGGAACGGCCCCTGAGGCCATGGCGTTGCCCATACAGAGACTGCAACTGGGAGCCACTTCTACGGGTCGGCCTTTGTGTTCAGCCTTGCGCACTCGGGGGTTGCCCACCCGGGGCTTTGCGACAATTATTACGGAAATTTGCTGGTCTTTAGAGAGAGGCCGGCCAAGAAACGATCGAACCTGCCGCAGCTCAAGACCCTCGCATGCATAGCATTCTCTATCTCCACATCCTGGTCGTCCTGCTGGCCGCGATCTGCCTGTGGTCACTGCGCCACGAGCTGGTCGAGCGCCCGGCGTCCGGCGCCGGTTTCAGCGTACCGCCGGCGCTCGCCATCTTGGTCGCCTCGGCGCTGCTGATCGTCTCGCCGGGCAAGCGGGTCGAGCTGTGGGTCATCGCCATCATCCTGGGTTTTGCGGCGGGTCTCGGCGCAGGCGTGATCCTGACCGCAGTGAAGGATTACGAACGCCGTGTGGTCAAGGTGCAGCGGACGTTCGACGGCTTTGGCGCAGCCGCGCTGCTGTTGCTACTCGCGATCGCCCGCCTGGTGACGTCAGACCTGATGACTCGCCAGTCGAGCAAATTCGGCGTGCTGGGCGCCTCAGCGTCCTTCCTTGCCGCCTACATCGTCGGCCGCGCCATCACCATCTGGTGGTACACCGCCCCGCGCACGATCCATCTCGACATGACCGAGGACGGGCGCCGCAAAGCGGGCTGAGACGTCAGCCGCCGCGAGCCATCAGCACGATCAAACAGCCGGCGACGAAAACCGTGGCGAGCGTGATCAGGATGGCCCGCATCGACGGGCTTTCAGGTCTGGATCGGGCCACGGCCCACGGGCGGATAATGTGGAGCCCGCGCCGGCTGCCGGTGCAACGACCAGACAGACGGCCCTCCTGGCGAACGGCCGCTCATCAAACCGCCGATCGCCGCGAGAAACGCGACGACGATCAGCATGGCAGTCAGGGGACGCATGGACACCCAACGACGGCGCGGCAATTCCGTTGCATGGGCCTGCGTCGTAAGCTCGGCCGATGAGCACCGTCTTCTTCCTGCCCGGCACCGGCGCGTCGCCCGACTTCTGGAAGCCGGTCGGATCGCGGTTACCGGCCGACTGGACGAAGCACTTCTTCGGCTGGCCAGGGCTCGGCGCCCAGCCGCCCGATCGGGCCATCAATAGCTACGACGATCTGGTGCGCCTGGTCGAAGGCAGGCTCGAAGGTCGCGTCGACCTCGTCGCGCAGTCGATAGGCGGCATGATCGCCGTGCGTCTGGCCCTTGCCCACCCGACCAAGGTGCGCCGGCTGGTGCTGACGGCGACGTCGGGCGGCGTCGACGTGGCGGCCTTCGGCGGAGCCGACTGGCGGCCCGACTACCGCCGCCTCCATCCCGAGGCGCCGGCCTGGATCCTCGAACGCGGCGTCGCAGCCCCTCTGCCGGTCGAACGCATCGGCTGCCCGATCCTGCTGATCTGGGCCGACGCCGACCCGATCAGCCCGCTCGCCGTCGGCCAGCATCTCCTGGCGCGCATGCCGAACGCGCGACTTCAGGTCATCGCCAGCGACAGCCACATGTTCGCGAACACTCGGGCCGACGAAGTCTCGCGGTTGATCGCCGGCCATCTGGCGTAGGAAGATCGACGAGACATCACGGGAGGCGCTCATGATCTCGGCGTTCGTTTCCACCGCAAGCACCTTCGCCCTCTTGCTCGGCAGCGCGGCACCGGATGAGCGCGCGTCTCCCCTGCTGAAGGTCCAAAGCAACGCGGCGGCGCCCGCCGGCAAGGACGGCGGCCCGTGTCAGGGTGGCCAGGGTGGACAAGGCGGCGCTGGCGGTGCAGGTGGCGCCGGCGGTACGGGTGGCACCAAGGCAAAGAACTAGTCTCGCGCGCGCTCAGACATCGCTGCCCCGCTTGGCGATGCCGCGCAGGATGACGGTCGCCGCCACCGCCAGGAACGGCAGCATGAACAGCGAGATCGCGGCTCCCAGCGGGAGATAGCCGCCCATGATGCCGACCATGAACGACGCCGTGGCCAGCACCGTGGTGGCCCCGAGCGGTCCGCCGTTGGTCAGCACGCTCACGACCGTGAAGCCGGTGAAGCCGCCGATCAGGGCGAACATCGTGCTGATCGCAATGACGTTGCGCATCATCGGCAAGGTGACGTAACGGAAGCGCTGCCATCCGGTGGCACCGTCGATCGAGGCGGCCTCGTAGAGTTCTTCAGGCACCGACTTCAGCGACGCCAGGAACATGATCATGAAGAACGGCGCGCCGAACCACACGCTCACCAGGATGACCGAGAAGCGCGCCCAGCCAGGGTCGCCCAGCCAGAAGACGGGTTCCAGGCCAAGACCGTGCACGAGAATCCAGTTGAAGGCGCTGTAGGACGGATCGAGCAGCTCACGCCAGGCGACCACGCTCAGCGCCGGCGGGATGACCCAGGGCACCAGCAGCATGCCGCGCCATTTGCGCTGGCCTTTAGCGGGGAGGTTGTTCACCAGATGCGCCAGGACGAAGCCCAGCGGCACCTTGATCATCACGGCACCTATGGCGAACAGGGACGTCTGGAAGAGGATCATCCAGATCCTGCTGCGGCCGAGCAGGTAGACGAAGTTGCCGAGCCCGATGAACTCGGTCATGCGCCGGTTGAACATCGAGAGATGGACTGCATAGCCCACGGGATAGGCGATGAGCGCGAGCACCGCGATCAGCGGCAGGGTCAGCAGGAAGGCAATGGTCGATCTGCGCCGCAGGAGCTTGCGCAGGCTGCCGCCGTCGGCCGGCCCTGCTTTGTGCCGCTCACCCTCCGTCATCGGCTGGAAGCATAGCATGCTCCTTATGTGCCGGAGTCGGTATAGTCCGGACTTGCGAACGCGCACTCTTCTCAAGAACTTAAGGCCATGACCGCAAAAATCGAGACCTACTATGATTTCCGATCGCCTTATGCCTACTTCGCCAACCACCGGATTCGCAAAGGCGATTTCGGCCTCGCTTCCATCGTCGAATGGGTGGGGCGCCCGATCTTCATCGACGTGATCCTCAACCTGCAAGTCGGCGGCGCGCCGTGGGCGACCTATGTCGATACGCTCATCCCGCCCAAGCGGGCCTATCTGATGGCCGACATCCGCCGGATGGCCGAGTTTTATGGCGCGTCCTACAAACCGTCCTGGAAGTGGCCCAGCCGGCCCAATCAGGTTCCCGCCTTATGTATCGCCTCCCTGCTCACGGGAAAGATCGAAGAAGCTTTCCGAACCGCCATCTTCGATGGCTTGTGGCACGAGCAGAAGGACATCGCCGATCCAGCGGTCCTGCGCGACATCCTGGTCCGCGCCGGTGGCGATCCGGCACTAGTGGTTCAAGCCGAGGATCCGAGGGTCCACGCGGACCTGACGCAGCGGACGGTGGAAGCCTACGCGAAAGGCGTCTTCGGAGCGCCGACGTTCATCTGGAACGACGAGATCTTCTTCGGCGCGGATCGACTCGACGTCCTGGCCTGGAAAGTGAATCGCGCGTCCGCAGGCTGAAGCGGCATGGCGCCGGCCTAAAACTCCAGCAGGTTGTCGCGCAGGTGACTGCGCGCGTAGGCCTTGCGGGTGAGGCCGCGGCGCTGCAGCTCGGGGACCAGGCCGTCGCATATTTCCATGATGTAGCGGCGGTCGAAGTGGGCGTTGAACAGCAGGAAGCCGTCGCCACCCACCTCTTGCATGATGTCCTGCATCACGCCCGCCACGTGATCGGGCGTGCCCACCATGTCGATGCCCTGCCGGGCATTGAGCCCGCTCGCCAGAGACCGCGGCGTCTTGCCGATCCACTTGGCCAGCGAGGACTGGTGGCCGTTGGTCCGCAGATCGTCCGGCAGCGGCTGGTCGGGATCGAACTGCGCGAAGTCGATGTTGGTGATGCGCGACATGCCCGAGAGCTGCAGGTCGAGATGCTTGCCGAAATCTTCCTGCTCGAGCCGGCGGCGTTCGCGCGCAGCGTCCATCGTCGTATCGACGATCGGATAGGCCAGGAACAGCACCTTGATGTCGTCTGGGTTTCGCCCGGAGGCGGCCGCCTGCCGGCGCACGTCCTCGCGAAAGGCCTTCATGCCCTCGACGCTGACGGCGTTGGTGATGATCGTATCGGCCCACTTGGCCGCGAACGCCTGGCCGCGCGGCGAACCGCCGGCCTGGCAGATCGGCACACGCCCTTGAGGCGAGCGCGGCGCATTGATCGGCCCGCGCACCTTGAAGTATTTGCCTTCATGATTGATCGGCCGGACTTTCTTGCCGTCGGCGAACATCGGGATGGTGGGATCGAGCACCATCGCGTCCTTGTCCCAGGCCTCCCACAGCCTCGTCACCACGTCGGCGAATTCGTCGGCCACTTCGTAGCGCTCGTCGTGCGGCCGCTGGCCTGCATTGCCGTAGTTTTCGGCGGCGCCGTCGTTACTGCCGGTGACGCAGTTCCAGCCGATGCGGCCTTCGGTGACGTGATCGAGCGAGTTCACCAGTCGCGCGAGAAGATAGGGCGGATACTCCGAGGTCGAGAGCGTCGGCACGAGGCCCAGGTGCTTGGTCGCCTGCGCGAGCCACGGCACGAGCACAGCGGGATCGAGCTTGGGCGAGCTGGCGCCGTACTGGAGATAGGTGTCGTGGCTGTTCTTGTAGGTGTACGGCACCATCGAGGAGTCCTCGATGATCATGTAGTCGAAGCAGCCGCGCTCGAGACCCTTGGCGAGATCGACGAAGATGTCGGGCATCATCCAGCGATGCTTGTCGTATTCGGTGCCGGGCCACATCGAGCGCCAGGCCTTGGGGCCGTAGCCCTGTGAGAGAAACCAGGCGAGGTGAAAAGGACGCGTGTTCATGGCGGCAGTATTGCAAAAAATCTGCCAGTCCGTCGCCCCTGATGCCCGGCAAACCGTCACACAGGTTTGGCACGATGGGCCGAAGGAGATGCGGCGCATGGACACTTCCCCGGCTTTTCCGGTGCGGCTGATCGACGGTTATCGGGACTTCGTGACCGGCCGCATGCCGATCGAGCGCGACCGCTTCGAGGAGCTGGCGCGGCGCGGCCAATCGCCCTCGATCATGGTGATCGGCTGCTGCGATTCGCGGGTGTCGCCGGAAGTGATCTTCGACGCGCATCCGGGCGAGATGTTCGTTGTGCGCAACATCGCCAATCTCATTCCGGCCTACGACGCGACGCAGGGCTTGTGCCATGGCGTCTTCGCTGCACTGGAGTTCGCGGTGCAGGTGCTGAAGGTCGGCCACATCATCGTGCTCGGTCACGCCCATTGCGGCGGCATCCGCGCCTATGCCGAACATGGCCCCGCGCTGTCGCCCGCCGATTCGATCCATCAATGGATGTCGATGATCGCGCCTGCCGCAGAGCTGGCGGGCCCGGCCGACGAACCGGAGTACCTGACGCGGCTCGAACGGGCGTCGATCGCCGTCAGCCTCGCCAACCTGATGAGCTTTCCCTACGTCGCAGAAGCAGTGCAACGCGGCGATCTCGCGCTGCACGGGACCTGGTTCGACGTGGCAACTGGCCAGGTCTTCGTGCGCGACGGCGCGGACTACCTCGAAATCACAACCGTCGCCTAACTGTCACGATGGACTGCTATCCCCGCACCGACGCAGTCATTCACGATCGACCTGCTGCGCGGGGCAGCATCAGGGGGTACTTATGACGAATTCCGAACACAATGGTCACGCGCACGACGCCGTCACCATCGATGCCGAGCATCATGAAGAGACACATGATCACGGTGCGCACGATCATGAGGCCGCGAGCGAGAACGGCACCAGCGAAGCGATGACGATCGCCGCCACCGTCGGCGTCGTCGCCGTCGGCGCGGCCCTGATCGAAGTGGCCCTGATCCCCGGCATCGCGCTCGGCGTGGCAGCGATGCTGGCGCCCAAGTACGTGCCCAAGCTGGGCTCGGCGGTGACGCCGATGTTCCGCTCGTCGGTGCGCGGCCTCTACAAGTTCGGCCAGAAGAGCCGCGAGATGATGGCGGAAGCCAAGGAACAAGTGAGTGACATCGTGGCCGAGGTCCATGCCGAAGGCGACAAGCCCAAGGCCGCCGAGGCTCCGCACACCTGAGACCCGCGGAGTACGCGTACGATGACTGCCAAGCTCAAGATCGCCCATCAGGTCCCGGGCCGGATCCGCATGAAGATCCCGTCCGCCAAGGGCAATCCGGCCCAGCTCGAAGCCTACAAGCAGACGCTCAGCCTGCTGCCCGGCATCGAACAGATCGAAGTGAACCCGGCCACCGGCAGCATCGTGCTGAAGTACGATGCCGACCGGCACGACGCCTTCCACTCCGACTTCAAGGATCATTGCGCGGAGCATAACCGTCAGGCCGCGGCACCGCCGCCCCGTCACCAGCGCGCGCCGACCAACGAGATTGACGCGCTGGCCTCGAAGATCGAGCAGGAGGCCGAGTATCTCGCCGAGCATTCGCATGCCGCGCGGCTGGTGGTGGATTTCTGCAAGACCACCGACCGCCACATCAAGCAGGCGACGCACAACACACTCGACTTCAAGATGCTGCTGGCGCTGGGCGTGATCGGCATCACCGTCTTCGAAGTCGGCGCCACGGCGGCCACCCCGGTGTGGGTGACGCTCGCCCTGTTCGGGCTGAACCACTTCATCGAGATGCAGGAAGAAGCGGTCGAAGCCCAGAGGGCTTGAGCGCCAGAGGGCCTGAGCGATGGACATCGCGATACGCCACTACCTGCCGGGCCGGGTCCGGCTACACGTGCCGGAACTCTGCCGCAAGCCCTCGCTCGCCGAGGCCACGGTGGCGTGGCTGCGCGGCCGGGACAACATCCGGTCGGCGCGGCTGAACTTCGATTGCGCCAGCCTCGTCATCGAGTTCGACGCCGCCTGCGAGGTGCTGTTGCGCGGCCTGCTGGCCCAGCTGCGGTTGGCCACGATGGCCGACCTTGCCGCGCTCGTTGCTGCCTCACCTGCGGGCGATGCCGAGAAGAGCCCCTCGCCCGCCAGCGCGCTCGAAGCGCCGGCGCGCCAGTCGGACACCAAGAACTCGAACGTGCCGCCGACCAAGCAGGAAGTGCCGGGCATCTTCTCGGCGCAGTCGCCGCTTGCCCTGCCGACGCTGTCGCTCGCCATGGCCTTCTCGGCCAACCCCTTCGTCATCGCGCTCAACATGCCGCTGATGCTGTGGAATGGCCTGCCGATCGCGCGCCGCGCCTATCGCGTGTGGAAGAGCGAGAGCCGGCTCAACATCGACTTCCTCGACACCTTGGCGATCCTTGCCTCGGTGGCGCAAGGCAATCCGCTGGCGGGCTCGATCGTCACCTGGCTGATCAAGTTCGGCGACTGGATCCGCGATCTCACCGCCGCCGGCTCGCGCCGCGCGATCGACGAGCTGCTGGAATTCCGTTCCAAGAACGCCTGGGTGAAGCGCGACGGCGTGGTGATTTCCGTGCCCGCCGCCGACGTCGTGGTCGAGGACCTGGTCGTGGTCTATCCGGGCGAGATGATCCCCGTCGATGGCGAGATCGTCGAGGGCGAGGCGACCATCGACCAGAAGACGATCACCGGCGAGGGCCTGCCGGTGAACCGTCGCGCGGGCGACCAGGCGTTTGCCGCGACCGTGATCCGCGAGGGCCAGCTGACGGTGCGCGCGGTCCGCGTCGGCACCAACACGACGGCGGGCCAGATCGCTCATCTCGTGGAATCGGCCCCGCTCGGCGACACCCGCATGCAGAACCACGCCGAGCTGCTGGCCGACAAGCTGGTGCTGCCGACCTTGGCGCTGGCCACCGGCACGGCGGCGCTGACCGCCGACTTCGACCGCTTCCTGTCTCTGGTGATCGTCGACTATGGCACCGGCATCCGCGTCGCCGCACCAACGTCGGTCCTGTCGTCGATGACCCATGCCGCGCGCACCGGCATCGTGATCAAGAGCGGCGCGCACATGGAGCGGCTGGCCAAGGTCGACACGTTGGTGTTCGACAAGACCGGCACGCTGACGCATGGCGTGCCGGCGGTGACCGACGTCATCTCCTTCACCAATCACATCTCGCCCAATCACCTGCTGGGCCTCGCGGCCGCGGCGGAAACCCGGCTGCACCATCCGGTCGCCGAGGCCCTACGCACGCGCGCGCGCGAACTGGCGATCGAGCTGCCGGCCTGCGATGAGACCGAATATAAGGTGGGCCTCGGCGTCGAGGGCCAGGTCAACGGCTACTACATGCACGTCGGCAGCGAGCGCTTCATGCGCCAGAGCGGTATCGATGTGGCCTGCGCCGCCAGCGACCGGTCGGCGCTCGACCACGGCGGGCTCTCCTGTCTTTATGTCGCCATCGACGGCAAGCTGGGCGGGCTGGTGCCCTATGCCGACAAGATCCGCCCCGAAAGCCGGCAGGTGATCGCCCGGTTGCACCGCATGGGCATCCGCAACACCCTCATGCTGACCGGCGACAATGCGGTTGTCGCACGTGCCGTGAGCCGACGCCTGGGCCTCACCGGCCAATATTCCGACATGATGCCGGCCGATAAAGCCAACGTGATCAAGGAACTCCAGCAGCGCGGCCATGTCGTGGCGATGGTGGGCGACGGCATCAACGATTCGCCGGCGCTGAGCTTTGCCGACATCGGCATCGCCATGAAGTACGGCGCCGAGGTGACCCACGAATCCGCTCACGTCGTGCTGATGGAGGATTCGCTCTGGAAGCTGGTCAAGGCGATCGAGATCTCGCGCGGCGCCGTCAGCCTGATCCGCCAGAACTACGTGATCGTGGCCGGCCTCAACACGCTGGCGCTGGGCCTGGCCCTTCCCGGCGGTCTGATCAGCCCGGTGGTCACCGCCATGCTGAGCAACGGCTCGGCGATCCTGGCCGCGGTCAACGGTATCCGGCCGATCCTGCGGTATCAGTGATGGACGGCGTCACGGCGCCGCTCGCCGGGGAGCATCACACCGCCCTAGTCGCTGCCGTCGCCGCCCTCGAGAATCCCAACTTCGCCACGCGCCTGGCCGACTTTGCCGGCGCGCCGGTTAGCCGCGTGCTGGCGACCCTCCCGCGCTTCGTCGACAAGGGCCTGACCAAGGCGGTCGACGCCGCGCTGCAGCGCTGCCTCCGGACGGCGATACAGTCGCTCGACGGCAAGCCCGTTCGCCAGCCCCGCCCGTGGATGTCGACGATCGCCGCGGGCGTGACCGGCGGCGTGAGCGGCTTTGTGGGCGTCGCGGCCCTGCCGGTCGAACTTCCCGTCACCACGACGCTGATGTTGCGCGCCATCGCCGACATCGCGCGCCACAACGGCGAGGATCTCAGCCAGCTCGAGCCGCGGCTGGCGTGCCTGCAGGTCTTCGCGCTGGGCGCCCGCTCGGCCGGTGCAACGCACTCGAACATGGGCTATTTTTCATCTCGCGCGCTGCTCACGCGGCTCTCCGGCAATGCGGCGGCCTTTTTGGTCGAGCGTGGGACCGCCGAGCTGACGGCGCCGATGGTGCACAAGTTGATGGCGGAAATCGTCTCGCGTTTCAGTATCGTCGTCTCCGACCGCCTTGCCGCCAGCGCCGTCCCGGTGATCGGCGCGGTGGGCGGTGCCACGGTGAACGTGGTCTTCATGAACCATTTCCAGCGGGTCGCACGCGGCCACTTCACCGTGCGCCGGCTCGAGCGGCGCTACGGGCCTGACCTCGTGCGCCACCACTACGCCCAGATCGCGCGCCAGGCGGCCGCCCGCCGATGAGCCTCGACAGGGTGGCGGACGACGATCCGCGTATCGTCGGGCTGCGGCGGATGCGCATCTTCGCGACCCTGCTGCTGGTCGCGATGACAGTGGTCTTCGTCGCTACCTTCTTCATCGACCAGACGCTGCCCGGCCTTGGCTACCTGCGCGCCTTCACCGAAGCCGGCATGGTTGGCGCCTGCGCCGACTGGTTCGCGGTCGTCGCGCTGTTCCGCCATCCGCTCGGCATCCCGATCCCGCACACCGCGATCGTGCCGCACAACAAGGCGCGCATCGCCGGCGCCATGGGCCGCTTCATCACCAACAATTTCCTGACCCCTAAGGTGGTGGCCGAACGCCTGGCCGGCATCGATGGCGCACGCTGGATCGGCGACTGGCTGGCCGACCCGAACAATGCGCGCCGCACCGCGCACTCGGTGGCACTCGGCCTGCCCCAACTGGTGCGTGAGCTGCCGCGCGAGCGCTTCGCCGAGCTGCTGGAGAAATCTGTGCGGCGTGGGCTCGAGGCGATGCCCGCCGGCCCTGTCGCCAGCAGCCTGCTCGCGATCGTGTGGGCGCAAGGCCAGACGCAGAAGCTGCTGGAACGCAGCCTCGATCTGATGGCCGCCTCGCTCGAGCAGAACAAGGCAATGATCCGTGGCAAGATCGAGGCGGGCTCCTCGCGCTGGATCCCGCGCTGGGTCGACGGCGTCGTGGCCGACAAGGTGATCGCGGCGGCAACCTCCACGCTCGCGGAAATGCGCGACCCGACGCATCCCTGGCGCCTCGAACTCAAGGCCGCGATCGAGAAGCTGATCGAGCGGCTCGCCTCCGATCCCGAGATGCAGGCGATAGTCGAGGAAGCCAAGACACAGCTGCTCGACAACCCGTTGCTGCACGCGCAGATACGAGCGCTGTGGGGCGAGATCGAGGGCCGCCTGCCGTCGGACATCTCGGTCTATTCGGAGCAGATCGAGACGGCGGTGTCGGGCGCCCTCACCGGCTCGGGCCGCTGGCTGCAGGACAACCCCGCGGCGAAGACGCGCATCAACCGCTGGATGCGCGTGCTGATCCGCCGCGCCATCGTTCCACGGCGCGCCGAGATCGGCGCCTTCGTGACCGACGTGGTCAACCGCTGGGACGCCTCGACCCTGGTCAATCGCATGGAACTGCAGGTCGGCAAGGATCTTCAGTACATCCGAATCAACGGCACGCTGGTCGGTGGCTTGGTGGGCTTGCTGATCTACGCCACGACAAAGTGGTTTCTTCCGGCCTGACGGCGTCACGACCGTGTCACGCTTCATGGGCAATCCTGTGCCGTACCGGCCGTTCACAGGGGAGATAACCATGGGCGATGCAACAGGCGGACCGCCGATGACGATCGAAGGCTCTCACGTCGCGCGCATCGAGCGGCCAGAGGGATGCGACCGCGTCGCGCTGGTGCTTCAGGGCGGCGGCGCATTGGGTGCCTACCAAGTCGGCGTCTATCAGGCGCTACACGAAGTGGGCCTCGAACCCGACTTCGTCTCCGGCGTGTCGATCGGCGCAATCAACGGCGCGATCATCACCGGCAACCGGCCCGAGGTGCGGCTGGAGAAGCTGCGCAAGTTCTGGGAGCGAATCACCGAACGCAAGATCTGGCAGTACACGCCCGACGGCGATGTCTTCCGGCAGGCGCGCAACGCCGCCAGCTCGATGATGACCATGATGCACGGCCAGCCCGGCTTCTTCGGGCCACGCAATCCCGGCCCATGGTTCAGCTTCCCCGGCGCCGCCAACGCCACCAGCTACTACGACAGCTCGCCGCTGCGCGAGACCCTGCTGGAGCTGGTCGACTTCAACCTGATCAACGAGAAGCGGGTGCGGCTCGCGGTCGGCGCGGTCAACGTACTCGACGGCAACTTCGCTTATTTCGACAATGCCACCGACGTACTGGCGCCCGAGCATGTGATGGCCAGCGGCGCGCTGCCGCCGGCGCTGCCGATGATCAAGATCGGCACCGACCATTTCTGGGATGGCGGCATCGTCTCGAACACGCCGCTGCAGCACCTGCTCGACCAGGAGGACAGTCTCAATTCCCTCGTCTTCCAGGTAGATTTGTTCAGCGCGCGCGGGGCCATGCCGCGCGACATCCAGGACGTGATGGCGCGCCAGAAGGACATCGTCTATTCCTCGCGCACGCGCTACAACACCGATCTCTATCGCCGCATCCACAAGTGGAAGACGCGGTTGAAGCAGGCGCTCGACAAGGTGCCCGCCGAACAGCTCAGCAAGGAGGAGTTCGCCCTGCGCGACCAGCTCGCCGAACTGCCCGAGATCACCATCCTGCAGATGATCTACCAGCAGAAAGCCTACGAGGGGCAGGCCAAGGACTACGAGTTCTCCGGCACCTCGATGCGCGAGCACTGGACGAGCGGCTACGAGGACACCATGCGCACCCTGAAGCACCGCAAGTGGATCAGCATGCCGCCGATCGGCGAGGGCATCGTGGTGCACGACGTACATCGTGAGGACGGACTATGACCGACGCGACACAGGAAAGCCGCATCCACGACGAGATCATCGACAGTCTCGACGAGGAACAGGAGCTGGAGATGGACGACGAGCGCCTGGTGCGTCTGCTCGAGCAATATTCCCAGAACCCGCCGCCCGAGAGCATCGAGCGTCACCGCTACTTCACCGAGCTGCTGCGGCTGCAGCGCGAACTGGTGCGGCTGCAGGACTGGGTTGTGCACAAGAAGCTGAAGGTCGTCGTGCTGTTCGAGGGCCGTGACGCCGCGGGCAAGGGCGGCGTGATCAAGCGCGTCGGCCAACGGCTCAACCCGCGCATCTGCCGCACGGTGGCCCTGTCGGCGCCGACCGAGCGCGAGCGCAGCCAGTGGTACTTCCAGCGCTACATCCAGCACCTGCCGGCGGCCGGCGAAATCGTCCTTTTCGACCGCTCGTGGTACAACCGCGCCGGCGTCGAGGTCGTGATGGGCTTCTGCACGCCCGACGAGACCGAGGAATTCTTCCGCACGGTGCCCGAGTTCGAACGCATGCTGGTCAGTTCGGGCATCATCCTGATCAAGTACTGGTTCTCGATCACCGACGAGGAGCAGAACCTGCGCTTCCAGATGCGCATCCACGATCCGCTGAAGCAGTGGAAGCTCTCGCCGATGGACCTCGAGTCGCGGCGGCGCTGGGAGGAATACACCCGCGCCAAGGAAGAGATGCTGCACCGGACGCACATTCCCGAAGCGCGCTGGTGGATCGTCGACGGCGTCAACAAGAAGACCGCGCGCCTGAACTGCATCCATCACCTGCTGCAGCAGATTCCCTACGAGGACGTGCCGCACGCCCCGGTGATCCTGCCGCAGCGCGATCACAAGCCCGACTATCACCGCACGCCGATCCCGGCGGACATGCACGTGCCGTCCACCTACTAGCGACCAGGAGCCGATACCGATGAAGATCGACGACGTGCGGGCGAAAGCCTTTGCCATGCCGCTCAACAACCCCGCGTTCCCGCGCGGGCCGTACAAGTTCTACAATCGCGAATTCATCATCCTGAGCTATCGCAGCGATCCGGCGCGCATGCGCGCCTTCGTGCCCGAGCCGCTCGAGGTGGTGGGCGACATCGTGCACTACGAGTTCATCCGCATGCCCGATTCGCAGGGATTCGGCGACTACACCGAGACCGGACAGGTGATCCCGGTGCGCTTCACTGACAAGGACGGCACGGTGCAGGAAGGCGGCTTCGTGCACGCCATGTATCTCGATGACGAAGGCCCGATCGCCGGCGGCCGCGAGATCTGGGGTTTCCCCAAGAAGCTCGCCAAGCCCAAGATCTCCCACGAGGGCGAGACGCTGGTCTGCACGCTCCACTTCGGCAGCGTGCTCTGCGCCACCGGCACGATGGGCTACAAGCACGTCGAGCTCGACCCGGCGCCGATCCTGGCGTCGCTCGGCCGGCCCAACTTCATGATCAAGATCATCCCGCACGTCGATTGCACGCCGCGCATCTGCGAGCTGGTGCGCTATCGCGCCGAGAACGTGACCCTGAAGGGCGCGTGGTCCGGTCCGGGCGCGCTCGAGCTGTTCGACCACGCGCTGTGCGACGTGGCCCAGCTGCCGGTGCGCGAGGTCGTGTCGGCCGTCCACTACATCACCGACCTCACCCTCGGCCTGGGTGAAGTCGTGTTCGACTATCTCGCCAAGCCGTAAGTAAAAGGAGTTCCTATGTCCCGTTTCGACAAGAAAGTCGCCATCGTCACCGGCGCCGCCAGCGGTATCGGCAAAGAGATCGCCTTGAGGTTCGCGGCCGAAGGCGGCATCCCGGTGATCGCCGACCTCAACCTCGAGGCCGCCAACGCCACCGCCGCTGAGATCAAGGCCAAGGGCTCCGATGCCTTCGCCGTGGCGATGAACGTGGTCGACGAAGCTGCCGTCAACAAGGGCGTCGAGGACACGATGGCCAAGTACGGCCGCATCGACATCCTGGTCTCCAACGCCGGCATCCAGATCGTGAAGCCGATCGTCGACTTCGACTATGCCGACTGGAAGAAGCTGCTGGCGATCCATCTCGACGGCGCCTTCCTCACCACCAAGGCCTGCCTGAAGCATATGTACGCCGCAAAGTCGGGCAGCGTGATCTACATGGGCTCGGTGCACTCCAAGGAAGCCTCCAAGCTCAAGGCGCCTACGTCACCGCCAAGCACGGGCTGATCGGGCTCGCCAAGGTACTGGCCAAGGAAGGCGCGGAGTACAACGTGCGCGCCAACGTCGTGTGCCCGGGCTTCGTGCGCACGCCGCTGGTCGACAAGCAGATCCCCGAGCAGGCCAAGGAGCTGGGCATCAGCGAGGCCGAGGTGATCAAGAACGTGATGCTGAAGGACACGGTCGACGGCGAGTTCACCACCGTCGACGACGTGGCCGACGCCGTGCTGTTCTTCGCTGGCGCCAAGACCAACGCCCTCACCGGCCAGTCCATGGTCGTGAGCCATGGCTGGTTCATGCAGTAGGCCCTTAGGGCCTATCGAGCGTCTCGAGCACGAGGCCAAGCGGAGGACGCTTCTTGAACGTGTCCTCGAAGAGCTTGGCCTTGATGCTGCCGTCGCGGGCGACGATGAAGATGATCGGCCTCGGCACGCCATAGGCCTTGTTGCCTTCCGGATACGCCGGGTCGCGCAGGCCGTAGCGGTCGATCACTTCCGATTTCGGGTCCGACAAGAGCGTGTAAATGAGCCCGCGCTTTTCGGTGAAGGCCTGCAGCACGTCAATCTGGTCGTACGACAGCGCCGCGAGCCGATAGCCGCGCTTCTCGATCTCCTTGACCCCTCCATTCAGCTCCACGAGCTGAGCCTGGCAATAGGGTCACCAGGCGGCGGAGCGAAAGAAGAGGAACACCACACCCTTCTCGCCCATCAGCGAAGCCATCGTGCGCGGTGTGCCGGTCTGGTCCGACGGCGTGCCGATGTCCGGCATTTTAGTGCCGACAGCGGGCCCCAGATCGTCGCCGGCGTAGGCCGTGCCGAAGGTCGCCACGAGGGTCAGCATCATGGCCGCAAAGAGCTTGGTCATCGGTCTCTCCTGTCCAGCCCGTTGTAGGTTTCCTTGATCGCAACGATGGCGTGATCGGCACAACCGTTCTCGCGCTCGACGTTTGACGCCCGATAGTCGTCGGACGTCATCATCTCGAGGAAGGCCGCCCGCGAGGGATAGCGCACGAGTGCCACATAGTCCCAGCGGTGCGCCTCAGGCACGCCCAGCGCCACCGCCTGGGCCTCGCCCGCCCAGAAGATCGTGCCGCCGACCTGCTTGATCAGCTTGATGGTGAGTTTGCTATAGCGGAGGTAGGCATCCCAGCCACTGCCGTTGCCGTCGAGCGAGCGCTCGCGAAAGCGCATCAGGTTCAGCATCGCGACGGGCCCCTCATCGGGCAGGGCCTTCAGCAGATCGGTGTTGAGATGATCGACGGCCATCGGTCTAGCAGCCAAGCCGGTCGGCGAGCTGGCCGAAATCGTCGACCACGATGTCGAGCCCGGGATCGGGCGTCGGATCAGGAGGACCGGCGTTGCCCCATTCGTCGGGCCGCCGAACGAACGCGGTGCGGTAGCCCACCTTCTGGGCCGCCAGCAGATCGAAGTTGTGGCAGGCGACCATCAGGATCTCGTCCGGTCGCAGCCCCAGCCACTGGGCGCAGGTCACGTAGGCCTCGGGGTTGGTCTTGTAGCTGCCGATCATCTCGCAGGACACGACGGCGTCCCAGGCAAAGCCGTTGCGGCGCGACACGTCGACGATCAGCGCTGTCGACAGGATCGTGAAGGACGCCACGACATGATGGCGGCGCAGGCGGGCAAGAGCCGGGGCAAAGTCCGGCCAGGCATCGAGCGCGTGCCAGGCATCGAGCGCGTGCCAGGCGCACTGGATAGCCATGCGATCTTCCTCGGTGAAGGACGACCAGCCGTGTTCCGACGCCAGCTCATCGAGGACGCGACGGTGCACGCCGTCGATATTGAAGGCAGGCCTGACCTGCCTGGTCATGCCCTTGAGGGCGCGGCGACGATAGTCGTTGGTCACCGCCGCCCAGTCCGCGGTCACGCCGCGGCGCGCACCCGTCTCCGCCAGCGTTGCGGCTATGCCGCGGTGCCAGTCGAGGATCGTGCCGCCGGTATCAAACGTCAGCGCCTTCAGTGTCCTGGGGTCAACCATGCTGCAGTCGACTACGATTCTGGAGCGACCGCTACAAAATACTCAGAATTCCATCAGGTTGTCGCGCAAGTGCGTATGAGCATACGCCTTGCGCGTCAGCCCACGGCGCTGCAGCTCCGGCACCAGGCCGTCGCACACTTCCATGACGTAGCGGCGGTCGAAGTGCGGATTGAACAGCAGGAAGCCGTCGCCACCCACTTCCTGCATGATGTCCTGCATCAGCCCGGCGACATGGTCGGGCGTGCCGGTGAAGTCGAGACCGCCCTTGTTGGCAAATGTGCGCACCAGTTCGCGCGGCGTCTTGCCCAGCCACTTGGCGAGCGACGACTGGTGGCCGTTGGTGGTGAGCGTATCGGGCAGCGGCTGATCCATGTCGAACTTGGCGAAGTCGATGCCGGTCAGGCGCGACATGGTGGCGAGCTGCATGTCCATGTGCTTCAGCGAATCCTGTTCCTCCATCCGGCGCCGCTCCTGGGCGGCGTCCATCGTCGTGTCGACGATCGGGTAGCAGAGGAACAGCACCTTGATGTCGTCGGGATTGCGGCCGATCGCGATCGCGCTTTGGCGCACTTCCTCACGATAGTCCTTCATCCGCTCGATGCTGACGCCTTCGGTGATGATCGTGTCGGCCCACTTGGACGCGAACTTCTTGCCCACGGGCGAGCCGCCGGCCTGGCAGATCGGCACGCGCCCCTGCGGTGAGCGCGGCGCGTTGATCGGCCCGCGCACCTTGAAGTATTTGCCCTCGTGGTGGATGGCATGGACCTTCTTGCCGTCGGCGAACATCGGGATCGAAGGATCGAGCACCATCGCGTCCTCGTCCCAGGCCTCCCACAGCTTGGTCACGATATCGGCGAACTCGTCGGCGACCTCATAGCGTTCGTCATGCGGGCGATGCTTGTCGTGTCCGTAGTTTTGCGCCGCGCCATCGTTGCTGCCGGTCACGCAGTTCCAGCCGATGCGGCCCTCGGTGACGTGATCGAGAGAGTTGACGAGGCGTGCGAGAAGATACGGCGGGTACTCCGAGACCGAGAGCGTCGGCACCAGGCCGAGATGCTTGGTCTGCTGCGCCATCCACGGCACCAGCACCGCGGGATCGAGCTTGGGCGCGCTCGAGGCATACTGCAGATAGGAGTCGTGCGTGCCACGATAGGTATAGGGCACGTTCGAACTGTCCTCGATGATCATGTAGTCGAAGCAGCCGCGCTCCATCCCCTTGGCGAGGTCGATGAAGAGGTCCGGCATCATCCAGCGCTTCATGTCGCTGGCGCTGCCAGGCCACATCGAACGCCAGTGCTTGGGGCCGAAGCCCTGGGAGAGGAACCACGCGAGATGAAAATGATCTTTGGCCATGGCGCACAGTCTTGCAAAAGACCTGCCAGTCGCCAACCTGTTGTTGGCGACTGCCGTTCCGCAAGTCGAGCTCTCTAGAACTCCAGCAGATTGTCCTTGAGGTGCTTGTGCGCGTAGGCCTTACGCGTCAGGCCACGGCGCTGCAGTTCCGGCACGAGCCCGTCGCACACTTCCATGACGTAACGGCGATCGAAGTAGCTGTTGAAGAACAGGAAGCCGTCGCCGCCCACCTCCTGCATGACCTCCTGCATCAGGCCCGCGACATGATCGGGCGTGCCGGTGTAGTCGATGCCGCCCTTGCGCGCGTAGCTCGTGATGACAGCGCGCGGCGTCTGGCCTTTCCACTTGGCGAGCGCCGACTGGTGGCCGTTGGTCGTCAGATGGTCGGGGATCGGCTGGTCGAGGTCGAACTGGCCGAAGTCGATGCCGGTCAGGCGCGACATGCTCGACAGCAGCATGTCGACGTCGCGCTCGGCGGCAAGCCCTTCCAGCCGTGCGCGTTCACGCGCCGCTTCCATGGTCGTGTCGACGATCGGATGGCACAGGAACAGCAGCTTGATGTCGTCGGGATTGCGGCCCATCGCCTTGGCCTGCGCGCGGATATTGTCGCGATAGGCCTTCATGTTGGCGGGGCTGCCGCCACCTTCGGTAATGATCGTGTCGGCCCAGCGCGACGCGAACTGCATGCCGCGCGGCGAGCCGCCGGCCTGCACGATCGGCACGCGACCCTGCGGCGAGCGCGGCGCGTTGATCGGCCCGCGCACCTTGAAGTACTTGCCCTCGTGATTGATCGGATGGACCTTCTTGCCGTCCGCAAACATCGGAATGCTCGGATCGAGCACCATCGCGTCCTTGTCCCACGCCTCCCACAAGCGGGTCACGACATCGGCGAACTCGTCGGCCACGTCGTAGCGCTCATCGTGCGGCTTGTGCTTCTCATGGCCGTAGTTTTGCGCGGCGCCGTCGTTGCTGCCGGTCACGCAGTTCCAGCCGATGCGGCCTTCGGTGACATGGTCGAGCGAATTAACGAGGCGCGCCGCCAGGTACGGCGGATACTCAGAGACAGAGAGCGTCGGCACCAGGCCCACCGTCTTGGTGGCCTGCGCCAGCCAAGGCACCAGCACTGCCGGATCGAGCTTGGGCGCGGAGGCGGCGTACTTGAGATAGGTGTCGTGGCTGCCCTGGTAGGTATACGGGATGTTCGAGCTGTCCTCGATGATCATGTAGTCCATGCACGCCCGGTCCATGCCCTGGGCGAGATCGATGAAAAGGTCGGGCATCATCCAGCGCTTCAGGTCGCTGTCGCTGCCGGACCACTGGGAACGCCAGCTCTTGGGACCAAAGCCCTGGGAAAGGAACCAGGCGAGATGAAAAGGCTTGCTGCTCATGCACGTGCTTTCAGGGTAGCGACGAATTCGGCTTGACTCATCGCCAGGTCGGGACGGTAACCGCGGTCCTTATAGAACTTCTCGTAGATCTTGAATTCCTCGATAACGCGCCGAAGTTCGGTGACCGCATCGTCGTGCAGGTCGACGCGCGCATCGATCTCGAAATGATCGGGCTCGGCGGCGACGAAGATCGCAGCCGACCGCTCGGTCAGATGCCCCTCGGTGCCGACCTGGCCGCCGGAATCGCGCCCGCCTTCAAGCGCGGCCAGCAGCCGGAACTCGAGCTCCGCACCGGGATCCTTGAGATAGCCCGCGACGATGCCATCGATCACCTTCTGACCTGCCAGCACGTTGCCGAAGGCCACGAAGCCATCGCCTTCATGATGGCCGGCCCACGGGCGGCAGCCCGGCCCGGTGTGCGCAGCAGTCTTGCCGTCGCGGTCGATGATCGCGATCTGGCGCCAGTCGTGGTCGGGATCGCCCGCCTTCAACGCGGCCATGACGCCGGCCGGGGCCATGCCCTGCTGCAGCAGCTCGAGCGCGATCAGGTCGTTGTCGCGCTTCACGTAAGCCTGCGTCTTGACGACTCCGGCGCCGAAACGGATGCCTTCGCAGCGGCCACCCGCCGCGATCGAGAAGGTGGTGATGCCGAGGCCAAGACGGCCGGTGTTGGGGCAGCGCGCGATGATCGAGAAGGTCATGGGTTACTCCGCCGCCTTCATCGAGGCGATGAACGCCTCCTGGCCCATCGCACTGCGCGGATTGCGTCCGCGTTCGGCATAATAGGTCTCGTACTGCTTGTAGATGCCCCAGACGCGGCGCAGCTCGTCGACCGCCTTGTCGTGAAGATCGACGCGCAGGTCGATGTCCGGATGGATGTGATGCGAGGAGACCTGCAGCGCGGCCGACCGCTCGGTCCGATGAGTCGTCGCATTGCCTTGCCCGCCCGCGTCGCGGCCGTATTCCAGCGCCAGCAGCAGCCGATGTTCGAGGTCCGCGTCGGGTTCGGCGAGGAAGCCCTTGGCGATCGCTTCGACCACATGCTGGCCACGCAGGCCGTTGCCGGTGGAGATGAAGTTTGGGCCGGAGACCTCGCCCGCCCAACCGCGCACGTTGGCGCCAGTGTAAGCGGCCACCGCGCCAGTGCGATCGATCACGCCGATCTGGCGGTAGGAGTGATAGGTGTCATTGTCCTTGAGCGTCTGCAAGACCGCCGCGGCTCCCATGCCCTGCGCCAGCAAGCGGAGCGCGATCGCATTGTTGTTCTCGTTGGCGTTGGCCTGGCTCACCGTGACACCGGCATTCGACTTCGACGAGTGGGCGTAACGGCCTACGGTGATCGAGAAGGTGGCGATGCCGATGCCGACCCTGCCGGTCTTGGCGCAGCGTCCGAGGATTGTGTAGGTCATCTCTGCCTCCTCCTAGGCTCGCGCGCGCCTGGCGTCGAGCTGCTTCACGAAGACATCCTGCGGGATCGCCTTCGACGGATCGGTATCTCGACCGCGATAGAACTCTTCGTAGAGCTTGAACTCTTCGAGCACGCGGCGCAGCTCCTCGACCGCCGTCTCATGCACGTCGACCCGCACATCGACGTCGGGGAAGTCGCGCCGGTCGACGACCTTGATCGCGGCCGAGCGCTCGGTGCGGTGCGCATCGGCGGGGCCCTGGCCACCGGCATCGCGGCCACCTTCGATGGCGCGCATCAGGCGATACTCCAGCGCATCGCCCGGGTTCTCGAGGAAGCCAGCGATCATGCCGTCGAGCACCTGCGGGCCGAGCAGCCCGTTGCCGAAGGCGACGCAATCGGCGGCTTCCTTGTGGCCCGCCCAGCCGCGGCAGCCCGGGCCGGTGTGCGCAGCGATCTTGCCGTCTCGGTCCATGATCGCGATCTGCCGGTAGCTATGCTCGGTGTCGTTGGTCGCGAACTTGTTCATGACCTCGGCCGGCAGATAGCCCTGTGCCAGGAGCTTGATGCCGAGCGGATCGTTGGTGCGATTGGGGAACGCCTGCGTCTTGCAGACGCCGACATTGGCCGCGACGCCTTCGCAACGGCCGCCGACGGCCAGCGAATAGGTGGTGATGCCGAGGCCGAGGCGGCCTGTGCGCGTGCAGCGCCCGATCAGGGAGAAGGTCATTGTGCAGCTTCCTTCTTACCCTTGGCGAGCGACTGCACGAAGGCGTATTGCGGCATCGCATCCTTCGGATTTTTAGATCGCTCTTTATAGTAGCCGCGATAGAGCTCGTACTCCTCGAAGGCGCGCCGCAGCTCCTCGATCGCCTTGTCGTGCAGGTCCACGCGCAAATCGATCTCGGCGTGATCGTAGTCGCCATAGACCATCACCGCCGCCGAGCGTTCGGTGAGATGACCGTCGTTGCCGACCTGGCCGCCGGCATCGCGGCCCGCCTCGATCGCCGCCAGCAGCCGGCGCTCGAACGACAGGTTGGCGCTGTCCTCGTACGCCTTGGCGATGGCATCGACGACCGGCTTGCCCGCCAGCACGTTGCCCATCGAGACGTAGCCTTCGCCGGTCACATGGCCCGCCCAGCCGCGATTCTTCGGACCGCTGTAGGCCGCGAGCCGGCCGAGCCGGTCGATCACCGCGATCTGCCGATATTCGTGGTTGGGATCGTTGGCCTTCAGCTCGGCCATCACATGATCGGGCGAGTAGCCCTGTGCCAGCAGTCGGAGCGCCAGCGGATTGTTGCCCTGGTTCACGAAAGCCTGCGTCATCGTCGCGCCGACGTTGCCGCTCAAGCCGTTGCAATAGAGTCCGACGCAGATCGAATAAGTCGCGATGCCGATGCCGACCTGACCGCTCTTCGGACAACGGGCGACGATTGTGAAGGTCATGAGCGTTTGTCTCCCGTGGATGCGTGGCCTGCCGCACGCAGGGAACGTGCCGAACCGGCGGCCGCAGCCTCGCGCTTCGGCGATGCATTCGCAAGCTCGTGCACGTCCTGGAACTCACCTTGCAGAAAACGAAGAAATTCTTCCGCCGCCACCGGCAGCTGCCGCGACGCGTGCGTGATGGCATCGATCGTGGCCGAGTTCATCAAGCGGTCACGAACCGGCACGGCGATCAACTCGCCGCTCTTCAGTTTGTCCCAGACCGACAGGCGCGGCAGGAAGCTGATGCCGTGATTCACCGTCAGGAACTGTACGAGCATCGCGACTGAGTTGCTCTCCAACGCTGCCGGCATATGGAGGCCTGCAGTCTTGCAGGCGAGATCGATCAGGATACGGCTGCCGGTGTTCCGCGTCGGCAAAGACAGCGGATAATCGGCACAGTCGGCCAGGGAAACACGCGGCCGGCCGGCCAGCGGATGGTCGGGCACGACGACCGCCAACAGCGGCTGGCGTGTCCGGAACATCGTCGCAATTTCGGATTCAGCCGGCGGATAGAAAGCCAGCCCGATGTCGGTGCGACCTTCGCGCACGGCTGCGACGACATGATCGCCGCCGTCGATCGTCACGTCGAAGCGAATCTCCGGATAACGGGTGCTGAAGCGCCGGATAGCCCGCGGCAGGATGTTCGGCACCAGGGTCTCGATCGCATGGACGACGACGATGCCGCGCCGCAGGCCCTTCAGCGCATCGAGTTCCGAGCGGACCCGTTCGAACTGCCGCAGGCTCGATTGGGCATGGCGCAGGAAGATCTCGCCGGCCGAGGTGAGCTTCACGCCGCGCGCATGACGTTCGAACAACGGAACGCCGAAGTCTTCTTCGAGCTTCTGCACCTGCCGGCTGAGCGCCGACTGCGCAATATGTAGCTCCTCGGCCGCCTCGCGGATCGATCCATGCCGCGCGATCGTGGAAAAATAGCGGACGGCCTGATTGATCATTGCGTGATCTCCTTGCCTCCAGAGTGATGTCGTTTCGGCATCGCTTCAACGCTGAAATTGCGCTTGTCCGATCACCGGGGGCGGCGCCCAATTGCCGACTGGGAACATCGAGGGGGATATCGTCATGCTCGATATGGTGGGTGAAGCCGTTGACCGTCTGATCACGATCGAGGCCAAGAATCACGGCATGCCGCATGGCATCCTGCTGCCGATGTATCTCGCGGCGCGCAAGGCCGCGGGCGACAAGCCGGTGACGATGGCCGCGGCCAAGGGCCTGCAGAAGGCACTCGGCAAGGGCGACGTTGTTTTCATCATGACCGGCGCCGGGTACGAGCCCACGATGCCCAAGGGCGAGAGCGACGGGCCGCCGGGCGCGGCCTCGCTCGCGCGCATCCTCTATCGCGGCCTGTGGTGCGTGCCGGTGTTCGTGAACGAGACCTGTCACGCCGATCCGATCATCGCCTCGAGCGAGGCCGCCGGCCTGATGGTGAAGCCGTTCGAGCAGGCGCGCGACCGTCACCTCGGGGCCGCCATCGAGAATGCACCGGAAGACCAGTCGCAGATCAAGTCATGGATCCAGGAGATCTTCGCCAAGTACAAGCCCAAGGCGGTCGTCGCAGCAGAGCGCTTGGGCGCGGGCAAGAACGGCCTGATCCACACCGCGACGGCGCTGCCGCTCACCGGCCCGAAGGCAAAGTTCCAAGGCTGCATCGACATCGGCGGCGTGATGACCGAAGCCAACAAGCGCGGCCTCTTCACCGTGGGCATCGGCGATCATGGCAACGAGCTGGGCTTCGGCACGATCTGGAGCACGGTCGCGAAGGTCATGCCCAAAGGTAAGGACATGGCGACGGTGGTGAAATCCGACATCGTCATCCCGGCGATGATGTCGAACTGGGGCTGCTACGGCATCGAAGCCTGCCTCGCCTATCTGCTGAAGAAGCCGCAGCTCATCCATTCGCCCGAGATGGAGAAGCGCATCGTGCAGGCCTGCCTCGCCGCGGGCGGCCTCGAGGCGATGTACTGCACGACCGAATTCCTGGTCGACGGTCTCGACGGCGAGACCTCGATGGCCTGCATGCAGTTCCTGTCCAACATCGTGCGCAAGAACCTCGAACCGCCCGATGCCGGGCTGACGCACTGAGGCAAAGACTTTTCTAAAAGGGAGAAACCATGGCTATCGACGAGATCGTCGGCGATTCGATCGACCGTGCCGTCAACATCGAGATGCGCTTTCGCGCCGGCCTGCCGCGCGGCGTGACCTATCCGCTCTATGAAGCGGCGCGCAAGAAGCAGAAGAAGCCGCTGACCTGGCTCGCGGCCAAGCTGCTGAAGGACTCGATCAAGCCCGGCCAGAACGTGTTCGTCGTCACCGGCGCGGGCACGCCTCCGGGTCTTCCTGCCGGCGAGACCGACGGGCCGCCAGGCGCCGCGGCCATTGCGCGCGCCATCGCCTTCGGGCTGGGCGGCAAGCCGATCCTGATCAGCGAAGAGCGCAACATGCCGGCGGTCATCAAGTCGACCGAAGCGGCGGGCCTCGCCGTCTATGACGAAGCACTGTTCAAGCAGCGCAACTCCTGCGCCATGGCGATCGACTTCCCGCTGGGCGATGCCGCCGGCAAGAAGGCCGCGGCCGCCCTCATCAAGAAATACAAGCCCGCGGCGATGATCTTCATCGAGAAGGTCGGCCCCAACACCAAGGGCATCTACCATTCGATCATGGGCACACCCCGTACACCGGACAAGATCGCCAGCGCCTACCATCTGGCGGAGCAGGCGAAGACGGCGGGCATTCCCACGATCGGCGTCGGCGACGGCGGCAACGAAATCGGCTGCGGCGTGATCAAGGAAGCGGTGGCGGCGATCCAGCCTTTCGGCAAGGATTGCGGTTGCCCCTGCCACGGTGGCGTTGGCACGGTTACTGAATGTGACGTGCTGGTCTTTGCCGCGGTATCGAACTGGGGTGCTTACGGGATCGCGGCGGCACTAGCGGGACACTTGGGAGACCGCGAAGTGCTGCACGATGAGGCAACGGAGCTGCGGATCGTGCATGCAAGCGTCGCCGGTGGGGCGATGGACGGGGCTTATTCCCGCCTCATTCCCTACGTCGACGGCACGTCGGACAAGACCCAGGCCGCGCTGATCACGGTGCTTCACCAGATCATCGAGAACGGCCTGAAGGAATACGACAGAGGGTTCTAGAGGAGGCTGGCGATGGGCAAGGGATTCCGGACGACAGGCGGCATTACGCGTCGCGGCTTTGGCGCGGGAGCGCTCGGAACGGGCCTGCTGCTGGGGGCACCGGCGATCGCGCAAGGCAAGCGCGACCTGCGCGTCGGCACGTGGGGCGGTGAGTTCGGCAATCTCAGCCCGGTGATCCGCTCGGACATCCAGGGCAGCCTGGTCATGTATAATATCTTCGACGGACTCGTGAACATCGACTTCAAGGATCGCTCGATCGTGCCGTGCATGGCGCTCGAGTGGGCCAATCCCGATCCTCTGACCTGGCGGCTCAAGATCCGCGAAGGCGTGAAGTGGCAGAAGGGCTACGGCGAGTTCACCGCCGAGGACGTGGCCTACACGTTCAACTTTCACATCTCGTCGAACAGCTTCCAGATGGGAACCGCGTTGTTCCCGATCGCCTCCGTCAAGGCCGATGGCAAGTACGTCGTCGAGATGAAGACCAAGCAGCCGTTCGGCGCCTTCCCCGGCGTCACCCTGGGTTACGGCGGCACGATCGTCTCGGCCAAGGCGCACAAGGAGATGGGCAACGACGCCTACAGCGCCTCGCCGATCGGCAACGGCCCCTTCCAGATCGAGAGCAAGAAGGGCACGGAAGTCGTGCTCGCCAAGCATCCCGAGTACTGGCGTCCGGGCTTCCCCAAGCTCGACCGCGTCACCTATCGCGCCATTCCCGACTCGACCACGCGCCTGCAGGCCCTGCAGAAGGGCGAGCTCGACTTCGTGACCCATCCCGATCCGAAGGACATGAAGGCGCTGCGCAAGGACGACAAGTTCACGGTCAAGTCGACGCCGGGCTGGGAGTGGGACTACCAGCAGTTTAATCTCAAGGCCAAGCCGGAGGCGCCGTACCAGAACAAGCTCGTGCGCCAGGCGATCTCCTATGCGATCGATCGCGAGGCGATCGTGAACGAGATCTACTACGGCGAGGGCCAGGCGACCGACAATCAGATCCCGGCGGGCTACATGGGCTACCGCCAGCCGCTGTTGAAGTACCCGAAGAACGGCGACCTGAAGAAGGCCAAGGAGCTGATGGCCCAGGCCGGCGTGAAGGGCTACGAGGTCGAGGTCATCACTTCCGACAAGGATTGGCTGCGCAAGGAGCTCGAGCTGGTGGCCGCGATGGTGAGCCAGATCGGCATCACCTACAAAATCAAGAATCTCGACATGGGCGGCTTCAACAATCTCTGGCTCAACCAGAAATTCGACCAGCATCTCGAGGACATCACCCTGGTGGCGCCCGATCCCGACGCGACCTCTTGGTGGTTCCTGCACAGCAAGGGCAACGCCTCGGGCTACGCCGTGCCGTCGATGGACGCGATGCTGGACGGCGCGCGCGCCGAACTCGATCCGGCCAAGCGCGAGCAGATGTACCACAAGATCGTCGACACGACGCTCGAGGACTGCCCGGTCATCTATCACTGCAACACGAACAACATCCAAGTCTACAACAAGAAGCTCGTGGGCTTCGATCCGGCGCCGCAGGAATACACCGAGAAGCTCGATACGGTTTCGTGGTCCTGAACACGTTCAAGGGATAGTCTCGGGCGATGTGGTCCTATCTCGGCCGTCGCCTGATCCAGGTGCCGCTGGTTCTCCTCGTCGTGTCGCTGATGACGTTCCTCATCACGCGCGCGACGCCGGGCGACCCGGTGCAGATCATGCTGGGCATGCAAACCTCGCCCGAGGCGGCGACGGCGATGCGCAAGGAGTTCAACCTCGACCGGCCGGTCTACGAACAGTACGGCCTGTGGATCGCCAAGGTCGTGACCGGCGACCTCGGGCGGTCGATGCGGCTGAACGACCGCGTGACCAGCCTGATCGCCGAACGGCTGCCGATCAGCCTGCAGCTGGCGGCGGCCGGCATGCTGTTCGCGCTGCTGGTCTCGATCCCGCTGGGCGTCATTGCGGCGCTGAGACGCAACAGCTGGATCGATTATCTCTGCACCGGCTACACGGTCCTGGGCTTCGCCGTGCCGAACTTCGGCCTGGCGCTGATCCTGATCTATGTCTTCTCGATCCAGCTCGACTGGCTGCCGATCACCGGCATCGGCTCGTCCGAGGCGATCGCCGGCGGGCCGTGGAAGCACTATAGTCCCTTCATCATCCCTGCGGTCGCGCTCGGCACCTTGCAGACCGCGATGCTGACCCGCCTGCTGCGCTCCAGCATGATCGACATCCTGTCGCAGGATTACATGCGCACCGCGCGCGCCAAGGGCCTGCTGCCGTGGAACATCGTGGTCGTCCATGCGCTCAAGAACGCGATGATCCCGTTCGTCACCATGGCCGCGATCCAGTTCGGCTACATGATCGGCGTCCAGGTCACGATCGAGTACATCTTCGCCGTGCCCGGCATGGGCTCCGCCGTGCTGAACGCCGTGGTCAATCGCGACTTCCCGGTGATCCAGGGCTTCACGCTCGTGATCGCGGTCTTCTTCCTGCTGACGAACATCGCGGCCGACATGCTCTACGCCCTGCTCGACCCGCGCATCCGGTATTGACGATGGCGAGCACACCCGCCCTTCCCTTCCATTTCCGCAGCTCGCTGGTGCTGGCGGCGCGCCAGTTCCCGCGCAACCGTGCTGCCACGGTGGGCTTCGTCATCCTGCTGGCGATCTGCCTCGCAGCGGCCTTCGCGCCCTGGGTCGCGCCCTACGACCCGATCCAGATCAAGCTCTCGATGAAGCTGAAGCCGCCGTCGCTCGAGCATCTGATGGGCACCGATCACTTCGGCCGCGATATCTTCTCGCGCATGCTCTACGGCGGCCGCACGTCGCTGTCAGTCGGCCTGTTGGTCGTTGGATTTGCCTTCATCCTCGGCGTGCCGCTGGGTCTCGCCTCCGGCTACTTCGGCGGCAAGGTCGACAATTTCATGATGCGCCTGGTCGACGCCTTCCTCACCTTCCCGCCGTTGCTGCTGGCGGTGGCGCTGGTCGGACTGCTCGGGCCCGACATCCAGAACGTCATGCTGGCGCTGGGGCTGGTGCAGGCGCCGATCCTGGCGCGCATGGTGCGCGGCAGCACCTTGGCCGTGCGTGAGGATGTCTACGTCACCGCCGCGCGCGCGCTCGGTGCCAGCCCGGTGCGCATCGTGCTCTCGCACCTGCTGCGGAACATGGTCTCGCCGATCGTCGTGCAGCTCACCGTCGTCTTCTCCGCCGCCGTCGTGGCCGAAGCGTCGCTCTCTTTCCTCGGCTTCGGCACCCAGCCGCCCGAACCGAGCTGGGGCCGCGACATGAGCGAGGCCCGGCGCTTCCTTAGTGACGCCCCGTGGATGTTCATGGCGCCCACGTCGATCATCGCCGTCTGCGTGCTCTCGATCAATTTCATGGGCGACGGTCTGCGCGATGCACTCGATCCGCGCGCCTGGCGCACGCGCCGCAGCGTCGGAACCGACGCATGAGTCTCCTGCAGGTCCGCAACCTCCGCACCCGCTTCGCCACCGACCGCGGCACCGTCAATGCCGTGAACGGCGTGTCCTTCGACCTGGCCGAAGGCGAGATCCTGGGCCTCGTGGGCGAGAGCGGCAGCGGCAAGAGCGTCACGGCGCTCTCGATCATGCGCCTCGTCCCCGAGCCGCCGGGCCACATCACCGCCGACAGCCTCTCGTTCGACGGCCGCGAGTTGCTGGCGCTCTCGGAAGCCCAGATGCGCGAGGAACGCGGTTCCAGCATGGCCATGGTCTTCCAAGACCCGATGCGCTCGCTCAACCCCGTGCTCACGATCGGCCGACAAATCCTGGAAGTGCTTCATCGCCACCAGAAGCTCGACGGTGCCGCGGCCAAGCGGCGGGCCATCGAATTGCTCGAGACCGTCGGCATCCCGCTGGCCGAGACGCGCCTGAAAGCCTATCCGCACCAGTTCTCCGGCGGCATGCGCCAGCGGGTCATGATCGCCATCGCGCTCTCCTGCAATCCGCGCCTGCTGATCGCCGACGAAGCCACGACCGCGCTCGACGTCACCATCCAGGCGCAGATCATCGACCTGGTGAAGCGGTTGACGCGCGACCGTGGCACCTCGGTGATATGGATCAGCCACGATCTCGGCGTGGTCGCGGGCCTGTGCGACCGGGTCAACGTCATGTACGCCGGCAACATCGTCGAGTCGGGGCCGATCCGCGAACTGTTCCATCGTCCCAGCCATGGCTACACGCTCGGCCTCATGGGCTCGACGCCGCGGCTCGACGGCACCGGCGGGCGGCGCCTAACGCCGATCGAAGGCATGCCGCCCAGCCTGATCGATCCAATCCCTCTTTGTCCGTTTCTGCCGCGCTGCCGCGTCTCGGTCGCCGCCTGCCAGGAACGGCGGCCCGAGCGGCGCGAGTTCGGCGCCGGACATTGGGCGACCTGTCTCGCGGACCTGGCGTCATGAGGGCGCAATGAGCACGCTGCTCGACGTCGAGGACCTCGAGGTCCATTTCGGCCGCCAGGATGCGCCCGGCACGATCAAGGCCGTGAACGGACTGAGCTTCTCGGTCGAACGCGGACAGACGCTGGGCCTCGTGGGCGAATCGGGCTGCGGCAAGTCGACGACCGGCTACGCCATCCTGCAGCTCATCAAGCCAACCTCGGGCCGCGTGCTGTTCGACGGCACGGATCTCTGCAAACTGGACCGGCGCGAGTTGCGCCGCATGCGCCGCAAGTTGCAGATCATCTTCCAGGACGCGCACGCCTCGCTCAATCCGCGCATGCCGATCGGCGACCTCGTGGGCGAGGCGCTCGACATCCATCGGCTGTTCCGCGGCGGCGCGCGCCGCCAGCGCATCCGCGAACTGCTCGATATGGTGGGCCTGTCGAGCCAGCTCGCCGAACGCTACCCCCACGAACTGAGCGGCGGCCAGGCGCAACGCGTCGCGATCTGCCGCGCGCTTGCCGTCGAGCCGGAGTTGATCGTGTGCGACGAGCCGGTCTCCGCCCTCGACGTCTCGATCCAGGCGCAGATCGTGAACCTGCTGCAAGACCTGCAGGAGCAACTCGGCCTCACCTATATCTTCATCTCGCATGACCTGAGCGTCGTGCGGCACATCTCCGACCGCGTGGCTGTGATGTATCTCGGCAAGATCGTCGAGATGGCCGGCAAGGACGAGATCTATGCCGCCCCCGCGCATCCCTACACGAAGTCGCTGATGTCGGCGGTGCCGGTGCCCGATCCCGACATCGAGGCGCAACGCCAGCGCGTCATCCTGAAGGGCGACCTGCCCAACCCCGCCGATCCGCCCTCGGGCTGCCGCTTCCGCACACGCTGCCCGATCGCGACCGACGAATGCGCCACAATCGACCCGCCGCAGCATCCGCTGGGCAATGGACACTGGGCCAAGTGCATCCATCTGAAGGACGCTTGATCGTCTACCGTACGAGAACCTCCTAGACCGGCCAAACCGACGGCCCTAGGCTCGCGCGATGGCCGCCGTCGCTCCCCGCATCCACGAAGTCCCCGACGATCTGCTCGCCGCGATCGACTATTGCTACGACCAGGGCTGGACCGACGGATTGCCCGTCGTGCCGCCGGTGGTCGACCGGGTGAAGGCGATGCTGGCGGCCGACGCCCGCCCGCCCGAGACCGTGATCGCCATCCATCCCGCGACCGGCCTCGATCTCTCGCTGCATGCGGCCGCCGTCAATGCCGTGATGGCGGGCTGCCTTCCCGAGTATTTCCCGGTGCTGGTCGCTTCCTTCGAGGCGATGAACCAGCCCGACTTCAATTTCCACGGCTCGACCGCCAGCACCGGCGGCTCGGCGCCCCTGATCGTGGTGAGCGGTCCCTATGCCGACGAGATCGGCATGAATGCCGACGTGAACCTGTTCGGTCCCGGCAATCGGGCCAACGGCACGATCGGGCGCGCGACGCGACTGATCCTGCGCAACGTCTTCCAGATGATCCCGGGCATCTCCGACAAGTCCACGCAGGGCAATCCGGGCAAGTACAGCTTTTGCATCGCCGAGCGGTCGCGCGGAAACCCGTGGCCGCTGCTGGTCGAGACACAGGGTTATGCAAAAGGTGCGTCGAGCGTCACGGTCTATGCTGGCGGCGGCTTCTGCAACGTCGAGAACCACGGCGGCAACACGCCCGAGCACGTGCTGAGCTCGGTGGCCGACGCCATGGCCAACTACGGCTGCATCACCTTGGGCCAGAGCGTCGTGATCCTGGCGCCCGAGCACATGGGCATCGTCGGCGCCGCCGGCTGGAGCCGCGAGAAGGCGCAGGACTATCTCTTCAGCCAGGCCAAGCGCTCGGTCGAGGGCATGAAAAATGTCGGCAAGTTCCGCGACCGCGAATACGACGCCCAGCACGGCGACAACGCGCCGGCGCTGGTCCAGGAGGGCTTCCTGCATCGCGGCATGCGGCCCGACGATATCCTGATCACCATGGGCGGCGGCGATGCCGGCGGCCACTCGTGCTTCATCCCGTCGTGGAGTCGCGGGCGCGGGTCGATCTTCCAGCACGCTGAAATAAAGAAGAGGAGTTAGTCCGATGCAGCTCTACGCTCCGACCTCGACCACGCCCAAGCGCAAGGCCTTCCGCGCACCGGCGCTTGCCACCATCGACGGCATGCGGATCGGCGTGCTCGAGAACGGCAAGTTGAACGCCGAGGAGATGCTGAACGAAGTGGCTCAGCTCTTCGTCCAGAGGAACGGTTGCACCATCCGCACGCTCGCCTCCAAGAGCAACGCCAGCGCGCCGGCGCCCGGAAACACCCTGGTCAAGGTCGCGCAGGAGGTCGACTTCCTCCTGACCGGCCTCGGAGATTGAGGCTCCTGCTCGACGTGCAGTCTGCACGATGGAATAAGCTTCGAACAACTCGGCAAGCGCGCCGTGGTCCTCTGCACCGTGCCCTTCCAGGTCACGGCCCGTAACATTGCCAAGGTGCTCGGCCTGCCCGACTATCCGTTCCTCTCGGTCCAGCATCCGATCGGAAGCTGCACCTTGCCGGAACTCAAGGCGCGCGCCGAGATCGCCTACCAGCAGGCACTGCCGATTTTGCTCAATCCGTAAGAGTCCCCCTCCCCAGCCCTCCCCCTGCGGGGGAGGGAGTCCTCCGAAGGGGGTGGGTTAGGGTGGAGGACTTACTTCTTCTCCAGGGCGTCGCGCTCCTTGATCAGCTTCTGGAGCTCGGCGTTCTGTTGATCGATCCGCTCGGCGTTGCGCTCTTCGGTCTGCGCACCGGCACTGCCGGCCGCCTGTTCGACGAGCTGCCGGATGTTGTCGCGGATGATTGCGATGCGATCGTTCAGTTCCGCGAGTGATCGCGAGCCTTCTTTACTCATCGCGCCTCTCCTTGAAAAGGGATGGACGAGGATTACCTACCAGATGACCAGGCCAGATGCACGGGAGGCCGTCCTGATGAAACTGTTCTCTGCCCTGCTCGTCCTACTCACCCTCGCCGGGCTTGCAGGCTGCGCCAGCGATCCGGCCAACGACGGTCGCTACGCCACGCACGACCACGGGCGCAATAATCACCCCTAGTTTTTGCGCTGCCGGATCGGCGTCGCGATCAGACTGCCGATGATCAAGGAAATCCCGCCGATCGTGAGTGCCAGGGTGAAGCTGCCCGTCAGGTCGCGCACGGTGCCGAAGAAATACGGCCCGACGGTGCCGCCGAGATTACCCGCGCCGTTGATCAGGCCGATACCGACACCCGCGACTGCGGGCGGCAGCACTTCCGTCGGCAGCGACCAGAAGGGACCGAAGCGGCCGGTGAAGGTCGCAACGGCCAAGGTCAGGAAGATCAGGATGCCGATCGTGCTGCCATGGCCCGCGAGCTGGGCCAGCAGCAAGCAGATGCCGGACAGTGCCGTGCAGACGATCATGTGCCACTTGCGCTCCTGCAGCCGGTCGGAGCTGATCGCCACCAGGATCATCATCACCGCGCCCAGCGCCGGCGGGATCGCCGCCAGGAAGCCGACGGTGGTGATCGAGAGGCCGGTTTCCTTGAGCACTGTCGGCAGCCAGAAGGTGACACCCCATTCGGCCGCGAGGGCCGCGAAATTATAGAGCGCGAGCAGGATCACGGCGGGATGCCACAGCGTCCGGATCCAGTGGCCTTGCACCGGCGTGACCGCCGCGTTCTCGGCCGCCAGCGCCGCTACGATCCGCGCCTTCTCCGCGGGATCGAGCCATTTGGCGTCACGCGGTTCCTCGGTGATCGCCCAGGCCCAGACGCCGGCCCAGAGGATGCCGGGCAAAGCCTCGACGATGAACATCATCTGCCAGTTGAAATGCGCCAGCACGAGGCCGGAGATCGGATTGGCGATGACCTGCGCGATCGGAATGCTGATCAGGAAGGTCGTGTTGGCGCGCGCCCGCTCAGGCCTCGTGAACCATTTGCGGATCAGCACGATCGTGCAGGTGAGTACGCCGCCCTCGAAGATGCCCAGGATGAAGCGGTTGGCGATCAGTTCGTTCTCGGTGCGCACATAGGCGGTCGAAAAGGAGACCACGCTCCAGACCAGCAGCAGGCAGAAGATCACCCACTTGGCGCTCCACACCGACGCCAGCCGCCCGGCCGGAATCTGCAGGACGATATAACCCCAGAAGAACATGCCGGTGGCGAAACCGAACACCGACGCGCTGATGCCCAGTTCCGCGCGCATCGCGGGCGTGGCCATCGCGATGTTGGTGCGGTCGATGTAGGACAGCACGTACATGATGAAGGAGACGCCCAGGATGCGCAGCCACCGGTTCCTGTGCGGCGCGATCCTTGTCGATCCAGCCACGGTGCTCTCCCCTGTTGCGCTCGCGCGCTGTTTTGACAAAGGGTAGCGGCTGGCGTGGTCCCTGCATAGTGTAGCGCTTCATGGGAAACGTCTTCATCGTCGGCAACGCGGGCCTCGATCTGCAACTGTCGCTGCCGCGCCTGCCGGAGATCGGCGAGACGTTGTTGGGCAGCGATGCCGCACGCGCGCCAGGCGGCAAGGGACTGAACCAGGCGGTGGTCGCGGCGCGCTGCGGCGCCAGGGTCCACTTCTGTGCGCCCATCGGAACAGACGCTCATGCGACGGAAGTCGAGCACGCCTTGGCGACGGCGGGCCTTGCCGCGCTCGATCTGCCGCGCCTTCCCGTCACCACCGACTTCTCCTTCCTGATGGCCTTCCCCGATGGCGAGAACAGCATCGTGAGTTCGGGCGCCTGCGCCGCGGCGCTGACGTTCGACAGGGTCGCACCGGCGCTGTCCGGCCTCGGCGCAAACGACATCCTGCTGCTTCAGGGCAACCTATCCCGCGACACCACAGCCGAAGCTCTTGCCTTCGGCAGGCGCCGCAGCACGATCACCCTCTTCAATCCGGCGCCGTTGTGGTGGGACGCCTCCGCCGTCCTCGCCGACTGCAGCCTTGTGATCGCCAACCGTGGTGAAGCGGAGATGCTTGCCGGCGCTGGGTCGCTCCGTTCGCTAGGCGCCCACGCGGCGATCGTGACCTTGGGCGCCGAGGGCTGCGTCCTGACGGACAAGGACGGCGAACAGGCGTTTCCGGCCGAAGCCATCGATGCCATCGATACGACCGGCTGCGGCGACACTTTCTGCGGCGTGATCGCGGCGGCGCTGGCGACAGGGCTAAAAATGCCGTCGGCCATTGGCCTCGCCCAGAAGGCTGCCGCGCTGACGGCGACTCGGCCGGGCGCGTTCGCATCACTTCCCTCGCGTGACGAGCTGCAAGCGATGTATAATTGGCCAGGACAGGAGTAGCGCTTGAGCCAGAAGAAGATTTCCCTCGCCATGCTGATCGGCGGCGCCGCCGGCGGCCATCCCGCCGCCTGGCTGCATCCCAAGGCCAATGCCAAGGGCGCGACCGACATCGCCTATTTCCGCTCGATCGCGCAGACCGCCGAGCGCGGCCTGTTCGACCTCTTCTTCATCGCCGACACACCGGCGGCGCGAACCGACAATCTCCACGCCTGGAGCCGGTTCCCGATGTTCATGAACTCGTTGGAGCCGGTCACGCTGCTGACCGGCCTCGCCGGCGCGACCACGAACATCGGCCTCGGCGCCACCGTCTCGACCAGCTTCTCCGAGCCCTACAACGTGGCCCGCATGTTCGCCTCGCTCGACCATATCTCGGGCGGGCGCGCCGCCTGGAACGTCGTCACCTCGGCCAACGACTACGCCGCGCGCAACTTCGGCCACGCCATGCTGCCGCCGCACGCCGAGCGCTACGAGAAGGCGGGCGAATTCGTCGACGTGGTGAACAAGCTCTGGGACTCGTGGGACGACGACGCTTTCGTGCGCGACCGCGCCCGCGGCCTCTACTTCGAACCCAAGGGCCAGCATCCGGTCCACCACCAGGGCAAGTTCTTCAAGGTCGACGGCGCGCTCAACATCGCGCGCTCGCCGCAGGGCAAGCCGGTGATCATCCAGGCCGGCGCCTCCGACACCGGGCTGGAGCTGGCGGCGCGCACCGCCGAGATCGTCTTCGCCAGCGCGTCGAACCCGCAGGACGCCAAGCGCAGCTACGATGAGCTCAAAGGACGCATGGCCAAGTACGGCCGCCATCCCGACGAGATGAAGATCCTGGCGGGCATCCCGGTCGTGATCGGCAGCAGCCAGCAGGAAGCCGAGGACAAGTACCAGGCGCTGCAGGAGATGATCCATCCCGACGTCGGCCGCTTTCGTCTCGGCACCGACCTCGAGGCCGACCTCTCCGACCTGCCGCTCGACGAGCCGATCCCCAAGGATCGCCTTCCCAAGAGCGCCAACATGCACAAGGCGTTCTTCGACGGCATCATGAAGATCATCAACGAAGAGAACCCGACCTTGCGGCAGCTCTACCTGCGCTACGAGCGCGGCCGCAAGACGATCAAGGGCACGCCCAAGCACATCGCCGACGTCATGGAAGAGTGGTTTGCCGCCGGTGCGGCCGACGGCTTCATGATGCAGTTCTCGACGTTGCCCGAGACGCTCGACGATTTCGTCAATCACGTGATCCCGGAATTGCAGAGGCGAGGACTGTTCCGCACGCAGTACACCGGCAGCACCTTGCGCGAGCATCTGGGCCTGGCCCGTCCCGCCAACGCGCACGCCGCGGCCTAGCGCGTGATCCTCACTGTCTCGCCGCCGGGCAGCGCTATGCTGTCCGCGCCGTCGCTGCCGTGGTTCCGTACCCTGGTACGCACGGCCGAACGCGGCGGGCTGGATGCGATCCTGTTCGACGGGCAGTGGGGGCCGACGCCGGCGTTCAACCTCGATCCGATCCCGCTGATCGTGGCGCTGGCCGAATGCAGCACGCACATCGGTCTCGCGGGTGCGATCGAGATCGACCATGCCGAGCCGTTCAACATCGCGCGCTCGTTTGCCGCCGCCGACCGGCTGACCGGAGGCCGCAGCGCCCTGATCGCCGCGACTGGCGCCAACCGTCCCGGCGACTTCGGCCACGCGCCGGTGCGCAGCACGGCCGAGCGCTACGCGCGCGACGCCGAATGCCTCACCGTGGCACGCAAGCTGTGGGACAGCTGGGAAGACGAGGCGATCCTGCTCGACAAGCCCAATGGCCGCTTTTCCAACCCCGACGTCGTGCACCCGATCAATCACAGCGGCGCTTTCTTCAGCGTGCGCGGTCCTCTGAATGCGCCACGTCCCCTGCAGGGCAATCCGCCGGTGATCCAGCGCGATTCGACCAAGGAAGGTCTCGCCCTCGCGCGGGAGAGCGCCGACATCTTCATTGCCTCGGACACTTCCGCTCTGGCAGCGATCCGCCAGGCTCTCGGCGACCGCCCTCGCCTGCTCGCGCGCCTGTTCTTCGACGACAAGCCTCAAACGTTCGCCGCGCAATTGGCCGAGCTGGTCCCACTGTGCGACGGTTTCGACGTCGTGCCGACGGACCTCGACGCATTCGTCGACGAGGTGATCCCGCTGCTGCGCGGCCGCGGCCTGCGCCCCGCGACCTATGCCGGCAAGACCCTGCGCGAGCATCTGGGCCTCGCGCGCCCTCGCAGCCAGTTCGCCGCCGCGTGATTCCATGACCCGTCAGCTTCACCTCGGCGTCTTCATCTATCCGGGCGGGCACCATATCGCCGCCTGGCGCCATCCCGACATGCAGGCCGGGCGCATCACCGAGCTCGACTACTATCGCGAGAACGGCCGGATCGCTGAGCGCGGCAAGTTCGACCTGTTCTTCGTCGGCGATGCACTGAATGCGCGCGAGCGCGAGGGCCGCGTGGTCGGCGAAATTGCGATCAACAACCTCGATCCGGTCTCGATCGTCTCGGCGGTGGCTTCGGTCACCGACCGCATCGGCCTCGTAGCGACCTTGTCTACGACCTACAACGAGCCCGCCATGATCGCGGCCAAGTTCGCGACGCTCGATCATCTGAGCGGCGGGCGTGCCGGCTGGAACGTGGTGACGACGCTCGACGAGAAGGCCGCGCTCAACTTCAGCCGCAGCGAGGCGATGGAGAAGAGCCTGCGCTACAAGCGCGCCCAGTCCTTCGTCGACGCCTGCCGGGCGCTGTGGGACAGCTGGGAAGACGGCGCCACGCCCGACCAGCCCGCGCGCATCAAGGCGCCGATGTATCGCAGCGAATTCTTCTCGGTCGACGGCCCGCTCGGCATGCCGCGGCCGCCGCAGGGCTGGCCGGTGCTGGTCCAGGCAGGCGGCAGCGAGCCCGGCCGCGACTTCGCCGCCTCGATCGGCGAGGCGATCTTCACCGCGCAGGGCGCCCTTCCCGGCGCGCAGGCCTTCCGCGCCGATATCCATCGCCGCATGGCGAAGCTCGGCCGCGCACCCGACAGCATCAAGATTATGCCGGGCCTGTCACCGGTGCTGGGCGACACCGAGGAACATGCGCTGCGCCGCGAGGCCGAGTTCGCCGAGCTGGCGCATCCGTCGGTCGGCGTGTGGATGCTGACCGAGATGACCAAGTTCCGGCTCTACGATCATCCGCTCGACTCGCTCCTGCCTACCAAGGACATACGCGCCTTCAATCCGGCGCTGGGCGAGAATGCCGTCAGCCTGATGGTCCGCGCCGAGGCCTCGCCCATGACCATCCGCGACGCCGCGCGCATCATGGTGCGCAGCCGCGTACATCAGTCCTTCGTCGGCACGCCCGAGCAGCTCGCCGATCACATGACGACCTGGCTGAACGAAGGCGGCAGCGACGGCTTCAACATCCTGCCGCCGATCTTCCCCAACGACCTCGCCCTGTTCGTCGACCAGGTCGTGCCGCTCCTGCAAAAGCGCGGCGTCTTCCGCCGCGACTACGGGGGCCCGACCTTGCGCGACCACCTCGGCGCCGCCCGCCCGCCGGGTCGAAACGCCTAGCCGAACCGCGCATTTTTGTTGCGCGAAGGGAGTGGCGGAATCCGGTACAAAACGCGCGAAATCCTTGTGCCATCGGCATCGGAGGTGCCCCAAGAAATTGGTGCACTGCGCGTCATTTTTCTTGGAAGGGCTGGTCCTCTTCTTGCTTGTCGACTCGCATGGAACTGCGGTCCGACTGGAGCGAGGGGCTCTTCATCAGCCTATTCACGATTCTCCTCGCCGGCATCTTGCTGATGCAGGGGTCGTTCGCGGGTGGCGAGCGGCCGGCTTTCGATAACAGGGCCGTCTGCGAGCGGCAGGCCTTCCCCGTCGCCGGCTTCCCGTTCCTATTTCACTGAAGCCCCGTTTTACCGAGATTTGGCCACGAACAGCGCGTCGACGACCCGGACCTTGCCCGAGCCCTTGGCGATGAGGACGGGGTTGAGATCGCACTCCGGCACCAGGTCGCAGAAATCCGCCGCCAGCGCCGACAGGTTCGAGACCAGCCCAGCCAGTGGCGCCAGGTCGGTGCGCGGGATCAGGTTGCGATAGCCGTCGAGCAACTTGCCAAGCCGCGTCGAGGACAGCATCGCGCCCGCCTCGGCCGACGTCACCGGGCTGAGGCTGAGTGCCTTGTCGGCTTCCAGCTCGACCATCACGCCGCCGGTGCCGACGATCGTCAGCGCGCCGTAGGGCGGTGCCGCCTGGTAACCGACCATCGCCTGGACGCAGTCGATCAGCTGCTCCTGCATCTCGTAGCCGTCGATCACGGCGCCCGGCACCTTCTCGCGCACATTCTTCTCGATCAGGGCGACGGCCGCGCGCAGCCCCGCATCATCCTTGATGCCGAGTTGAACCGCGCCGACGTCGGAGCGATGCGGCACCTGGGCCGACATCACCTTCACGACCATCGGGTAGCCGATCTCCGTGGCCAATGAGAGGGCCTCGTCTGCCGATCGTGCGACGGCAGACTTCACGGTCGGAATGCCATAGCTCGCGAGCAGGCGGCCGACCAACGGCGACGGCAGCGAACCACTGTGGGTGCCAATCTCCTGGGCCAACGCGACACGCTCGGGGGTGAGCTTGCGGTCGGCGAGACGACGCGCGTCAGGCGTGCGTGCCGACCAGTCGAGCATGCTCTTCACCGCGACCAGGCCCGGCCACAGGCCACGCAGCGCCGGCGTGCCGGTGTCGTCGAGGCAGGCGAGCAGCTTCTCGCTCATGATCTCGGCCGTGGGCGAGATGACGACGACCGGCTTGCCGACTTCGCGGCTGAGCTGGGCCACCGTCGTGAGGTGCGCCGTGTAGTTGCGATGGCTGCTGGCCGGCAGCGAGGCCTGCATGTCCTGCAGCACGACGCCGAGGCCCACCTCCGGCGCGGTCATCACCGCCGACAGGCCGGCGAGCGCCGCGCCCGCCGAGCGCCCGACGCTCTGGCCGATGTCGACCGGGTTCTGGCCGGGCGTGCCGGGCAGGATGGTGCGCAGCGCAGCGCCGGTGGCGTCGGAAAATTCCGCCAGCGGCAGGCCGATCTCGTCGCAGACGTCGCAGGCCAGCGCCGTCTCGCCGCCGGAGATGCCCATCAGCGCGAGGCGTCCGGGCGCGGGACGCTTGCGGGTCACCGCAAAGGCCTCGAGCGTGGCGATGAGTTCCTCGTAGTCGCCGACGACAGGAATGCCCTGGCGCTCGGCGAAGCCCTGGAAGGCGTCGTCGTTGCGGATCAGCGCGCCGGTGTGCGCCAGCGTCGCGCGCGCACCGGTGGCGGAGCGGCCGACCTTGAGCACGACCATCGACTTGCCCGCAGCATGAACCTTGTCGACCGCGTCGGCAAACTTGTCGGCATCCGGGATAGATTCGAGCACGAGCCCGATCACGCGCGTATCGTCGTCGCCCGCGAACCAGCCGAGGTAATCGGCACCGGTGACGCGATACTCGCTGCCGATGGTGACGATCTTGGAGAAGCCGCAGGTGCTGGAGTTGATCACCGAAATGCCGGCCGAGCCCGATTGCGCGATCAGCGCCACCGGCCCCTTGCGCACGCGCGAGGTGATGCCGCCCGTGTAGATCGGCGTGGCATCCGAGAGATTGATCAGCCCCATGCAGTTGGGGCCGTGCATCAGGATCTTCGCGGTCTTCACGAGCTGACGCAGTTCGGCATCCTGCGCGTCGGTGAAGCCCGCCGTGTTGACGATCGCCGTCTTCACGCCACGCTTCTCGAGCCGCCGCACCACGTCGGCCACGCCCGCCGCCGGCACGGAGGCGAGCGCGGTGTCGACGCCGTCGGGCAGCGCCTCGATCGAAGCGACCGCCGCGCGGCCCGCGATTTCCTTGGCCTCGCCGTGCACCGGAATGACGGTGCCGGCGAAGCCGTAGTTCGCGAGATTGTCGAGCGCCACGTTGCCCAGGGTCACGCGGTTGGGCGACGCGCCGATGACCGCAATCGTGCGCGGCCGGATCAGCGCGTTCATCAGCTCATTCATGGTCGCCTACTTCACCCAAACCTGCGCCATGTCGGGATTGCCGTTGAAGGCCAGGTCCATCTCCTCGTCGATGCCGCCGAAGCGGCTCGAGATGGCGAAGAACTTCTTGGCGTTGGTGAGCGTGAGGTGCGGCATGTCACGCGCCACGATCTCTTCATACTGCTTGTACAGCGCCTTACGCTCCGCCGTCGGCACCGCGCCCGCCTTGGCGGCGATATCGTCGAGCTCTTTGTTGCAATAGCCGGTCGGGTTGACGTAGGGCACCGAGCTGGCATTGCACAGGAACGAGCGATCGACGCCGAACACGGGATCGGTGCGGGCCGTCAGCGACGACATCGAGACGTCGTAGTTGTGCTGCTTGTAGACCTTGTCGGTCCACAACTGGCCTTCCAGCAGGCTGAGCTTCACGTCGATGCCGAGCGCGCGCCAGTTGGCGGAGATGATCTGCGCCGCCGGCTCGGCATAGAAGGCGTCGGCGTTGGTGGCGCTGGTGAAGTCGATGGTGAAGCGCTTGCCGTCCTTCAGCGGATAGCCCGCCTCGTCCAGCATCTTGCCCGCCTTCGCCGGGTCGTAGGCGAACTGCTTGTTGTAGTCGACCGAGGTGTCGGTGAGCTGGGTGAACTGCTCGGGGATGGCATTCATCGCCGGGAAGGCCAAGCCCTGGTAGACGTCCTTGGAGATGCGCTCGCGGTCGATCGCCACCAGCAGCGCCTGGCGCACCAGCGGCTTATTGAAGATATCGCGCGTGAGGTTGACGTCGAGCGACAGGCGCTCGGCGGCGTTGACCTTGACCTCGCGCACTTCGAACATCTTCTTGGCATTGGCCTGCTCGATGCTTCGGCTGATCTGCGGCAGCGCCGGGCGCAGCACGTCGATCTCGCCGCGATAGAGCGCGTTCTGCTGCTGCTGCACGTTGGGAATGAATACGCAGACGACCGAGTCGAGATAGGGCTTGGGCTGGTCCCAGAAGTAGGGATTGCGCTCGAAGGTGATGCCGCGGCCCTCTTCCCACTTCACGAACTTGAACGGGCCGAGGCCGACCGGCGCGCGGTTGGCGGCGTTGGTCGGAATGTCGGTGCCATCGAAGACGTGCTTGGGCATCAGCGGGAAGACTTCCTTGTCGAAGCCTTCGAGCGCCGAGGACTGCGGCTCCTTGAGGTGCACCACGAAAGTATTGGCGTCGGGCGTCTCGGTCTTGTCGATGTTGGGGACGACCTTGACCAGGTAGGTGTTGTACTTGGCGAAAGCTTCCAGCGTGAAAGCCACGTCCGCCGACGAGAAGGGCTGGCCGTCCGACCACTTGAGGTTTGGCCGCAGGTGAAACGTATAGGTCTTGCCGTCAGCCGAGATGTCCCAGGAGCTCGCGATCTGGGGCTTCTTGGCACCGGTCTTGTCGTACTTGAAGAGACCGCTCGCCCAGATGTCGGCGATGATCAGCGGCGTCGGGTTGGAGGTGAGCTGGGTGTTGAGCGTGGCGCCGGCAACGCTGACGCCGACCACCGCCGTGCCGCCGCGCTTGGGCGTCTGGGCACTGGCGCGGTTCGAGGTGCCGAGATCGAGCGCCAGGAGACCGGCGGACCCGGCGAGCGCGCGCAAGAGCGGGCGGCGGCGAAAAGTAGACGAGGTCATGGCGGGGCTCCTTGGCTAAATCGGTTCGGGATGTTTAACCATCGTGGCCTCGATTGCCAGACGGCGTTGGCGGGCGATGTGCGGATCGGCGACGAGCTTGGCGGCGAGCAGCGAGCGCGTGTAGTCGCTCTGCGGATGGCCCAGCACCTGTTTGGTCGGGCCGGCCTCGATCACCTTGCCGAGATACATGACGATTATCCGGTCGGAGATCGCGTCGACGACGTTGAGATCGTGGCTGATCAGCACCAGGCCGAGGTTGCGGCTGGTCTTCAGGTTGACCAGCAAGTCGAGGATCTGGGCCTGCACCGACATGTCGAGGCTCGACAGCGGCTCGTCGGCAATGATCAGCTTCGGCCGCACCGCCATCGCCCGCGCGATCGCGATGCGCTGCTGCTGGCCGCCCGACAGCTGATGCGGATAGCGGTCGTGGAACTGCACCGGATCGAGGCCGACGGAGTGCAGAAGCTCGGCGATCGCTGTATCCAAGGTGGCGCGAGTCGCCAGCCGATGGCGTCGCAGCACGTTGGCCAGGGTCGTATCGACCCGCATGCGCGGATTGAGCGATGAAGCCGGGTCTTGGAAGATCGGCTGCACCGACTTCCGGAACGCGGCCCAGTCGGGCGCCGCGAACCCGCCCATGGGCTGGCCGCAATAAGACACGTCGCCGGACGTCGGCTTGCTGAGGCCAAGCAGCATACGGGCGAGCGTGCTTTTCCCTGAGCCTGATTCACCCACGATCGCGAGAGTCTCGCCCTCGTTGACGTCGAGATCGATCGTGTCGACGGCGCGTTTGGCGTCGCCGGCGCCGAACCAGCCCTTGCTGCCGAAGCTCTTGACCACGCCGCGTGCAGTCAGGATGGGGATGCTCATACGGGCTCCCCAAGCGCTTTTGTCTGGTGCAGCCGCCGCGCCGCAGCGAGAAGACTGGCGGTATACTCATGCTTCGGCGCGTCGAAGAGCGTGAACACGTCGGCCGCCTCGACCACCTTGCCGCCGTTCATCACATAGACCTGGTCGCACAACTCCGCGACCATGCCGAGGTCGTGGGTGATGATCAGCATCGCCAGGTTGCGCTCCTTGTTGAGCCGTCGCAGCGTCTGGATCACCTGGTACTGCACCGTGGCATCGAGCGCTGTCGTCGGCTCGTCGGCCACCAGGATCTGCGGATCGGGCGCCAGCGCCATGGCGATCAACACGCGCTGGCGCATGCCGCCCGACAGCTCGTGCGGATAGAGCCGCAGGATGCGGGCCGTGTCGCTGAGGCCGACCTGCAGCAGCAGCTCCGCCGACTTGTCCTGCACGGCGCGCCTGTCCAGCAGGTGCCGCAGCGCCTCCGCCATCTGGCGATCGACGCGCAGGGTCGGGTTGAGATAGGACAGCGGATCCTGGAACACCATCGACAGGCCACGATGGCGGCGCAGCGCGCGCATGCGGTCGGGCGACATCGCCAGCACGTCCTCCGTCCCGAAGCGCACCGAGCCCGACAGTTCCGCGATCTCCACGTTCGGCAGCAGCCGCGTCATCGCCCGGCCGAGCGTCGACTTGCCCGAGCCCGACTCGCCCACGATGCCGACGCACTGGCCCGGCAGCACATCGAGATCGACGCCGTCGACCGCTTTCACGATCCGGCCGTGGACGCGCAGGTGCACTTTCACGTTGCGTGCGCTGAGGAGCGGAGCGTCGGCCATTGCGCTTAGCCGTCGAGCTTCGGCGGCGCGACGGAGGCGCGCGGATTGAACATCTCGGTGACGCCGTCGGCGAACAGGTTGAAGCCCAGCACGGCGACACAGATCGCGGCCCCCGGGAAGACACTCATCCACCAGGCCAGCTCGAGGAACTCCTGACCGCGGTTCAGCATCTCGCCCCAGCTCGGCACGGTCGGATCGGAGAGGCCAAGGAAGCCCAGCCCTGCCTCGATTAGGATCGCGGTGCTGGCGTCGAGCGAGACCTGCACGATCACCGTCGGCAGGGCGTTGGGCATGATCTCGCGGAAGATGATGTGAAAGGTCGACAGGCCCGCTGCGCGCGCCGCCAGCACGAACTCGCGCTCCGACAAAGCGATGAACTGGCCGTAGACGATGCGCGCCTCGATCGGCCAGATCGCCAGCGCCACCGCCGCGACCTGCAGCCAGAAGTTGGCGCCGAGCAGAGACACGCTGAACAACACGATGATAATGGCAGGCAGCGTGTGAAAGAGATCGGTGATGCGCAGCAGCACGGCGGCCACCGGCCCGCGGAAATAGCCCGCAAGGGCACCCACCGTACCGCCGATCAGGAAGGCCATGGCGGCCGCGCAGAAGCCGATGGTGAGCGAGGAGCGGCCGGCATAGAGCATCACCGAGCGCAGGTCGCGGCCGAGACTATCTGTGCCCAGCGGATAGGCCCACGACGGCGGCGTCATGGTGGGCGAGCCGAGATCGAGCGGCCCGGTCTTGGCGAACAGCGGCGCGAAGACCGACAGGAAGGTGACGACCAGCAGGATCGTGACGCCGATGCCGCCGAAGCGCGTACGGAACAGGCGGCGCAGCAGGTCGAGCGACGCCGATTTCTGCGTCCGCCCCAAAATCCTGGCGTTCGACTCGACAGACATCTCTAGCGACGCTGCGAAGAAAGGCGGATTCGCGGGTCGAGCCAGGCGTAGAGCAGGTCGACCACGATGTTCATCACGACCACCGAGCAGGCGACCAGGATGACGACGCCCACGATCACCTGGGTGTCGCGCGCGCGCACCGCCTCGACCATCAGCGATCCGATGCCGGGATAAGAGAACACGGTCTCGAGCAGCACGGCGCCGCCCATAGCCGTGCCGAACGAATAGCCCATCACCGTGATCACCGGCAGGATCGAATTGCGCACCACATGGCCCATGATGATTTCATGCCGTGACAGGCCCTTCTGCCGGGCCGTCACGATGTATCCCTGCTCCAGCGTTTCGGCGACGCTGGCACGCATGAAGCGTGCCACGCGCGTCGTCTCGAGGATGGTGTAGGTCGCCACCGGCAATACCAGGTACAGCGCGCGTTCCAGCACCCAATCGATGCCGGTGGCGCGCGAGATCATCGGGCCCATGCCCTGGGTCGGCAGCCAGCCGAGCTGGATCGAGAAGGCCATGACCAGCAACTGCCCCACCCAGAACGTCGGCATGGCATATCCCACCAGCACGAGGCTCGACCACGCCTGGTCGACGCCACGATGCTTGGCCACGGCGGAATGGATGCCGATGGCGATGCCCAAAGTGATACCGAAGGCGTAACCGATCCCGGCCAACAGCAGGGTGCGCGGGAAGCGTTCCGCCAGAATGTCGAACACCGGGCGGCGGTAGTTCATCGAGTAGCCCAGGTCGCCTTGTAATATATGTCCCAGATAGGCCAGTAGCCGGTGACCGAACGGTAGATTGAGACCGAACCGCTCTTCGAGCGCCGCCCGAAGTGCCGGCGGCACGGGCATATCGCCCACCATGGCCTGGATCGGGTCTCCGGGAATGAGCTGCAGCAGGCAATAGATCAGCACGATGACGGCGAGCAGAAGCAGCACGGCCTGCGCCAATTGTCCCGCGATGTGCCGCAGCATCAACCCCTCGCCTCCCCATGCGTCTTCAATCGCCCCCCAGCTCCAGGCGATGGTGCAATGCATCATAGGCTCATGCGCACGTCAATTACGGATGCATTTCACAGCAGATCGTCAGTATGCTGAGCATCGTACCAACAATTGCCGAGGGGACGTAGCGTGGTCAGAAAAGTCATCGATCTTGAGTGTCTGCTGCCGGCGGAAGAAAACGGCACGCCCCGGCAATATCACGAGCAGGCCTCGCACCGCATCGGCTACGGCGATCCCGAACTGCTGCCCGAGCGTCCGGGCTACGGCTTCGCGAACTACAAGAACATCTTCCGCAAGCGGGTCGCCGGCGCGCTCGGTGAAGGCACCGAAAAGACCGAAGCAAAGCCCAAGGGCCAATCGATCAAGCAGTTCGTGGAAGAGCTCGACCGCGAAGGCGCCGAGGTCTCGGTGCTGGGGCGGGTCGACAACAACATGCTGGCCGACGTCGTGGCCGAGTTCCCCAACCGCTTCTTTGCGCTCGCCTCGATCAGCCCGTTCGACGGCATGCGCGGCGTGCGCGAGTTCGAACACCTGATCAAGGAGCGCAAGCTGAACGGCCTGCGCGTCGCGGCGCTGTACAACAATCTTGCCGCCAGCGACCGGCGTTACTATCCGCTCTACGCCAAGTGCGTCGAGCTGGACGTGCCGGTGCGCATCTACTCGACCATGAACTACGCCAACGATCGGCCCTATGACTTGGGCCATCCCCGCCATCTCGACCAGATCGCGATGGACTTCCCCGAACTGCGCATCGATGCAGCGCTGAGCGGCTGGCCGTGGGTGCAGGACCTGGTGGGCCTGATGCGCCGCCACCCCAACCTCTATTGCGACACCTCGGCCCATCACCCCGCCTACTTCGGTCAGCCGGGCGCGGGCTGGGAAATGTTCATGCAGTTCGGCAACACGCTGCTGCAGGACAAGATCATGGTCGGCTTCTCGAAAGACTCCTTCAATCTCACGATCCCGCAAGCGGTCGCGCTCTACGAGAAGCTACCGTTGAAGGACAAGGTCATCGAGAAGTGGCTCTACAGCAACGCCAAGGAATTCCTACGCTGCTAGGAGGGAGCTAAGCTCCCTTCTTCCTTTCCGCCAGAACACTCAACACTGCACGGACGATACCGCGATAGCCCGTGCAGCGGCAGAGATTGCCCGCCATTTCCTCGCGCACCCGAGCCTCGTCGGCGTCGGGCAGGCGCAGCACGACATCGCGTGCTGCGACCAGCATACCGGGCGTGCAGTAGCCGCACTGCAATGCATGTTCCCGCGCGAAGGCCTCGCGCAACGCGGCCATGACGTCGTCGTCGTCGAAACCCTCGATGGTACGGACCGTGGCACCGTCGCAGGCGCCGGCGTAGGTGATGCAGGAGCGCGCAGGTACGCCGTCGATCTCGATCGTGCAGGCACCGCACACGCCATGCTCGCAGCCGATATGGGTGCCGGTCAGCAGGAGCGTGCCGCGCAGGAGATCCGCGAGATGCTCGCGCGGCTCGGTCTGAACCTCCTTGGTCTCGCCGTTCACCGTGAGGGAGATCGAAATCCGGCTCATGTCGCTGCCTCAACGGCGTGTCGCAAAGCTGCCTGCGCCACCGCGCTGCGCCACGGCGTGAGCCCCTCGACCTCGCCCACCACGCGGGCCGCTTCGCCCGTCGGATCGGCGACCAGCGCCCGCGCATCCTCGATCACCAGCGGCGGCCCATCGAGAGCGGCCAGCACGGCGCGCGGCGCGGCGTCCTCGACGCGGAGCAGGCAGGCCGTCGCCTTGGAGAACTCGCCCACCTTGCGGCAGAATTTCCAGTGCCCCCAGCGCGCGGACTCAGGCAGCACCGGCACTTCAACGGCGCGCAACAATTCGCCTTCCGCAAGCGCCGTCTCGAAGATGCCCAGCACGAAACCCGCCAACGGAATTCGCCGCTCACCTTTGGGACCAAGCGCGATCGCGGTGCCGCCCAGCGCCGGCAACACGGCGACCCAGTCGGCCGCGGGATCGGCATGTGCCAGGCTGCCGCCGATCGTGCCGCGGTTGCGCACCGGCCGATAGGCGATGCGACGGGCCACTGCCGCCATGATCGCACCGACCCGGCCCGGCACGATGCCGTCTTCGATCGCGGCATGGGTCGTGCCCGCGCCGATGCGCAGCACGTCGCCCGCGACGGTCACACCGGCATAGTCCGGCAGATGGCGCAGGTCGGCGATCGTCTCGGGTTGAGCCAGGCGAAGATTGAGCAGCGGCCCCAACGACTGCGTGCCCGTGCCGGGACGCGCGCCGTCGGCGACGAGTTGCAACGCGTCCGACCAGTCTTTCGGCCGAGCATATTCGAAGGCCGCAGGCTTCATTGTTTGCCGCTCTTTGCGAGATGAATGGCGGCGAGCACTCTCTCCGGAGTCGCGGGCAAGTCCATCACCTCAGCGCCGATGCTTGCCAGCGCATCGTTGATCGCGTTGATGATCGCGCCTGGCGGGCCGATCGCCCCGCTCTCGCCGATGCCCTTCTGGCCGAAAGTCGTCCACGGGCTGAGCGTCTCCATATGCTCGAGCCGCGCATCGGGTACGTCGCTGCTGCCCGGCAGCAGATAGTCGGCGAGCGTCCCGGCCAACGGCTGGCCCATCTCGTCGTACGGCATCTCCTCGTACAGCGCCGTGCCAATGCCCTGCGCCAGCCCGCCCAGCACCTGGCCGTCGACGATCATCGGGTTCAGCAGCTTGCCGCCGTCCTCGACGATCACATAGTCCTCGAGCACGACCTCGCCGGTGTCTGTGTCGACCCTGGCGATCACGGCGTGCGCGGCATAGGAGTGCGTGCCGGTGTCGGGATCGGGCCGGTAGCCGGCGGTGATCTCGAGGCCGCCCTTATCAACGTCGCGCGGCAGGTTCTGCGGCGCGCGATACCAGGTGCGCGCCACGTCGGCGATCGAGACGGAACTATCGGTATCCTTGCGCCGCACCTTGCCGTCCTCGACAACGACATCGTCCTTCGAGACTTGCAACAGCGCAGCCCCGATCGCGGCGATGCGCACGGAAAGCTGGCGACAGGCTTCCGCCACCGCGCCGCCCGCCATCACACCGGCGCGGCTGCCCCAGGTGCCGGTCGAGTAAGGCGTCAGCGCCGTGTCGCCATGGACCACCCTCACCTTGGACGGATGGATGCCCAGCACCTCGTTGGCGACCTGCGACAGCGTGGTCTCCATGCCCTGGCCGTGACTGTGCACGCCCACTCTTACTTCGAGCACGCCGTCCGGACTGAGCCGCACGTGCGACTGCTCGTAGCCAGGCACGAAGGGAATGCCCCAGGCGTGATAGACGGAAGTGCCGTGCGCGCCCTGCTCGCAGAAGGTGGCGAAGCCGACGCCGACCGTCTCGCCCGCCGCCTGCCGCTTGCGCACGGCCGGAATGTCGATCGCTTTCACCGCGCGACGCAGCGACTCCGGATAGTCGCCACTGTCGAACACCTTGCCGACGAGATTGCGGTGCGGCATCGCCTCGGGCGGCACCAGGTTGACCAGACGAATGGCCTCCGCCGTGATGCCGAGCTTGCGGGCCAAGGCATCGAGCGTCGTTTCCATCGCGTAGCACACGCCGGTTCGCGCGACGCCACGATAGGGCAGGATCGGCGGCTTGTTGGTGCAGGCAGAGACTGTGTGGCAGCGCAACAGCGGCAACACGTACGGGCCCGGCAGGATCGAGCCGATTTGCGCCGCTTCAAGGCACGCGCCGAACGGATAAGACGAGTAGGCGCCGGCATCGACGATCGCCTCGCACTCCGCGCCCAGAAGTTTGCCGTCTTTATCGGCCCAGGCGGTGAGGATATAGTGATGCTCGCGGCAATTGGCGCTGGCGCTCAACTGCTCGAAGCGGTCCTCGATCCAGCGCACCGGCCGGCCGAGCCGCCGCGCCAGGCTGGCGCAGACGACCTCCTCCGGCAGCAGGATGCCCTTGTAGCCAAAGCCGCCGCCGACGTCGGGCGAGATGATCCGCACCTGGCCCTCGTCGAGGCCAAGGCAATCGGCCAGGCCTGACTTGGTGACGTGCGGCATCTGCGTCGAGGTCGTGACGATCATCTGCTCGAGCCGCGAATCCCACTCCGCCAGCACACCACGGCCTTCGAGCGGCGCCATCGACTGGCGCGAGGTCTTGAGCGTGCGTGTCACCTTGGCGGCGGCGATCGCGTCGAGGCCGGACACATCGTCGTCGCGCCGTGTCTCGAGGAAGGCGTTCATCGACCAGTGATCGTGCACCAGCGCCGTCTCGGGCAAGGTCGCCGTGCGCATGTCGAACACGGCGGGCAGCGTCTCATAGTCGAGCTCACAGAGAGCCGCGAGATCCTCGGCGGCAGCGCGGCTGTCGGCGACGCAGGCGGCAATCGTCTCGCCGACATGGCGCAGCTTGTCCTTGGCCAGCACCGGCTGCTCGGAGATACGAAAGCCCGGCAACGCCGAGTTGGCGCGGATCGTTCCGACGCCGGGAAAATCGTCGATGGTGAAGACCTTGGATTCCGCACCCGCCGGCTTGGTCACGGACCGCAGGCGCGCATGCGCCACCGGGCTGCGCAGGAACGCGACCTCGAGCATGCCGGGCCGTGTGATGTCGCCGACATAGCGGCCCTGCCCGTTCAGGAAGCGCGCGTCTTCCTTACGCCGCAATGAGGCGCCGACACCCAACCCGGACTCCGAAGACGTCATGCCGCGTCGGCCAACACCGCTTTCGGCAGGATCACGGCATCCGCATCGTAACGCTTGCCCGCCCGCAGGCAGAAAGCGGGATGCAGCAGGCGATTGGTGATGACCTGCGTCTCCTCGTTGTCGACCAGCCGGAAGCGGCCGCGCTCGTCGTCGAGCACGGACACGTCGGCTTCGACGCCGGGCTTCAAGGTGCCGATCTTGCCCGACATGCCCAGCATGTCGGCGCACTTGCTGGTCACCATCGGCACGACCTGCTCGAGCGTGAGGCCGAGCGCCAGCATGCTGGTCATGGCTGAGGCCAGCGAGAAATTGTGCTGGCCCGCGAACATGTGCATCTCTTCCTTGTCGGGATGCGTGTCAGGCGTGCCGCGCGGCTTGGGGATGGTGGTGTTGTAGCCGTGCATGTCGGCGCCCAAGGTGTCGGGCACGATGCCGGCATCGAGCACCAGCCGCGCCATCTTGAACGAGAAATGCGAGCCATGGCCGACGTCGGTCTTGAGGCCGCGCGCCAGGGCTTCGCGCACCACGGGATGCAGCTTGCCGTGCCGATCGACGAAGCCGCCGGGGTGGCGCGTGAACGGATGGGCCAGGATATCGCCCGGCCGCATGATGTCGAGCATCTCCGGCAGCACCGCGTCCGGGTCGTAGGACTCCTTGTCGTCGGGCAGCGGCCAGAGCTGGCCGAAGTGGATGTAGAGCGGCAGGTTGAGCGCGCTCGAAATCTTCGACGCACGGCGCATCGCCTCGTCGCCCCAGCGCGTGAAGCCGCCGATCTCGGCATGGCCCTTCACGCCGCACACCAGGTCGGCGTTCTCCTTGGCCACCCGGATCGTGTCGTCGATGGCGATGCAGTCGGGGCGGTAAAGTTCGGGGTAATAGTGCCCTTCCAGGCCGCCCACCATGTAGGCGGAGATGAAGGCAAGCACGCGGGTCGCGGCGGGCTTCGCGGCGAATTCACGGAAGCCCGGGAAGGTCAGGACCGAGGGACCGCCCTGATCGACCACCGTCGTCACGCCGGAATGGACGCCCACCATGTCGGCTTCGAGGCCGAACCGGCCGCTGACGTAGCGATAGACGTGGGCGTGGGTGTCGATCATGCCCGGCAGCACCAGCTTGCCGCGGACGTCGGTCGTCTGGTGGGCAGGTCCGGGCAGGTCCTTGCCAACGGCAGCGATTTTGCCGTCGCGAACGGCGACATCGAGAATACCGTCGAGACCCTGGGCCGGATCGATGACTCGGCCGCCTCGCAGAACGAGATCGTAAGGTGCGGACAAAGTTCCCTCCTCGGCAGGCTATGCCCATTTAACGGGTGCGGTGCAGCACTTGCAAGTCCTATGCCGTGACCGTCTACCGCCCGATCGTCAGCATACTAACGAAATTGCCATTCGTCAGTATGCTGACGACCTTAAAAAGTCCGCGCGGCATACTGTTTGCATCGCCTGTGTCGGGCTAGAATGGAATGAACAGTTCGGGAGCAGCGCCCATGCCTGAGATTCTCAACACCCTCGTCCAGCATCCGTCCGCCTGGTACGGCAGGGACCTCGCCGTCGATCAGTCGTGGATCGTCACCCTGACGCCGCGTCACCTCGAGGAGATCGCCGCCGCCATGACATCGGCCAAGGCGAAGGGTCTCGGTGTCGGCACGCTCACCAAGGAAGAGTTCCCCCTGCCGACGCTGGCACCGCAGCTCAAGGCGTGGCTCGAGGACGTCAATACCGGCCGCGGCTTCAATGTCGTGCGCGGCCTCAACGTGATCGACTATTCCGACGACGACGTATTCCTGATCTTCTGGGGCTTCGGCCTCCACCTCGGCAGGGCGGTCACGCAGAATCCCAAGGGCGATGTGTTGGGTCATGTCTTCGACCACGGCCGCACCTACGGCAACATCGACGTGCGTGGTTACGAGACCAGCGCGCACCTGCCCTTCCACACCGATTCGGGCGATGTCGTCGGCCTGCTCTGCCTGCGGCCGGGCAAGAGCGGCGGCCTGTCGAGCGTGGTGAGCGCGGTCACCATCCACAACGAGATCCTGAAGCGCCATCCCGAATATCTGGCGCCGCTCTATCGCGGCTTCCACTACATCCGCCGCGAGGCCGCCCTCACCGACCAGCCGGTGACGCCGCATCGCGTGCCGGTGTTTGGTGCCCGCGACGGCCTCGTCAGCGTCCGCCTGGTGCGCAACCAGATCAACGCCGCCGTGACCAAGACCGGCGTCCCGCTGGCGCCCATCGAGAAGGCGGCGCTGGACCTATTCGACGAGCTGGCGCAGGACCCGTCGATCCATCTCGACATGGACCTGCAGCGCGGCGACATCCAGTTCTGCAGCAATTACGTCGCCCTGCATTCGCGCACGAGCTACATCGACCATCCCGAGATCGAGCGCCGCCGCCACATGGTCCGGCTCTGGCTCACCATGGACAAGCGCCGGCCGGTCGCACCGGGCTTCGCGCCGCACGACGGTTACGGCGCCAAGGACAGGGTCGAACTCGCCTTGCAATCGGCAGACTGACGAACTTCCACATTGGGGGACTTTGAAATGATGAAGCGGTTAATGGTTCTATCGGCGGCGATCGCCGGTCTTTGCGGCCTGGCGGATGCTGCCCAGGCGCAATCCTGCGAGCCCAAGATCGGCCATCCGCCGCTCGTGCGCAAAGGCGTGATGATTGCCGCGATCAATCCGACGGTCGCGCCGATCCAGTACATCGACGACGACGGCAACATCATCGGCCTCGATGTCGATGTCGGCAACGCCATCGCCAAGCGCCTCTGCCTCAAGATGGAATTCCAGAGCACGCAGTTCGCGACCATGATCCCGATCCTGAAGGAAGGCCGCATCGACCTGATCAATTCCTTCATGTTCTACACGCCCGAGCGCGCCGCTCAGGTGCTGATGGTGCCGTACGGCGCCTCGGCTGCGGCCATCCTCGTGCCGAAGAAGAACACCGACGAGATCAAGGGCCTCGAGTATTTCTCGGGCAAGAGCTTCGCCACCGAACTCGGCACCGTCGACTACCAGGAAGCCAAGAAAGTGAGCGAGGAACTGGTCAAGGCCGGCAAGCCCGCAATCGATGTGCGCACCTTCAGCACCTATGCTGACGTGCTGCAGGCTCTCTCCGCCAACCAGGTTGCCGGTGCCTTCATCGGCGTCGAGCAAGCCGTCTATTACAAAAAGAAGGGCGCCAACTTCTTCCGCGTCGCCGCGAGCGGCCTGATCCCGCACGCCGAAGCGCTGGCTTTCAAGGACCCGGCACTGGCCGAGGCGGTCGTAAAGGTGATGAACGAGATGAAGGCCGACGGCAGCTTCGACAAGATCTTCGTGCCCTACGGCCACTGCGTGCTGCCGGGCCCGTACAAGGTCACGTCGGGCGAACTGCCGCCCTACACCTGCCCTCCGCAGAAGATCGACTAAGGCCTAGTTACGGCGCTGCGGCGTCGGCAAATCGAGGTGGTCACGTAACGTCGTGCCCTCGTACTCGGTGCGGTAGATGCCGCGCCGCTGCAAGATCGGAATGACCTGGTCCACGAAGAGATCGAACTCTTCGTGGAAGTAGGCCGGCATGACGTTGAAGCCGTCGCAGGCGCCCTCGTCGAGCCAGCTCTGCATGTGGTCGGCGATCTGCTCGGGCGTGCCGACGACCGAGCCGTGCGAGCGGCTGGCGGCAACCAGCACACCGCACTGGTGCACGGTCAGCCCCTCGCGATCGGCACGCTCCATCAGGCTCACCACACGTGGCGTAAAGGCAGCGCCGGTGGCGCGGATATCCGCCGTCGGCAGCGGGCCGTCCTCGGGATAGTCATAGAGCCGGAAGTCCATCTGCTGGCTCAACATCCAGATGCCGACGGCCGGATGCAGCAGCTCGTTCAACATCTTCTCCTTCTCCAGCGCCTCGGCCTCGGTGGCGCCGATGATCGGCATCAGGCCGGGCAGGATGCGCAGCAGCTCGGGATCGCGACCGTACTTGGGCATGCGCTCGCGCACAGCGTTGCGGAATTTGGTGGCCTCGTCGCGCTTGCCTTGCGCGGCGAAGATCACCTCGCCCACCATGGCAGCAAATTCCAGCCCCGCCGGCGAACCGCCAGCCTGCACCAGCACCGGCCAGCCCTGCGGCGAGCGCGGCAGGTCGAGCGCGCCCTTCACCGAGAAGAACTGCCCTTTGTGATCGATCTTGCGCACCTTGGCGGGATCGACGAACAAGCCGCCCGCGGCATCGGCCGTCACCGCATCGTCGGCCCAGCCGTCCCATAGCTCCTTGCAGACATCGACGAACTCCTTGGCGCGCTCGTAGCGCAGGGACTTCTCCATGTGCGACTTGCGGCTGAAGTTCAGCGCGGCATCGTCATTGGCTGTGGTGATGATGTTCCAGCCACTGCGCCCGCCGCTGATGTGATCGAGCGAGGCGAAGCGCTCGGCGATGGCGAAGGGCTCGTTGTAGGTCGTTGACAATGTCGCCACAAAGCCCAGACGCTCGGTAGCCCCAGACACGGCCGAGATGATCGAGATCGAGTCGATGTTGTTCAGCGCGCCCTGGGCGAGGACACGGCCGTCCTTCTCGCGCGCCGCCAGCATGTCGCCCACGAACAGCAGGTCGAACTTGCCGCGCTCGGCGGTGACCGCCGTCTGGCGATAGTAGTCGTAGCCCAGGATCGACGCGGCATCGACCGAGTGATGCCGCCAGCCCGCGATGTGATGGCCGCCGGGATAGGTGAAGATGCCGAGGTGAAGTTGACGCTTTGCCATGTGCGCTTTCCCCCCTTAGGCCGCGAACCGGCTGGCCGGGTGCGTCAGACCGAGCAGATCGCGCAGCGTCGGGCCGGCATAGCTGGACGGCCGTAGGTCCTGCTTGCGCAACAGCGGCACGACAGCGTCGACGACAAGATCGAGATCGACCGTGGACACCGCGGGCAGGATATCGAACCCATCGCAGGCGCCGGCGGTATGCCATTCCGCCAGCCAGGCCGCGAACTGCTGCGGCGTCCCGACGAAACGCAGTGCCGCTTTGCTCATGACCGGCACGAGCACGTCGAGATCCGCCGCCCGCTTGGCCGCAGCCGCCTCGGTCTCCGCCAGGATTGGCATGACGCGCACGATGAAGTGCGCGCCGCCCCACGCGGCGCGACGTGCCTTTGCTTCGGCGATGTTCGCGCTGGCGGCGAGCACGACCTCGATGCCGGCCACGACAGGCGCAGACGGCCGGTCGCGATAGAGGATCACCGGCTGGCCCTGCACGGGACGCGGCACGTTGAGCGGCCCACGCACGGTGAAGAAGCGGCCGGCATGTTCGATCGGACGCACCTTCTCGGAGTCGCTGAAAGTGGCGGTCGCCTGATCGACCACGAAGCTGCCATCCTCCCAGCTGTCCCAGAGCTGCCGCGCGACATCGACCAATTCAACCAGCCGCGCTTCCGCCTCCGGACCCGACGTCGGCAGATCGAGGCCCTGGAAGCGTCCGGCGAGTGCCTCGGCGCCCTCGAGACCCGTGATCCACCCTGTCCGTCCACTCGCCAGATGGTCGAGCGTGGCCATGACACGGGCCACGTGAAAAGGCTCGGCGACGTCCGCAGGCCAGTAGCCACAGAGGCCAATATGTTTGGTGGCGCCAATCATCGCGCCCAGCAACGGCAGCGGATCGAGATGGAGACCGCCACTTTCGGCTGGCAAGCCGAGCAGGACGGCATCGAGCCCGCCGCGTTCGGCCGTGCGCGCCATCGTGCGGAACGGCGCCACACCTTCAAAGCCCGCCTTGCCTGTCACCCGCCAGGCAGCGGGGTGCCAGCCATGCGCGGCCAGCGATGCCACGAGATGCACGTCAGCTTCCTTCCGCCACCATGTTGAGGAACTGCTTGGTCCGCTCGTTACGCGGGCTGTCGACCAGGTCCTGCGGGCGGCCCTCTTCGATGATGCGGCCATTTTCCATGAACAGGATGCGATTGGCCGCCTTGCGCGCGAACTGGATCTCGTGCGTCACGATCACCATCGTCATGCCGCGTTGCGAGAGGTCCAGCATGACCTGCAGCACTTCGGCCACCATCTCGGGATCGAGCGACGACGTGGGCTCATCGAACAGCATCACCGAAGGATGCATGGCGAGCGCGCGGGCGATCGCCACCCTCTGCTGCTGGCCACCCGAAAGCTGGCCGGGATAGGAGGCTTCCTTGTCGGCGAGGCCAACCAGCGCCAATAGACGCTTGGCGTCGGCCAGGGCTGCCGCCTTGTCGGTCTTCAGCACATGGATCGGGCCGCTCATGACGTTTTCGAGTGCCGTCATGTGGCTGAACAGGTTGAACTGCTGGAATACCATGCCGATCTGCCGGCGCTGGCGCGACAGGCCCGCGTCGGAGAGCTTGGCCCGCCCGCTGCCCGCCTCGGGCGCGCCCATCGCCGCGCCATTGACCCAGATCTCGCCGGAGTCTGGACGATCGAGGAAGTTGAGCGTGCGCAGGAAGGTGCTCTTGCCGCCGCCGCTCGGGCCGATGATGACGACCACCTCGCCCTTGCTCACCGCGAGGTCGACGCCCTTCAGGACATGGGTCGCGCCAAAGTGCTTATGAACGCCGCGGGCTTCGACGATGGCGGAAGATTCAGGTGGCATCGGCGGGCACCGGCACGTTGGCGGCGGGAGCGACCGAGCGCGAGGCATAGGCCTCGAGGCGACTCTGGATCAGGCCCCATACCGTGGTCAGGAAGAGATAATAGAGGGCCGAGACGATGAAGATCTCGAGCACCTTGAACTGGACCTGCACCAGCAACTCGGTGCGGCGCAGCAGCTCCTCCATCGAGATCACCGACGCGAGCGACGACGTTTTCATCAGGCCGTTGAAGGCGTTGCCGAGCGGCGGAATGATGATCCGCATGGCCTGCGGCAGGACGACAATGCGCATCGTCTTCGGCCAGGTCATGCCGATCGCGCGCGCCGCCTCGAACTGGCCCTTGGGCACCGCCGAGATGCCGGAGCGAATGATCTCGGCAAGATAGGCGCCCTCGTTGACGCCGAGCCCGATCAGCGCAGACGCCACGACGCCGAGTTGAAGTCCCAGTTGCGGCAGGCCGGTGTAGATGATGATGAGCTGGACCAGCACCGGCGTTCCGCGGAACAGCCAGACATATCCCGAGGCCGGTAGCCGAACCCAGCGCTGCTCCGACATGCGCATCATCGCCGCGCAGCCGCCGAGCACGAGTCCGATCAGCATGGCCCCGATCGAAAGGGCAAGCGACACTCCCGCGCCCGTCAACAAATACGGGCTATGGATGTAATGAAAAAACGCTTCCCAATCCCAGATCACGATGTCGATATCCCAGCCTCAGACGTGGCGCACCGTGCGCCGCGTCGCCACAAGAAGCAAGTGGCATGCCACTTGTTGGGAATTTCGTTAGCATACTGACGATTAGTTCGTCAGCATACTGACGGTGGCACAACGCGCGCAGCCTGCTATCAAGGACTCATGAGCAAGAAGACAGCCTTCGCCCTCGCCGCCCGCCCCGGCTTCCTGATCCGGCGGCTGCACCAGATCCACCTCTCGCTGTTCGCGGAGGAATGCGCGGCGTTCAACGTGACGCCGGTGCAGTACAGTATCCTCACCGCGGTCGCGGCCCAGCCCGGCCTCGAACAGGCAGCGCTCGCGCAAGAGGTCGGCATCGACCGTGCGACGCTTGCCAACGTCGTGGCCCGCCTTGCGCGTAACGGGCTGGTGCGTCGCCTGCAGGGACGGCAGGACCGGCGCCTGAAGCACGTGCTGCCGACAGCGGCCTGCAAGCGGCTGCTCACGCAGATGGAAGAGCCGGCGCGCCGCGCGCACGAGCGCACGATCGATGCGCTGAAGCCGCGCGAGCGTGCCCTCTTTCTAAAGGCGCTGGCTCATCTGGTCAGCACGGGCAACGCACACAGCCGGGCGCCGCTCCGGGTCAGTTGACGGGTTTGTCCCAGATCAGGACACGCACCGGCGTCGGATTGAAGCCGTTGCAGGGATTGTTGATCTGCGGACAGTTCGAGATCGCCACGATCACGTCCATCTCCGCGGTGATGTCGACGTGGTTGCCGGGGCCCGAGATCCCGTCGACCACGGTGAAGTCGCCCGACGGTTCGATCGGCACGTTCATGAAGAAATTAAGGTTGGCCACGATGTCCCGCTTGGTCAGCCCATAGCGCGACAGTTCGAGGATGAAGTTGTCCCGGCAGGCTGGCTGGTATTTCGTCACGTCGCCGAAGCGGATCGCGTTGCTTTCGCACGAGCAGCAGCCTGCAGAGGTGTCATGCCGCCCACAGGAGTCGGCGGTGATGCGCGCCATGACCCGGCCGAGATTGGAGATCAGCTGGGTGCCAAGGTCGATATACGCCGAGCCCTGCGCGCGCATCGTGTCCTGCGCGCTGTAACGCTCCGCCGTGTTGTCCGCGCCGTAGAGCAACGCATCGACTGCCTGCTGCCCCTCGATGTCGACGATGCGCAGCGTCTGGCCGCGCTTCAGCAGGTGCGACCACGGCCGCTCCGCCGGAACGTCGAAAGTATAAACGGCCTGTTTCTCCTCAAGCATGGAGCTGCTCCGTCACCTCGAAGGCGCGCGTTATTTCCGGCGAGGCCGTGCGACAGAAATCGTCGGCCGGCGTGGCTCCCACGCGATGCCGTGTCACCGTGATCGGCCCGCCGGCAGCTGGCCGCGCTGGGTCAAGCGGATGGGCGCAGTTCGACAGCACGAGCAGGAGATCTTCCTCAGCGCGCAGATCGACGAAGTCTCCCGCCCGCTTTCGCGACCCGTTCCAGACAAAGCGCCCACCAGCATCGAGCGAGACCGGCGCGAAGAACGTCACACACGGCGGAATGTCGCGCAGGCCGAGACCCAACTTCGCCGCCGCGGCCAGGAAATTATCCTGGGTGTTGCGCGTCGCCTCTCCGTAGGCCGCCAGGGCCGAGGACGGCGTCGAGCCACCCATCAGCAGGTCGTGCGCACCGCTGGTATCCTCGATCAGTGAGAGGAAAATTCTGCCCATGTCGGTCAGGATCACGCGGCCCTTCGACAGAGCCGCGCTCCACTGGACCTTCGCCGTATCGGCGCAGTTGATCCGCTCCGAGGTATCGCGCTCGCACCAGCCGATCAGCGAGACGCTCGAACGCCCACTCTCGTCGGCGATCCGCACGGCCTCGCCGCGCCGCAGGCGCAGGGAGTGATACCAGCCGAAGGGCACGCTCTCGCGGCTGAGGACCGCTTCCGGTGCGATCGGCGCGCCGCCCAGCGCCGTCGCCGGCGGCAACACTTTCGGCGTCGCCCCCTGGCCTGCCGCGCGCATCTCCTCGTAGCGGCGCCGGTTGGCGTCCGCGATTTCCGACTTGGTCATTCCCCAGTCTAGCACCGGGCAGGCGTTGGTGTTGACCCCCACAGCGCGACACCTTTAACTCCCACCGACAAATGAAAAAAGTGGGAGACCGTCCATGAAGATTGCGAAATTGTCCCGGCGAGCTGCCGTCACTTCGGCGATGGCCGGCATTGCAAGCGCGGCGATCCCCGCCCGCGCGCAGGACTTTCCCACCAAGCCGATCACCATCGTCGTGCCGTTCGGTCCCGGTACGACCAACGACGTCATCGCCCGCCAGCTCGGGCAAGACATGATGGGAACGCTCGGCCAAAGCGTCATCATCGACAATCGCGCCGGCGCTACTGGAAACATCGCCGCCGACCTCGTCGCGAAATCGAAGCCCGATGGCTACACGCTGTTCATTCCTTCGGTGAGCCAGATCCTCAACCAGGTCACCGGCAATGCGACTACCGACCTGACGAAGGACTTCGTGCCGATCGCCTTCAGCGGCAAGGGGCTCTATTCGATGTTCGTGCCCAACGAGCTTCCGGTGAAGAGCGTGGCCGACCTCGTCGAAATGGCCCGCCAGCAACCCGGCAAGCTCAACTTCGCAGGCTATATCGGCGGCGTGCCGCAATTCCTGGGCGAGATGCTGAACCGCGCGGCCAAGATCAACACGGTGATGGTGCCGTACAAGAGCACGCCCGATGCACTTACGGACCTGCTGACCAACCGCATCCAGATCTGGTTCACGCCGGTTACGTCGGGCATGCCGGTGTACAGCGCCAAGCAGGCACGCATGATCGCCGTCACCGGCGAGACGCGGGCAAGCGTGGCGCCCGACGTTCCCACCTTCAAGGAAGCGGGCTATCCCGATCTCACCGTCGAGATCGCCTACTTCCTGATGGCCGCGAAGGGCACGCCCAAGCCGATCGTCGACCGGCTCTCCGGCGCCATCGACAAGGCGATGCAAAACCCGAAGATCAAGGAAATCCTCGCGGCCCAAGGCGTCGACGAAAAGCGCGGCGGCCCGGACGAGCTGGGCGCCTATCTCGCGAAAGAAATCGGCCGCTGGGGCGAGATCGTCAAACTCTCCACGCCTGCCGCCGTGAAGTGAGAGCATGTCTGACTCGGACAAGGATTCCGGTGCCTGGCGTCTTGCGCCATCAGATTATCTGGCGGCAAAAGAGATCAAATACGCCCTGCCGAACAAGCCGTTCTCGACCTACGTCACCATGGACGATGGCTGCCGACTAGCGGCGGACGTCTACTTGCCGGTCCCGAAGGCCGGGGTGACAGCGCCAGAGACCTTTCCGACGATCGCGATCTTCACGCCCTATTACCGCCGCTTCGCGCTCGTCGATGACACCGTCGCGACAGAACGCAGCCCCAATGTCCATCGCTACCGCAACACTTTCGTGCCGCACGGCTATGCGCTGGTCGTGGTCGACGTGCGCGGCACCGGCGCCAGCTTCGGCTGCCGCGACAGTTTCCGCTCGCCGCGCGAGCGCGAGGATTATCGTGCGGTGGCGGACTGGATCGTGGCCCAGCCCTGGTCCAACGGCGCGATCGGATCGACCGGCATCTCTTATCTCGGCGCCGCCAGCGACTTCCTGCTCACGAGCGGGCATCCTGCGGTCAAGGCCGTGGCGCCGCTGTTCGCCGTCTTCGATACCTATCTAGAGAACTGCTATCCCGGCGGCCTGCTGCTGTTGAACCGGCTCGCCGGCCGCGAGGGACAATTGATGATCGCGCTCGATCGCGATCTGCGCGACGAGCGCCGGAAGTACGCCTATTTCGCCGACCCCAACCTGGCCAGTCCCCAGCCCGTCGACGACGATGCCGATGGCGCGCTCTGCGCGGCCGCCGTCGCCGAGCATCACAACAGTTTCCATATGGCGGACTTCATCACCGAGTTCCGCTTCAAGGACAGTGCACTGCCCTACGATCCGAGCTTCACGCCGGCACTGATGGGCCCGTATCACTATGCCGCCGAGGCAACACCCGGCACGGCGGTGCTGTGCGTTTCCGGATGGATGGATGGCGCTGCCTACACGAACGGATCGATCAGCCGCTTCCTAACCTATGCCGACGGCCGACCCACCCATCTTCTTCTCGGGCCGTGGGACCACGGCGCACGGGCTAATGTCTCGCCTTATCGCGACAAGGCGGCGCCGGACTTTCCCATTTTGGCGGAAGTGTTGCGCTTCTTCGATCATTACCTGTGCGGCATCGCCAACGGCTACGAACAGGAAGAGCCGGTCCATTATTTCTCCATGCACGACGAGCGCTGGCGCACGGCGCGGCAATGGCCCCCCAGCCAGGGCAAGAAGACGCTCTACCTGGCCTCCGACAATCAACTGAGCGATGCGCCCGGCGCCGGGAAGACGACCTACAAGGTCAATCTCGCCAACGGGACGGGCAGGAACACGCGCTACGAACGCGCGGCGGGATTCGACAATACGTCCTACTATCCAGACTGGGCGGCGTATCAGGAGTCCTTCCTCAACTTCACGTCGGAGCCGCTCGACAGCGCGCTGACGATCGCGGGCCATGTCGTGCTGTCCGTGGAATTGAGCGCCGACCAGCCCGATGCCGCGATCCTCGGCTATCTCACTGAGATCAAGGCCGATGGAAGCATGCACTACGTGACCGAGGGCGCACTGCGGGCGCTGCATCGGGCCCTGTCCGATCCGCCCGAGACGTATCGCTGCAACTGGCCCTATCACAGCATGGAGCGGAAAGTCGCCGCGCCCCTCGTTCCCGGTCAGCCCACCAAAATCGAGTTCGCCCTGCAGCCGACCTCCTGGACGTTCGAGCGCGGCAGCCGCCTCCGGCTATCGATCGCCGGCGGCGATGCCGATCACTTCGGCCAGGTGCCGCACGGCCGCCCGCCCGTTCTCGACCTGCTGCACGGTGGAGACTCCTGGGTGCGCTTGCCGATCGTTCCTTGACCTACAAGCGCCTCGCCAGGACCCGGCTGCCGTCGGACACGGTGACGCTCGCGCAGAGCCTGATCGGCAAGCTCGTGGTGCGGGAAACAGCCGACGGCACGATCGCTGGCCGTATCGTCGAGACGGAGGCCTATCCCGTCGGTGATCCCGCCGGCCACGCCTATCGCGGCATGACGGCCCGCAATCGCACACTGTTCCTCGGTCCCGGCTATGCCTACGTCTACCTGGTGTACGGCACGTCCTACATGCTCAACGTGAGCAGCGAGGCGGCCGGTGTCGGCGCTGGCGTCCTGATCAGGGCGCTCGAACCGATCGAGGGCGTGTCGATCGTCGAGCAACGGCGCGGCCCCGTCGATCCGCGCCAGCTGACGCGCGGACCGGGACGTCTCGCCGTGGCGCTCGACATAGATCGTCGCCTAGACGGTGTCGATCTTTGCCGCAAGGGACCTCTGTGGCTCGCGTCGGATGACCAACCGCAGCCGGATATCGGCAAAAGCGTACGGATCGGCCTGACACGGGGAGCGGAGTTCAAGCTGCGTTTCTATGTCCGCGGCAGCCCGTTCGTCAGCGGCCCAAGCGCTCTGAACCGCTAAAGCAGTTTCCCCAGGGAGTAATTTTATTGCGCGACGGGGGTGGCGGAATCCGGTACAAAAGGGCCGAAAGCCTTGTGGTGTCGACATCCGATGTGCCCCAGGATTTCGGTGCACACCGCGTCATTTTTTCGGGTCTTGTGCCGGGCGCGCCCCTTCAGTGACGCGTCACGCCACAGGTGGCAGCCGTGGCGGCGTCAGGTGATTGGGCGGCGGCGGCTCGAGGAATATCAGCAGCAGAAGACCCGCCGTCACCACCCAGGCGATGAGCCAGAACGCATCGATGTAGGCCAATACATAGGCCTCTCGGCGCACCAGGTTGCCAAGGGTAAGCATGGCCTCGCCGGTCGAATTGTCGGCCCCGCCCGCCCGGCTGCCGAGGACATCGGACAACAACGCCGTGCGTTGATCGGCGGAGAAGCCACCGGCCTTCAACTGTTGGCCAACCAGGTTCGACGCGATCTGCTCGTGCGTACGGACATAGGTCTGGATGAAGGCCGAGCCCAACTCGGCGCCAAACAAACGGCCCGTCTGGATCATGCCGGCAATGGTGATCGCCCAGCCCGGTCTTATGTTGGAGATGCCGAACGTCACGATCGAGGTCACGGCGAGCGCGAGACCGACAGCCCCGACAAGCAGCGCGGGCAGGAAGTCGCCGCCTGTCCAGTCGTGCGTGAGATCCGTGTTCATCCAGCTTGCAACCGCGACCGTCGCGAGACCGATAGCCAGCAGCAGGCGCGCATCGAGATAACGCAGCGTCCATGCCATCAACGGCACGAGCACGAATTGCGGCAAGGCGATCCAGTTGACCACGTCGGCGATCTGCAGGGAGCGGAAGCCCTGCACTCGGGTCAGGTAGTCCGGCACGATGAAGGCCGTTGCCGACACGCCGAACTGGTAGACCGTTATGATCAGCGGCGGCAGCAGGACGTTGGGATGCAACAGCAGCTTGTGATCGATCAGCGGCCGCCCGACCAGGAGCTCGTTGACGAGGAATGCCAGCATCAACAACCCGCCAGCCACCAGCAGACCGACGATCGTGCCGGAGTTGAGCCAGTCGAGTCGATTGCCCTGGTCCAGGCCTGTATACAAGACAGCAAGACCGATGCCGCCAAAGGCGATTCCGGTCCAGTCGCCGGCGCGGAGCGCAGCCATATCGATCGGCTGCCGCCGCATGCCGAACCAGACCAGCACGATCATCAAGAGCGTGGCTGGAACATCCTGCCAGAAGATCCACTGCCAAAGCCCGTTCTCGTCATAGAACGCTTCGATCGAGGACGAGACGTTCTGGAAGAACACGAAGCGGAACGCGTAGGCGGCGATGCCCCAGGTCCACCACCGCGGTGGCAGCTCGCGGACGATGAAAGCAATCGTCGAGGGGATGAACGTTCCGACGGCCAGTCCACGCACGATCTGGATAACCAGCAGAGCGGTGGGATCGCTGGTCAGCGGCGGAAACACGGAGGCCACCATGAAGACCGAAGCGGTCGACAGCAGGACGCGGCGCGGGCTCATCACGATGCCGAGCCACGCAGCCGACAGGCAAAGCACTAATTGCGCCGCGCTATACGCCGTCGTCAGCCACGAGCCCTCGTCGAATCCCAGCGACAAGCTTCCCCGGATGTCCGCAAGACCGACGTTGGTCACGCGCGTGTCGATGGTCGAGAGCAGCGCCCCGATCGTGATCGCGGCAATGCCAAGGACGGGATGGTGCTTTTCGGTCGCTGGCGTTGCGGTGGGCGCCAGGGCAACGGTCACGGCGCCGCGAGCTTGCCGGTGTGGATCGTCGCCGTCACCGACATGCCCGGCAGCAGCTTCCCTGACAGGGACTGGCCGCGATCGAGCACGATCTTCACCGGAACGCGTTGCACGACCTTGGTGAAATTGCCGGTCGCATTATCGGGCGGCAGCAGGCTGAATTGCGAACCGCTGGCCGGCGAGATGCTGTCGACATGACCGGTCACCACGATACCCGGGAAGGTATCGACGGTGATATCGGCGGGCTGCCCGATCACCACGCGTGTGAGCTGCGTCTCCTTGTAGTTGGCGAGGACCCACACCGTGTCGAGCGGCACGACCGAGATCACTTGGACACCCGGCCGGACGTACTGGCCTTTGCGCACACCGCGTTCGCTGACCAACCCATCCGCAGGCGCCCGGATGCGCGTGTAGCCCAGCGTGATCCTGGCCAATGCCAGGGATGCTTGTCTGCCCTTGAGCTCTGCGCGCAGCTGTAGCTCCTGCGTATCAAGCACCCCCATTTGGCGGCGTTCGGCCTCCAGATCATCCTCTGCATGCGACAGGGCCGCCTGCAGGCGTTTCTCATCGGCGGTCGCCTGCTCCAGGCGCTGACGCGTACCGTAGGTGCTCTCCACGAGCGCGCGCTGGCGGGCTCCCTCCAGACGGGTTCGCTCCACATCGGCCTGGGTCGCCGCGATCGCACTGTTCGCACCGGCGACCTGGGAGTGCTGATAGGCTTTGCGCGATTTGAGGTTCGCGATCGCAGCCTCCGCCGCCATCACTTCGGCCTCGGCCAAGTCGACGCGGGCCTTGTAGTCGTCGTCCTCGATCTCGACGAGCAGGTCGCCTGCCCTGACCTTCTGGAAATCTTTGACCGGAACATTGCTCACGTAGCCTTCGATCTTCACGCCGAGCGGTGTGAGATCGCCTTTGACGTAGGCATCGTCCGTGGTCTGGTCCACACGCGCACCGACCCAGCCGTCCCAACGCATCGCGAAGAGGACGGCAATCGCTGCCGCGATCGCGATGATCCCGAGCGTGACCGAAGGTCGGATCAATCGACTGGAGAGGCTACCCAACATTGAAAAGACAATGAGGGATCGCTCGCGCGAAATCGATTATCCCTTGGTATCGCCAGCACTCGAAGGGGCGCGTCTTGGAATGAAGCCGGGCACACCGGTCTCCACCACCGGGTTGAACCGGATCACCGTCTCCACCCTGCTTCGAATCTCCTGCATCGCCTCTTCCGGTATGGCCGAGATGTCGAAATTCTCCCGGATGTGATCCAGCGTCACCGACGTGGTCAGCAGAGCCGTGCCGCGCTGAATGGCCCACGCCAGCACGACTTGAGCAGGCGTCTTACCGAGGCGCTGTGCGATGGCGACAATCACCGGATCATCGAGCAATCGCGGTTCCATCGCATGCCCCAATGCCGCGAAGGCGAGCAGTACGATGCCGTGGCGCTTGCAGTAATCCAGCAGATCCCATTCCGGGAGATACGGATGGCATTCGACTTCCACGACTGCCGGCTTGATGCGTGCGACTTCGACGATCTCCCGCAGTTTCTCCAGATTGACGTTCGACAGACCGATCGACCGGCACCGCCCGTCATCCACAAGGCGTTCCAGCGCGCGCCAGGTATCCACCAGAGTCACGCCCGGATCGTAAATCACCTGGCCACGTTCGTCCCTCGGGTCCTGATCCTCACCTGGCCGGAACGCGAAGGGCGTATGGATCAGATAGCAATCGATGTAGTCGACCTGAAGGCGCCGGAGGCTCCCCTCGAAAGCGGGCTTGACCCGTTCCGGCCGGTGATTGTTGTTCCAGACCTTGGTCGTGACGAACACGTTCTTCCGGTCGATCCTCCCAGCTTTGAATACCTCCTGCAAGGCATCGCCGACGACTTGCTCGTTGCGATAGCGTTCCGAACAATCGAAGTGGCGAAAACCTGCTTCCAGAGCGGCCACTGTTGCCTTCTTGGTCGCGATCGGATCGGGAATGAGCGTTCCGAATCCGAGAGCGGGCATCGCACCGGCTCCATCGATGAGCGGAATCTTCGTGTAGCGAAGCGTGTCGGGCATGGTCATTTTACGGCATCCTCTCGACCCATTGGGCGCGCGACGGTCCCGGCTCGAACGCATCGCCGAAGTATTGGATCTCGCGGGCCACCTTGCCGTCCCTGAATTCCATGATGCTGACCGAGAAAGTCGGTTGCCCGTCATAGGTAAGGATGAATTCGGTGACCCAAAGTTCCGCCGCGCCCAGAATGCGGCGAACGTCAAAGCGCTTCTTGTTCGGTTGCGCGGCACGCGACGCCTGGATGTTCCGCCGGCCGCGGATTCGTTCGCCTGATTGCGGATATTCTAGCACCGCGTCTTCCTGGTAGATCTGGTGCTCGATCCCGAAGTCGTTCGCGTCGGCGGCCGCCCAGTGGCGATCTAATGCCTGTCGAATTTCGGCGCCTGTCATGTCCACCTCCGCGAAAGCCACTGTGTGCGGTACGCGACCCTTCCCGTCCACGATACTTAGGTATCGGTTACTCTTTTGAAACGTCGGCAGACGGCACATACGGTATACTCCGCGCCCAATACTGAGACACACCACAGGTCCCTGGCTTGCCCATCGGAACGATCCCCCCCGTTGCGGCCCCGAATACTGGGCGCGAGATCACGTTCGGCCCCTTTCGCCTGCAGCCGGAACGCCAACTCCTGCTCGAAGGTGACAAGGAAGTGCGCATCGGCGGTCGTGCGCTCGATGTCCTGATCGCCCTGGTCGAACGGCCCGGCGAGCTCATTACCAAAGACGAGCTTGTCGCCCGTGTGTGGCCCAACCTCGTGGTGGAAGACGGCAATCTTCGCACGCAGGTCGCCCTGCTGCGCCGTGTCCTGAACGACGGTCGAGAAGGTGCCCGCTACGTGATCGCCGTTTCCGGGCGCGGCTATCGTTTCGTGGCGCCGGTATCGCAGTCGCGCCTTTCGGCCGCAGCGACCTCGCCAGCTGCGCTGCCCGCCATCGCGCCCGTCATGGCGGAACGCAGTCAGCGCATTCCGAAGCAGATATCCCGCGTGATCGGCCGCGACGACGTGGTCGCCGAGACCATCAAGCGCCTCGAGCGACGACGCCTCCTGACGATCGTCGGCCCCGGTGGCATCGGCAAGACGACTGTGGCCCTCTCCATAGCCGACAGCGTCTCGGCGACCTACGCCGACGGCGTGTTCTTTATCGATCTTGCACCGATCTCGAGCTCGCTCGCGCTGTCGAGCGTGGTCGCATCGGCGCTCGGCCTTGCCGTGGTCTCGGACGATCCGACCTCGGAACTGGTCGACTACTTGCGTAGCCGACGAATCCTCCTCGTCCTCGACAGTTGCGAGCATGTCCTGGAGGCGGCCGGCCGGCTCGCCGAAGCGCTGATTCGAGGCACGACCGAGATGCGTGTCCTCGCCACCAGTCGCGAGCCGCTCCGCGTGGAAGGCGAGAACGTCCACAATCTGGCGCCGTTGGACACGCCACCGGAAACGGCGGTGCTGACCGCACGCGAGGCACTGGCCTTCTCGGCGGTCGCGCTTTTCGTCGAGCGCGCAACGTCTAGCGCCGAAGCTTTCGAAGTCACCGACGAAACCGTGTCGATAATTGCAAGTATCTGCCGCCAGCTCGATGGCATGCCGCTCGCGATCGAACTCACGGCGGGTCGCGTTCACACCTTCGGCCTGCAGGGTCTGGCGTCGCAGCTGGACGACCGCTTTCGCTTGCTGATGCAAGGCCGCCGCACCGCATTGCCGCGTCATCGCACGCTGGCCGCGGCGCTGGACTGGAGCTACCAATATCTCGACGGGACCGAGCAGGCGGTCCTGCGCCGCCTCGCCGTCTTCGTCGGCGGTTTCACCCTGGAGGCCGCCCAGGCCGTCGCCATCGGTAGTGCCAGCGAAGCTTCGGATGTGATCCGCGCGGTCGCCGACCTGGTCGCCAAGTCGCTGATTTCCGTGAACGCCAAGGAGCAGACACCGATCTACCGCCTGCTCGACACGACGCGCGCTTACGTTGCAGAGAAACTCGCAGAGAGCGGCGAGTTCGCCGCGGCGGCCCGTCGCCATGCCGAACATCATCGCGCCATCCTGATCCGGGCCAGCGCAGATGCAGGGACAATGGTGCTCGACGAATGGCGCGCGACCTACGCTCGCCAGATCGACAACGTCCGCAAGGCGCTGGACTGGGCTTTCTCCGCGGCCGGCGATGCCATGCTGGGCGTAGCTCTCACCGAGGCCGCGTTGCCCCTATGGATGCACCTGTCGCTAATGAACGAGTGCCGCTCACGCGTCGCGCAATCGCTCTTGGTGCTCACGTCTAGTGCCCGGCGCGACCCGCAGCTCGAGCTTCAATTCCAACATGCCTTGGGGGCCGTCCTGCTGAACATCGAGGCCGCGGGGCCGGAGATGGAAACGGCGCTGAACGAGGCGCTCAGGATCACCGAGGAACTCGACGACACCGACTACAAGCTGCGTGTGCTGTGGTGCCTGTGGTGCCAGGCGCACAATCGGGGGACCTTTCAGGAGGCATTGGCCTTGGCCGACCGCTTCTGCGACGTCGCCACGCGCTCGCCCGACCCTGTCGATCCTCTGACGGGCGAGCGCATGCGCGGTTTCACGACGCATTTCCTCGGCGACCAGCGTACAGCCCGGCGTCAGATCGAATACATGCTGAGCCGCTATGTCGCCCCCGTACATCGCGCGCACATCATCCGATTCCAGTTCGATCAGAAGATAACGGCACGCAATTTCCTGGTGTCGATCCTATGGCTGCAGGGCTTCGTCGATCAGGCGCTAACGATGAATGCCGCCAACGTCGAGGAAGCGCAGGCGTTCGATCATACCTTGACCCTCTGCAACTCACTGACCAAGGGCGCCTGCCTGCTCTCGTTGATGGCCAACGACCTGGAGGAAGCGCAACACTACATCAACCTGCTGCTCAGCCGCTCGGCGCGCGACGGCCTGCCGATCTGGCACGCCTGGGGTAAATGCTTCCAGGGCATTCTGCTGGTCAAGCAGGGTAAACTCGCCACCGGCCTCGATCTCCTCGAGACCACATTGGCCAGCCTGCCCGAGAACCGCTTTTCGCTGCGCCTGACTTGGGTGCTGGGTGAATACGCCGAGGGCCTGCGGACAGCAGGCCGTATCACCGAGGGGCTGCAGATCATCGATCGCGCCCTCGGCATGTGCGAACGCGATGAAGAATTCTGGTGTATCGCCGAAATCCTGCGGATCAAGGCTGAACTGCTCCAGGCGCGAGGCGGGGCTGGCGACGACGAACAGTCGGAAACGCTTCTCCTGCAATCGCTGGATTGGGCGCGCCGGCAAGAGGTCCCGTCGTGGGAACTGCGCACGGCGCTCAGCCTCGCACGTCGTTTGGGCAAACAAGGCCGCCGGCGCGAGGGCACCGATCTCCTTGCACCGATCTACGGACGCTTCGTCGAAGGCTTTGGATCTGCCGATCTGCGCCAGGCCAAGGCGCTGATGGACGAATTGTCCACCATCGACGGCGACTGAAGGCTCTTCAGTGCGCTTCGCCGAACGGCCCGACTTTCAGCCGGCCGGCGACCTTCACCAGGCCAGCCAGTGAGCGCGCGTTCATCTTGTGCATCATCCGGCTGCGGTGGACCTTTACCGTGTTCTCGCTGATCCCGAGCTCGCCGCCGACCTGCTTGTTGAGCAGGCCCGAGACGACCAGCCCCATGACCTGACGCTCCCGAGGCTTGAGGGATGCATAGCGATCGCGCAGCACTCGAATTTCCTGGAAATGCCGCAGCATGGTCTCGCTGCGGCCGAGCGCATGCCGAATTGCGCCGCGCAGGTGCTCGGGTTGCACTGGCCGGGTCAAGACGTCGACGGCACCCGCCCTCATGACACGCACCGTCGTCGAGACGTCGGCAATCTCGGCAATGCACACGACAGGTGTCTCGCCTCGCTCCACGGCAAGACGTTCTTGCTGTCGAATACCTTCATGATCATCCGACGAAACACCGAGGATGAGACAGCTCGGGACGGTCGCTCCCGGCTCCGACGCGAGGGCGGTCGCCGTTGCGAGCGTTCTTGACCGCCACCCCGCATCGCCGATGATCGCTTCCAGCATCTCACACACGGATAGATCGTCGTCGACAATGAACACGATCGGCGCCAGGGGCAAAACCTGCAGTGCGTCGATGGTCGGGACCGACACGGCGAGAGCATTCGACGACGATATTGGCGGCTGACGCATGGTGCATTCTCCCAATTGATTGTGAGCGCTCGACGGGATCCTGCGGCCTTCTTGCGTGACCAGCGAATTAATCGTCGTGAAGACTTGTTAACTCGCGGCCGATGGCTAGTGCGGTTTCGTCATCGCCAGCGCGAGCAGCAGTGGATTAGGCGCGTGACGCGACCATCCGGCCTCGGCCACCATTATGTCGAGATCCAACGTTGCAAGATCGTCGGCAAAGGCATCGATCTTCGTATCCTGTGCCTCGTAAAGCATCTTCCCATAGGTCTGGCAGTCGTCGCACGTCTCCGCCTTGATGGCACCCGACCCGCCTTCGATCTCCTTCAGCGCCACGCCACCCGACTGGCCGCAGGTGATGCAGATGGCGCGGACGTAATTCCAGGCGGTAGCGCAGAGCGAGCAGTGAAGGTAGCGCACGCCGGCGACTTGGTCCGATTGAGTAACCACGCCCGACACTGGTGTGGAGCCACAGCAGGGGCACAGGCTGCGTTGCGGCAGCAGCTGTAGAGAAGGCGCCGACAGAGAGCCGGCGAGGCAAGTGAAGTACACCTGCAAGGCGGCCGTCACGTAGAACGCCGTGCCGAAGTCGAGCGGCTCGACGCTGCCGCGGAGAACGTCATCGGCCAATGCCTCGACTGCTTCGGTCTCACAGTTGCGCAGAGCGGCGATCGACAGGCGCGCCGCCTCCGGGAGGGCATCGTGATCGAGCGCGTCGAGCAATTGCGCCAAACCTTCGCGCCATACCGGGTCACGCCGATGCTCTCCCGCCCCAAGTACGGGCAAACCCGCTTTCACCGCGGCTTCGACTTCGAGTTGGCTTGGACCGGCGACAGCTTCCATCGTGATGGCAACGGCTTGCTGAGCCTCGGCGAGCCGCGCCAGAAAGGCCAGCCACGCGGCCATCGGATGATCGGCCGACAGGAACTCCAATCGGGTCGCCGTGCAGGCAAATCTCGTGGTCTGATCCGGCAAGATCAGGAGACTCGGCGCCTTCACGCCACCTTCCTGTCGGCCCGTCCACGTGCCGTTCGCCTGGATACGACCCTGTCTCATGTCCGCCGCCGATCGACGCGGCCGGTCCCCGCCGCCAGACGTTGCAGCCACTTGCGGTGATGGCGCCACGCCCAACCAGGCGTCACGGAGCCTTGCGTCATCGCGCGGATCGAACCGCGCACCCAGAGCCCGGCGTAGACATGGGTGATCCAGATCAGGATTGCCGCGATAGCCGACAGGCCGTGGATCAGGACGGCGATCCTCTGTTGCTCGATCGTGGTGTAGGACGCGAAATAGACCTCCCAGATCACAATGCCGGTGAAGAACAGGACCGGGACCAGCAAGGCCATCGCCCAGAAGACGAGTTTCTGCCCGGCATTGAAGCGCCCGACGGCGGGGACGCTGGATTCCTCGTTCTTCAGCACCCGAACGATGGCGAACGTCCAGGCGATGTCGTCGCTGTTCCACATATTGTCGCGCCAGAACTGCACGATCATCCCGCCGTAGCTCAGTGGTCTGCCCCCCTGAAACGGTACCGATGTGAAAGTTAGAGTTCCGGTTATTTTGGGCTTTGAAAGGAGCTTTGAATGGCGCGGAAGGACTACACGCCTGAGCAGGCGATCGGGATGCTGCGGGAAGCCGAGGTACGG
>CAIKZO010000036.1 GCA_903832005.1 Enhydrobacter aerosaccus | reverse complement strand
TCGATCAAGATCGCCGAATTCGCAAAAGTGCTCGAGAACACCCAGCGCGACGTCAATATCGCACTGATCAACGAGGCTTCCCTCATCTGCGACCGCCTTGGCGTCGATACGCAAGACGTGCTCAAGGCCGCGGGCACCAAGTGGAACTTCCTGCCCTTCCGGCCGGGTCTGGTGGGCGGACACTGCATCGGCGTCGATCCGTTCTACATCGCCTACAAGGCCGAGGAAGTCGGCTATCACCCGCACATCATCAATTCGGGCCGGCGCGTGAACGACGGCATGGGTGTCCATGTCGCGAACAAGGTGGCCCGCAGCATCATGCGCCGGGCCGGCGGCAACGGCATGGACGGCGCGCCGATCGTCACCATCCTGGGCGTTACCTTCAAGGAGAACGTGCCCGACATCCGCAACACCCGGGTCGTCGATATCGTGCGCGAACTGGAGGATTTCGGCGTCACCGTGCAGCTCCACGACCCGGAAGCCGACGGCGACCTGCTGCAACACGAGTACCAGCTCGCTCTCACACCTTTCGACCAGCTGAAGCCGGCCGATGCCGTCGTCCTGGCGGTCGCCCACAGGCCCTACCAGGAAGGCGGCTGGAAGCTCCTGCAGCCTCTCCTGAAGCCCACCGGTGGCTTCGTGGCCGACGTTCCTGGCCTGCTCGATCGCAGCGGCGTCCCTACGGGGGTTACGCTGTGGCGGCTCTAGGGCCTACATCGGCGGCGTGAGGCCGTCCTTGCCGACGTTGAGGCGGGCCGCAGACAGGACGCCATCGGCCCCCTTGGAAGCGCCCACGAATATCTTGGCGCCGACCTTGGCATCGGCCTGCGTGCCCGGAACGAAGGTCACGATGGGAATACCCGGCTTCACCTTGATGGTCTGCGTGCCGCCGTCCTTGTAGTCGAGCTTGAGGGTCTGGCCATCGCTGCCCGCGGCGACCGTCGCCACGGTGGCATTGGTCATCATGCTCTGGGGCTGCAGATCCCAGGGATAATGGCCCTCGCCGGGCTTCGCGGCCTTCATCGCCTCCGGAAACACCAGCACTTCCAGGGCCGTGCGATTGGCATCGCTCCCGGTCGAGGCAATACCCACGAAGCTGCCCGGCTTGATGTCGGCGATCGTGACAGGCGCAACGAGGGCAACGGCCCAATTGTCGGCCAACTTGACAGTGACAGGCACGCCCTCGCGGGTGGCGATGGTGACAGTCTTGCCGTCGATGGCGGAGATGGCGCCACGGATGCGGGTCGGCGTCCCCTGCTGGGCCATAGAAGAGACAGCGGTAAGCAATGCAACGGACGTAACGGCAACACTGGCAAACAGGCGTACGGGCTTCATGGCGGTCCTCCGGGAAAGCAGGGCCGGACCATGGCATGACGGGCCATCGCGGGCCGCTTACGATCGCGTGAGCGGCGGCCTTCTGATCAGATCAGGGCCGGTTGGCCTCTACGTAGACGCTTTCGATTTCCCGTTCGCGGAGATCGAGGCTGCCCGCATCGGTCAGCCTGGTCTCGCCCGCCGACACGATCCGTACATCGGCAAAGCCGGCGTCGGCGACAAGGCCGCTGAGGGACCGCCCATCGTACATCCAGTGATGCCCCCGCGAGCCGGACAGAAGCCAACGCATCCGCCCGACCAGCCCGCGCGGCTTGTCGGACTCGAACTGGAGCTGGGCCACGAATTCGTCGGCCCGTCCCTTTTCCATGTATTCGAGCACGCTCCAGCGCAGATCGGGGGCCACGATGCGGAGCACGCCACCGGGCTTCAGGACCCGCAGGCATTCGGCCATAAAGCCGGCCGCCTCGCGCCGGTCGAGATGCTCGATCATGTGCGAGGAATAGACCACATCGACCGTTCCATTGCCGTGCGGGATGCGGTGCGAGGCATTGGCATAGGCAATCCCGAGCCGCCGGCACGTCGCGATGAACTGGATGTTGCCCGCGTCGATCACGCCGAGGGAACTCAGCAGTCTTGTGAGCAACGGCGACCGCGCCAGCCGGACGGCAAGCGAATTGTCGTAGTTCACCCATCCCGTGGTCGGCGCGTCACCGCAGCCGATGTTGAGTCTCGTCGTCATTCGTCAGCCATCCAGGGTGGAAAGGAAACGCCGCTCTTCTCCGCGCAACACGAGACAGGTCAAGCGCCCGCTGACGAACGCACCGGTATCGATGTTGATCCGGTGCGTGCGGTCCTCAGGCAGATCGACGATCGTATGGCCGTGAACGATCACGCGGTCCGCCAAAGGAACCCGGCTGCGCAGAAAATCGTCACGGATCCACATCATGTCGGCCGGCGTCTGGCGTTCCAGGGGAATGCCCGGACGAACACCCGCGTGCACGAAGACGTAGTCGCCTACGTTGTAGCGGAACGCGCAGCTGCGGAAAAAATCGAGATGCCTCTGGGGCACGGCTTCGGCCAGGGCCTGGCGAAGCTCGATCACTTGCTGGCCGTTGGCCGGGATCGTCCGCAACGGGACGCCATAGGACATCAACGTCTCCAGCCCGCCGAAGGTGAGCCAATCGAGGCCGTCGCTGACCCTGTCCATGAACGATAACAATGCTTCCTCGTGGTTTCCCATGAGGTGCACGGTGGTAAAGCCCTCGAGAGGCCGCTCGAGCAGCCTGTCGACCACCCCGCGGCTCGCGGGACCTCGGTCGATATAGTCGCCGAGAAAGATCAGGCTGCGGTCGGCATCGTCCGGATGCCGTGCCTCGTCTTCGCCGATGCGCCTCAGAAGGTCATCGAGCAGATCCAAGCGCCCGTGGATGTCCCCCACGGCATACACCGCGAGGCCGGGCGAAAGACTGCCCGGCCGGACGGTGGACGTGCCTTTGAACCAACGTCCGAACATGAGCAGCCTGTGCCAACCCCTTGCGGGGCTGGCTTACTTGATGCCGGGAACGATCCGCTTCAGCTTGGCGAAGCCGCTCGGCTCGCTCTTCGCGGACGAGGTGCTGGCAGCCGCCGCTCCCCGCGTACCACCGACACCGTAGTAGCCGTGGTAGCGCGAGTAGTAGTCGCCATAGTCGCCGTACTCGTACAGGGCGTGCTTCGCCAGGTTGACCTTGTTGATCACGATACCGACCCGGTCGGTCACGTTCAGCAACGCGGCCACCGCGGTCTTCACCACGTCACGCGGCGTGCGCGCCCAATGCACGATGAAGATCGTGTAGTCGGCGAGCTGCGAGATGATGCGGGCATCGGACACCGCCATGACCGGTGGGCTATCCAGGATCACCAGGTCGTAGCGCTCGGAGAAGGTCGCGAGAGCGGCCTTCATGGCATGCGACTCCAGGATTTTCGGCGCGTTCGGCGTGTTCGGGCTGGCGCAGATGTAGTCGACGCCCGACATCGCCTGACGCTGGATGCACTGATCGAGCGTCTTGGTGCCCATCAGGTATTCGTCGATCGTGCCACCGCGGTCGTTGAGGCCCAGCGCCACGGCAAGCTTCGCCTGACGCAGATCCAAGTCGACCAGGAGCACGCGACGCGACGCGTTCATCTTGGTCAGCAGGCCGCCCAGCGCCGCAGCGAAGGTCGTCTTGCCTTCGCCCGGGGTGGACGAGGTGACGGCGATGACGCGCGCCGGACGGTCGAGGTTGCTGAGACTGATCGCGGTAAATACCGCTCGCATTGCCTCGGCAGCCGACGACGTGGTCTTGTCGAGGATCTGCCCCACGATCGACGCACGCTGGCCGATCGTGTTGCGCACCAGCGGCACCATGCCGAGCACGGCGACGCCGGTTGCCTTCTCGACCTGGGAGGCCGAACGGAACACCCGGTCGAGCTTCTCGGCGGCGATCGCGCCGGCCATGCCGAGCAGGCAGCCGACGAGGAAGGCAGCGAACAGGCCGGTCTTGTACTGCGGCGACGACGGCGCACCCGACGGCCAGGCATAGGCCAGGATACGGGCGTCGGGACGCTGGATGTCTTGCTGCTCACGCAGTTCCTTGAAGCGGTTGAGGAAGCTCTCGTAGAGGGCGCGGTTGGACTGCGCCTCACGCTCGAGCTGCTTCAGCTCCGCTTCGTACTGGCTGGAGGCTCCCGCCAGCACGGAGGCGCGATCGAGCTGGGTCTTCAGCTCTTCTTCCTCCGACTTGGAGGCATCGAGCTCCGCCCGGATTGCCAAGGTGACGCTCTGTGTCGCCTGCATGAAGCGGTCATGCAGGGACGCCAGCTCGGCGCGGGCCTGCACGAGTTTCGGATAGGCCGGTCCGAACGTGACCGACATCTCGTTGATGCGGCGATTGAGGTCGGCCTCCTGGGTCCGCAGCGAGGCCAAGGAAGTGTTGGTCGACACTTCGGCGATATTCGCCAGTTCGTTCGGATTGAGGCTGGCCTTGCTCAGCGCGACGAGACGGCCTTCCTTCTCGATACGCCGCATTTTGGCGCCGAGATACTTGCCGTTGAGGTCGGACAGCGTCTGGCTCGACATCGAGCCTTCGGGGCTGCCCGCGAGCCCCTTGTCACGGCGATAGGTCGCCACGGATTCTTCGGCCACCTGGAGATTGCGACGCAACTCGGCCAACCGCTCCTCGAGCCATTCGGTGGCCCGGCGGTTCGCCTCGTTCTTGTTGTCGACCTGGTCGGCCAGATAGACCTCGGCGATCGCGTTGGCGATACGCGCCGACATCGTGCCGTCGGTGCTCTCCACCGTCACCAGGATGACGAACGTACGGCCCAGCAGCGTGACGCTGAGATGGCCGGCAATCGTGCCGATGGCGGCGCGGCGCCCCGGATCGCTGTCCTCGACGCGTGCCGGTTTCGGCGCAGCGGCCTGTTGCGGTTGCGGCGCCGGAGCCGGCGCCAGCAGCGAGGAAATGCCGGAGTGCCAGAGCTCACGCACGGGCTCCAGTGCCGTATCGAGGAAGCCCGGCGGACGGGTGCCGTTGAAATCCGGATTCGACGCGAGGCCGAGCCGATCGACCACGCGGCCGATCAGGAACTCCGACTGGATGACTTCCAACTCGCTCTGGATCGCGCCGATGTTCAGCGTATCGACGCCGGAGAGGGCAGCCTCGGTGCTCACGACCTTGAAGGTACGGGTGTCGAGCATGATGCGAGAGGACGCCTTGTACATCGGCGTCGCCTGGGCAATGACCAGAGCCATCAGCACCACGGCGACGAGGCCGGAGCCGACGATCAGGGCCTTGCGCCGGTTGAGTAGCCGCAGCCACTCCCACAGCTCATTGGGACCTTCCACCGGCCTGACAGGGGCCGTTCCCATGGAGTCACCGGCTGCCGAAAGGCGGTTCAGGCCGGTCTCTTCTCCCATACGGTCGACTTTAGGTAATGATCCCATTCCACACCATCCTACGACTACATAAGCCGCAATAAACCCAAACTCTCAACCGTCCCGCCCTTGTCGGCCTCCCCCCGGAGCCCGATTTGGCAAGACCACTTTCCGACGCCGCGATCCCACACCGCTGCGTCGGGCCTCAATTCAGTCCCCGGCTAGAACCACCGCTCCGGGACACGAAGCACGTCGCCGGGTTCGACCAGCGTGTCTTCCGTCACATATTCTTCTTCCGACGATTCAGCGAAGAAACGCTTGATCGTGATGTTGTCCCTGGACGCCCGTCGGCTGAACCCGCCGGCAAGGGCGATCGCCTGGATCACTCGAAGGCACGAAACGTAGGGGAACGACCCTTGGCGGCCCACCTCGCCCACGATGTAGAACGGACGCGTGCTGACCAACTCTACGCTCAGCACGCTGGCGGGCGTGAAATAGCGCGCATCGCGATAACGCTGCAACAGGCGCGCTTCGAGATCGCTGACCGACAGGCCGACAACCGGAACGGCTCCGAGGCGGCGCGCGGTGATGGCGCCACTCGCATTTACCTCGTAGTCGCTCGAGATATCGGGATCGGCCGGGACGATGACGCGGACTCTGTCGCCCGTTCGCCGGCGGAGCCGACGTGAAAGACACGACGTCACGGGACGGCGGAATCGGCAACTGGGTCACGCCCGTCCGCGCCCCGGTGCATCCAATCAGTCCGACCAGCGCCAGCAGCATTGCCGCGGGTGCGAGTGCCTTGTGTTTGATTGCCTTCTTCAAGAGAGGCCGCCTTTTCTCGTTGCTTTGCACCGCATCACCGTCTTGCGCTAAGTCGAATGGAAATCAGTTGACGATTATATGACGGACCGGTCGGATCCGTGGACGACCCGTTCGTATACTCAAAAATAGGCCCGATCGAGAGTTGCGGCCTAGGCTGCCATAGAATGCCGATCGAGGCCCGACCAAAGGAGTCCTGGCGTGCCGACGCCCCCAAGCTCTCGATCGGCTGATAATCGGCAAGACTGTACGAAAAGCCACCGGCGAGGGCCCATTCGTCGAACAGCTGATAACTGTAATCGACGCCCAGAACCGTGGTCACCACATTTCGATAGTTGGACAACGCCGTCTCGGCGATGGACCGCGTCAAGCTCGGCCGAACGGTCAGGGGTTGATAGCCATTCCAAGAGCCTGCGAAGGCGAATGTGTAGGTCGACGTATCGCCCAGCCCGCCCGAAGAGCTGCTGCCGCCATATCCGATGTTGCCGACGAGGGAGGTCACCGAGTTGATCTGCCAGGCCAAACCCACGCCGAAATTGACCATATTCGAGTCGCGGTTTTGGCCAACCGAATCGGTGGTCTCGTCATAACGAATCTGGGAGACCGACGGCACGAAGAAAACCGAGAGGTCCTCCGACACCTCGTAGCCGAACCGAACATGCTCTTCGTAAGTCGTACGATTACGACTTGCAGCGTCCAACCCGGCAGAGGTGATCGTGCTGTAATCCGTGAACCAGGCTTTGTTCAGCGAGCCGCCCACTGCGAAGGAGAATTTGTTGAACCGCTTCGCAAGCTCGAGAGACACCGGGATCGATTCATCGACGGTCGGTGCCTGGGCAAAGGCCACGTTGGCCGTGCCGAGCGCTTCAGTGGCACGCCGGTAACCGAAGGAGTACGCGAGGACCAAGTCCTCACGAATGTCGATTCTACCATCAACGATCAGGAAATAGTTCTGATAGTTCTGTGTCGGCGCGCTTTCATAAAAACCAAAGCCGCCGCCCATCAGGACATTCAGCGAGTGATTGAGCCAGTTCGAGCGCAGCGCCAGCGATGGCGCCACGATCGTCGATAGCGAAAGCGTAGGAGTAGCGCCTGCCGTCGCTGCGGCCGTCCCCACATTGTTCGTCGCGTAAACGTTGTTATCGATACCTGTCGTGATGTCGATCGACGGGTAAAGCGTAAAGCTTCCCATCGTAATTCCGAGTTCGTCGCCCGATGGGCTACCGCCGGCGCTGGTGCCCGTGGTTCCCAGGCCAGCGCTGCCCCCCCGCAAACACATCACTCACTCCCGGAATGGTCTGGGTCGAGGGATTTGCAACCGTGGTGCCAGCGGGCAATGGGATGACCGTCAACGGTGTCGATATCGGCGGTAGCGTAACACTCGATGGCGACGTCGAAGAGTAGGTGCCGTCCGACGGCGTGCCAAGGGCGCCCGGCAACTGACCGCTCGGCGCGTCGGACGCAGGACTCGTCGAGGTCACTGGCGTGTCGGAAACGCCGGGCACGGCAACGCCGATCTGCGCCAGAGCCATGGACGCGGAACACGTCAACAAAGCCCAGCCCAGCAGCGGCGACCACAGAAGCTGAACACGATTCGCACTAATGGTCATGGGAGTTGCTAGCCATCCCGGCAAAGGGCGCATCGTGGGTTCGAAAAAATTCTGCACGGTTCCAAACAGCTAACTTGCTACGCCGTCAGCTTGGGCTGATCGGGAGATTTTGCGGCGGCGGCGGCGGCGTCGTGCACGTCTGGCAGACGTTCGGCGGATTCGACGGCGGCGGATCGTACGGCGGGTCGACCGGCGGCGGACCGCTGGTCGGCGGCGTCGGCGTCGGCGGCGTTCCGGGCGGCGGGCTCGGCGGCGGAGGATCGAACGTCGGCGGCGTCGTCGGCTGCGGTGTCAGCGGCGTGCCCGGCGGCAGCGATACGATCTGGATCGGCGGATCTCCTCCCGGAGGGCCACCAATGTTGATATTGACCGGGCCTGCCACGGCCGCGGGGCCACCGGCAATCACGGGCTCACCGCCCTGAAGTGGACCGGTACCGGCCAATGGACCCGAGCCATCAAAGGGACCGGTCCCGAGCAACGCGCCGGCGCCC
>CAIKZO010000035.1 GCA_903832005.1 Enhydrobacter aerosaccus | reverse complement strand
GGCCCGCCCATGCGCATGAGGCGGGCCTGGAGGCCCGCGGTCCCAATATGATCGGATCTGAGATCGAGCGGCTGATCCAGTTGCTGGGCCGGCTGCCGGGGCTCGGGCCCCGTTCGGCGCGCCGGGTGGCGCTGCATTTGCTGAAGAAGCGCGAGACCTTGATGCAGCCGCTCAGCGCCGCACTGGCCGACGCCGCGCGCGCGATCAAGCCGTGCTCGACCTGCGGCAACCTCGATACTATCGATCCCTGCTCGATCTGCGGCGACCCCAAGCGTGATGCCGGCCTGATCTGTGTCGTCGAGGATGTCGCCGACCTGTGGGCGATGGAGCGCGGCAAGATCTTCTCCGGCCGCTACCACGTGCTGGGCGGCACGCTCTCGGCGCTCGACGGTATCGGACCGGACGAGCTCAACATCGGCGGGCTGCTGAAGCGCGTGGGCGCCGGCGGCGTGCGCGAGGTGATCGTGGCGACCAATGCCACCGTCGACGGCCAGACCACGGCGCATTACCTGGCCGAGCGGCTGGGCGGCACCGACATCCCGATCACGCGCCTGGCGCACGGCGTGCCGGTGGGTGGCGAACTCGACTGGCTGGACGACGGCACCCTGGCGACCGCGTTCAAGGCGCGGCGCGCGCTCTAGGAGACGGTACTGGCCAGCGGCACCCTGGCGGCGCTCGCCATGGCGCTCGGCGCCGGTTGGGCGAGCGGCCTCAACGTCTATGCCGTCGTGCTCGTGTTGGGCATCGGCGAGCGCCTCGGCCTCGTGGCCCTGCCGCACGACCTGCAGGTGCTGGCCTCGAGCTGGGTGCTGGCGGTGGCGGCGCTGCTGTTCGCGCTCAACTTCCTGGCCGACAAGATCCCCTTCATCGACAGCCTGAACGACCTGCTGCACACCGCGGTGCGCATTCCCGCAGGCGCCCTGCTGGCGTTTGGCGCCACCGACCAGACCGGGCCCGAGGTCGCGGTGATCGCCACCTTGCTCGGCGGCACCCTGGCGGCGGGCAGTCATATCGCCAAGACCGGTTCCCGCGCGGTGATCAACACCTCGCCCGAGCCGTTCAGCAACATCGCGGCATCGTTCGCGACCGACGCGCTGGTGATCGGCGGGCTCGTGCTGGCGCTCACGCATCCCATCACGTTTTTGTGCCTGTTGGCGCTATTCGTCGCCGGCCTCATCTGGCTGCTACCAAAGCTGGTGCGGCTGGCGTTGCTGCCCTTCAGCCGGTTGATGCGGCGGCGTCCCAGAAACTGACCCGAAGAACTGACCCGGAAAACGGGTGTGAGCTTGGCGTTCCCTAATCCGGAACGCCGCTGTACACTCCTTGGGCAGTCCATGTTCATCCGTCAAAATATCCAGACCCTGAGGTTTTTTCGCACCACGCCGGCGATGCGCTGTCCGTATCTGCCGCACCGGCTGGAAACCAAGCTCGTCACCGAGTTGTCGGGACCCGACGCGATCTCCCAGCACGACACGCTGACCGACGCCGGTTTCCGGCGCTCGCATCACTTCGTTTATAAGCCCCTGTGCGACGGTTGCCGCGCTTGCGTGCCGGTCCGTATCCGCGTCCGCGACTTCGACACCAGCCGCATGCAGCGCCGCATCCTGCGCCGCAACGAGCATCTGCACGCCACCGAGACGCAGGCGCTGGCGACCGGCGAGCAGTACGCGCTTTTTTCACGCTACGTGATGGCACGCCATCGCGACGGCGACATGGCCGACATGGATTTCGACGACTACCGCGCCATGGTCGAGGAAAGCCCGGTCGACACGGCGATCATCGAGTTTCGCGACGATTCGGCCGACGGCCGCCTGGTCGGTGCCTGCCTGGTCGACTGGCTGTCGAGCGGCGTCTCGGCGGTCTACAGCTTCTTCGACCCGCAGGACCCGCGGCGCGGCCTCGGCACCTACATGATCCTCTGGCTGGCCGAGGCGGCCGCCAAGCGCGGCCTGCCCTATGTCTATCTCGGCTACTGGATCGCCGATTCGTCCAAGATGGCCTACAAGCGCGCCTTCCGGCCGCTCGAGTTCTTCGGTCCCGAAGGCTGGACCGAACTGCCTATAAGCTAGGCACTCGCCACCTCTGGCGGTATTCCGCAGATCGCGATATGACATTTTGCCTGCTGGCGGGAACAGGCATCTCCAAAATATTAAGAACCCGCAAACTTGGGGAGACGAATGCGCCTTCTGCTGTCGTTCAGCGCGGCCATCGACGCGATCAATGAGAAGATCGGGGTGGTCTGCAACTGGCTCGTCCTGCTCGCCTGCGTGGTGAGCGCCGGCAACGCCATGGTCCGCTACGCCTACGATCAGAGCTCGAACGGCTGGCTCGAGATCCAGTGGTACATGTTCGCCGTGATCGTGATGTTCGGCGCGGCCTATACGCTGAAGCGCAACGAGCATGTGCGCGTCGACCTGCTCTACATGACGCTCGGCCGCCGCGGCCAGCTCTGGGTCGACATCCTGGGCACCCTGTTCTTCCTGCTGCCGACCTGCGCCATCCTGGCGTGGCTCAGCTGGCCGTTCTTCATTCAGGCCTACAACGTCAACGAGCATTCCTCCAATGCCGGCGGCCTGCTGCGCTGGCCGATCAAGTTCGTGCTCCCCGTGGGCTTCGCGCTGCTGGCCCTGCAGGGCGTGTCCGAGCTGATCAAACGCGTGGCCTTCCTCAACGATTACCCGGTCGACAGTCTCGAGGCGCACTACGAGAGGCCGCAGCAATGATCATCCCTCTCGAGTGGATGCCGCCGCTGATGTTCGGCGGCCTCATCGTCTTCATGATCATCGGCTACCCCGTCGCCTTCTCGCTGGCGGCGGTTGGCTTCTTCTTCGGCTTCATGTCGATCGACTTCGGCTACTTCACCCTGCCGTTCATGCAGGCCATCCCGGGCCGCGTTTTCGGCAACATCCTCAGCAACGAACTTCTGCTCGCCATCCCCTTCTTCACCTTCATGGGCGCGATCCTGGAGAAATGCGGGCTGGCCGAGGACATGCTGGAATCGATGGGCCAGCTGTTCGGCCCGGTGCGCGGCGGCCTCGGTTACTCGACGATCATCGTGGGCTTCATCCTGGGCGCCATCACCGGCACGGTGGCGGCGCAGGTGATCGCGATGGCGCTGATCACGCTGCCGATCATGATCCGCTACAAGTACGACATGCGCTACGCCACCGGCGTGCTGGCGGCGTCGGGCACGATCACGCAGCTCGTGCCGCCGTCACTGGTCCTGGTCGTGCTGGCCGACCAGCTCGGCCGCTCGGTCGGCGACATGTATCTCGGCGCCTGGGGCCCGTCGCTGCTGCAGATCGCCCTGTTCGCCGGCTATACCTTCTACGTCTCCATCGTGAAGCCCGAGGCCTTGCCGCCGGTGCCGCGCACGCTGTTTGGCCGGGCACTGCTGATCAAGTGCGCCTGGGGCATCATCCCGGCCGCGGTGCTGATCTTCCTCGTGCTGGGCACCATCATGATGGGCCTGGCCACGCCCACGGAAGCGGGCGCCATGGGCACGATCGGCGCGATCGTGCTGGCCGTGGTGCGCAACGAGCCGCTCACGAAGTTCGACAAGATCGCCTTCGCAGGCGGCTGCCTCGCCGCGGCCGTGGGCTTCGTGATCGGGATGGTCGCCTTCAAGTCGGTGCCCTTCAAGATCGCCTTCACGGTGATGTTCGCTTCCATCATCTGGCTGTGCTGGCGCGCCTGGCAGGTCAAGGAACTGCGCGACCTGATCGTGCAGGCCTTCCAGGCCACCATGCGCATCACCGCGATGGTCTCGTTCATCCTGGTCGGCGCGACCTGCTTCTCGATCACCTTCCAGGGTGTCGACGGCAACCGTTGGGTCGAACACATGATGTCGAACCTGCCGGGCGGCGTCTGGGGCTTCCTGGTCGTGGTCAACCTGTTCGTCTTCTTCCTGGCCTTCTTCCTCGACTTCTTCGAGATCGCCTTCATCATCATCCCGATGCTCGCGCCGGTGGCGCAGAAGATCCTCGAGCCGGTGGTCGGCCACGACGCCGCCCTGATCTGGTTCGGTGTCATGATCTGCGTGAACGTGCAGACCTCGTTCATGCATCCACCCTTCGGCTTTGCCCTCTTCTACCTGCGCTCGGTCGCGCCCAAGGAGGTCAAGAGCAGCGACATCTACTGGGGCTCCGTGCCCTGGGTGTTCCTGCAGCTCATCATGGTGGTGATCGTGATCGCCTTCCCGCAGTCGGTGACCTACTTCCTCGACGCGCCGTCGACCATCGATCCCAACAAGGTCAAGATCGACATCGTGGCCCCACCCTCGTCCGACGACGTGGCCGCCCCCATCTTCAAGTAGCGGCGCTTCCCGCTTTCAATAAAAAACCCCGCCGGTCGCCCGGCGGGGTTTTTCTTTGGCATTTTCCGTCTCAGCGACCTTGCGCCGACATCGAGAAATTGAAGTTATCGAAGGTGTTCTCGGCGACGCGGAACCACAGGTTCTGGTCGGCGCGGAACGGCTTCAGGCTGTCGTAGATCTTCTTGAACTTCGGATCCTTGGCCGAGAGCTCGTCGTAGTATTTGTAAGCCTCGGCGAAGCACGGCTCGAGGATCGCCCGCGGGAACGGCCGCAGCTCGGTGCCCGCCGCCACGAGGCGGCGCAGCGCCGCCGGGTTGAGCGCATCGTACTTCGGCACCATCCACGAGGTGACGAGGCCCGCCGCCGTCTCGACGATCGACTGGTAGTTCTTCGGCAGCTTCGCCCAGGCATCGTTGTTGATGTAGAGCGAGCCCACGGAGGCACCTTCCCACCAGCCGGGGTAGTAGTAGTACTTGGCGACCTTGTTGAAGCCGAGCTTCTCGTCGTCGTACGGACCGACCCATTCACAGGCGTCGATCGTGCCCTTCTCCAGCGCCGGATAGATGTCGCCGCCCGCGATCTGCTGCGGCACGACGCCGAGACGTTCGAGGATCAGGCCCGCGAAGCCGCCGACGCGGAACTTCAGGCCCTTCAGGTCCTCCATCGTCTTGATTTCCTTGCGGAACCAGCCGCCCATCTGGCAGCCGGTGCCGCCGAAGATGAAGGAGCGGAAATTATACTCCTTGTAGAATTCGTTGATCAGGTCATGGCCGCCACCGAAATAGAGCCACGCGTAATACTGGCGCATGTTCATGGTGAACGGCAGGCCGGTCTCGAACACGAAGTTCGGATGCTTGCCGAAGAAGTAATAGGACGCGGTCTGACCCATTTCGACGGTGCCGTTCTGCACGGCATCGGCGACCTGCAGGCCCGGGACGATCTCGCCGGAAGCGAAGGGCCGGATCTGGAACTTGCCGTCGGTCATATCGCCCACGACCTTGGCGAACAGCTCCGAGCCGCCATACAGCGTGTCGAGCGACTTCGGGAAGCTCGAGGTCAGGCGCCATTTGATCTCCGGCATGGCCTGCGCGATGGCGGGCGCCGCGACGGTCGACGCCGCCGCCGTTGCCGCGGCACCAATGCCGGCGGTTCTGATGAATTTCCTGCGTTGCATGTTCCCTCCCCAGGGATTTTCAGCCTTTGGCCAATACGCTCTTTGTGAGCTGCACACAGACTGACATGCGGAATTCCGTTTGAAAAGGGCAACAAAAAACCCCGCTTGCGCGGGGTTTTTCTTCTCCGATTGGGCTGAAAGCCTAGAGCTTGTTGGCCGCCGACTGGCGCGCCATGAAGTTGTCGAAGGTGTTCTCGGCAACGCGGAACCACAGGACCTCGTCCTTGCGGAACGCCATCATCGAATCATAGACCTTCTTGAAGGTGGCGTTCTTGGCGTTGATCTCGGCGTAGGTTTCCTGGGCCGCCTTGAACGAGGCCTCGAGGATCGGCTGCGAGAACGGCAGCAGCTTGGTGCCGCTGGCGACCAGCTCGCGCAGCGCCTTGGGGTTGTCGGCGTCGTACTTGGTGCGCACCCACATATTGGCATCGGCGCAGGCCGCGCGCAGGACCGATTGATAGAGCTTCGGCAGCGCGTTCCACTTCTCGAGGTTGATGAAGGCGTGCAACGCCGCGTTACCTTCCCACCAGCCGGGATAGTAGTAGTGCGGCGCAATCTTCGAGAAGCCGAGCTTCTGGTCGTCGTACGGACCGACCCATTCAGCGGCGTCGATCGTGCCCTTCTCCAGCGCCGGGTAGATGTCGCCGCCGGCGAGCTGCTGCGGGACGACGCCGAGCTTGGCCAGCATGCCGCCCGCCATACCGGCGATGCGGAACTTCAGGCCCTTGAGATCGTCGACCGAGTTGATCTCCTTGCGGAACCAGCCGCCCATCTGCGCGCAGGTGTTGCCGCAGACGATGCCGTAGATGTTGTAGCCCTTGTAGAAGTCGTTGAGCAGGGCTTCGCCACCGCCCTGCGTCACCCACGCATCCATCTGGCGCGTGTTGAGGCCGAACGGCACCACGGTGCCCAGCGCAAAGGTCGGATCCTTGCCAAAGAAATAGTAGGAGGCGGTGTGACCCATCTCGACGGTGCCGTTCTGGACAGCGTCGGCGACCTGCAGGCCCGGGACGATCTCACCGGCCGCGAAGGTGCGGATCTTGAACTTGCCATCGGTCGCTTCCGACACGACCTGCGCCAGGCGCTCGGCGCCGCCCCACAGCGTGTCGAGCGACTTGGGGAAGCTCGAGGTCATGCGCCAGTTGAGCTCCGGCGCCGACTGCGCGATGGCCGGTGCGGCCAAGGTTGCACTCGCGGCGACGGCGGCACCGCCCACACCGGCAGTGCGCAAGAATTTACGACGTTGCATTGGGTTCACTCCCTAAAAGGTGCCGGTTTATGACATGATGCATTTGAGCTGAAAAGATGCCCGAATACGCGACTTTTCCGAGGGTCTGCCCCTAGTGGGCGAGCAAAAGCCCCAGCGCCAGCAGGCCTACCGCGATGCGGTACCATGCAAAAACCCCGAAACCATGGCGGCTGATGAAGGCCACGAAGGCCTGGACCACGATCAGGGCTGAAAAGAACGCCACCACCATGCCGAGAAGGATCAGGCCGGCGCCGTCCCAGCTCAAGGTCGACCAGTTCTTCATCAGGTCGTAGACCGTCGCGCCCAGCATCGTGGGAATCGCGAGGAAGAAGGAGAACTCCGCGGCAGCCGCGCGATCCACGCGGAAAGCCCGCGCCGCCATGATGGTGGAGCCCGAGCGCGAGACGCCGGGGATCATGGCCAGGCACTGGCAGAAGCCGATGAACAGCGCGGTCTTCCAGTCGATATCGTCGACCGTTTTGATGCGCGGCCGCTGCGCCAGTTTCTCGATCACCAGGATGGCGATGCCGCCCACGATCAGCGCCACCGCCACGACGATCGGCTTGTCGAGCAGCACCTTGATGTACTTGTGCAGCGCCACGCCGATCACGGCAGCCGGCAGGAAGGCCACGATCACCGCCGTCGCAAAGCGCGTCGCCACGCGATCGCGGCGCAGCACGCCGCTCATCGTCGCCATGATCTTGGCGCGGTAGAGCACGCAGACGGCAAGGATGGCGCCGAGCTGGATCACGATCTCGAAGACCTTGCCCGGCGGTCCCTGGAAGTGAAGCAATTCCTCGGCGAGGATGATGTGGCCGGTCGACGAGACCGGCAGGAACTCGGTGAGGCCCTCGACGATGCCGATCAGCACCGTCTTCCAGATCATCATCAAATCCATCGATCGATCCCCAAAGGCTCTAGAGTCTTTCCAATCATGCTCCTCTCCTCCGCTAGGGGGAGAGGTTGGGTGAGGGGGTTACGCACGTTCTTCGACGCCCCCTCACCTAGCCTCTCCCCCTAGCGGAGGAGAGGAACATGAATGGATTCCGCGTTTCCGAAAACCACTTTAGTCCCTGAAGCGTTTGGCGCGCGGCCAGCCTTTTTCGGGCATGCGCCCCGCCTGGGCGCGCTCGCCGCGCCAGAACTTGAGTTCGCTCGCCTCGATGATCCGATTGCCCCACGCCAAGCCCTCGGCGAGCTTGAACGCCTGTGCATCCGACAGACGGTCGTTCTTCGACTTCTGCAGGGTGACGCCGCGTCCGCGGCCCATTTCCGGCACCTGGTCGAGCGGGAAGATCAGAAGCTTGCGGCCTTCGCTCAGCGCCGCGATCGAATCGGCGCCGGCGGGCACCACGGAGAAGGCCTGCGCCTTTTCCTTGTCGGCGAGATTGAGCGCCTGCCTGCCGTTCTTGGTCTGCGCCACGACGTCGTCCTCGGGCACGATGAAACCGCGACCGGCATCGGACGCCACCAGGAACTTGCGGCCGCCCTTCAGCACTTCGAGCGTGACGATGTCCTGGTCGTTGCCCAGCTCGATCATCAGGCGGATCGGCTCGCCATGACCGCGCGCACTCGGAAGCTTGTCGCAGCCCAGCGTGTAGAAGCGGCCGTTGGTGCCGAACACCAGGACCTTGTCGGTCGACTGGGCATGGAGCGCGAAGCGCGGACCGTCGCCTTCCTTGAACTTGAGTTCGGCTGCCTGCTTGTCGTCGAGATGGCCTTTGGCTGCGCGGATCCAGCCCTTGTCGGAGCAGACGATGGTGATCGGCTCCTTCTCGACGAAGTCCTCGATCGCATGTTCCATCTCGGCCGGCGCGTCGGCCAGTTCGGTGCGGCGTTTACCAAGCGCGGTCTTCTGTCCGAACTTCGCTTTTGTCTCCTGCACTTCCTCGGCGATCTTGCCCCACTGGAGCTTCTCGTCCTTCAGCAGCGTCTTCAGGTCCTTGCGCTCGGCCGACAGCTTCTTGTGTTCGCCCTTGATCTCGAACTCTTCCAGCCGGCGCAGGGCGCGCAGCCGCATGTTCAGGATCGCCTCGGCCTGGTTGTCGGTGAGGCCAAAGGCCTTGATCATCTTGGGCTTCGGCTCGTCTTCCTCGCGGATGATCTTGATCAGCTTGTCGAGGTTGAGATAGGCGATCAGGTAGCCTTCGAGGATCTCCAGCCGCCGCTCAATCGCTTCCAGCCGGAAGGTCGAACGCCGGATCAGCACTTCGCGGCGGTGATCGAGGAAGGCCTGCAGCGCCTCGCGCAGGTCCATCACGCGCGGCGTGTTGTCCTTGTCGAGGACGTTCAGATTCAGCGGGAAGCGGATTTCGAGGTCGGTCTGCCGGAAGAGCTGCTCCATCAGCAGCTCGGCCGGCACCTGGCCGGTGCGCGGCTCCAGCACGATGCGCACGTCGTCGGCCGACTCGTCGCGCACGTCTTCCAAAATCGGCAGCTTCTTGGCGTTGATGATCTCGGCGATACGCTCGATCAGCTTGCCCTTCTGCACCTGGTACGGGATCTCGGTGATGATGATCCGGTACTGGCCGCGCGGCAGCTCTTCCTTCGACCAGCGCGCGCGCAGGCGGAAGGCGCCGCGGCCGGTCTTGTACGATTCGATCATCGACTCGCGCGACTCGACCAGGACGCCGCCGGTCGGGAAGTCCGGCCCCTTCACCATGTCGGCCAGCGTGTCGATGCGGGCGTTGGGTGTCTTGATCAGGTGCAACAGCGCGTCGCAGAGTTCGCCCGCATTGTGCGGCGGGATCGAGCAAGCCATGCCGACCGCGATGCCGGCGGCGCCGTTGGCGAGCAGGTTCGGGAAACCACCCGGCAGCACGACCGGCTCGTCGGTCGAGCCGTCGTAGTTGGGCCGGAAGTCGACGGCGTTCTCGTCGATGCCGCCCAGCAGCGCCTCGGCGACCGCCGTGAGGCGCGCCTCGGTGTAACGCATGGCGGCCGGGTTATCGCCGTCGATGTTGCCGAAGTTGCCGTGACCCTCGATCAGCGGATAGCGGACGGAGAATTCCTGGGCCAGACGCACCAGCGCGTCGTAGATCGACTGGTCGCCGTGCGGATGATACTGGCCGATCACGTCGCCGACGACGCGCGCGCTCTTCTTGAAGGCGCTGTTGGGATCGAGTCGCAGCAGGCGCATCGCGTGCATCAGCCGGCGATGCACGGGCTTCAATCCATCGCGCACGTCGGGCAGCGAGCGCGCCATGATGGTCGACAGTGCATAGGACAGGTAACGCTCGGAGAGCGCCTGTCCGAATTGCACCGGCTTCACGGCGGCGTGTGGGATGACGTTTGTGCTACGTTTGGCCATTAAGAGGGTCGATGGGGAGAGGGTCGATCGGCCGCGATTCGCGCCACAGCCTTGTTCTTTTAGCGTTGCAGCGATTCAATAAGTCTCGCCCGGGCGGGAGGCAAGGGCTTGTTGTGAGGCCAGAACACGTGGCGCTCGAGGAAATATCCCGTCAAATCGAGGCCCTGACGCAGCTCGGCAGGATCCGCTGGCAGGCCGCCGGTGGATAGAAACGCCGGCAACGGCAAAAGCTTCTCGGCATAGGGCGCGGCGGCCTCACGCGACACCGCCCGGCCGGTCTTCGGCGAGACGTAGGCCAGGTCGTCGGTAGTGCCGGTGACCGCGCATTTATCGAGATCGAGGCCGAAGCCTAGCTCCTGCAGGAGACCGAGTTCGAGCCGCACGTAGATCGCAGGCCAGCCCTCGTGACCAAGCACGGTGAGAAAAGCGTGGAACCCGTCATACATTGCCGGATGCGGCTCGCGCTCGGGCAGCGCCTCGTCGACGACCGCGCACGCCGACGACAATCCCGCCAGCTCGACCGCGCTGTCCATCGCTTTGGCCGCGTGAGGCTCGCGCAGTTCGCCGCTGAAATTGCCAAGTTGATCCGCGAGCCGCGCCCGCCAGTTGACCTCGACGACATTGCCGATCTGCCAGATCGGCCGCGACCGTCGCGACACACCGCCAGGCACGAAGCCCGCGTGCCGCCCATGCTCCGCCGTCAGCAAGTTGACGACCAGCCCCGTCTCGCCGTGGTTCCGGGCCGCCAACACGATGCCATGGTCACTCCAGTCCATGGTCTCGCCCTATGCCTACTTCGGCTCGTAGTCGAGGCCGATGGTGCGGTAGTGGGAGGGGTCTTCGGCCCAGCGCTCGCTTACCTTCACATGCAGGAAGAGATGCACCGGCCGTTCGAGCATCTGGCCGAGTTCATGGCGGGCGCGGGCGCCGATCTGCTTGATGCGGGCACCACCCTTGCCGAGGAAGATCGCGCGCTGGCCCTCGCGCTGGACGTAGATGATCTGCTCGATGCGCACGCCGCCGTCCTTACGCTCTTCCCACTTCTCAGTCTCGACCGCAGCCTCGTACGGCAGTTCCTGGTGGAGTTGCAGGAAGACCTGCTCGCGAGTCACCTCGGCCGCCAGCAGGCGCAACGGGAGATCGGCCGCCTGGTCTTCAGGATAGAGGAATGGGCTGATCGGCAAGCGACCGGCCACCACCTTCAGCACGTCGAACACGCCATCGCTCTTCAGCGCGCTCACCATGAAGGTGCTCTCGAAGGGCAGCAGCGCGTTCAGATCGGCCGTGAGAGTCAGCAGCGCCTCGCGTGGCACCAGGTCGATCTTGTTGAGGATCACATAGCGCGGCGCCTTGCTCTCCTTGAGGCGCTCGATGATGGCCTTGGTTTCCTGTCCGATGCCGCGCTCGGAATCGACCACCAGCGCCACCACGTCGGCATCCTGCGCGCCCTGCCAGGCGGCGGCGACCATCGAGCGCTCGAGCCGGCGCTTCTGGATGCGGAAGATGCCCGGCGTGTCGACCAGCACGACCTGCGCGCGCTCGCCATCCGCCAGGTCGGTCATGGCGATGCCGATCACGCGCATGCGCGTGGTCTGGACCTTGGGCGAGACGATCGAGACCTTCGATCCCACCAGTGCGTTGACCAGCGTCGACTTGCCGGCGTTGGGCGCGCCCACGATGGCGACGAAGCCCGATCTTGTCTGTGTCTCGCTCATGCTGCGTCCAATGCTTCGATCAATGCGGTGGCGGCCAGTCGCTCGGCCTCGCGCTTGCTGCCGCCGCGGCCCTGGGCCGGTGCATGACCCTTGATGGTGACTTCGACCACGAAGACCGGCGCATGCGCGGGGCCTTCGCGACCGATCTCGCGATAGTCCGGCAGCGGCAGGCGGCGCGCCTGCGCCCACTCCTGCAAAGCCGTCTTGGCGTCGCGCGGCGCCGACAGATGCTCGTCGATGCGGGCACCCCACAGATGCTCGACACAGGCCGCCGCCGCGGCAAAGCCGGCGTCGAGGAAGACCGCGCCCAGCAACGCCTCGAGCGCGTCGGAAACGATGGTCGGCTTCACCTTGCCATCGCCCGCGCGCTCGGAATCGCCCAAATGGATGTGCGCTCCGAGCCCGATTCTCTCGGCGATCTCAACCAAGGTGCCGGCTTTCACCAGCGCCGCATGTCGACGAGCCAACTCGCCCTCACGTTCGTTGGGAAAGCGACGCAGCAGAAAATCGGCCATGGCGAGCGACAGCACGCGGTCGCCCAGGAATTCGAGCCGTTCGTTGCCGTTCGGAAAAGCGGCCTTCAACTCGGGCCGGCGATCGAGCGCGCTGCGATGGATGAGCGCTTCCGCCGCAAGCTGCGCATTATTGAAGGCGTGACCGATGCCGGCTGCGAGCGCGGCCAAGTCGATGTCGGCCGTCTTCAGCGACACACTCTTCAGTGGATCGCCATGAAGAAGCGGCTGAAGCGGATTGCTTCGGGCCATTTCCAGGGCTCCAGCCAGCCGGCCGCCAGGGGATCGTGACTGAAGAAGATGAACTCGGCGCGGCCGACCAGGTTCTCGTCGGGCACATACCAGCCAAGCTGGTCGCGGTCGCGCGGCACGCCGGTGATATCGCGCAGCATCAGGCGCGTGCGGCTGTCGAGCGAGTCGTCGCGGTTGTCGCCCATGACGAAGAAGCTGTTGGCCGGCACCAGGAACTCCGGCGTGTTGTCGGAGGGGCCGTTGTCGGAATATTCGAGCACGGTGTAGCGCCGGCCATTCGGCAGCTTCTCGCTGTAGAGCGTGCCCTTCTGGTATTGGCCGTGCGTGCCCTTCACATAGTCGCCGATGCGGATGCGCTCGACCGGCTCGCCGTTGATGTGCAGCACGCCGTTGGTCACCTGGATGCGGTCGCCCGGCAGGCCGACGATGCGCTTGATGTAGTCGGTGCGGTTGACGCCCTGACCCTGGTCGCCGGGATACTTGAAGACGGCGACGTCGCCCCGCTCCGGCATCTTCTTGAAGATGCGGCCGGGAAAGAGGCCCGCCGAAAACGGGAAGGAGTGCTTGGAATACCCGTAGGAGTATTTCGACACGAACAGGTAGTCGCCAACCAGCAGGGTCGGGATCATCGAACCCGACGGGATGTTGAACGGCTCGATGGCAAAAGTGCGCACGACGAGTGCGATCAAGACAGCATAGACCACCGTGCGGATGGTCTCGCTCCAGCCGCCGGTCTTCTCCTGCCCTCGCTTGCGCCGTTCAGCCACGTTGATCATCGCCATTCCAGTTTGAACGAGCCGCGCATATAGCAGGGCAGATAGGGGCTGTCTCCCACGGCGAACGCGGCATGGGAGCGCTGCAAAATGCTCATGCGGCGGGATTCGCCGAAATGATCACAAAAGCCTGTGCCAGCGGGTATTCGTCCGTGATCGTAAGGTCGATCTGCGCAGTCATGCCGGCCGGCGTCATCTCTGTCAGACGGGCCAGTGCCCCGCCGGTCAGGGCCATGGTCGGCTTGCCGCCGCGCATATTGATCACACCCATGTCACGCCAGTACACGCCGCGGCGCAGCCCGGTGCCCAGCGCCTTCGAGCAGGCCTCTTTTGCCGCGAAGCGTTTTGCATAGCTGGCTGCCCTTTCGGCACGGCCTTCGGAGCGCTTCTGTTCAACCTCGGTGAAGACACGCTGGATGAAGCGGTCCTTGAAGCGATCGAGCGAACTCTCGATGCGCCTTATGTCGACGAGGTCGTTACCGATGCCCAGGATCACGCCGAGACGCCTCGCGCCTGGTCCATGATCCGGCGCATCTCGCGGATCGCGCCCTCGAGACCGACGAAGATCGCCTCGCCCACCAGGAAGTGGCCGATGTTGAGTTCGCGCACTTCCGGAATGGCGGCGATCGGCGCCACGTCGGCATAGCTGAGCCCATGGCCCATGTGGCACTCGAGGCCGAGCTTGCCGCACAGCGCCGCGCCCTTCTGCAGCCGCGCGAGTTCTGCCTGTTGCGCGGCGCCTTCCAGTTCGCAGTAGCGACCGGTGTGCAACTCGACCACCGGCGCGCCCAAGGTCACTGCCGCTTCGAGCTGGCGCTCATCGGCCTCGATGAACAGTGAGACGCGGATACCGGCGTCGCTCAGCCGCGCCACCATCGGCTTCAGGTGATTGTGCTGGCCGGCGGCATCGAGCCCGCCCTCGGTCGTCCGCTCCTCGCGCTTCTCGGGCACGATGCAGGCGGCATGCGGGCGATGCTTCAGGGCAATGCCCACCATCTCGGGCGTCGCCGCCATCTCGAAGTTGAGCGGGATCTTCAGCTCGCGCATCAGCCCGTCGATGTCGGCATCGACGATGTGGCGGCGATCCTCGCGCAGATGGGCGGTGATGCCGTCGGCGCCGGCGGCCTGGGCGATCGCGGCCGCGCGCAGCGGATCGGGCAGCTTGCCACCGCGCGCGTTACGCACGGTGGCGACGTGGTCGATGTTCACTCCAAGACGCAGGGGGACGAGCTTCACAGTCATTTTCTCCAACTCACTCTCATGTCGTCCTGAGCGTAGCGAAGGACCTGGCCTTCGCCCCACAAGATTTCCTCGCAGCTGGCGCTAGATCCCTTCGATCAATTACGCGCGCGTTCGACGGCGTTGATGGCCGGCGTCGCGCGCAAGGCGGCGGTAATGTCTGCGAGATGCTTCACGTCGGCGACCTCGACGTCGATCACCATGTCGAAGAAGTCCATCGACCGGTTGACGATGCGCAGGTTCGAGATGTTGCCCTCGTGGCGCGCGATCACCGTCGACAGGCTCGACAGGCTGCCGGGCTGGTTGGCGACCGTGACCTTGAGGCGGCCGGTGTAGGCGGCATCGTTGTCGCCCACCGCATCCCAGCCGAGATCGATCCAGCGCTCGGGCGAATCGGAGAAGCTCTCGAGCGTGGCGCAGTCGATCGTGTGGATGGTCACGCCCTTGCCCGTCGTGATGATGCCCACGATGCGGTCGCCGGGCAGCGGATGACAGCAGCGCGCATAGTGCACCGCCATGCCGGGGATCAGCCCCTTGATCGCAATCTGGCCGTGCTCGCCCGAAGTACGCGCGCCGTCGCTCGCCTTGGCCACCTTGCTGCGTGCCCGCGTGATCGGCACCACGTCGGCGCCGCCGTTGCGCGCGCTGGGGCGCTGCTGCTTCAGGCCCGGATAGACCGCGACCATGACCTCGCGCGCGCCGATCAGGCCCGCGCCCACGGCAGCCACGAGATCGTCGGTCGTGGCGTGCTTGAAATTCGCCTTCACGCCGTCGAGGCCCTTTTCGGTCGGCTCGTAGCCCTCCTCGTGAAAGGTTTTGTCGAGCAGCGACTTGCCGAGCTGCAGATACTGCTCGCGCTGGCGCGTGCGAATGAAGCGGCGGATCGCGGCCTTGGCCTTGCCGGTGACGGCGAAGCGTTCCCATGTGGGCGATGGCGTCTGCGCCTTCGAGGTCACGATCTCGATCTGGTCGCCGTTCGACAAGGTCGTGCGCAGCGGCAGCATGCGGCCGTTGATCTTGGCGCCGACGCAGGTGTCGCCGACCTGGCTGTGCACCGCGTAGGCAAAATCGATCGGCGTCGCGCCGCGCGGCAGGGCGATCAGCTTGCCCTTGGGCGTGAAGCAGAACACCTGGTCCTGGAACATCTCGAGCTTGGTGTGCTCGAGGAACTCCTCCGCGTTGGGCGCCTTGTCGAGGATGTCGATCAGTGAGCGCAGCCAGGCGTACTGCGGCGCATCGGTCGACGGGCCGCCCTGCTTGTAGACCCAGTGCGCCGCGACGCCGCGCTCGGCCTGGTCCTGCATGTCCTCGGTGCGGATCTGGATCTCGATGCGCTGGCCGAGCGGGCCGATCACGCCGGTGTGCAGCGAGCGGTAGCCGTTGGGCTTGGGAACGGAGATGTAATCCTTGAAGCGCTGCGGCAGCACCTGGTAGCGGCCGTGCAGCAGGCCCAGCGCCTGGTAGCACTGCGACACGTCGGCCACGATGATGCGGAAGGCCATGATATCGGCGAGCTGCTCGAACGACACGTTCTTGTGCTGCATCTTGCGCCAGATCGAATAGGGCGTCTTCTCGCGGCCCGTGACCTGCGCCACCAGCCCGCCGTCCTTCAGCGTCTTGACCAGCTCGGCCTCGACCTGCGGGACGATCTGCTCGCCCTTCTCCTTGAGATATCCAAGGCGCGCCAGCACGGAGGAGCGTCCATCCGGGTTGAGCTCGCCGAAGGCCAGTTCTTCCAGCTCGCGCTTCACCCTCTCCATGCCGATGCGCGAGGCGAGCGGCGCATAGAGATCCATGGTCTCGCGCGCGATGCGCGCACGCCGCGCCGGCTCCTTGATGTGATGGAGCGTCCGCATGTTGTGCAGGCGGTCGGCGAGCTTCACCAGAAGCACGCGGATGTCCGACGACATGGCGAGCACCAGCTTGCGCAGATTCTCGGCTTCCTTGGTGCTCTCGGACTGGACTTCGAGGCGGCTGAGCTTGGTGACGCCGTCGACCAGGCGCGCCACATCCTCGCCGAACATGCCGGCGATCTCGTCGCGCGTGGCGTCGGTGTCCTCCAGCGTGTCGTGCAGCAGGCCGGTCACGATCGACGAGGTGTCGAGCTTCATCTCGGCCAGGATGCCGGCCACCTCGACCGGGTGGGAGAAATAGGGGTCGCCCGAGGCGCGCAGCTGGCTGCCGTGCTTCTTCAGCCCGTAGACATAGGCACGGTTCAGCACGTCCTCATCCGCTTCCGGATCGTAGGACTGTACGCGCTCGACAAGTTCAAACTGACGAATCATGGCAATCGCCCATTATATGGGGACGATTGCCTCTACTCCACGCTCAATGCGCGAATAGCAGGCCCCAGCTCAGCGAAGGGCCTGCAGCACGACGTTACTCGGTGACGTCGTCTTCCTCGGCCATCGGCAGGGCCTTGGGCTGGGCCGCTTCCGCGCCGCCCTGGGCCAGCGCCGCCGCCAGCTCCTGCTCGAGCTCGGCCATCTCGTTGACCTCCTCGGGCTTGTCGATGTCGGCGTGCTTCTGCATGCCAGAGATCAGCGAGTCCTTGAGGGCCACCTGGTCGAGCTTGGTTTCCGCGATCTCGCGCAGCGCCACGACCGGGTTTTTATCGCGGTCGCGGTCGACGGTGATCTGGGCGCCAGCCGACACGTCGCGCGCGCGCTGGGCTGCGTACAGGACGAGTTCGAAACGGTTGGGCACCTGAACGATGCAGTCTTCGACGGTGACACGCGCCATATGAACCTCTGAGGGTGAAACCTCTGAATTCCGGGAAGCGGCGGGTTATACGCGCCCCAGCCCAAAAGGCAAGGCTACAGCCGCTCTATGATCTGGCCCGCCGGCAGGGCCGCCACAAGGGCCTCGACGGAGGCCCCCGAGACCGGATGTCGCCAGCCGGGTGCCAGGTCGGCCAGGGGCCGCAGCACGAAGGCCCGGTCGGTCATCCTGGGGTGCGGCAGGGTCGCCTTGCCGAGCCCTCCGGGGGCTATTTCCCCTCGGAAATCGAGCAAATCGAGATCGATGCGGCGGGCGGCGTTGGGTACGCTGCGGACCCGGCCAAAGACCTCCTCGACCGCGTGGAGAGTGCTCAAAAGGGCGTCAGCACGCAGATTTGCGCCGATTTCAGCCACAGCGTTCACGTACCAAGGCTGATCGGACACCGGTACCGGCGCCGTCCGGTACCAGGGTGACAGGCGGCGCACCTCGACTCCGCGTCCACCCAGGTCGGCCATCGCCGCCCGGAGCGTGTCGGCGGGAGAACCATATGTGGGGTGAGGCAGATTAGCCCCCAGTCCGATGTAAATTGAACCCACCCACCTCTCGCTCACCTGCCCTCTCCTCCAACCCCTTGTGAACACTCGCTTAAAGGCTTACACTTAACGTGCTTTGGGAGCGCTCTGCGTTAGTTGGCTCCCACGGCTAAATAATTATTCGACCCCTCTGAACATATCGATAAAAAGGATAAGCGCCATGAAGGGCAATTTTTATGAATCCGAGCGCGTAGCGCTGTTCATCGATGGCTCTAACCTCTACTCGGCCGCCCGCTCCCTTGGCTTCGATATCGACTACCGCCGCCTCCTCAAGGTCTTCCGCGAAAAGGGCCGCCTCGTGCGCGCCTACTACTACACCGCGCTGATCGAGGATCAGGAATATTCGCCGATCCGGCCGCTGATCGATTGGCTGGACTACAACGGCTACACCATGGTCACCAAGCCGACCAAGGAATTCACCGACGCCATGGGCCGCCGCAAGATCAAGGGCAACATGGACATCGAGCTGGCCATCGACGTGCTCGAGATGGCCGAGCACCTCGACCACGTGATCCTGTTCTCCGGCGATGGTGACTTCCGCCGCCTGGTCGAGGCCGTGCAGCGCAAGGGCCTGCGCGTGTCGGTCGTCAGCACCATCAAGTCCTCGCCGCCGATGGTGGCCGACGAGCTGCGCCGCCAGGCCGACGACTTCATCGAGCTGTCCGAACTGGCGCCGCTGATCGCGCGCAACCCGTCGGAGCGCCCGCAGCGCCCCGCCACGCCGGAACTCGACGACGCGCCCAGCGAATCGATGGCGCGTTCGGCCTAAGCCCGGGAAGTGGCTGCTCCCGCCTTCGCCGAGCCGCCGCTCGACTGTCCCCGCTGCCCTCGCCTCGCGGCCTTCCGCCGCGAGCTGCAGGCCATGTATCCCGACTGGAACAACGCACCCGTCCGCTCGTTCGGCAACCTCGACGCGTCGCTGCTGATCGTGGGTCTGGCACCCGGCATGAAGGGCGCCAACCGCACCGGCCGGCCCTTCACCGGCGACTATGCCGGCGAGCTTCTCTACTCGACCTTGCTGAAATTCGGCTTCGCCAAGGGTGTCTTCAAAGCCGATCCCCATGATGGACTTCAATTGGTCGGCGCACGCATCTGCAACGCCGTGCGTTGCCTGCCGCCCGAGAACAAGCCGCTGCCGGCCGAGTTCACCGAGTGCAGACCGTTCATCCAGGCCGAGCTGGCGGCGATGTCGAAGCTCAAGCTGATCGTAGCGCTGGGCAAAGGCGCGCACGATCAGATCCTGCGCGCACTGGCGGTGAAGCCCGCCGGCGCCTACCCGTTCATCCACTCTCGCCTGCATACGCTGCCGAGCGGCATCACCCTCGCCGACAGCTATCACTGCTCGCGCTACAACACGAACACCGGCCGCCTGACGACCGAGATGTTCCACGACGTGTTCGGGAAGGTCCGCGCGGCGCTTTAGCCGAGACATTCACGAGAAATGTCTCCAAATTCTGAGACATCTTCAGTGCCGATGACATAAGGCTTTCTCGCGATTTGTCTCGGATTCCGCCCCCCCTCCGCGCAAGAATATTGCGCACTCCCCTCGTCCTGAGCGCAGCGAAGGACCTCACGCCGGCATCACAGCACGACGCTTGAAGCGCTAGATCCTTCGCTGCGCTCAGGATGACAGCGAAGAGAAATGCACATTTTCTGCACGTTGCGGCGCCCGCGCTTCGGTCACTTCGCTCCCTGCAGCGCTACACGCCGCCGTGCAGGTTAAGGCTGCGCCTTAACCTGCCAACATCATCTCGATCTGCCCAGTGATCTCGGGCGACGTCGGGCTCACCTTGCTGGGCCACGAGCCGGCCAGCTTGCCGTCCTTGCCGATCAGGTACTTGTGGAAGTTCCACTTGGGGGCCACGGCCTCGCCCGCTTCGCCCGAGAACCACTTGTAGAGTTCGTGCGCGTCGACGCCGACGATCGTCTGCTTGGCCGTCATCGGGAACTTGGCGCCGAAGCTGGTCTCGCAGAACTTCTTGATCTCGGCCTCGGTGCCCGGCTCCTGCGCGCCGAAGTCGTTCGAGGGAATGCCCAGCACCACGAGGCCCTTGGGGCCGTACTTGTCGTGCAGCTTCTGCAGCTCGCTATATTGCGGGGTGAACCCGCATTGCGAGGCCACGTTCACGATCAGCACGGGCTTGCCGGCATATTGCTTGAGGTCGATCGCCTTGCCGTCGATGCCGGTGAAGCTGAAATCATGGGCGGACGCCATCTCAAATCTCCTTTGGGCCTTCATAGGCCTCGTCGTCGTATCGTTGCTCTAGCCACGGATCGCCGTAATTGTGATAGCCGCGGACTTCCCAGAACCCCGGCTTATCGAGCACGGAGAACTCGATCCTCTTAATCCACTTCGCGCTCTTCCAGAAATAAAGCTTGGGGATCACAACGCGAAGCGGTCCGCCATGTTCCCGGCTGATCGGCTCGCCGTTCCAGCTCCAGGCCAGCATCACGTCGTCGGCCGAGAAATCGGCCAGCGGCACGTTGGTCTTGTAGGTGTCGTAGGAGTGGAAGATCACGTGCTGCGCTTCGGCCTTGGGCATGACCCGCGCGATCAGGTCGCGCGCCGAAACACCTTCCCAGACATTGTCGTAGCGCGACCAGGCGGTCACGCAATGGATGTCGGTGGTGAGCTTCGTCTTGGGCAGATCGGTGAACTCGCCCCACTTGAAAGTCGTGGGCTGCTCGACCTCGCCATCGACGAACAGGCGCCAGGCCTTGGTCGGGATATCGGGCTGCACGCCGAGATCGAGCACCGGCCAGGTCTCGACCTGGCGCTGGCCGGGCGGCAGGCGCTGCGAGTGGGCGGCGGTCTTCCCGGTCAGCAGGCGGCCGTCCTCGGCCCACTTCTGCTTGGTGTCGATCAGCTTGCTCTTCAGCTTGCCGAACAGGGTGACCTCGTCGTCGTCCGCCATCAGATCAGCTCCAAGGGGGCATTCAGATGCTGCGTCCCGCCTTCTCCCAATATGGGGCGCGGAGCTTCCTTTTGAAGATCTTGCCGGAATCCTCGCGCGGCAGGGCGGCGCTGAATTCCACGACCTTGGGCACCTTGTAGCGCGCCAGGTGGCGGCCGAGATAGTCCCGCACGCCAGCGCCCTCGAGCGCCATCCCCGCCTGCGGTTCGACATGGGCGCAGATCTGCTCGCCGAATTCCTCGTCCGGAATGCCAAACACCGCGCAGTCGCGCACGCCTGGCATCTGGATCAGCACGCCCTCGATCTCGGCCGGATAGATGTTCACGCCACCCGAGATGATCATGTCGCGCTTGCGGTCGCACAGGAACACATAGCCGTCGGCATCCTGGAAGCCGATGTCGCCCACCGTCACGAGATCGCCCAGCGCCACTTCGCGGCGCTTGGCGTCGTCGTTGTTGTAGGTGAACTCCGACAGATGTGGCCCGCGCACGTAGATCTCGCCGACATCCCCTTGCTTCACGTCGTGGCCCTTGTCGTCGACGATACGCAGGATGGCGCCCTCGACCGCGTGACCGACCGTGCCGGGCTTCTTCAGCGCTTCGTCCGACGTGTGCCAGACCACGATGCCGGTCTCGGTGGCGCCGTAGTATTCGTTGATGACCGGCCCCCACCACTCGATCATCTGGCGCTTCACCGCGGGCGCGCAGGGCGCCGCGCCATGGGTGATCCAGCGCAGCGACGACAGGTCGTACTTCTTCTTCACCTCGTCGGGCAGGCGCAGCAGGCGCACGAACATCGTGGGCACGATGTGCATGTGCGTGATCCCGTGACGGTCGATCAGGCGCAGCATGTCCTCGGCCTCGAAGCGCGCCTCCAGCACGACGTTCAAGCCTAGCCGCGCACTGCCCATGCCGTAGGCCGCAGGCGCGGAGTGGTACATCGGCCCGTTCATCAGCACGACGATCGAGGGATCGGCGACGATCCCCCAGTAACGCCCGACTTCGGCGGCAGCGGCCGCCTGCAGCTCCGGCGTGCTCGGCCGGCGACGCACGCCCTTGGGCCGGCCGGTCGTGCCGGAGGTGTAGATCATGCTGCCGCGCGACAGCTTGGGCGGCTGGGCGTTGGGCGCACTCTTGGCCACGAACGCATCCCAGGTCTCGACGCCGGCCGGGGCCGCCTGCTTGTCCGCAGGCACGCCGTAGGCGGCGGCGATCTCCTCCGGGACCGGTACGACCAGCACCTTCACCTGCGGCGGCACGCCGGCCGCGATCTGCGCGTACAGATCGGCGTGTGCGACCAGCACCTTGGCGCCGCAGTCGGCCAGGATGTAGCCCGCTTCTTCCGGCGTGAAGTGCCAGTTGATCGGCACGGCATAGGCGCCGAGCTGGCCCGCCGCCATGTTGACCTCGAAGGTCGGGAAATCGTTGCGCAGCATCAGCGCCACGCTGTCGTCCTCGCCGACGCCCAGTGCCGTGAGGCCACCCGCGCCGCGCGCGGCATTGGCCTGGATCTCGGGCCAGCTTCGAAAGCGCTCGCCCGCCGTCACACCTCTCGGCTTTTCCGCCGTCATCGTTTCCGTCCCTTTCCGGCTTTGGTGCCGGTTGCGCCCTTGATCATGGTCGTGCCGAGGAAGGCCGACAATGTCTTGTAGTCCGGTCCGTGCTTCAGCATGCCCGACTGGTGCAGCATCACCACGCCATGCAGTGCCGCCCACATCGACCAGCCGAATACCGTGGGATCGGCGTCGATCGCACCGGCCTCGGCCATCTTCTCGGCGCCACCGGTAATGAAACGCGCCGCCCGCTCCGACGCCGGCCCCAGCTCCGGATGGCTCTCGTCGAGCGGCGCATCGATGTCGAACATGATGCGATAGGCATGCGGATTCTTCAGCGCGAACTCGATGTAGGCTTCGCTGGTCCGGCGACCGCGCTCTGCCGGTGCCGCGGCAGCAGCAGCCTTGCCCAGCGCCTCCGCGAATTTCTCAAAAGCTTCGGCACGCACCGTCGCCAGGATGTCGGCCTTGTCCTTGAAGTAGCGGTACGGAGTCTTGGGGCTGCAGCCCAGCGCTTCGGCGAGCTGGCGCATGGTGACGCCCTCGTAGCCGTGCTTGGCGAAGCGTTCGGTCGCGACCCGGCACAACTCGGCGCGGAAGTCGGCGATGTCTTTGTCGGTGAGATAACGTGGCATGTTTACATACACACTGTGTACGGACCGGCACACGGCGTCAACGGCCGGTTATGCCATAAGGTCGGATCATGTCCCCCAAGCTGTGTCTGGTCACCGGCGTCGATGCACAGATGTTCCCGCAGCTGCTGTTGCTCTGCGGATCGCTGCGGCGCTACAGCCCGGGGCTCAAGCTACATGTCTGCGATTTCGGCCTGACCGGCCCGCAGCGCGCCTTCCTCCGCCGGCGCTACGTGCTGCTCGACACGCCGCCGGAGATCGTTCCGCGCCATGCGTGGGACTACAAGGCGGCGCTCGGACGCTATGTGGCGCAGATGCAGGCAGAGACCGTGGTCTGGCTCGACGCCGACATGATCGTCTTGTCCGACATCGAGCCGCCGCTCCGGCTCTTGCAGGAAGAGATGGCGGCCGAAGGTCAGGACGTCGCGGCGGCCGACACCGGCCTCAGCATCGACGCGCTGCTCGCGGCCTATCCCGCGCCGCACTTCGCTTCCCTGATGCGCGGCCTCGATAGGTCGGCCCCTTACCTGAACTCGGGATTCTTCCTGTGCCGGTCGCGAGCGTTCCTCGATCAGTGGTCCGCCCAGAATCAGGCGATGCACTACGAGAGACTCTACGAGCAGAACGCCTTCAACCTGGTCGCGCTCGCCGACTCCGAGAAAATCCGGATCCTCGACCGCTTCCGCTGGAACCTCGTCGCCAACGACCTGCGGCCGCTGCCGATGACGGTCGCCGGTGACGTGGTCGTGGTGACGACGCCCACCGGCCAGCCCTTGATCCTGCACGCCACCTCGAACGACAGCGCAAGAGACCTGGCTGCGGTCACCCTTCCCTTGAGCCTCAGTGGCCGGAAGTTCGAGACGCGGCTCAGGATGATCCGCCATCCGCAAGATTTGCTGGCCTTCCAGCAAGCCCTGACGCAGCAGTCGATCGAGGCCGATCACTCGCGACTGCCCAATTGGCTGCGGCGCGGAACCCTACTGAAAGCGCTTCAGCACGGTGGGCAATAGGTCGGCCAGGCGCTCGTAGTCGGCCATCTCGTTGTAGGCGTAGGCCGACAGCCTGAGCCACGGACCACCGGCCAGCCCGTGAACCGGACTGTCGACCCGCGCCGCCTGCAGAGCCGTCCGCACCGGGATCGCCCCTTCTCGCGTCGGCTCCATGTCGAACGGCAGACGCACCGAGGCCATCGCCCCCGCCATCTCCGGTCGCGCGCCGACTTCGGTACCGAGTCGCGACGCCAGAAGCGCGCCCGCTTGCGCCGCCAACGCCTTGTTGCGCTCCATCAGCGCGGTGCCGCCCAACCGTTCGAAGAAATCGAGCGCAGCCGGCAGCGCCAGATAGGCCGTCGGATCGATCGTGCCGGTCCAGTCGAACTCGCTCGTGAAGCCTTTCTCGAAACCGTGCGAGATAGTCACGGGATGCAAGTCGGCCCGGCGTTCAGCGCGCGTGTGCAGGAACCCGCAGCCCTTCGGCGCCGACCACCATTTGTGGCAGTTGCCCACGTACCAGTCGGCACCGAGCGCCGGCAGGTCGAGAGATACTTGCCCCGGTCCATGCGCACCGTCGACGAGAACAGGCACGCCGGCCGCATGGCAGACGCCGATAATCTCCGCGATCGGCAGGACGAGCCCGCTCGGCGAGGTGATGTGATCGATGACCGCGATCCGGGTGCGCTTGGTAATCGCCTTTTCGATGTTGGCGAGAAGCGTCGCAGGATCGGGACGCGGAAACGGCACTTCCGCCGACACGACCTTGGCGCCGGAACGTTCGGCGACGTAGAGCATCGTATTGCGCACGGCATTGTAGACGTGGCTGGCGTGAAGGATTTCGTCACCCTCTCGCAGCCGCATCGAGCGCAGCACGGCGTTGCAGCCCGTCGTCGCGTTGGGAACGAGGACGACATCGCCGGCGTCCGCCTTCAGCGCTTTCGCCAGCACCGCCGCCGCTTCCCTCAGGGCGCCGGGCAGCTCTCGCGCAAAGAAACGCGTCGGCTGCGCCTCCATGCGCCGGCGCCACTCGTCCTGCGCCGCCAGCACGACCTTCGGCGTGGCGCCGTAAGAGCCGTGATTGACCGTCAGGAAATCGGGATCGAGGGCCCATTCATGGCGGATGGCCGCACCGTATGCGATGGCCACGACTCAAGCCGACTCGGCGAAAAGTTCGCGGCCGATCAGCATGCGGCGGATCTCGCTGGTGCCGGCGCCGATCTCGTAGAGCTTGGCGTCGCGCAGCAGGCGGCCCGTCGGGTAGTCGTTGATGTAGCCGTTGCCGCCCAGCAGCTGGATGGCATCGAGCGCCACCAGGGTGGCCTTCTCCGCGGCATAGAGGATCGCGCCAGCCGAATCCTTGCGCGTGGTCTGGCCGCGGTCGCACGATTTGGCGACAGCGTACACATAGGCCTTGCAGGCGTTCATGGTCGTGTACATGTCGGCCAGCTTGCCTTGTACGAGCTGGAACTCGCCGATCGCCTGGCCGAACTGCTTGCGCTCATGGACGTAGGGCACGACGATATCCATCGCCGCCTGCATGATGCCGATCGGTCCCGCCGCCAGCACCGCGCGCTCATAGTCGAGGCCGCTCATCAGCACGTTGACGCCCTTGCCCACTGGGCCCAGCACGTTCTCTTCCGGGATCTCGCAATCCTCGAACACGAGTTCGCCCGTCGAGGAGCCGCGCATGCCCATCTTGTCGAGCTTCTGCGCCACCTTGAATCCCTTGGCGTCGGTCGGGACGATGAAGGCGGTGATGCCGCGCGAGCCGGCCGCCGGGTCGGTCTTGGCATAGACCACGATCACCTGCGCATCGGGGCTATTGGTGATCCACATCTTGGTGCCGTTCAGCACGTAGCGGTCGCCCTTTTTGTCGGCGCGCAATTTCATCGAGACGACGTCGGAGCCCGCACCCGACTCGCTCATGGCCAGGCTGCCGACATGCTCGCCGGACAGCAGCTTGGGGAGAAAGCGCTTCTTCTGGTCGTCGTTGCCGTTGCGGCGGATCTGGTTGACGCAGAGATTGGAGTGCGCGCCGTAGCTCAGGCCGACCGCGGCCGACGCACGCGACAGCTCCTCGACCGCGATAACGTGCTCGAGATAGCCCAGCCCCGAGCCGCCGTACTCCTCCTCGACGGTGATGCCATGCAGGCCGAGATCGCCCATCTGCGGCCACAGCTCGCGCGGAAACCGGTCTGTCTTGTCGATCTCCGCCGCGATCGGCGCCACCTTGTCCGAAGCGAAGCGCTGGACCTGGTCGCGCAGCGCGTCGGCGGTCTCGCCCAGGCCAAAATCGAACGGCGGCATCGCATTGGGGATCATGAACTTCCTGCCCGATGTTTTTTCGTTAGAAGAGATTGTCGCGTGGCGCGCCGCTGCGCAACGCCAGAGCGCTACAGCAGGAAGAGCGTCGCAAGACCGAGGAAGGCCAGGAAGCCGATCACGTCGGTCACCGTTGTCAGGAACACCGTCGACGACACGGCGGGATCGACGCCGATCTTCTGCAGGCCGAGCGGGATCAGGGTGCCGGCGAGTGCGGCTGCCACGAGGTTGCACACCATGGCGGCGCCAATCACGGCGCCCAGCCGCCAGTCGCCATACCAGGCGACCACCGCACTGCCCATCAGGATGGCGAAGATGAAGCCGTTCAGGCCGCCGACGGCGGCTTCCTTGCCGATGAAGCGCAGCGTGTTGGCGGCCGTCAGTTCGCCCATGGCCAGGGCGCGCACCGCCACCGTGACCGTCTGCGTGCCGGCATTGCCGCCCATCGAGGCCACGATCGGCATCAGCACGGCCAGCGCCACGATCTTCTCGATCGCCATCTCGAACTGGCCGATCACCAGCGAGGCGATCACGGCGGTCACCAGGTTGATCGAGAGCCACCAGGCGCGCTGGCGCGTCGTCTGGATGGTGTTGGCGTGCATGTCGTCGGAGGCGACGCCCGCCATCTTGAGCAGGTCGTCCTCGGCTTCCTCGTCGATCACGTCGACCACGTCGTCGACCATGATCACGCCCAGCAGGCGCCGCGTGTCGTCGACCACCGGGCTCGACACCAGGTTCCTGTCGCGGAAGAGATGGGCCACCTCGGCCTGGTCGGTCATGACATTGACCGAGGGAATGTCGGGATCGGCGAGATCCATGATGGGCACCGGGCGCTTGGTGCGCAGCATGCGACCGAGCGGCACCGAGCCGCGCAGCCGCCCGACCCTGTCGATCACGAAGATATCGTAGACGTCGTCCGGCAGGTCGGTCGCCTCGCGGCAGTAATCGATCACCTGGCCCACGGTCCAGCTGTCCGGCACCTTGACCAGAGAGCTCTGCATCAGGCGGCCCGCCGAGTCTTCCGGATAGGCGAGCGCCGTCTCGATCTCGGCGCGTTCCTCGGCCGGCAGTTCGGCCAGGATCTCGCGCTGCTCGTCCTCCGGCAGGTCCTCGATCAGGTTGACCGCGTCGTCGGTGTCGAGCTCGCGTGCAGCGGCGGCGATGTCCTTGCTGTCGAGTTGGTCGAGCACGTCCTCGAGGACGTCCTCGTCGAGCTCCGTCAGCATCTCCGGATCGAGGTCGCGCTTCAGCAGCCCGATGAGCTGGTCGCGCTGTGCCTCGGAGATCTGTTCGACGACCGCCGCCTGATCGGTGGCGCTGAGCGATTCAAGTAGCGACTTGGCTTCGCTGGAATTTCCGTCGGCGAGCGCTTCCTCGATGCGCCGGACAAGCTCCGGCGTTACTTCATCGAGGATGTCCGCCTCGCCGCTCATCCGCGCGTTTCCTCGGCGCGGGCGTCCGCCCGGCGCTGGGCTTCGACGACGGCGAGCGCCGTCATGTTGGTGATACCGCGGGCGGTCACGGATGGTGTCAGCACATGTGCCGGCAGCGCCGTGCCGAGCAGCATCGGCCCGACATGCAGGCCGTCCGCCGCGGTCTTGAGCAGGTTGAAGGCGATGCTGGCCGAGTCGAGAGACGGGCAGATCACCAGGTTCGCGGCACCCGTCAGCCTGGAGTTCGGGAACACGGTGTGCCGGATATCCGGATCGAGGGCCGCATCGCCGTGCATCTCGCCGTCGACCTCGAGGCTGGGCGCGCGGGCGTGCAGGATCCTGACCGCCTCGGCCATCTTGCGTGCCGACGGCGATTCGGAGCTGCCGAACAGCGAATGCGACAGCAGCGCGACCCGCGGCTGCACGCCGAAGCGCAGCACCTCGTCGGCCGCCAGCAGGGTGATGTTGGCCAGTGTCTCGGCATCGGGATCGTCGTTCACATAGGTGTCGGCGATGAACAGCGAGCGCGTCGGCAGCACGAGCAGGCTGAGGCCCGCCATGTTCCTGACGCCGGGCCGCGTGCCGATCACGTCGCGCACGTGATTGAAGTGCGTGCGGAAGCGGCCGTAGGCGCCCGCGATCATGGCGTCGGCATCGCCGAGCTTCACCGCAAGGGCTGCGATCAGGGTCGGGCTGGAGCGCACGAGGTTGCGCGCCGTGGGCTCGGTGACGCCGCGACGCGCCATCAGATCGTGATAGGCGCCCCAGTATTTATCGTAGCGCGGGTCGCTCGACGGATCGATCAGCTCGACGTCGATACCGGGCCGGAAGCGCAGGCCAAGACGCTCGGCGCGGCGCCGCATGATCTCGGGGCGGCCGATCAGGATCGGCGTCGCCAGCCGTTCGTCGAGGATCACCTGCACGGCGCGCAGCACGCGATCGTCCTCGCCGGCACTGAAGATCACGCGCTTGGGCGCGCTGCGGGCCTGCTCGAAGACCGGGCGCATGACCAGGCCCGACTTGAAGACGAATTGGCTGAGCTGCTGGCGATAGGCGTCGAAGTCCGCGATCGGCCGAGTCGCCACGCCGGAATCCATCGCGGCCTTGGCGACCGCGGGCGCCAACTCGACGATCAGGCGGGGATCGAACGGCTTGGGAATGATCTGGTTGGGGCCAAAGCCGCCGCCGCCCGCCTCGCCGAAGGCGCGGGCCACGACTTCCGACGGCTCCTTGCGCGCGAGTTCGGCAATGGCGCGCACGCAGGCGATCTTCATTTCGTCGTTCACCGCCGTGGCGCCGACATCGAGCGCGCCGCGGAAGATGTACGGGAAGCAGAGGACGTTGTTGACCTGGTTGGGATAGTCGCTGCGGCCCGTCGCCATAATGGCGTCGTCGCGCACCGCGGCCACGTCTTCCGGCGTGATCTCCGGATCAGGATTGGCCAGCGCGAAGATCAGCGGCTTGGCCGCCATCTTCTTCACCATGTCCTGCTTCAACACGCCCGCGGCCGAGAGGCCGAGGAAGATGTCCGCGCCCTCGATCACCTCGCCCAGGGTGCGCGCCGTGGTATCGCGCGCGTAGCGTTCCTTGAAGGGGTCCATCAGCTCGTTGCGGCCCTTCCAGACCACACCGACGATGTCGGTGACCCACATGTTTTCCTTGGGCAGGCCGAGCTTCTCGAGCACGCCGAGGCACGACAGCGCCGCCGCGCCCGCACCCGAGACCACGAGCTTGACCTTGCTCATGTCCTTGCCGACCAGCGACAGCGCATTCAGCACCGCGGCGCCCACGATGATCGCCGTGCCGTGCTGGTCGTCGTGGAAGACCGGAATGCCCATGCGCTTGCGCAGCGTCTGCTCGACGTAGAAGCACTCGGGCGCCTTGATGTCCTCGAGGTTGATGCCGCCGAACGTCGGCTCGAGCGACGCGATGATGTCGACCAGCTTCTCCTGGTCGAGTTCGGCGATCTCGATGTCGAACACGTCGATGCCGGCGAATTTCTTGAAGAGGACGCCCTTGCCCTCCATCACCGGCTTGGCGGCGAGCGGCCCGATGGCGCCCAAACCGAGCACCGCCGTGCCGTTGGTCACGACGCCCACGAGGTTGGCGCGGATGGTCAGCTCCGCCGCCATGTGGGGATCGCGTACGATCTCGTGGCAGGCCGCGGCCACGCCGGGCGAATAGGCCAGCGACAAGTCGCGCTGGGTGGCCAGGGGCTTGGTCGGAACGACCTCGATTTTGCCCGGCCGGGGGATGCGATGGTAACGGAGCGCGCCGTCGGTTAGTTCATCCGCCAAGCTCGTCTCCCGCATCCGATTACAAAAAGGGCCGCCCGTTGGTTTTGCCAACAGGCGGCGACCTAGAGATCCCTTTTCGATCGATCCGGCGTTGGTGCGGCCAAGAAGACTCGAACTTCCACGCCTCGCGGCACTAGCACCTCAAGCTAGCGCGTCTACCAATTCCGCCATGGCCGCGCCGGATCGACGGGGCGGGGGATACCAAATAGCCCCTGCAGTGGCAAGGCGCGCCATCCAGTAACCAGCCGCTACTTGCGAAGTGGGCCGGAAATAACGATTTTGCGCTCATGGCCCAGCCTGAGGATCGACCCGAATGGCGCATTTCCGACACGCCCGTGCCCTACGAAGAGGCGCTGGCGGCCATGGAGACGCGCGTCGCCGAGATTCGCGCCGGCCAGGCACGTGAGCAGATCTGGCTGCTGGAGCACCCGCCGCTCTACACCGCCGGCACCAGCTCCCGGGCGCCTGACCTGCTGCAGCCCACGCGTTTTCCCGTCCATGTCGCCGGCCGCGGCGGCCAATACACCTATCATGGGCCGGGCCAGCGGGTGGCCTATGTGATGCTCGACCTGCGCCGCCGCCGGCAGGACGTGCGACGCTTCGTCTCCGACCTCGAGGAGTGGACGATTCGCTCCCTCGCCCGCTTCGGCGTCATTGCCGAGCGCCGCGCCGGCCGAGTCGGCGTCTGGGTGGCGCGCCCCGACAAGCCGCCGCTGTTCGACGGCAGCCCGCGCGAGGACAAGATCGCCGCCATTGGCGTCCGCATCCGGCACTGGGTGTCGTTCCACGGCATCTCGATCAACGTCGAGCCCGACCTCGGCCATTACGACGGCATCGTGCCCTGCGGCATCGAAGGCCATGGCGTGACGTCGCTGGTCGATCTCGGCCTGCCGGTCACCCTGGCCGATCTAGATGTGGCACTGGCCGAGACGTTCGAGGAAGTCTTCGGCGATCTCAGGCCGTCGGCCGCCGCGTAAGGCCTACTTGCTCTTTTTGGCCAGGCGTTCGTTGAACGACGCGAGATCGATCACGATCCGCCCGTGTGTGCCCTCGCCGATCTTGCCCTGCTCGTCGCTGGCCGACACGACGTAGTCGATGCGCTTTCCCTCGACGCGGACGACCTCTGCCGTCGCGCTCACCTCATGCCCAACCGGCGTGGCGGAGAGATGCTTTACATCTACCGAGGTGCCGACTGCGCTCTCGCCCGGCTCAAGGTAGGGCTTGATGGCATTGAGCGCCGCATTCTCCATGAGCCTGATCATCATGGGCGTGGCGAACACCGCGGGCAGCATCGTGTCCTTGAATTGACTGGCAAGATGCTCGGGCTTCACGAGCAACGTCGCCGTCGCCTTGGTCCCGATTGGAATGGCCCGCATCGTGATGGTCCTTCCTCAAGCCGTGGGCAGCCGTGTGAAACCCTCCGGCATCACGTCGAGATCGACCGGGTCGATGTCGATCTCGTCGACTCTGGCCATTGGCGGCCCGCGCCGGCAAGCCTCGATCATCTGGCCGACCACACCCTCCTCGCCCACGATCAGCGCCTCGACGGAACCGTCGGTGCGGTTGCGCACCCAGCCCGTGAGGCCAAGCCGCAGGCCCGTGCCGAGGGCCCAGTCGCGATAGCCTACGCCCTGCACGCGACCGGTGATGGTGAGACGCGCCTGCAGCGCCATCTTCTCAGGCGAACTCGATGATCTTCTGGTCGACCCGCAGGCTGTCACCCGCCTTGGCATGAAGCGTCTTGATCGTGCCGTCGCGCGTGGCGCGCAGCACGTTCTCCATCTTCATCGCCTCGACGACAGCCAACGCCTCGCCCGCCTTCACGTCCTGGCCCTCACTCACCGCCACCGAGGCCAACAGGCCCGGCATCGGCGAGAGCAGGAACTTCGACGTGTCGGGCGCGGCCTTGACCGGCATCAGCGCATAGAGCTCGGCCTGGCGCGGCGTCAGCACCAGCGCCTCGGCCTGTCCGCCTTCGTGGATCAAGCGCCAGCCCGATCCCACGGCATCTACCTGGACCACGATATGCAGGCCGTCGACGGTCGCATGGACCAGCGGATCGCCGGGCCGCCAGTCCGTCTCGACCGAGATCTCGCGGCCGGCCACATCGACGCCGAACAGCTTCGTGTCACCTGTCACCGTCAGCGCCACCGGCGCGCGGTTCAGCATCACCACGCGGCTGTCCTGTGTCACGCCCAGGCGCTCGTCCCGGATGCGCTCGATGACGGCAGCGACGGCAGCCAGCACTGCCGGATCCTTGGGCGGCAAATGCGCAGCGGTGAAGCCGCCCTTGAACTCCTCGGCGATGAAGTTGGTCGTGAGATTGCCGGCGCGGAAGCGCGGATGCGCCATCAGGGCGGCCAGGAATGGCACGTTGTGCGACACGCCACGTACGTAGAACTCGTCGAGCGCGCGGCGCATGCGGTCGATCGCTTCGTTGCGCGTCTTTCCGTGGGTGCAGAGCTTGGCGATCATCGGATCGTAGAACATCGAGATCTCACCGCCCTCGTAGACGCCGGTATCGACGCGCACATCCGGGCCGGGCGCCGGCTCGCGATACTTCACCAAGCGGCCGGTCGATGGCAGGAAGTTGCGGAACGGATCCTCGGCGTAAACGCGGGCTTCGACCGCCCAGCCGTTCAGCTTCACGTCCTTCTGCTGGAACGGCAGCTTTTCGCCGGCGGCGACCTTGATCATCAGTTCGACCAGGTCGAGGCCGGTGATCAGTTCGGTGACGGGATGCTCGACCTGCAGGCGGGTGTTCATCTCGAGGAAGTAGAACTTGCGGTTCTTGTCGACGATGAACTCGACCGTGCCGGCGCTCTTGTAGTTGACGGCCTTGGCGAGGGCCACGGCCTGCTCGCCCATCGCCTTGCGCGTCTTGGCATCGAGGAACGGGCTCGGCGCCTCCTCGATCACCTTCTGGTGGCGGCGCTGGATCGAGCACTCGCGCTCCCAGAGATAGATGCAGTTGCCGTGGCCGTCGGCGATCAGCTGGATCTCGATATGGCGCGGTTCCTCGACATATTTCTCGATGAACACGCGGTCGTCGGCGAACGAGGCCTTGGCCTCGCTGGTTGCCGACACGAAGCCTTCCTTGGCCTCAGTATCGTTGTAGGCGATGCGCATGCCCTTGCCGCCGCCGCCGGCCGAGGCCTTGATCATGACGGGATAGCCGACCTTCTTGGCGATCTTCACCGCCTCGTCGGCATTAGGGATCGCTGCGAGATAGCCGGGCACCGTGCTGACGCCGGCCTTTTGCGCCAGCTTCTTCGATTCGATCTTGTCGCCCATGGCGTAGATCGCGTGCGCATCGGGGCCGATGAAGGCGATCTTGGCCTTGGCCAGCGCCTTCTGGAACTCCTGCTTCTCCGACAGGAAGCCGTAGCCCGGATGAACGGCCTGGGCGCCCGTCTGCTTGCAGGCCTCGACGATCTTGTCGATCAACAGATAGGACTGCGCCGACGGCGATGGCCCGATGAACACCTTCTCGTCGGCCTCGCGCACGTGCAGCGCATCGGCGTCGGCCTCCGAATAGACCGCAACGGTCTTGATGCCGAGCTTCTTGCACGAGCGGATGACGCGACAGGCGATCTCGCCGCGATTGGCGATCAGGATCTTGTCGAACGGCAGGCCCGACTTGGTCGCCGGCTTGCTGACGGGCTTCGCGACGGCCTTCTTCTTCGCAGCCTTCTTCTTGGCGGCCATACCTATCGTCCTTCTCTATTGCGGTCGAAGAAGCCCATGGACCAGGCGGTATGTGCCGCAATCAACGGCATCCACGCGGTCAGGACCCACAGCCACCACGGATACTTGGAACTAAAAAGCGCGTTTACGGCGATGCATACCAACAGGGCGAACAACGCCACGATCACGTGCAGACGCACGGACCGGGCGCGTTTCAGGCGCTCTGCCGGATTCAAGCTCACAGCGGAGGGTTTCCGTGCTTGCGCCACGGATTCTCGAGCTTCTTGTTCTCGAGCGCGGCCAGCGCCTTGCAGACGCGACGGCGCGTGCCGTGCGGCATGATCACGTCGTCGATGAAGCCGCGATTGGCCGCCACGAACGGATTGGCGAAGCGCTCGCGATATTCCTCGGTACGTGCCGCGATCTTCCTGGCGTCGCCGATGTCGGAGCGGAAGATGATCTCGACCGCGCCCTTGGCGCCCATCACCGCGATCTCCGCGCCCGGCCAGGCATAGTTCATGTCGCCGCGCAGGTGCTTGGACGCCATCACGTCGTAGGCGCCGCCGTAGGCCTTGCGCGTGATCACCGTCACCTTGGGCACCGTCGCTTCGGCATAGGCATAGAGCAGCTTCGCGCCGTGCTTGATGATGCCGCCGAACTCCTGGTTCGTGCCCGGCAGGAAGCCCGGCACATCGACGAAGGTCACGATCGGGATGTTGAACGAGTCGCAGAAGCGCACGAAACGCGCGGCCTTCCGCGAGGAGTCGATGTCGAGACAGCCCGCCAGCACCATCGGCTGGTTGGCGACGAAGCCCACCGTCTTGCCGGCCATGCGGCCGAAGCCGATCACGATATTGCCGGCCCATTCCGGCATCAGCTCGAAGAAGTCGCCCTCGTCGACGACCTTCAGGATCAGCTCCTTGATGTCGTAGGGCTTGTTGGAATTGTCGGGCACGAGCGTGTCGAGCGAATAGTCGTCACGATCGACTGGATCGTGGCTGACCCGCACCGGCGGCTTCTCGCGGTTGTTGCTCGGCAGGAAGTCGACGAAGCGCCGGAGCTGCAACAACGCCTCGATATCGTTCTCGAAGGCGAGGTCGGCGACGCCCGATTTCTGCGTGTGCGTGAGCGCGCCGCCAAGCTCCTCTTGAGTCACCGTCTCGTGCGTCACGGTCTTCACCACGTCGGGACCGGTGACGAACATGTAGGAACTGTCCTTCACCATGAAGATGAAGTCGGTCATCGCGGGCGAATAGACCGCACCGCCGGCGCAGGGACCCATCACCATCGAGATCTGCGGCACGACGCCGGACGCGAGCACGTTGCGCTGGAAGACGTCGGCGTAACCGCCCAGCGAATCGACACCTTCCTGGATGCGTGCGCCGCCCGAGTCATTCAAGCCCAGCACAGGCGCGCCGACCTTCATGGCGGCATCCATGATCTTGCAGATCTTGGCCGCATGCATGCCCGAGAGAGCGCCGCCGAACACGGTGAAATCCTGGCTGAACACGTAGACCAGGCGCCCGTTGATCCGGCCCTGCCCGGTCACCACGCCATCGCCCGGGATTTTCTGATCCTGCATGCCGAAATCCACCGAGCGATGCTCGACGAACATGTCGTATTCCTCGAAGGAGCCCGGATCGAGCAGCGCGTCGATGCGCTCGCGCGCCGTCAGCTTGCCTTTGGCGTGCTGTGCGTCGATACGGCGCTGGCCGCCGCCCAACCGGGCCGCCGCACGGCGCTTCTCGAGTTCTTTCAACATGTCCTGCATACGAAACTCCGGCTCCCGGCACTCTTCGGGGATCAGACTACACTTTTGTTAGCGCAGGAACTTCTTCTCGTCAGCCTTCACTTTGCCCATACCCTGCAAGTCGAAAACCTCGTCGACCGTCGCAATCTCGGCCTCAACCGTGTGAATGCCGCGATCCTTGCGGATTTTCGCGAAGGTCTTGCGCATCGCACCGACCGAGGCGCGGATGGCGTGATTGCCCCAGATCAGCAGGCCGATCTTCTTCAGCTCCTTGACCCGCGCCACTGTCATCTGCGGATAGGCCGTCGGCACCAGGGCGATCGGCGCCTTCCCGTCCCACGCCTTCACGAAGGCTTCAATCTCGTCGGGCGTCTTCTGCTTGGAGTGCACCAGGACCATATCTGCGCCCGCGGCTTCATAGGCCTGCGCCCGCTTCAGCGCCTCTTCCTGTCCGAGCCCCGCGATCAGCGCCTCGGTGCGCGCCACGATTACCAGGTCCTTGTCCTTACGCACCGAGCGCGCCGCCTCGATCTTGCCTTGGAACTCCTCGATGCGGACCATGTCCTGACGGCCGCCGGCGATCAGGCTGGAGACCTTGGGGAAGCTCTTGTCCTCCATCACGATCGCCGCCACGCCCGCACGCTCGTACTGCTCGACGGCGTAGAGCACGTTGAGCGCGTTGCCGAAGCCAGTGTCGATGTCGGCCACCACCGGCAGCCCCGAGCGTTCGACCATGGCGCGCGTCATGTCGAGATGCTGCGTCATCGACACGATGCTGACGTCGGGCACGCCGTACATCGCCGACAGTTCGAAGCCCGACGCCCAGATCGCGTCGAAGCCCGCCTCCGCTGCCAGCATCGCCGACAAAGGCGAATGCGCGGCCATCGCCTCGACCAGGCCGTTCTTGCCCAGGATCTCGCGGAACTTCGTGCCGGTGCTCATGTTCACTCCCTCAATTTCTTATCGCCGAGCAGCATCAGGAATCGCGCGCAGGACTCGAGATCCTTGTGCACACCTTCCCGTTGCTTCTTGGCGTGCGGATCATCGCCCCAGCGCTCGATCTGATAAAGCTCCTCGACCTGCGCCGCGCCAAACGCCTCTTCGCCCGTCAGCCGTCCTTCGGCCACGGCGAGCGCCATCACTACCGATCCAGACGTGTGCGTCAGATTGTAGAGCGCCGACAGAGCAACATCGGTGTAGGCCGACACAGCTTCCTTCAACCGCGCCTTCGCCTCTTCCGGCTGCTCGACGAACCTGATTCCCTCGGTGACCACGAACCGCGCGCCATAGCGCTCGGCGGCCCAGTCGAGCAGCGGCTGCCACGCGTCGTGCTGCGACTTCACCAGACTGTCCGGCGTCGACGCGCGATAGCAAAGCAGGTCGGAGCCCGCATATTTCGCCGTGTCGTCGATCACTTCCTCGCGCCGACTGACCACACGGTCGAGCCCGGTCGCGGCAAGGCGCGTGAGCGGCAAATGTGCGGCATTGATCTCGGCGCCGTCGGGCACCCCGCTCCATTCGCCGGCAATCGCCTCGGCCAGCGACAGGGTCGGCACCACGAGGATGGACTTGGCCGGCGTGCGCATCGGCTTCCCATCGAGCAGCACGCGATAACCGCCCTCGCCCGCATCGACCGCCGTCTCTTTATAAAAGCGCTTCATGTGTTACCGCCCGCCCTGCGGCTTCGGGGGTGTTGCTGTTGCTGGCCGACGGCTACCGCGGACATCGCTCGACGGCGTCGGCAACTGGGCCCGCAGGCCCGGCCGCATGCCTTCGACGCGCGGCGCCATCGTGGCGCAGGCGTTCACGTTGGGCTGACGCGCGATGGTGTTCAGCGTGCCCGTAAGGCTCGGCACCGTACCGGCACCGATGATCAGCTTGCTGAGCCCGGCGTCGAGCGCCCCCGTCGTGGGCTTTCCCGTACCGCCCTTCAGCCGCAGCGGCGAAGACAGTGCCGCGCCCTGCGCATCACGCGCCTCGGGGGCCAGCATCATCTCCCAGCTCTCGCTGCGCGGATGGACATAGCCGCCGCCGACGATGGTCGCGCGTGGCGTGTCGATCACGAGGCGGCGCAGGTTGGCGACACCGCCGCTTACTTCGAAGCGGCCGCCGATGCAGTTGAACGGGATGCCGCTGTCGTTGCCGCCCAGCAGGCGCTGCGTCTCGACCGGCCAACCGGCCAGCCCGTCGCGCGGCCAACTGCCCTTGGCGATGGCGAAGTCGACCGAGCCGCTGGCGACGTTCAGCGCCGATTCAGTAGAGCGGCCACCGCCACGCAAGCGCAGGTCGATGTCGGCGACCGCGTCTTTCAATCCCGTGTCGAGGCCGAGCAGCCCCGACAGATCTTCGAGCGAGACGCGGCTTGCCGTCGCTGTGAGCGTTGCCTGGCCGTTGCGGCCGGCCGGATCGTAGACGAGGTCGAAGCCCGCCGAGCCCGCGCCGATGGAGGCCGCGGCCCGAAAGGCGTAGCGCGTCGGACTGGAGACCAGCGTCACCGAGCCGTTGGAGATTTTTCCGCTGAAGCCCGTCACCTCGGCCACCCGTGCCGACACCTGCACGTTCCCGCGGCCGAGCCAGTTCGCCTGGAACGGCGTCGATGGCAGGAAGCGCTTGCTGGCCGTCGACGCTGGATCGACCGGCGGCGCGGGCGGCGCCTTGAGGCCGGCCGCATCGATCCGTGTGGCGTCGATGTTCACCGCGACGTTGGGCACGCCCTGGCGGTCGGTGCGGAAAAGCGCTTCGCCGGTCAGCTCGCTGTTGCCGATCTTCAACGTCGGCACTTCGACCTTGAAGTTGCTGCGCAAGGTCGCGGCCTTGGCACTCAGCGAATAGGGGCCGCCGCTCGGAAGCGGCACATGGATGTAGGGCCCGTAGACTCCGAAGTCAGGCCCGTCGGCCGTGATCTGAATGCTCGTGCCCTTGACGCCGACGCTGCCCTTGAGCGCGATCTTGCCGCCGCCGAAGTCGCCCTGCAGGTCGATGTTGCCCGGCAGGCCGCGCATCCAGCCATCGAACGACCCGGCCGCTCCCTTGAGATCGAAGCGCGCGGCTTGCGGCGCGTTGAAGTGCCCCTCGATCTGCAGCGGCTGGCCGGGCGCGGAGGACTTGAGCGTGCCGCTCGAAATCTCCAGCACGACCGGCGGCTTGCCGCCGCCTTCGGCGACGGTCAGCACCGAGTCGCGCACTTCTATGTTGGAGATCCATGGGAAGGCCGGATTGGAGACGACGCGCAGCGACTTGTTGTCGGCTGCACGCGGCCCCGATCCGTCGGGTGGCGGCAGCATCTCGAGGTTGGCGTCCCCTGCCTCGTTGTGCTCGACCAGGATGTCGGCGCCTTCGAGCACCAGCCGGCTCACCTTCGACTCGCCCAGGAACAGCGAGAAAGGATCGAGATACATCGTGATCTTGCGCACCCGCGCCAGCTCGGGCCGCGAGCCCCACGGCGCGTTCGACAAAGTGACGCCCTCGGCGATCAGCGCCGGCTCGCGGCTGAGATGGACTTTCAGCGGCACCCGCGCCGTGAGCTGACGGCCGGTGACGCGGCGGACCTGCTCCTCGAGCCGATTCTGGTAGCGAGAGAGGTCGCGCGTCTTGCTCCAGATCAGCACGCCGCCGGCGAGCACCGGCACGACGATGGCCGCCGTCCAGATCATCAACCGCCAGCGGATGCGCATTGCCGTCGGTGTCTCCCTACTCGCTCTCACGATCGCCGGTGGTCGAGAAGCCGAATGCCTCGATCGTGCGGCGGAAGTGAGGCGGCACCTCGGCCTGGACCTTGAGTTCGCCCTTGCCCGAGGGATGGGGCAGCGTGATGCGGCGGGCGTGGAGGTAGAGCTTGCGCGCGTCGGCGATGGTCGTGAGCTCGGCTGTCTCGCCACCGTACTTGCGGTCGCCCAGGATCGGGCAGCCCATCTCCGCGCAATGCACGCGCAGCTGATGCGTCCGGCCGGTGCGCGGCCACAAAGCCAGCAGCGCGGCGCGCTTGCCGGCGCGATCCATCTCGCGGAAGTGCGTCAGCGCCTTCTGCCCTTCCTCGTGATCGACCTGCATGGTCTCGCGGTCACGCGCGCCCGGCCGCTTGGCAAGCGGCAGGTCGATCGCGCCTTCCTTCCTGGGCGGCACGCCGACCACGATCGCCCAATAGAGCTTCTCGGTCTCGCGATCGCGGAAGGATTCGGCAAGCGCCTTCGCGGCCTGGCTGGTGCGCGCGATCAGCAGCAGTCCCGACGTGTCCTTGTCGAGGCGGTGGACCAGCCGCGGCCGGATCTCGGAACCGAAGCGCAGCCCATCGAGCAGGCCATCGACATGGCGCTCGGTGCCGCTGCCGCCTTGGACGGCGAGGCCCGACGGCTTGTTCAGCGCGATCACCCAATCGTCCTGGAAGATGATCAGCTTCTGGATCTCGGCCGCGTCACGATCGGAGATGACCGGACGCTCCTTCACCGCGGCCGCGGCCACCACGGCGGGTGGCGGCGCGGTGACGCCGGGCGGCAGGCGCACGGACTGGCCGGGCTCGACCCGGTCCTTGCCCTCGACCCTCTTGCCGTCGAGACGGACCTGGCCAGTGCGCAGCAGCTTCTGCAGCGCGCCATGGCTCAGGGAAGGAAAATGCCGCTGGAACCAGCGGTCGAGCCGAAGCCCCGCCTCGTCGTCGGAGACGGCGCGCATCTGGACCCGCACGGTGTCGCTCATGGCGCGCAACCTACGGGACAAGCTAAAAAGCGTCCATGGAATCGGTGTCGCTCGACACGCTCACCTTCGATCACCCCGCGGCCTCCCGGCCGGCGCGCTTTTCGGCGACCCTGCACCTGCCGGAACGGCACCCGGGGCCTTTCGCCTGTATGGTGATCCTGACCAGCAGCGCGGGCGTCCAGCGCCACCGTGAGCATTATTATGCACAGGCGCTCAATGCGGCGGGGGTCGCGGCGCTGGTGGTCGACAGCTTCACCGGCCGGGGCGTGCGGCGCACGGTCGCCGACCAGACCCTGGTCTCGGCCGCCCAAATGGAGGGCGATGCCTTCGCAGCCCTCGCGCATCTCCGTTCCGACCCGCGAATCGACGCTGGCCGGATCGGCGTCATGGGCGTCTCCAAGGGCGCCGGGGCGACGCTCAATGCCGCGATCGCCGTGCGCCAGCACTGGCGACGGGGCTTCCCGCACCTGTTCGACCTCCACGTCGCGATCTGCCCGGGCGCCACCGCCCAGCACCGCGATCCGACCACCTTCGACCGGCCGATCTTCTTCATGCTGGCCGGCCGCGACGATTACACGCCGGCGCCGCTCGCCATCGACTATGCCGAGCGTATGCGGGCCGCCGGCAACCGCCGCATCCGGGTCAAGGTCTACAGCGGCGCCCACCACGGCTGGGAGTCGCTGGGCCCCGTATTCGACATCAAGGACGCGGAGAACTGGTCGTGCTGCAATAACTTCATCGAGGACGACGGAAGCCATTTTGTGATCGCCGCCGGTCGGTCCTTTAGCGAACCCGGCTACCAGGCCTGGGCGCGACAGCATTGCGTGACCCGCGGCGCGCGGGCCGGGGGCGGCACCGCCGAACTGAAACAGCGCGCGACAGACGATTTGCTGGGCTTTCTGGCAGCGCATGGCTTCGCCGCAAACGCCGTTGCAAAACCGCCACAGGACGCAGCCATTCGCGCTTAGACGACTCTCTGCGGCGTGTGCGTCGCGGCCCCGCCCGCTAGAGTTTGCCCGTGACACGCGTTCCCCTGCTTATCGCCGTCCTGGCGTTTTTCGCTCCCTTGCTGGGAGCCACGCCGTCCTTTGCCGAAGAGCCATTGTGGACGGGATCGCGTGTCGCCGAGGCGCGCACGCAGACTCTCCTTACAACGCTTCGCGCCAGCGGCGAGCATGGGCTCGATCCCGCGTGGTACGGCATCGATCGGCTGGAACAGGCGCTCAAGACCGGTACCGACACCGCCCGCACCGAGCAGATGATCGGCGAGGCCTTCGCGGCCTACGCCAGCGACGTCTCGACCGGCCGCGTGAACGCCAACAGCATCGATCCCGACATCGCGATCGAGCAGCGCAAGGTCAAGCGCGCCGACTTGCTGAAGGCCGCCACCGATGCCTCCGACTTCGGCGCCTATCTCGCCAGCCTGCCGCCTAAGGGCGACTATCCGGCCTTACAGAAGGCGCTCGCGACCTGGCGCCAGAAGCGCGCCGCCACGACCTATACGCCGATCGCCGCTGGCGAAGCGCTGAAGCCCGGCAAAACAGAGGCGCGCGTGCCGGTCCTGCGCAAGCGCCTGGCCGAACTCGAGCTCACGGTTCCCGCGCCTGCCGCTGCACCCGACTTCTACGACGATGCGCTGGTGGCCCTGGTGAAATCCTACCAGGAGACCAAGGGCCTGACGGTCGACGGCGTGATCGGCGACAACACCACGCGCTCCATCAATACGTCGTTGGACGATCGCATCGACCAGATCGTGGCCAATCTCGAGCGCCGGCGCTGGCTGCCCGAGGATCTCGGCCCCCGCTACATCTATGTGAACACCGGCGACTACTCGATGGTGTTCGTCACCGACGGCAAGCTCGCCTTCCAGAGCCAGGTGATCGTGGGCACGCCCAAGCATCCGACGCCGGAAATCCAGTCGACGATGTACGGCTTCCAGACCAATCCCTACTGGACCGTGCCGCAGTCGATCTCGGGCGACGAATACCTGCCGCTGCTTCGCCGCGATCCCTACGCGCTCGCCAACCAGGGCTTCAAGATCTTCTCGAGCTGGAGCGACAACAATTCCGAGATCGATCCCGCCTCGGTCGACTGGAACTCGGTGAACCCGAAGGCCTTCCCCTACCGCGTGCGCCAGGAGCCGGGCGCCTCGAACGCGCTGGGCTACATCTTCTTCCCCTTCCAGAACAATTACGGCGTCTACATGCACGACACCGCGTCGCGCTGGCTGTTCACGGAAGGCAGCCGCAACTTCAGCCACGGCTGCATTCGCCTGCAGAACCCGCTCGACTTCGTGACCAAGGTGTTCGAAGGCCGCGCCAGCTTCGACCGTGCCCGCGTGCAGAAGGCAATCGATAGCGGCGATCAGGTCCACTACACCTTCCCCGAATCGGTGAAACTCTACGTCACGTACCGCACCGTCACGGCCGCCGCCGACGGCACGCCGACCTTCCGTGACGACGTCTACGGCCGCGACCGCAAAGTGGTCGCCGCGATGGGCAAGCCGCGCAGCTAACGTCTCGATTTGTCTCACAGTCGTGAGACAAATCGGATGCCGATGGCATAAAGGTTTCAGGCGGATTGTCTCGAATCTCGCCACATCCCGGCGCGGCATGCTATGCACTGCCCCTGTAAGCTCGATCCCCCATCGCCAAGGCGTCCTCGATGAACGAGCAAAGGCTGGCGTTCGGGCCGTTCACAGCTATTCCCGCCCAGAGAGTCCTGTTGAAGGATGGTGCTCCGGTTCGCGTCGGCGGACGAGCGCTGGACCTTCTCCTCCTGCTCCTCTCGCGGGCTGGCCAAGTGGTCACGAAAGACGAGTTGATCGCCGCCACCTGGCCGAGCCTTCACGTCGAGGAGGCTAATCTCCGGGTTCACATCGGCGCCCTCCGCAAGATGCTGAGCGACGGCGACTCCGGAGCGCGGTTCATCGAGAACGTCGCCGGGCGGGGCTATTGTTTTGTCGCCAAGATCACCAGCGCCACCCCGCCGCCTCCAGCATCACCCCATGTGATCGGCCGCGCGCCGGTCATTGACGCGCTCTGCACGCAACTGCCGTTGCGGCGCCTCGTGACCATCGTCGGACCGGGCGGCATCGGAAAGACGACCGTGGCACTGGCTGCGGCGAAGAGTTTGACGGCGGCGTATGCGGACGGATTTGTATTCGTCGATCTGGCGCCGGTGAACGATGCGACCTTGATCACCAGCCTCCTGGCGACGGCGCTGGGAATATCGCCCCGACCCGACCTCTCCGTGGCCGACTTGAGCGCGGCTCTGCAGGATCGACGCATGCTGATCGTGCTCGACAGTTGCGAGCATCAGGTCGAAGCGGCCGCCGATCTCGCCGAACGCCTGATCGAGAGCGTGCCGAGCATCGACATTCTTGCGACCAGCCGCGAACCATTGCGCGCGCAGGGCGAATGGGTCGAACGGCTACCGCCGCTTGGCACCCCCACTGTGACGACGCCCGTCAGCGCATCAGAAACACTGGCCTTTCCGGCCGTACAGCTGTTCGTCGCGCGCGCTGCCGCCTCTCTTGGCGGCTATGAGCTCACCGACGCCGATGCCTCGGCGGTTGCCGACATTTGCCGGCGGCTGGACGGTATCGCGCTTGCCATCGAACTCGCAGCCGGGCGCGTCGATACGTTGGGCATCCGCGGATTGGCCAACTCCCTTAAGGAAAGCTTCGAGGCTCTGACACGCGGACGGCGCACCGCGCTCGCCCGTCACCAGACAATGCGGGGCACACTCGACTGGAGCTACGGCTTCCTTCCGCCCTCAGAGCAGGTGCTTTTCCGGTGGCTCGCCGTGTTCAACGGCGGCTTCTCGATGCAGGCCGCGCACGCCATTGCTCACGACAGCCAGCTTTCGCACGCCACGATCGACGAGGCTCTGGCGAACCTGGTGGCGAAGTCGCTGGTGACGGCGACCTTTGCCAACGAGGGCACCCACTACCGTCTCCTCGAAGTCACGCGCGCCTATGGCGCCGAACAGCTTTCTGCCAGCGGCGAGGCCGACCGGATCGCGCGGCAACATGCCGGCCACTACGGCGACGTCTTCGCGCGCGCCGAGGCGGAGTGGGAAGAACGCCCCGCCGCCGAATGGCTCGAGGATTACGCCTTCCACATCGATAACCTGCGCGCGGCCCTCGATTGGGCGTTCTCGGATTCGGGCGATGGGAACATGGCGGTCGCGCTGACCGCCAGCGCCCTGCCCTTATGGTTCCAGCTCTCCCTCGTCGACGAGTGCCTGGCCAGGGTCGAACGGGCCTTGGCCGTGCTCGATGCCTTGCCGACACCGGATTTGCGGCGGCGCATGCAGCTCTACAGCGCCTTCGGCTGGCCGCAGATGCGAGGCACCTCGAACTTCGCCACCGGCGCGGCTGCATGGCAGGAAACGCTGCGGCTCGCCGAGACCATCGGCGACAAGGACTATCAGCAGCGCGCCCTATGGGCGCTCTCGGTCGACCGGTCGAACCACGCCGAACCCCGCGAGGCGCTGGAGATCGCGGAAAAATTCTCCGCTCTCGCCGCCGCGATGAATTCCCCTGCGGAAGAAAGGGTCGGCGAGCGCCTGCGGGGTCGTGCGCTCTATCTCTTGGGCGATCTCCCGGGCGCGCGGGACAACATCGCGCGGATGCTCGACCGCTACGTTCCGCCGACCAAGAGATCGCACCTCGCCCGCTTCCAATACGACCAGCGGCTGATGGCCCGGATCACGCTTGCGCGCCTGCTCTGGCTGCAAGGCCATGCCGATCAGGCCCGGCGCGAGATCGACGACAGCGTGCAGGAAGCGGTCTCGATGCATCACACGCTGACCCTGGCACACGTGCTGGCGGATGCGGCCTGCCCGGTCGCGTTGATGATCGGCGATCTCGACCTTGCCGAGCGTTACACGGCGATGCTGCACGAGCAGACCAAGACCCATTCGCTGGACGTATGGAACACCTACGCAGTCGGTTATGCGGGCGAAATATCCGTGCGGCGCGGCGATGTGGCGACCGGCCTCGATCGGCTTCGCGGCGCGATCGACTCCTTGTCGCGAGCCGAATTCATTCTCTATCGGACCGCCTTCATGGCGAGCCTCGCACAAGGCTTCTTGGCGGCTGGAAATGCGACGGGCGCGCTCGCCACTGTGAGCGACGCCCTCGTCCAGTGCGACCGTACCGGCGAGGCGTGGCTGCTGGCGGAGCTCTATCGTCTACGCGGCGAAGCGCAGCTTCAAGGACAGGAGCCCAAGGCGGGCGAGGCAAGCCTGACGCAGGCCCTGGAGATCTCCCGCACGCAAGGCGCACTGGCCTGGGAGCTTCGCGCCGCCACCAGTCTCGCGCGGCATTGGAAGGGCACACGGCGGTCGCCCAAGGCGCGGGCGCTGATCGCGCCGGTCGTGGCGAAGTTCAGCGAAGGGTTTGCGACAGTGGATTACCAGGCCGCAAAAGCGCTGATCGCCTGAGCTGCTTTACAACGATTTACACCGCTTTCCTCGCGCCCGATGCCTGAAGCGGCGACAGTCCCTGCGCCGGCAAACGGCTCAACCACACAGGCAGGGGTATCGCCATGAGCAAGGTCACCACCAAGGACGGCACGGAAATCTTCTACAAGGACTGGGGCACCGGACAGCCGCTGTTCTTCCATCACGGCTGGCCGCTCAGCGCCGACGACTGGGACACCCAGATGATGTTCTTCCTGTCCAAGGGCTATCGCGTAGTCGCTCACGATCGCCGCGGCCATGGCCGCTCGACCCAGACGGACAAGGGCCACGACATGGACACCTATGCGTCCGACGCTTTCGAGGTGGTCAAGGCGCTCGACCTCAAGAACGCCGTCCACATCGGCCACTCGACAGGCGGTGGCGAGGTCGCGCGCTACGTTGCCAAATTTGGCCGGGGCCGCGTTGCCAAGGCCGTCCTGATCAGCGCCATCCCGCCCACCTTCATGAAGTCGGAGCGCAATCCCGACGGCGTGCCGAAGGAAGTCGTCGACGGCATCCGCAACGGCACCGCCTTCAACCGCGCGCAGTTCTACAAGGACATCACCATCCCGTTCTACGGCTTCAACCGTCCGGGCGCGAAGGTCTCCGAAGGCATCCGCGAGAACTGGTGGCGCCAGGGCATGATGGGCAGCGCCCAGGCCCACTATGAGTGCGTGCGCGTTCTCTCCGAGACCGAGTTCTACGACGATCTCGCGGCGATCGACGTGCCGGTCCTGGTGATGCACGGCGAGGACGACCAGATCTGCCCGTTCCCGACGACCGGCGCGCGCTCGGTCAAGCTGCTGAAGAACGGCACGCTCAAGTCCTACCCCGGTCTGCCGCACGGCATGCCGACCACGCACGCCGACATCATCAACGCCGACCTGCTGGCCTTCATCCAGGCCGAGGTCGCCGTCAAAAAGGCCGCCTAGTCTCCGCCGAGTACCGGGAGGAGCGGACATCGCTTCTCCCGGCTTCGGCGCGGCGTTCCCACATGCGTATTCTCATCATTCTGAGCTCGGACGCGGAGTCTTCGGCGGGCTTGATCGAGGCCTACTATCTGTTCCGCGACGCCGGCATGGACGTTGTCGTCTCCGCGATAGGCGGAGGATCGGCCAGCCCCCCTGCCGCCACGATCTCCAGTGAAGTGTCGCAACGCTTCAAGTCCGATCGCGACGCGCGTGACGTCATGAACGATCTTGTCGATCTCGGCTCCGTATGTGCGGATGATTTCGACGCCGCGATCTGGTTCGGCGCCGGCACCGAACTTCGCGCCGGCGCGCTGGTCAAGCGTCTGCTGGCGGCCGCAAAGCCGGTTGCCGTGATCGCCCCGGCCAACGCTCCCGCGCCGGCCGCACAAGCCCTTCTCGCCGCCCTCGGCCGCTAATCGCCGGAGCCGATCTCGCCTTCCAAGGGCTTGAGCCAAAATCCGACGATCAACGCCAGGACGGCGGCGCCCATCACCAGAAACGCCGGGGCGTCGTTGCGTCCGGTCGCCACGATCAGCCAGGTGGCTGCGAGCGGCATCAGGCCGCTGAACACCACGGCCCCGACGTTGAGCGTGACGGCGACGCCGCTGAAGCGCACCTCGGTCGGGAAGAGATCAGCCAGGATGGTGGCGAAGGTCCCGTGGGTGAAGCACGCCGAGAGTCCGATCAGCAGGAACAGCGCGGGCAGCGACAGTGTGTGGTTCACGATGGCGCCATAGGCCGGCAGCGCGCCCACGGCGAGCACGACGCAGCCGATGCGGAACACGTAGCGGCGCGGGATCAGGTCGCCGACCCAACTGGCGATGACGAGACTGATCGACATCGCGGCCACCGCAACATTTATGGCCACCGCGATGCCGGCCGGCGGGTAATGCAAGGTGCGCCCGAGGTACGCCGGCATCTGCGCGAACAGCAGGCCGTTGAACACGGCCACGACCGCCGTCGCGCCGATGCCGATCAGGATGCGTCCGCTGTGCTTGCGGAACAGCTCGCCGAGCGGCCCTTGTTCCGTGCTACCACCGCGCGCCTCTGCCAGCCGTGCCCGCATTGCCAGAAAGGCCGGGCTTTCCTCCAGCGAACGGCGCAGACCCCAGCTCACGACGCCGAGCAGCCCGCCCAACACGAAGGCGAGACGCCAGCCCCAGACTTCCATCGTCTCGGGCGAAAGTACTGCGTGCAGGCCCGCGCTGACGCCGGTCGCCAGCAGGACACCCGAACTGACGCAGCCGAAAACGACGCCGCACGCCAGCGTGGCGTGGCGCTTCGGCACCACTTCGACGGCATAGGTGATCGCGCCCGGCAATTCGCCGCCGAGGCAGAAACCCTGCACCAGGCGCAACAGCACGAACGCAGCGGTCGCCCACAGCCCGCCGGTCGCGAAGGTCGGCAGCAGGCCGATCAGGATGGTGGCGCCGGACATGGTGGCGAGCGACAGCAGGAAACTGTCGCGCCGGCCCACGCGGTCGCCGCGCCGGCCGAACAGCAGGCCACCGACGGGCCGCGCCAGGTAGCCCACGCCAAACACGGCGAAGGTGTTGAGCAGCGACACCGCCGGATCGTTCGCGGGGAAGAAGGCGCGCGAGATGTAGGCGGCAAAGGTGCCGAAGACGATGAAGTCGTAGAACTCGAGCGCCCCGCCCAGGCTCGACAGGAAGACGACGCGCAGCGCCGCCCGGTCGAAGGTGCGCGGCGAAGATGCCAACGATGTTGCTGTCATTGTTTCCCCCTTTGTCGTTCGAGGCATTTCATGCCTTCGTTGAAATCGCGGTCGCCTTCGGCCTGGAAATTCTCTATCCACTGTGCCGATGCGGCTTGGCAGTTCGCCCTTCTTCAAACTCCTGCTGCTGGTCAATCTGACGGCCCGGCCCTTCGCCCGGCGTTACGAGAAACAGCACCGCCTCGCCTTGCCCGAATGGCGGGTGATGCTGGTGCTGGCCGAATCGCCCGGCCTGTCGGCGGTGGAAATCGCCGAAGGCCTCGGCCTCGACAAGATGACGGTGAGCCGTGCGGTACGCGGGCTGGAGCGCCAGGGACGGCTCGATCGCCGCGTCGATCCACGCGACGGTCGACGCTGGACGCTGCATCTCAGCGCCGCGGGCCGCGCCCTGTTCCGCAAGATCGCCCCTTCGGCGATCGTCCGCGAGGCCGCGCTGTTCGGTGTCCTCACGGCCACCGAGCGCAAGAAGCTTGAGGCGATCCTCGACAGACTCGTGGCAGGCGCGCGCGGGCTGCCGTAGAGGCCGTGCCGGGGCGCCGGTACCCTAGAAACCATAGCAGTCCGGCCGGGCCTTGCCGTCGGCCCAAGCCACCGGCCCTTCGGCCCAGGCCAGGAACCGGGCGCCGTAAGCCGAGGTGATGTCGACCTCGGTGCCGGGCTCGATCACCATGAAGCTGCCGCCGCCAGCCCACACGCCATTCACTTGAAGGTCGCCGCCCAGCAGGAAGAACTCGACCAGCGCCGAGGTGACGTGCGCCGGCAGACGCGCGCCGGGCAGCAGCGACAGCTGGACCAGGCGGCGGTCGGTGCCGGTGCCGGCGTAGTCGAAGACCAGCCGGCGTGTCACGCCTGCCACCGCCGTCGCCAGGGCCGGCAGCGCATCGACCGGCACATTGATGTCCGGCATGACTTCCGGCGCGCGATTGACGATCTCCGCCGGCCGCGCGCCTGCATGTACGGTGGCCTGGCCCCTGCCGGCGGGATAGATCACCGGCCCCTCGAGGCGGGCGGCCAGCAGGCAGCGACCATAGGCGATGGCATCGTGGGTAGCGCCGCGCAGGTTGATGCCGGCCATCCCGGCCGAGGCGAAGCCCGAGTAGTCGCACAGGCTGCCGTCGAGGAAATAACTGATCGCCGTGGCCTGGTGCTGGTGCAGGCCGGTCCGGGTCAGCGGCTCGAAGGCCAGCATGCCGAGGAAGAGGCCGCGCTCGCGGTCGATACGGACGATCTTCTGGCGCAGGCCCGCCAGGCCGGTGTCCGTCCAGTCGGCCTCCAGCATGTCGTAGGCATAGACCCGGGGGACGGAACGAGGTTGGGTTTGCATGGCATGCTCCAGGACCCGAATAGTAACGGATGTTACTATTTTGGCCGGACACGTCCAGCTGCTAGCGCTTTTTTTCCCGAAGCTTCTTCCAGTAGTCGAGGCGCTTCACGATCTCGCGCTCGAAGCCGCGCTCGACCGGATTGTAGTATTGCTCGCGGGCCATGCCATCGGGGAAGTAGTTCTGGCCGGAGAAGCCGTCGGCACTGTCGTGGTCGTACTCGTAGCCGGTGCCGTAGCCGATTTCCTTCATCATCTTCGTCGGCGCGTTCAGGATGTGCATCGGCGGTGTCAGCGAGCCGTAGTGCTTGGCCGAGCGCTTGGCCGCACCGAAGGCCTTGTAGCCCGCGTTCGATTTCGGCGCGGTGCCGAGATAGATCACGGCCTGCGCGATCGCCAGTTCGCCCTCGGGCGAGCCCAGCCGGTCGTAGGTGTCCCAGGCAGCGAGCGTTTGCGTCAGCGCAGCGGGATCGGCCATGCCGATATCCTCGACGGCAAAGCGCACGAGGCGGCGGGCGATGTATTTCGGATCCTCGCCACCGTCGAGCATGCGCGCAAAGTAATAGAGTGCCGCATCGACGTCGGATCCGCGCAACGACTTGTGCAGCGCGGAGATCAGGTTGTAGTGCGCCTCCTGCGCCTTGTCGTAGAGCGGCGCGCGCTTCTGCAGCAACGTCGCCAGCCGCTCCGGCGGGATCGGGCCCTTCTCCGTCAGTTGGGCGAGCTGTTCGGCCAGGCCGATCAGGTAGCGGCCGTCGCCATCGGCCATGGCGAACAGCGCCGCGCGGCCGGTGTCGTCGACCGGCAGCGGGCGGCCGAGCGCTTCCTCGACGCGCTCGAGCAAGATGGCGAGGGCGGCATCGTCGAGCCGGCGCAGCACCAGCACCTGGCTGCGCGACAGGAGCGCGGCGTTGAGCTCGAACGACGGGTTCTCCGTCGTGGCGCCGATCAGGGTGATCGTGCCGTCCTCGACATACGGGAGGAACCCGTCCTGTTGGGCGCGATTGAAGCGATGGATCTCGTCGACAAACAGCAGCGTCGCCTTGCCGTCGCGACGGCGCGCGCGGGCAGCCTCGAATATCTTGCGCAGGTCGGCCACACCCGAGAACACCGCAGAGAGCGGCTCGAAATGCATGTCGACGGCCTCGGCCAGCAGCCGCGCTATAGTTGTCTTGCCGCAGCCCGGCGGCCCCCAGAGGACCAGCGAGGAGAGCTTCTTCGCTGCCAGCATGCGGCCGAGCGGCCCTTCGGGACCGAGCAGATGATCCTGTCCCAGGATGTCGGCGATCGCCTTCGGCCGCAGCCGTTCGGCCAGCGGCGTGGGCGCGAGCGAGGCGAAGAGCTCGGCCATCTCCCCTAGCCCGTCATCTGAACTGGATGGTGGAGACCATGCCTTCGCGCGCGATGCTCATGCTCGACACGCCCGCTTCGATGCGCTTCTTGAGATCGGCGACGCTCTTCACTTCCTGGCCGTTGATGGCGATCACCATGTCGCCCTGGCGGATGAAGCGCGCGGCATAGGAGCCGCCCTTCACCTCGACGACGGCGACGCCGGGCTTCCATTCGATCAGCCCCATCTCCTCGGCCACGGCGGGCGAGAGATTGACGACGGTCGCGCCCGACAGCGGCTGGCGCCCCTCGAGCACGGATTTCTCGCGCGGCGGATTCTCCGGCGGCGCGCTCAACGGTAACTGGAGAGTCACTTCCTTGCCGGCGCGGATCACCTTGATCGGCACCGTCTCGCCGACCGACAGCGTGGCGAGGCGGAAGCGCATGCTGGCCTCGTCGTCGATCGGCTGCTCGCGCAAGGCCACGATCACATCGTTGCGCTTGATGCCGGCCCGCTCGCCCGGCCCGCCGGCGAAGACGTCCTTGACCACCAGGCCCACCGGGCGCGGCAGGCTGAGCGCAGTGGCGAGTTCTGCCGTCACCGACTGCATGGAGATACCGAGCCACGGCCGCACCAGGCGGCCGCCCGAGGTACCGATCTCGATGATGCGCGACACGATGTTGGACGGCGTGGCGAAGCCGATGCCGACCGAGCCGCCGGTCTGCGAGTAGATCGCAGTGTTGATGCCGATCAGCCGGCCGTCGAGGCTGACCAGCGCGCCGCCCGAGTTGCCCGGATTGATGGCGGCGTCTGTCTGCACGAAGAAGCTCGAATCGTTGACGCCGCCGGTCGAGCGCGCGACCGCCGAGACGATGCCGTGGGTCACGGTCTGCGACAGGCCAAAGGGATTGCCGATCGCCAGCACGATGTCGCCGACCTCGATCGAGTCGGAATCGCGCAGTTCGAGGAAGGGGAACTTCTCGCCCGCACCATCGATGCGCAGCAACGCGAGATCATAGCGATCGTCCTGGGTCACGAGCTTGGCGTCGTATTCGCGACGGTCCGACAGGACGACGCGGATCTCGTCGGCGCCACGCACGACATGGGCGTTGGTGACGATCAACCCGTCGGCCTTCACCAGCACGCCGGAGCCCAGGGAATTCTGCACCCGGTTGCCGCCGTCCTGGGGCATGCCGGGGAACGGGAACGGCAGGCGGCGCTGCGGCGCGCGCGTGGTCGTGGCCGTGTAGATGTTGACCACGGCCGGCGACACTTTCTTGACCAACGGCGCATAGGAGAACTGGAGCGCATCGCGGCTGTTGGGAAGCGGCTGCGCCTCGGCCACGCCTGCGAAAGCCGCCGCCAGCGTGAAAAACGCCACGAGAGTTGCCACCCAGTTCATCCGCCGACTCATTCGTCCCTGCTCCCGGTTTACCGACACGCGTCTGGGATAGGCATTGCCGTCCCTTGGGGCAAGCGCCCCGGCGTTCCCATTAAATAAATGGAAAAAAAATGGGAGCCGCCTCGGAAGGAGAGGACAGGTGGCCTGCCCTATATTGCTTTTTACGCATCATATTTCAAGCGGAAAAAGCATCGAATGCTATCGATGGCAGGCACATCAACCGCAGCGCGAATATCCGCAGTTCAGGCAGATGTTGCAGCCTTCCTGATGGGACAGCGCGGCAGCGCCGCAATTGGGGCACTGGCCGAGCTTGGTGGGCACGTCGGCCCCGCCCTGGATGGGCTCGCCCAGAGGAGGACGATCGCCAGCCGCCAGTTTCAGGCGCTTGGCCACCGCCTCATCTATCAAGGGGGAGTCGGCGGTGCTGAGGAAGCCGATGTCGATCAGGTGGCGCTCGATCACGCCGCCGATCGCGGCCAGCAGCGAGGGCACGTACCGGCCCTCCATCCATTGGCCGCCGCGCGGATCGAACACCGCCTTCAACTCCTCGACCACGAACGACACGTCGCCGCCGCGGCGGAACACCGCCGAGATCATGCGGGTGAGCGCTACGGTCCAAGCGTAGTGTTCCATGTTCTTGGAGTTGATGAAGATCTCGAACGGCCGCTGGCGGCCGTCCTGCATCACGTCGTTGATGGTGATGTAGATCGCGTGGTCGCTGCCCGGCCATTTGATCTTGTAGGTCTTGCCCGGCAGGTCTTCCGGTCGGTCGAGCGGCTGGGCGATGTAGATCACGCTGTCGTGCACGTCGAGCGGTGCAGGCGCTGCCGTCGGCACCAGCTTGGGCGCTTCAGCGGCCGGCCTCACCTCGAGCACGGAACCGGTCACGTCGTTGGGACGATAGGTCGTGCAGCCCTTGCAGCCCTCTGCATACGCCTGTTCGTAGACATGCTTGAAGTCCGCGAACGAGATGTCACGCGGCAGGTTGATCGTCTTGGAGATCGAGCTGTCGACGTAATCCTGCGCCGCGGCCTGCATGGCCAGGTGATCGGCGGGCGTCAGCGTCTGGGCATCGACGAACACGTCTTCCGGCGGCGCCTCGTTGCCCTTGATCGCCCGCCAGCGGCGGAAGGCGTGGTCCTCCACGGCCTCCTCACGGCGCGTCCCGTCGGGCTGCAGCACATGCCGGACATGGCTGAAGGCAAAGACCGGCTCAATGCCCGACGACACGTTATCGGCCAGCAACGAGATCGTGCCGGTGGGCGCGATCGAGTTCAGCAGCGCGTTGCGAATGCCGTAGCGGCCGATCGCGGTGCGCACCTCTTCCGGCAACGCCTTGATCGTCTCGCCGGCGAGATAGGGCCCCTTCTTGTAGAGCGGGAAGCTGCCCTTCTCGGCCGCGATATCGGCCGAGGCGAGATAGGAGAGCGTCTGCACCGCGCCCAGCCATTCGCGCGTCAGTTCGACGGCGCGCGGCGAGCCGTAGCGCACGCCGCACAGCAACAGCGCATCCGCGAGCCCGGTGACGCCGAGACCGATGCGGCGCTTGGCCTTGGCTTCCTCTTCCTGTTGCGGCAGCGGGAAGCGCGACACATCGATCACATTGTCGAGCATGCGCACGGCCACCGGCACCAGATCCTCGAGCGCCGCCCTGTCGAGCTGTGCGTTAGGCGTGAACGGCTCCTTCACCAGCACGGCGAGATTGATCGAGCCCAGCAGGCACGCGCCGTAGGGCGGCAGCGGCTGCTCACCGCAATTGTGCACGTAGAGGCCGTTGGCATCGAAAGCGTTGATGCCCGGAATCTGCGCGTCGTAGACGTCCGCCACGCCGTCCGCTTCGACCGACTCGACCTCGACGACAAAGCGCTCGCGGTTGGGCTTGCGGCGATAATCGGTAAGAAGGCTGCGGAGCCGCAATGTCTTGTCACGATCGGCAAAGCCGATCAGGTCGGCGAAAAGACCCACGTTGTCGCCGGCGATCGCCAGCTCATGCTGGGCCGCGCAATCATAAAGCCGCAACCCACCCTTGCCGTCAGGCATGGGACGTTGGCCGGCGGGCCGTCGATTGCGATAGACCGTGCTCGCGATGCCGAAGCGCAGCAGCATGCGCTGTGCAGCCTCCAGCAACGCCATATCGTTCTGGCTCAGCCGGACGCTGATGCCCTTGAGCTGCGTGCCCTGCACCGAACCATCGGTGTCGAACAAGCCGCGCAATAGCCCCCGGTGAAAGTCGGAGGACGTCTTCTCGATCTCCGGCGTGATCGTCTTATGGCAGGGAGAAAGTCCCAATGACGTCGCGAGCGCCTTGACGGCGCCGAGGGCCAGCCGCCATTCGTTCCGGCCCTTCACTTCGATCCAGCCGGTAAAATCGGCGCGATGCGGCAGAGCACGCGCCGCCGCCAGAGCCGCGTCCATGACGCCGTTCACACCGAAGCTGTCCGAAGAACCGTTGGCGGCTTGCGCGGGCTTCCATACGCTGATGACGGCCTTGTCCTGCTTCAACGTGCCATCGCCCACAAGCAAGCCAAGGAGATAGCCCTCGCCTTCGCTGCGATCGCCACTCCAATGGGGCGCAGCGCGATGATCGTGCAGCACCACCTGGTCCCCTGGCTTCAGGTCGCCAGCGGCGGTCCATTCGGTATCGCGCGACCAGCGGGTAAGACGTGTCGCGACCAACATCCGATGATTGGCCGTGAGCCGCAGGCTCTGCCCTTCTTTGGTGCGCAATCTCACCACGGGCTTGTTGCCAGTCGAGAAGAAGCCAGCGTCGCTACTGGCGAAGGCCTTGCCATCGACCACGGCCGTGAACGGCCGGGCGACGAGATCGCTCACTTGGCGCGGACCATCGGCCGTTTGCACCCAGGTCTCTGCCGTGACGCACGGATTGGTCGCCTGGATCGTCTCGCAATAATGGAGATTGTTTCGGCGATTGACCCGATCGATGAAGATCACGCCCGGCTCGGCGACGTCGTAGGTCGCCTGCATGATGCGCTCCCAGAGATCGCGCGCCTTCACCGTCTTGTAGACCTTGCCGCCGAACACCAGCGGCCAGTCGGCACCCTCCTTGACCGCCGTCATGAAGGCGTCGGTCACCAGCACCGAGACGTTGAACATGCGCAGGCGCTTGGGATCGCGCTTGGCATCAACGAAGGCTTCGATGTCGGGATGGTCGCAGCGCAAGGTCGCCATCATCGCGCCGCGGCGCGAGCCCGCGCTCATGATGGTGCGGCACATCGAGTCCCAGACATCCATGAACGACAGCGGCCCGGAGGCATCGGCACCGACGCCCTTCACCGGGGCGCCGTTGGGACGCAGCGTCGAGAAATCGTGCCCGATGCCACCGCCCTGCTGCATGGTGAGGGCCGCTTCCTTCACGTTGTCGAAGATCGACGCCATGTCGTCCTCGATCTTGCCCATGACGAAGCAGTTGAAGAGCGTGACCGTGCGGCCGGTGCCAGCGCCCGCGATCACGCGGCCGGCCGGCAGGAACTTGAAGCCCGACAGCGCTTCCTCGAAGCGGCCGGCCCACAAATCGGGATCTCTTTCCTGGACCGCGAGGGCGCGCGCGACGCGCTTCCAGGTGGCTTCCAGATCGGCATCGCCGGCCCCGGAGGCATCGCGGAAGCGGTATTTCATGTCCCAGATGCGCTGGGAGATCGGGGCCCATTCCATGAGGACAAAGGTAGGGGCCGGGGTGAGTGATATCAACAGAATTGTTCTATTTCTGTTCTTCTTCCCGATCCCTGTAGCCGTCTTTCCTCGCGCTTTCGAACATTCCCTTGGCCTCGGCCACGCCCCTCTCCATCGGGAAAATCACTCCTTCGATGGGCTCGTACATGATTCCGTCGAACAGGCGAGCCAAGGCGGCGGCGAGAGCGATGGCGACGCCGCACTCCGCGGAATCACCGTGCGAGACAAAAGTGGCGCCCCTGTCGCGTCCCTCGAGGGCTGCCTCAAGCACCTCGTAGTTCCTGCGCAATTCGTCCACGTCGCTATCGAAATAGACTTCCACGCCCGTCCGGAGTCCGTCCATGTCGACGGGCCAGTAGCCATCGGCCCCATTGAACTCGTGGAGAATCTTGGCTTCGAAACCCAGCGCACGAAGGGCGTCGCCAAGGCTCGCGGACTCCACCACGCGTTCGCCCTGCCAGCAGACATGAAATTCCATAGACATCTTGCGCCTCCTTCAATGGAGGTGAAGATACCTGGTTGAATTTACAAAAGAAATAATACCAAAAGTTGTATTTTGCTAATTTGAATTTCCGGGCTGGGCTTGCGCCACCAACTGCTCCGTCGCGCTCTCGATCTGCTCACGCAGGGTTGTCATAAACACCTGCCGATTGAGCCCCGGCGCGATCGGCGGCAGCACCTGGACGGTGATCACGCCGGGCCGTTTGACCCATTTGCGGCGGCCCCAGAACAGGCCCGAGTTCAGCGCTACCGGCACGACCGGCACGCCCAGTTGGCGATAGAGCGCCGCCGTGCCGACCTGGTACGGCCGCTCGCCCCCCACGGCGACCCGCGTGCCCTCCGGGAAGATCAGGATCGATCGGCCTTCGCCGATTACGGCCTTGGCCTGCCGCACCAGCCCACGCAGCGCCTGGGCGCCGTCGCCCCGCTCCACGGCGATATTGCCGGCCCGCGCCATCGCCCAGCCGACGACGGGGATAAACAGCAACTCCCGCTTCAGCACGATCGCCGGATCGGAAAAGAGTCTGGTGAACGCCAAGGTCTCCCACGACGACTGGTGCTTGCAGGCGATGATCACGGGCCCGTCAGGCAGGTTCTCCATACCGACGACCCGATGCGTCAGGCCGCAGGTCAGGCGGAGCCACCAGACGATGAAGTCGATCCATAGAATCGCCCATGCGACGACCGCGCGGCGCGGCATGAGGAGGATGGGAGAGCCCACGAGCGCCAGGACAACGCTGCCGGCATACCAGCCGACATTGAAGCAAAGCGAACGGAGCCAGAGGGAAAGGCCAGTCATGCTTGTCCGACCAGTTTTAGTGGCATAATGTCCGGCGGCAAGCACATCTAGTGGGGAAACCCTCGCCCCGTCATGCAAGTTACCTGTCCCAGTTGCGGGGCGCGATACGCCGTCGACCCCCTGGCAATCGGCCCGGTCGGTCGGATCGTTCAATGCGCCCGCTGCTCCAACCGTTGGCTACAGACCGTCGCGGCGGCTGCCGCAGCGGCTGCGCGCGATGCCGTGGAAATCGCGATGAACTCGCCCGAAACCGCGCCGCGCGCGCCAATCGGCGCCGAGCCGGAACCGCCAGTCGCCGAGGCTGAGCGGCCGTTCGACAAATTCACCGGTAATTACACCGACACCCCCACCGGTGTTGTGACGCCCCCAAGCCTCGGGCCCGCGGTGCCCGTCGAGCCGGTCGAGCCGGCGCCCGACCTCGTCATCCGCCCGCCGCGGCAGCGCAGCGCCCTGCCGGCGGTGATCGCGCAACAGCCGAAGCGTATCCCGTACGCGCTCCTCATCACGATCGTGGTCGTTGCCGCACTCGCTTCCGCCGGCGTCGTGGCTTACTTCAATCGCACCGTCATCGTCGACACGCTGCCCGCAGGATGGCGCAGCATGCTCCATCTCTAGTCCCCACGAGTCTATCCCCATGAGGATTTCGTCCTGACGACCGCCGACCTCCCGCCAGAGCAGCCACCAGCGCGCCCGACCGTTTCCATCCGCTTCTCCGCCGCCGAAATCGCCGCACGGGTCGAGGTCATGGCCGAAGACCTGGCGGCCCAGCTCCCCGCCGACACGCTGGTCGTGTCGGTGCTCAAGGGCAGCTTCGTCTTTGCCGCCGACCTGATCCGCGCGCTGTCGCGCACCGGCGCCAACTGGTCGATGGATTTCCTGACCCTGTCGAGCTACGGCACCGGCACGCAGACGACGGGATCGGTGAAGGTGGTGCGCGACATCGTCGACGACGTGCGCGGCCGCGATGTCCTGCTGGTCGACGATATCCTCGAGTCGGGTTTCACTCTGTCCTTTGCCAAGAACATGATGAAGGAGCGCGGCGCGCATCGCGTCTGGATCTGCACGCTGCTCGACAAGCCGCATAAGCGGCGCACCGAACTCAAGGCCGACTTCACCGGGTTCGAGGCGGGCGACGAATTCCTGGTGGGTTATGGGCTCGATTGGGCCCATCGCTTTCGCGGCCTGCCCTATATCGGCGTGGTCGAAAAAACGGGCTGAGATCGGGCTGCAACCTGTAGACCGCGGGGAACGTTAAGGATGCAGCGAGGAACGATCTCCCCCTGTTCCTCGCGACGAGCCTGAACCCGCCCCTGCACTTCCCCCGCAGCGGCGGGTTCTTTCGTTCTAGCGAGTGGCCGTGTTTCGTGGCCCCATGGCCACCAGCGAGGGGGCAAGCATGGCGAAGGATTTTCCAGCGGACGGCGTCGGCATTCAGGTGCCGGCGGGCAGGATCGCAACCAGCCGCACGCACTGGCAGACCGTCCTCCACGCGCCCGGCAAGGCGTGTCTCTATCGACTGCATAACAGCAGTCCCGCCGATCGCCGGCAGCCGGCCAACGCGCTGATCGTGGAAGTCGACGGCGGCAAGCGACCTATCCACGTGGCGCCCGGTAGTTCCACCGACTTCCTGGCCAAGCGCATCCGCGTCAAGGCCGGCGCCGGCGGCGGCAACATGGTCACCGTCGAGGGCTGGTACGTCCTGATCTCCTGACGATCAGTACGTCTTCAGCAGGCGATCGATGTAGTCGAGCTCTTCCTTGGGACGCTGCATGTCGCCCGCGCGGCGGCGCAGCTCGTCGAGGATCTCACGGCTCTTCTGGCGATCGATCTCGAGCGGAACCTTGTCGGTGCCGCTGTCGACGGAATCGCCGTAGTTGCCGTCGGAGCGTCCGAGCGGATCGCGGTCCTCGCTCTTCTTCTCGCGGTCCTCGATCTCGGCGGCGTCCTGGTTGTTGCCGGGGCCGCGGTTGTTGCGCATCTGCTCGGCCATGTCGCCCATGCCCTGCTGCAAGTTGTCGAGCGCGCGGCGCTGGGCCCGCGAGGCTTCGCGCGCGTCGCCGCGCTTCAACGCTTCTTCGGCTTCGCGCATCGACCGCTCGGCACGGCCGAGGGCTTCCGGCATCGTCATGCCGTTCTCGTCGAGCTTCTTCATGAAGTCGCCAAGCTGGTTGCGCAGGCCCTGCTGCTGGCCGCGTTGACCTTCGCCCCACTGGCCTTCGCCCTGCCCGGGCTGTTGGCCAGGCTGCTGACCCTGTTGCCCTTGCTGGCCCTGTTGACCCTGCTGGCCTTGCTGCCCCTGCTGGCCGCGTTGACCCGGCTGGCCCTGCTGCTGGCGGCCCTGCCGCTCGGACTCGCCCAGCAGCTGGTTCTCGCGCCGGGTCATGCGGTCGAGCTGGTTCATCATCTCGCGGCCCTGCTGATTGCCCTGGCCCTGTTGGCCCTGCTGCTGGCCGCGCTGCCCGCGTTGGCCGGGCTGCGCCATCATGGGAGTGGCGTTCTCCATCATCTTGCGCAGCTCTTCGAGTGCGCGCTTGGCGCCCTCGCGGTCGCCGTTCTTCGCCATCTCGCGAATCTTGTCGAGCATCTTCTGCAGGTCGTCGCCGGTGATGGTGTTGTTCGGATCCATCTTCTCCGCCTGCTCCATCATGCGGCGGCGCTCTTCCGGATCCTGCATCTTCTCAGCCATCTCCTTCTGCCAGCGATCCATCGCGCTGTAGAGCTGCTGGATGAGCTTCTCGATTTCCTCGTCGCCGGCCTGGCGCTGCATGGCGTCGCGCAGGTCCTGCCGCGCCTGCTCGAGCTGGCGCTGGGCGTCGTTCGCGGCGCCGTTCTCCAGCCGCATCGCGAGGTCCCACAGGAGCTTCTGGGCGTCGCTGATGTGTTCCTTGTCGCCCGCTTCGGCCAGTCGCCAACCGCCCATGCGCAGGCCGAGTTGGACCACGGGATCGTCGCGGTAGCTCTTGGGCGTGTTGCCGATCAGGGTCATGCCGTCGATCACGTCGGACCGCAGCGCCTTGGGATCACGCGTCAGCTGCTTGCGCAGCAGGATCAGGGCACGCGCCGTCGGATCGGTGAAGACGCGCTCGGGCAGCAGGAAGGTCTGCACGGAGCTACGGCCCTTTTGGCCGAGCGCATCCGTTGCAAATAGCATCATCGTGACCTTGAGGCCGGCCCACGGCGAACTAGTGAGGTCGCGCACGAAGGAATCGGTGACCTTCTTCGCGCCCGACGGCACCGGCAGGTCGATGCGCATGACCTCGGGCTCGTCGTCGTCGGTCAGCATGTCGGAGCCGAGCACCGACCCATGCAGGCGGATCTGCAGCTGGACGCCGGTCACGCCAAAGTCGTCGCCGGCGAGGTAGTCGACCTTGGTCGACCATTTGTCGACTCCGACGGCGCGCGAGAACTCGACCGTCGGCGGCAGATCGGGAATGACATGCAGCTTCCAGCGCGCCTGCTCGTCACCTCGCGCCACGAGCGCGATCTCGGTTCCCGTGTTGATGGTCTGCTCGACCTGGTACTTGCCCTTGCTGACCGTGTTGAACTCGACCTCGTGGCCGTCGACCAGCAGTTTGGGCGGATGGCGGCCCCGCGTGTCATCGACGAAGCCCGCGATCTTCGAGCCAATCGGCACGCGCAGCAGCTTGTCGCGCTCGGCCATGTCGAGATAGATCGGCGGCTTGCCGGTATAGGCCGGCGGCGCGATCCAGAGATTGGCGACGATCGGCGGCGGCGGCGGGAAGGCCGGCGTGAAGGCAGCGGCCATGCGGTCGCTGCGCCAGCCACCGGCCATGACGATGGCGACGACCAGCGCCAGCACCGGCACGACGCGCAGCGCCCAGGTATCGAGGATCGCCAGGACCGGCTGCGGCGGCTTGTTGGTGAGGCCGGACAGGCGTTGCGCCTCGCGCCGGCGATGAGCCTGCCAGAGCGCGTTGGCCATCGGATCGCTGCTGCCCGACGCCAGTTGATCCTGGACGGCGACCAGCGGGCGATGCGCCACGCCCGAGTCGCGCTCGAGCCGGCGGATCGCCACGTCGCGCGAGGGCCAGCGGAAACGTCGCAGGAGGAAAAACGCGAGGCCGATGAAGCCGACACCGACCGCGGCCAGGATCGCGGTGTGGATCCAGGGATCGAGGCCGGCGAAAAGATCCAGGTGGGCGGCCGCCACAAAGAGCATGACCGCGGAAAGCAGGGGCACGAGGCGCGGCCACAGGTCTTCCCAGGCCAGCGACGCGCGCGCCAAACCGATCTTCCGCTCCACTCCGAAGCTCTCGATCGTCCTGGTCTCCGTCGCGTCCATCGCGTCCTTTCAGACTCTAGGTCTTCTCCCCGTTCTTCATCCACTGCGGGATGCGTTCGACGGAGAGCATGTCTTCGATCGACGGTCTCGGGCGAGTGACCGCAAATCGCGTGCCATCGACCATCACTTCCGGCACCAGGGGACGGCTGTTGTAGGTCGACGCCATCGCCGCCCCGTAGGCACCCGCCGAGCGTACCATGATGAGATCGCCGGCCGAAAGCCGCGGCAAGTCACGGTTTTGTGCCAGATAATCCCCCGATTCGCAGATCGGCCCGACAATGTCGCAGCGGATCGTGGCTGCATCGGGGCGCGGTTGGCGGACCGGCATGATGTCATGCCAGGCTTCGTACAGTGTCGGACGGATGAGATCGTTCATCGCCGCATCCACAATGACGAAAGTCTTGGAAGCGCCCGGCTTGACCAGGATCACCTCGCTCACCAGCACGCCCGCCTCGCCGACCAAACGGCGGCCGGGCTCGAAGCTCAATTCGCAATCGAGGCCCTTGGTCTCCTTCTTCACGACAGCGAGGAAGTCGGCGATCGAAGGCGGCTTCTCCTTTTTGTAGACGATGCCGAGGCCGCCACCGACGTCGAACCGGTCGATCTTGTGACCGTCGGCGCGCAGCTGGGCGATGAACTTGCCGACCTTCTTGAGCGACTTGGCATAGGGCGCGAGCGTCGTGAGCTGCGAGCCGATGTGCATGGCGACGCCGACGATCCGCAGATGCGGCAGTTTGCCTGCCTCGGCGAACGCCGCGCGCGCGAGATCGATGTCGATGCCGAACTTGTTGCCCTTCTTGCCGGTCGTGATCTTGGCGTGGGTCCTGGCGTCGACGTCCGGATTGACGCGGATCGTAATGTCGGCGCGCTTGCCGAGCTGCCCCGCGACCGCGTTCAGGGTCTCGAGTTCCGCCGCACTCTCGACATTGATCTGGCCGACGCCCGCCTGCAGAGCCGCCATCAGCTCCGTCGCCTTCTTGCCGACGCCCGAATAGATGATCTTCCTGGCTGGCACGCCGGCCGCCAGCGCGCGCATCATCTCGCCTTCGGAGACGATATCCGCGCCCGCGCCCATCTCGGCGAACAGCTTGATCACCGCCAGGCTCGGGTTGGCCTTCAGGGCGTAGTGCACCGAGGCGTTCATGCCCTTCATGCCGCGATTGAACTCGCCCATCGCCGCACGAAGCGCACCGGCGGAGTAGCAGTAGAACGGCGTTCCGACCTGGGCCGCGATGGTCTTGAGCGCCACGCCTTCGGCGTGCATGTCGCCCTTCTTGTACCCGAAGAAGCTCATAGGAACCTCTTGCGCGCATCCTTGACCGCGCGTGCAACATTGGCCGGCGCCGTGCCGCCGAAACTTTTACGCGCGGCGACGGATGCCTCCACGGTCAAGACCTTGAAGACGCTGCGGTCGATCGCGGGCTCGACGGCCTGCATCTCGGCGAGCGACAACTTGTCGAGATCGACGCCCTTGTCCGACGCGATGCCAACCAGGCGGCCCGTCACGTGATGGGCCTGGCGGAACGGCAGGCCGACCTTGCGCACCAGCCAGTCGGCGAGATCGGTCGCGACCGAGTAATCGGCCGAAGCGACGGCGCGCATGCGCTGCGGGTTGGCCTTGAGGTCGTGGATCATGCCGGTCATGGCTGCGATGCCGAGCTCGAGCGAGTCGGCGGCGTCGAACAGCGGCTCCTTGTCCTCCTGCATGTCCTTGCCATAGGTGAGCGGCAGGCCCTTCAGGATCGTGCAGAGCGCCACGAAGGCGCCCATGATGCGGCCAACCTTGGCGCGCGTCAGCTCCGCGGCATCCGGATTGCGCTTCTGCGGCATGATCGAGCTGCCGGTCGTGAAGGCATCCGACAGCGCGATGAAGCGGAACGGCGCCGAGCACCAGATCACGATCTCTTCGGAGAGACGCGACAAGTGGACAGCCGTCATTGAAGCAGCGGCAATGAATTCGATCACGTAGTCGCGGTCGGACACGGCATCGAGCGAGTTGGCCATCGGCCCGTCGAAGCCCAGCGCCTTGGCCGTGCGGTGCCGGTCGATCGGATGCGGCGTGCCGGCAAGGGCGGCCGCGCCCAGCGGCGACTCGTTCAGGCGCGCGCGGCAATCGGCGAAGCGGCTGCGATCGCGGCCGAACATCTCGACATAGGCCAGCAGATGATGACCGAAGGTGATCGGCTGCGCCGTCTGCAGATGGGTGAAGCCCGGCATGATGGTGGCCGAATATTGGTCGGCGCGCTTGATCAGCGCTTCCTGCAGGTCGCGCAGCATGGCCTCGACCTTGTCGATCGTGTCACGCACCCACAGCCGCACATCGAGTGCGATCTGGTCGTTACGCGAACGGCCCGTGTGCAGACGGCCGCCGGCGGGTCCGATCAGGTCGGTGAGCCGCGCCTCGACGTTGAAGTGGATGTCCTCGAGCTTGGTCGAGAACTTGAAGCGGCCGGCTTCTATTTCGCCCTGCACTTGCTTGAGGCCGCGCTTGATCGCAGCACCGTCCTTGGCGGTCAGGATGCCGCGCGCCACCAGCATTTCGGCATGCGCGAGCGAGCCCGCGATGTCCTGCGCGTACAAGCGCTTGTCGAAACCGATGGAGGCGTTGATCTTCTCCATGATCTCGGAAGGTCCGAGCTTGTAGCGGCCGCCCCACATCGAGTTGGAGCGCGACTTCTTTGCTGCTCGCGCAGTCGTGTTCTTTCGTGCCATGAATAGACGCCAATGTTCCTTTAGAGACGTGGGCTTATGACACATCCCGCATCATATTTCCTCTCTCGTCGCAGCCTCTTCGTAGGGGCTCTTTCGGCGTTTGCCACCCCGGCTTTCGCTAATGTCGGCCCCGACCTTCTTAAGGGCACGGTCGAGAAGTTCGAGCTGGGCGCCGCGCCCAGACCGCTGCCCGAGATCGGCTTCATCGATCCCGACGACAAGGCGCTCTCCCTGGCCGACTACAAGGGCAAGGTCGTGCTGCTGAACTTCTGGGCGACCTGGTGCGCGCCCTGCGTGAAGGAGATGCCGAGTCTCGACCGGCTGCAGGCGGCGATGGGTAAGGACAAGTTCGTCGTGGTGCCGCTGTCACTCGACGGCCCGTCGAAGCCCAAGGTCGCGCCCTTCTACAAGGACAAGAACCTCGCCAACCTCGGCGTCTATTTCGACAAGGGCAAGAAGGTCCAGCAGACACTCGACGTCTCCGTGCTGCCGACCTCGATCCTGATCGACGCCCAAGGCCGCGAGATCGGCCGCATGCTGGGCGAGGCCGACTGGGACAAGCCGGAATCGATCGCCCTGATGAAAGCCGTTGTGGGGTAAACATGACCAAGCCGCTCGATGCCCTGAAGTCGATCCTGCCGCTGGCCGGCTGGTCGCGCGATGTCTCCTCGGAGGCGACGTTCATCGGCGCGGGCGATCCGATGATGCGCACGGCGCTCCATGTCGGCGAGGCAGGAGCGGCGACGATCGCGGCGGCAGGGTTGGCGGCGGCGCATCTCTGGGAAGTGCGCGGCGGGCAGAAGCAGAAGGTCAGCGTCGAAATGCGCCACGCGGGCGCTGCGATGCGCAGCGGCCACTACATGAAGCTGGGCGATGGCGCGCTTTCGCCGGCGCGCAACGGCATCATGGGCTTCTATCCAACCAAGGACGGGCGCTGGAGCTATCTCCATTGCAATTTCCCCAACCATCGCGCGGTCGCGCTGAAGGTGCTGGGCGTGGAAGAGGATCGCGCGGCGGTGGCCAAAGCCGTCCTGAACTGGACGGCCGCCGACCTCGAGGAAGCGATCATCGCCAACAAGGGCGCCGGCGGCATGGTGCGCACGCACGAAGAATGGGCGCGCCACCCGCAGGGCATCGCCGTCGCGGGCCTGCCGTTGCTCGAGATCGTGAAGATCGGCGACAGCAAGCCCGAGCCGATGCCTGTCGGCACGCGCCCGCTGTCGGGCATTCGCGTCGTCGACATCACGCGCGTGCTGGCGGGGCCGACCTCTGCGCGCACCTTGGCGGAGCATGGCGCCGACGTGATGAAGATCAGCGCCGCCCACCTGCCCAATCTCGGCTATCAGGAATGGGACACCGGTCACGGCAAGCTCAACGCGCAGCTCGACATGCGCGAGCCCGACCAGATGGAGACTCTGCGCGGGTTGATCCGCGACGCCGACGTCTTCTCGCAGGGCTATCGCCCGGGCAGCCTGGGCGCGCGCGGCCTCTCGCCCGAAGAACTGGTGAAGCTGCGGCCCGGCCTGGTCTGTGTCTCGCTGTCGGCCTTCAGCCACGCCGGTCCCTGGTCCGGACGGCGCGGCTTCGACACCGTCGTACAGGCGGTGAGCGGCATGGTCTTGCGCCAGGGCGAGCTCTTTCCGGGGAAGGAGCCCGGCCCGCAGTTCTATCCGCTGTCGGCGATCGACTATTGCACCGGCTACCTGATGGCGTTCGGCGCCATGGTGGCGCTGGCGCGGCGCGCGACCGAAGGCGGCAGCTGGCTGGTGCGCATCTCGCTCGCCCAGGTCGGCAAGTGGCTGGTCGACATGGGCGAAGTGCCGGCGAGCACGCTTGCGAACGTGCCCGCCGAATTCGAAGCGTCGGAGGTCGAGCGCTGGTCGACGACCAGCCAGACCCCGAAGGGACCGCTGCGTCACCTGGCGCCCGTCGCGCAACTGTCGGCAACGCCGGGCTTCTGGACCCGGCCGTCGGTGCCGCTCGGCTATCACAAGCCGGTGTGGCCGGCGCGCTCGACGGAGAGCGCGGCGGCGAACGACTAATGACGGACTAGTGTCTCGGCAGGAGACCGTCGCGCTCGCCCGAAACCGGACGACGCAGGGGCCTCTGCACCCATGTCGCGCCGGCCCAGACCAAGGCACAGGTCACGAAGACAAAGCCAAGGATCGGGTCGCCTTCCCAGAGGAACGCAGCGGCCGCCAGACCGAAGGCAATAGCGCCAGCAAGCTGAACCATTTTACCCCTCCACGATCGAAGTACTCGTGTAGGGATCTACCGGTAACGTACCGATGTTGCGGCGCAGCAGATGCGTTTCGTGTGTTTCGCGACGGTGGCGGTTACGCCCTATTGCTGGCGCGGCAACGGCATTTGTCGAACTGGTGCAGCTCCACCATGTTGCCGCAAGGATCGTTCATGAAGACCTGCGTCGAGTCTGGACTGGTGAGTCCCTCGATCACCCAATAGGTCACGCCCATGCGGTCGAGTTCCTGGCGCGTCGCCACGATGTCCTTCACCGCGAAGGCGACATGCGGCCGCGTCGGATCCTGGCCCGGGCCCTTGGCGACCGGCGACGGCTGCTCGCCCCCGATCAGATGGATCTGGCCCACTTCGCCGACATTGATCCAGGCGCCGGGAATGCCGGGAATAAGCGGCCGCTTGGTGTCGTGCGGCAGGCCCAGCACGTCGTTGTAGAAACCCTTGGTCGCTTCGAGCTTCTCGGCGCCGGTGTCGATGCGCACGCCGGTGTGATGGATCTCCATAATCTCGATGGCCATGGCGTCCTCCTTCTCCTCTACGGGAATTTGACGTCACCGTAGGGATAGAACTTCTTCAGGTCGACATTCTTGTAGGACAGGCCGTCGAGCCGGACCGTGCCGAGGTACGGTTCGACCGGCTCGACCAGCAAAATCGTCTTGGCGAAGCCGCTGTCGTCGAAGCCGCGCCGGAAGTGCACGCGGCTCTTGATGGCGATGGCCTTGAACTTGGAGATGTCGCCGAGCAGATCGGTGAGATGCTGCGTCTCTTGGACCTGCACGAGGAAGCGGCTTAGGACCAGCACGTTGCCCTTGCCGAACTCGACCACGACCCAAAGCAAGCCGTTGGCTTCCACAGCTTTGACAACGGTTCCGTTGACCCGGACCGGTTGACCTGCCGACTCATCGGCCAGTCCGCCCACGTCATAATCGAACGCGTCGCCCGCCTTCACGCCCTTCGCCTTCAGCGCGTCGCTCAGCTTGGCATCCGCGACGGTCGCAATCAGCACACTCTCGAGTCCCTGCTCGATCACTTCCTTCAGTATCCAGGTCGCGTAGCCCGAGCGGTCGCTGTGGTCGGCCAGCACCACCGGCGTCTCCCCTTTGGCGATCGCCTGCTTGGCGAGCTTCACACCCTCCGGGATCAGATGGACCTTGGCTGTGTTCAAGAGCGCCTCGCGTCGACGCCACGCCCATTGCGCCATGTCGTCGGCGATGTGGCGCGCCAGCTTCGGATTGCCGTTGGTCATGACCTCGAACGTCAGCCCGACATCGGGCACGTCGGCGAAGGGAAAGCCGAAGAACACGTTCACATAGACGTCGGGCTCGCGCGCTTCCCAGATCATCGCGCGCTGCACCATGTCCATCCACGGCGAGGCGCCGGTCCACTGCAGCACCGTCGGCGTGATGATCGGCACCTTCTGGGTGACCGTCGTGGGCGTGTAGTCGCCGCGGATCGCGCGCACCAGCATGCGCGCCGCGCGCTCGCCCTGCAGGTGGCTGTCGTAGTGCGGGAAGTACTTCACGCAGAACGCCATGTCGGCGGCGGCCAGGAACTCCTCGTCCTCGTTGCCGTGCGGATCGAAAGTGCCGACGATGAAGGCGGAGCGCCCCACCACCTCGCGCACGCGCCGCGCGATGTCGGCTTCGGGCTTCGCCACGCCGCGCACGCCCATCGCGCCGTGCAGGCTGAGATAGACGCCGTCCCATTTCCCGCCGGCCTTGAGCTCCGCGATCATCTTGCCGAGGAAGGTCTCGTAGGCCTCCTGGGTGATCCAGCCCGAACCGGTGCCGGTCTTCGGCCACAGCGGCGATTCGATACCGACCAGTTCGACGCCGTCGTACTCGCGCGCGACTTTGACGAAGCCGCCCATGTATCCCTTGGGATCGTGGGCAAGCAGCGCTTCGCCCGCGGCGGGGGAGCCGGGGTAGGTGAAGTCAGCGAGAGTCGTGTCGTTCGCGAGGAACGTCACGGTCTCGTGGGCGAAGAACAGAACCGCGATACGCATCGTCTTACTCCACCGTGCACTGTTTCTTCATCTGCTCGCAGAGCCGCATCACGGTCGCGATCACGCGCGAGGCGGCGGGCGGCTCGTTGGCGGGCGAGGTCCCGGCGATCATCAGCTGCGAGACGTCCTTGTCGAGCTCGACCACGTTCACGGTGCCGACCCGTTCGCCCTCGGCCACCTGCAGGCGGCGCTGGACGGGATCGCTCATCAGCAGGCGCGCATTGGGATTGTGGCGAACGGTCTCGAGCGCCGTCTCGAACACACGATCGGCCGGCGCCTCGAGGATCACGGTGACGAACTCGCGGCGAGGACCGCCCGCCTGCTCGCTCTCGATCGCCATGGAATGGATGCGCTGCACGGCCTTGCGGGCGATGAACACCGCCTGCGCGCTGGCCGGCGCCAACGGCGCAAGCACCAGCAGGAACGCAAGGACGCGCAGCAGAGGACGTTTCATGATCGGACCTCGCGAGCGTGGGGGAAATCGGAGACGAAATAGAAATCGGCGTCGATCGCCCGCACGAAGCGGATGCCGTAGGAGGTGAACAGCGTCGACAGGGCCTTGAAACGCCGCTCGGTCTCGCCCGCCGGCTGGTCCCACACCTCGACCTGGATGATGCAGCGGTTGCGCGACAGCAGGCGCTTCATCCCGTCCAGCACCTCGGGCTCGTGGCTCTCGACGTCGATCTTGATGACAACCAGCTTGTCGGCAAAGTCGAATTCGCTATCGATCGTCACGCCGCGGCAGGTGGCGGGATGGCCGCGATCGGGATCGATCACCCGCGTCGCGCCGCGATTGTGGATGTCGCCCGGCTCGAGCGCGAAGACGCGCTCGCGGTTGGTCGCCGCGAGCTGCCGTGTCTCGATGAAGTCGTGCGCCTTGTTCAGGAACAGGTTGGCGTGGAGCTGGGCATAGCTGATCGGGTCGGGTTCGAAGGCCACGATGCGGCCGAACATGCCGCTCTGGCGCGCTGCCAGCGCATAGAGTCCCCAGTGCGCGCCGACGTCGAGGAACACCGCGTCGGCCTTGCGCCGCCGCAGCTGCTCGGCGGCCAGGCCGAACAACTCGGTGAATTGCGGCCGCTCCCACTTGCCGGCGATGAAGAGCTGCCAGTCGATGATGTTGTCGCGGTCGAGCAGGAGATCGAGGCCCATGCGATTCTCGATCACGAAGCGGCTCTTGAACAGCCGCGCATAGGCCATCAGCAAAAGACGAAAGACACCCCGCAGGATCGGTATCCGTGCAACGACCTGGGGAATGTGAATCATGCCCGCGATCCTAGCCAGCAAACGGCGCGTTGGGCAACGCGGCCGCTTGCCTCGCTATTAGCGGGTCGGGCCCTCACCGAGTCGGAACGGGCCGCTCGCCGGAATAGTCGTAGAAGCCGCGCTTCACTTTACGGCCGACCCAGCCGGCCTCGACATACTTCACCAGCAGCGGGCACGGCCGGTACTTCGAATCCGCCAGACCTTCGTGCAGGACCTGCATCACCGACAAACAAGTGTCGAGGCCTATGAAATCAGCCAGCTCGAGCGGGCCCATCGGATGGTTGGCGCCGAGCTTCATGCCGGTGTCGATCGCCTCGACGTTGCCGACGCCTTCGTAGAGCGCGTAGACCGCCTCGTTGATCATCGGCAGCAGGATGCGGTTCACGATGAACGCCGGGAAATCCTCGGCATTGACCGGCTTCTTCTCGAGCTTCACGACCACTTCGCGAACGGTGCGGAAGGTCTCCTCTTCCGTGGCGATGCCCCGGATCAGCTCGACCAGGCCCATCAGCGGCACCGGGTTCATGAAGTGCATGCCCATGAACTTGCCCGGGCGGTCGGTCACGGACGCAAGACGCGTCACCGAAATCGACGAGGTGTTGGTCGCCAGCAGGACGTTCGGCGGCAGGCCGACACAGACTTTCTTGAAGATCTCGCGCTTGACCGACTCGTTCTCGGTCGCCGCTTCGACGACCAGGTCGCAGTCGGCGAAGACCTTGTAGTCGACGCCGGTGGTGATGCGCTTGATGCCCGCATCCTTGTCCTCGGGGCGGATCATGCCGCGCCCGATCTGGCGGTCCATGTTGCGGCCGATGGCGTCGATGCCCGCATCGAGACGGGACTGGTCGACGTCGACCAGACGGATGTCGTAGCCCTTGAGGGCACAGACATGGGCGATGCCGCTGCCCATCTGGCCAGCGCCGATGACGCCGATGCGCTTGATCACCATGGGAACTCCTGAACCCTACTTCTTCTCTACGGCGGCAGTGAGCTCGGGAACGATCTGGAACAGATCGCCCACGATGCCGTAGTCGGCGACCTGGAAGATCGGCGCCTCTTCGTCCTTGTTGATCGCAACGATGGTCTTGCTGTCCTTCATGCCGGCGAGATGCTGGATCGCACCGGAGATGCCGACGGCGATGTAGAGGTCGGGCGCCACCACCTTGCCGGTCTGGCCGACCTGATAGTCGTTCGGCACGTAGCCCGCGTCGACCGCCGCGCGGCTGGCGCCGAGGCCCGCACCCAGCGTGTCGGCCAGCTTCTCGAGGATCTTGAAGTTGTCGCCACTGCCCATGCCGCGGCCACCCGAGACCACGATCTTGGCCGAGGTGAGCTCCGGACGCTCGCTCTTGGAGAGCTCGGCGCCGACGTAGGACGACAGGCCCTTGGAGCCCTCGCCGCCGATCTGCTCGATCGGGGCAGAGCCGCCACCGGCCGCCGCCTTGAAGTTGGTCGGACGCACCGTGATGACCTTGATCTTGTCGGTGCTCTGCACGGTGGCCATGGCGTTGCCGGCATAGATCGGCCGCACGAACGTGTCGGGAGACTCCACCTTGATCGCCTCGGAGACCTGACCGACATCGAGCAGGGCCGCGACGCGCGGCGCGATGTTCTTGCCGACGGAGTCGGCCGCCATCACGATGTGGCTGTAGTTGGGGGCTAGCTTCACGACCAGCGGCGCCACATCCTCGGCCAGCCAGTTGGCGTAGGCGGCGTCTTCCGCCTGCAGCACCTTGGCGACGCCGGCGATCGCGGCGGCCGACTTGGCGGCTTCGCCGCAGTCCTTGCCGGCGACCAGCACGGTCACATCCGAGCCCATCTGGCCCGCGGCGGCGACGGCATTGGCGACGTTGGCGCGGACGGCTTTGCCGTCATGCGCGGCGACGACGAGAATGGCCATGGTCAGATCACTCCCGCTTCGTTCTTCAGCTTCTCGACCAACTCGGCCACGGTCTTCACCTTGATGCCGGACTTACGCTTCGGCGGCTCCTCGACCTTCAGCGTCTTGAGGCGCGGCGCCACGTCGACGCCCAGCGCGTCCGGCGCCAGCACTTCGATCGGCTTCTTCTTCGCCTTCATGATGTTGGGCAGCGAGGCGTAGCGCGGCTCGTTGAGGCGCAGGTCGGTGGTGATCACCGCCGGCATCTTGAGCTTGATGTTCTCGAGGCCGCCGTCGACCTCGCGCTTCACCTCGACCGAACCGTCGGCGACGTTGAGCTTGTTGGCGAAGGTGCCGACCGACCAGCCGAGCAGCGCTGCCAGCATCTGGCCGGTGGCGTTGGAGTCGTCGTCGATCGCCTGCTTGCCGACGATCACCAGGCCGGGCTGTTCCTTGTCGACCACGGCCTTGAGCAGCTTGGCGACGGCCAGCGGCTGCAGTTCGGCATCGGTCTGGACGAGGACGCCGCGGTCGGCGCCCATGGCGAGCGCGGTGCGGATCGTCTCCTGGCACTGGGCGGGTCCGGCGGAGAAAGCGATGATCTCGGTCGCGGCGCCCTTCTCTTTCATCCGGATCGCTTCTTCGACAGCGATCTCATCGAAGGGGTTCATCGACATCTTGACGTTGGCCGTCTCGACACCGGTGTTGTCGGCCTTGACGCGAATCTTGACGTTGTAGTCGATGACCCGCTTGACCGCGACGAGCACTTTCATGCGTTACGCCTATGGTGAGTTGCCGCCGGACTCCCATCCGGCAAAGGGGTTTTCGTGTAGGGGCGTTCAACCGACCATGTCAAGCATATGGCGCACTGCACAAAATCGCAGGGCGGAAGGTTTTTCGCCTATCTTTCAACAGGTTAGACGCGGCAGGGCCGTTTAAGCCGGCTCCGGCGGATAGCGGATATCCACTATGGAGGCCGCTTCGTCGGCCGGTTTGCCGGCGGGCCGGACCTCGATCGCATGGCTCAAACGGATGCCTTCGGCCTGCGCCTCGCCCAGCAAATTCACTGCGCGCTGCCGCTCGTCTTCCGTCGGCACTGCGCCCGTGATGCGCACGCGATCGCCCGCCTCCTCGATCGCGAGACTGTCGATGTTGATGTATCCCGCCGCGAAGCGGTCGAGGATCATCGCGCGGGGCGATTTTTGCGTGGCCATTCAGTCGTAACGGCATCGTCCGTTCGACGTTGCCGCGAGTAGTTCCCGTTTAAATAACGGGAATTAAACGGGAGCGACGGGTAGCGGGGTAGCGGGGTAGCGGGGTAGCGGGGTAGCGCTAACT
>CAIKZO010000034.1 GCA_903832005.1 Enhydrobacter aerosaccus | reverse complement strand
TCATGATGCGCCACTGGAGTGGCGCGCTCCGATGACCACGGTTTCTGACAACCGTATTTAAACCGTGAAAACCGTGGAAACCGTCGGACTAATGTGCGCCTTCGAGACCCATCTGGCGGCAGAGCAGCACGAGCGTTTCGTAGATGACGTGGGCGCAGAGGTGCGCGGCCATGCCGTTCACGTCCTGTGGCGGGCTCACCGTGTTCACGTCGACGGCCACGATGTTGAGGTCGGTAAGGCAGCGCAGCAGGTCGATGCCCTCGCGCGCGCTGAGGCCGCCCCACGACGGCGTGCAGACGCCGGGCGCGCAGGACGGGTCGAACACGTCCATGTCGAAGCAGAGATAGACCGGCCGCTTGCCGACCTTGTCTTTGAACTCGGCCATGCGCTGGGCGAAACCGCCGCGGATCAGTTCGTCGATCGAGACGATCTTGTAGCCGAGGCTCATGGCGCGCGGCACGACGCCTTGCGCATAGGTCGTGCTGCGGATGCCGACGTGCCAGGAGAACTCGGGATCGATCAGCCCTTCCTCGGCCACGTGCGTGAACTGGGTGGCGGAGTTGTACTTCTCGTCCGCGCCGTAGGGGTAGGAGTCGGTGTGTGAATCGATGTGGAGTGCCGCCATCTTCGGATACTTCTTGCCGACCGCGCGCGCGACGGGGACCGTGACCGAGCCGTCGCCGCCGATGGTGATCGGCACGGCGCCGGCCTGCACGATCCGGTCGACGGCCTGCTCGGTGCGCTCGAAGGCGTCGACGATCTTGCTGGGTGTCAGCTTGACGTTGCCGCAGTCGACCAGGCCCAGCGCCGTCACCGGATCGAAGTCGGCATTGGTCGGGTTGAAGCGGCGCATGAGCTGCGATTTCTCGCGGACCGAGTCGGGGCCGCCGCGCGCGCCGATGCGCATGTTGGTGCCGCAGTCGAAGGGAATGCCGAGGACGGCGGCTCTGCTGCCGGGGCCGGGCCTTCCATACGGCGCGCCCATGAAGGTCATCGGCAAGGTGAAGAGCTCGTCGTCGGAAAGCCGTTCCATGGTCATTGTCCCGCTGTCAGGAAGTCGAAAGCCGTGAGGGTGTGGATCTTGGCGACCGCCAGGAGCTCCTCGACCAGAACATATTCGTCCGCGCCGCCCATGTTGAAGGGCGTGAGGCCCAGCACGACCGTCGGCACGCCGGCCGGCCGGTACCAGCGCGAGTCGGAGCCGCCGACCCGCATGTTCACCGCAGGCGCCGTGCCCAGGACCTCCTGCGCGACCTTGGCAGTGCGCTGGATGATCTCGTCGGTCGGCGCCGTGAAGGAGGGCTCGAAGCGGCGGATGGCGCGCCAGGTGACGCCTTCCAGCGGCGCCAGCCATTCGTCGAGCTTGGCCGCGAGCACGTCCGTCGTGATGCCGACGGGCAGGCGGATGTCGGCGCGGGCGATGCAATGCGTCGGCACGAGATTGGGCGAGGTGCCACCCTCGATCGTGCCGATGTTCACGGTGACGCGCTGCAAAGTCTCGGACTCGCCCGCGCCCGACAAAGGCTCGGAGATCGCTTTGGCCTTGGCGATCGCGGCGGTGACGACGGGCGGCGCCTGGAAGGGCACGTCTTCGAGGTCCTTCAGCCGGTCGAGCGCGGTGCGCAGGCGATCGATCGCGTTGGTGCCGCGATGGACATGCGCACCGTGGGCCGGCGAGCCGGTGGCCTCGACCTCGACCCACATCAAGCCCTTTTCGCCGAAGCGCACGACCTTGGGCGAGCCGACGTCACCACAGATGTTGGCGTCGCCCTTGGCGTGCGGCACATGCTCCATCATGTACCCGGTGCCGAGCGAGCCCATGTTCTCCTCGTCGCCGGCCAGGGTGAGCACGATCTCGCCCGACCAAGCGTCGCGGTTCCCGGCCAGCAGCTTGGCCGCCAGGATCGAGCAGGCGAGGCCGCCCTTCATGTCGCTGACGCCGCGGCCATATAGTTTGCCGTCCTTCAGTACGCCGCCCAGCGGCGGCACGGTCCACGGCAAAGTCTCCAGGATTGGAAACGTGTCGAGATGGCCGTTGAAGATCAGGCGGCGGCCGGGCTTGCCACTCCGGATGCGGCCGATAATGCTCTTCACCCGGGGCGCTGGCTCGATCACCTCGATCTCGATACCGGGGATCTCGCGCAGCAGCGCTTCGGCTACCTTCGCGATCTCCTCCGTGTCGGAGGGCGGATTGGGCGAGGCGACGCCGACCAGCCGTTGCGTGACGGAGATCAGTCCGTCGAGCGCGCCGTCGACCTGGCGCGCGAGCGCGTTGCGAATATCCGACATGTCAGCGTGCTCGCAGGCGGCGTTCCCACCAGCGAATGCCCATGGCAAGGGGCCAGCAGATGATGAAGTAGACGACCGCAATAAAGGTGAAGGTTTCCAGGGGGCGGAAGTTCGACGCGCTGAGCTCCATGCCGCGCCGCGTGATCTCGCTCACCGAGATCACCGCACCCAGAGAAGAGAACTTGATCAGTTGCACGAAGTTGGAGGCGAGCGGCGGCAGGGTCATGCGGATCGCCTGCGGCAGGACGATACGGATGAAGTTCTGCAACGGCGTCAGGCCCAGCACCTGGGCTGCTTCCGAGTGGCCACGCGGCACGCCCTGGATGCCCGAGCGGTAGACCTCGGAGATGAACGCGCCCTGGTACAGCGAGAGACCGATGATCAGCGCCGTCAGAGAGTCGATGCGCACGCTGAACACGATCGGCAGCACGTAATAGACCCAGAGCAGCTGCACCAGGATCGGCGTGTTGCGGATGATCTCACCGAAGGTGAGACCGATCCAGCGTGCCGGTGGGAAGCGCGACATGTCGAGGAGGGCGATGATCAGGCCTGCGATCATCGCCAGCACCAGGGTCGACGCCGAGATGATCAGGGTCATCTGCAACCCCGACATCATGAAGTCGAAGTTGTCGCCGAGGACCATGTCCCAGCGGAACTGGTACTTGAACATCGCGCTCTCGCCTCAGCTCTACGGTGCCACGATCGGCCCGAGCTTGTTCTTCTCGGCGAACTTCTTCAGGCGGCCGTCCATCTTGATCGTGTCGACGAACAGGTTGATGAAGTTCAGCCAGATCTGGTCGCCGGGCGCCACGACGTAGGCGTAGGGCGTGACCGCGAGCTTCTCACTCGGCGTCACATAGGCCGCCCAGTCGAATTCGTCGGTCACCTTCACAGCGGTCGGGAAGTCGGTCATGTCGACGTCGACCCTCTGGGCGACCAGTTCGGCCTCGCGCGTGTTGGGCGGGGCGATCGAGACGACTTCGGCGTTCTTGAGGTAGCTCTTCATGAAGGGCTCGATGAAGCTGCCCAGCGAGACGGCGACCTTGATGCCCTTCTTGTCGATGTCTTCCCACTTCTTGATCGGCCCGTCCTTGCGCACGACGGCATAGACGTTGGTCACCAGATAAGGCTTGGAGAATTCGACGGCCTGCGCGCGCTTCAGGGTCGCGCCGACACCGAACATGCCGATGTCGCACTTGTTGGACTGCAGGTCGGCGATGAAGGCGCCGAAGCTGGTCTCGACGACCTCGAGCTTGGCATCGAGTTCCTTCGCCAGCTCCTTGGAGAGGTCGGCATCGATGCCTTCCAACTCGCCGGTCTTGGGATTGCGGTAGGAGATCGAATAGTAGAGCGGGAACTGGCAGACGCGGAGCTTGTGGCTCTTGGTCACCTCGAACAGTCGCGACTGCGTCTGCTGTGCTTCGGCCGGCAGGACCGTCGCCGCAATGCCCGCCAGTGCGAGCGCGCCCAGGATCGTCTTCACACCCATGATCAGTCTCCCTCTGTCCCCGTTCCCCGTCACTCTTCGAACTGCTGCAGGAAGCGCTGCGCGCGCTCCGTCTTCGGCGCCTCGAAGAAGGCAGCCCCCGGCGCCTCCTCAACGATCTCGCCGCGATCCATGAACACGGTGCGCGTACCGACATGGCGCGCAAAGCCCATCTCGTGGGTCACCACCAGCATGGTCATGCCCTCGGCGGCGAGCTGGCGCATGACCAGCAGCACCTCGCGGCGCAGCTCCGGATCGAGCGCACTGGTGGCCTCGTCGAACAGCAGGACCTTGGGCGACATGGCCAGCGCGCGGGCAATGGCGACACGCTGCTGCTGGCCGCCCGACAGCCGTGCCGGGTACGCATCGCGTTTGTCGAGCAGGTTGACCTTGGCCAGCAGCGCCTCGGCAATGGCGACCGCTTCGACGCGCGGCATCTTCTTCACCCGCAGCGGCGCCTCGATCAGGTTCTCCAGCACCGACATGTGCGGCCAGAGATTGAAGTGCTGGAACACCATGCCGATCTCGGAGCGCACGGCGCGCGCGGCAGCCTTCACCGGCTTTTCCTGTTCGGGCGTGGAGATCGTGGCGCCTTCCATGACCACGCGGCCTTCACTCGGCGTCTCGAGAAGAGCGAGGCAGCGCAGCAGGGTGGTCTTGCCGGAGCCCGACGGGCCCACGACGCAGAGCACGTCACGCTCCATCACCGGCAGCGAGACGCGCGTCAGCACCTGGTTCTCGCCGAACCGCTTGCTGATGCCTTCCGCGACGATGATGGGAGAAGAAGCCATGGTGCAGCATAAGCAAATCCTATGCCGTGCGGCAACTGTCGTGGCTGTTGGCCAAATCTTTGCTAGAAGTGGCGTAATAGCGCTATAAAGAGCTAATAAGGAATTCTTATACCCTATGGACGTCAAGCTCCTGGAGGCCTTTCGGGCCGTCGTCGACACGAGGTCGATGACCGCGGCTGCCCAGACGATGGGCATTACGCAGCCCGCCGTTTCGAGTCAGATCGCCAAGCTCGAGGAGACGGTGGGCTTCTCGCTGTTCGAGCGGGCGGGCGGGCGGCTGAAGCCCACGCCGGAGGGCATGCTGTTCTATGCCGAAGCAAGCCGCGTGCTGGGCGAGGTCGATCGACTGACCACCACGACGGCGCAGATCCGCGAGGGCCAGTCAGGGCGGCTGGTCATCGCCAGCCACCCGTCGGCGGCGATCTCGCTGCTGCCGCCGCTGGTCGCGGAGTTCCTGCGTGAGCGGCCGGGGGTGTCGGTGCGCCTGATCTCGCGTCACTCCGATGTCGTGAGCCAGCTGCTGCCGAGCGAAAGCTTCGACATCGGCATCGCCGAGCTGCCGATCGACGAGACCGACGTCTCGGTCGTGAAGTACCAGATGCGCTGCGTCGCGATCCTGCCGCCGCGTCATCCACTGACCTCGCGCAAGGTCGTCACGCCCAAGCTGCTGGCCGAGTACCCGATGGTGATGCCGGCGCGCTCGCATCAGGTGCCGAACCGCATCTTCGCGACCTTCGCGGCGGCCGGCGCGCAGATCAATGCCGTGGCCGAGGCGGAATTCTTCGCCAGCCTCTGCGCCCTCGTGTCGGAGGGCACCGGGTGGTCATTGGTCGATCCTCTGTCCGCCGCCAGCTTCGGCCATCTCGGATTGGTCGTGCGGCCGTTCGAGCCGGCGGTGGTCTATGAGATCGGCGTCTTTCACCGCCGCGATCGCGAGCCGTCCGTGCTCGCCGCGGCCTTCCTCGAACTGCTCGATGGGAAACTGAACCGATGACCGACCTTCGTCTCGATACTGTCGTTGCTGCCGGACTCGCCTCCGATCCCGACCTGTGGCGCGACTTCAACGACATCTGCGATACCGGTGGGCGTCTGGCCGGCACGGAGAGCGAGAAGAAGGCTTTCGCGCTGTTGCGTGAGAGGGTGAAGGCGGCGTCGCCCGCCAACGCGGGCCGCTCGATCCCGGTGCCCTACGGCGGCTGGCGCTCGAAGAAGGCGACCTTGCGCCTGGCCGACGGCACGATGGCCAAGTGCCATCCGCTGGTCCGCTCGATCGCCACGGCATCGGGAGGACTCACGGCTGAAGTGCTCGACATCGGTCGCGGCACGCCCGAGGAGTTCGCCGAGCACGCCAAGGACATCCAGGGCCGCATCGTGTTGGCGCGGCACGAGCTGATGTTCGCCGCGGGCACCATCCATCGCCGGCGCAAGTACGACATGGCGCGCGAGCATGGCGCGGTGGGCTTCCTGATCGCGGGACCGCTGCCGGGCCATGTGGTCACCGGATCGTCGGGCCGCATGGGCGGGGAGGGCATTCCGGGCCTGGGCATTCCGCCCGAGGTCGCGGCGCGCCTGGCGCGCACGGCGGCGGGCTGGCCCAAGGTCACGATGACGGTCGAGACCGAGGAGAGTCCGGCCGAGACCGAGACACTGATGTACGAGTATCCCGGCACGACGGACGAATGGGTGGTGCTGTCCGCCCATGTCGACGGTCATGACCTGGCCGAGTCGGCGATGGACAACGGCACCGGCCTCGCCTCGGTGCTGGCGGTGACGCGGGCGCTGTCACCGCATGTCGCGAAGTACCGGCGTGGCCTGCGGGTGATGTTCTTCTCGGTCGAGGAATGGGCGCTCACCGGCTCGGCGCAATATGTCGAGGCCTTGGGCGCAACGGAGCGCGGCAAGATCGCGCTCAACGTCAATCTCGACTCGGTGGCGGGCAGTCCCAACCTCGCAGCGCTGACCAGCGGCTATGGCGGTGTCGAGCCGTTCCTGCTCAAGGTAGCGGCAGCCAATGGCCAATCGGTGCGCACCGTGCGCCTGCTGATGACCAACTCCGACCACGCGAACTTTGCCGCGGGCGGTATTCCCGCGATCCGGCTGGTGGCGGGCTTCGACGATGCCAACGCGCACCTCCACAAGGTGCTGACGCCTGCCGATACGCGGGACAAGGTGGCGCAAGGCGAGCTGCGGCAGGCGACGTTGCTGACCGCAGCATTCGTGACGGCGGCATGCAACGCCGATCCGGCCGAAGCCGCGGCGTGGCGCGTCAGGTAGACTTCAGGAACTGCAGCAGCAGGCGGTTCACTTCGTCGGCCTGCTCCTGCTGGACCCAGTGGCCGGCGCCCTCGATGAGGTGGATTTCTTTCATGTTGGTGCAGGCGCTCTTCTGCATGCGCTCGAGCGCGCCCGGCGTCTGGTAGTTGCCCCAGTCGCTCTTGCCCGAGATGAAGGTCGACGGCTGATCGATGGTGCGGCCGGCGAAGGCTTCGTATTCCTTGCCGACCAGCCCTGACGTGCGCACGCGATACCAGTTCAAGCCGCCCTGGAAGCCGTTGCGCTCGTACTCGGTCGAGTAGACGCGCATCTCGTCGTCGGTCATCCACTTGTTGGCCGCGATCTCGGCGGCCGAGGGCATCTCCTTGGCCACGCTCTCGGCCATGCCTTCAGCGAGATCCATGACGTAGTAGGTCGGCATCTTGGCAAGCTCTTCGGCGATCCAGCCCTTCAACTCGTAGGGCTTGTTCCCTTTCCAGTCGGCGCTCTTGTAGTGGTAGTAGGCGCGCATGAAATCGTGCACGCCTTGCTTGGCGTGCCACTGGTTCTCGTTGGCCTCGCGCGTCGACTGGTACCACTGGTAATGCTTGCGCGGCCGCGGCAAGGCCGCGAGGGCGGCGTGAATGTCGGGGGCCTTTGCAGGCGCCGGCTTGCCCATGGTGTCGAACGGGATGGAAGGAATTCCACCGAACGGTGCGCTCATCAGCACCATGCGCTTGAAGACGTCGGGCCGTACCAGCGCCAGGAACGACGCGACGGCCGCGCCAAAGTCGTGACCGACGACGGCTTCGGCTGTGCGATGGCCCAGTGCGTTCAGGACGCCGAGCGTGTCGCGCAGCAGAGTGAGGAAACGGAAGCTCGAGAGATCGGCGTCGAAGTCCTTGCTCCACCCCGTCGTGCGGCCATAGCCGCGCTGGTCCGGCGCGATCGCGTGGTAGCCCGCGCCAGCCAATGCCGGCATCACCTTGCGCCAACTGTAGGCCAGTTCGGGAAAGCCGTGCAGCAGCAAGACGGCGGGACGGCCTTTGCCGGCGCCGGCTTCGAGCACGTGGATATCGAGCCCGTTGATGCCGGGGAGGATGCGGGCGCGGACGCCATCAGGAAGGACGGAAGAGGGCAGGGATTCCATGCCTCTTCATTCCACAAAAGAAACCGGCCGGGCAAGGCTGCCCGGCCGGCTGTTTCACGTCACGCTTTACGCGTCGAAATTACGGGTTCAGCGGCGCAGGGCGGATCACGTAGCCACTGTTGTCGAGCAGGTTGCCCTGCCGATCGTAGCCGAAGCCGTAGCTGTCGGAGGTAACGGCCATGTGCGGGGTGTCATCCGGCACGCTGATGGCCTGAACGGTGTCGCCACGCCGCGTCACTTCGTTGTCGATGCAGCCGCGATAGCCCAACGTGTGCGGGTTGAGACCGTACGACGAGCAGACCTGGCTGGCATCGCTATAAGCATCAGCGGTGCTGTAAGCGACGTTGGGTGCGCCGCGATAAAAGTCGTCTCGCGCATCGCGCGACTGGGCATTGGCGCCCGCCAACGGCGTGCCGGCAAGTACCAGGCCGCCCAGAGCAACTGCAAGTATGGTTCCACGGGACATGGTCATTCTCCTGTTGTTGTGCGCGAGACTGTTTGTGCGCGAGACTGTTGTTGTGAGCGAGGCAGCTCGTGTCCTAGAAAAACGCTGCCTTTCAAAATCGGTTGCCGGTTCAATTTGGGCGATGCTGGGGCTCGCGCGGCATCTTTCAGGCAAGAAAAAGGGTGAGATGGCCAGGCCACCTCACCCTTTGTTCGTCAAACCATGTAGCGATGGTCTAGGGCTGCTGCGCCACGTTCTCACCGCTCTGGTCGTCACCCAGGATCAGAAGATCGCTGCGTGCATCCATCTCGCGGCCGACGCAGTCCTTGAAGCCCGCCGTCTCGACCCTCTGGCCCTCGTTCATGCAGCTCTCGCGCGCGGCACTGGCGGTGCGGGCAAGCTGCTTCGCAAGGCCAGCCTCACCCCACTCATACGCGCGCGTCACATGCGCCAGGCAGAGTTCCCACGCGGCCGACTTGGGGCGGACGCCCTCGTTGCCGCAGGTCTGCTCGGCCCGCACCTGGGCAGGGGCCGGGGTGAAAGTGATCGGCGGCGCGGCGAACGCGGTGGCGCCGATAATAATGCCACCGAATGCGACGGCGGCGATCAATCCAGGTTTCTTCATGGTCCCCTCCAAAAGCGCGGGTGGCGATTGCTAAAGGAACGCCCCCTGACTCGGATCGGTTGCCGGTCGATGCAATTTTCTGCGCCCTGGGACGAGCCTTTCCCCGGACGGCCAGTCGTGGTTCTCTGTGCGGGACATGAACTTCAGACCCGCTAAGTCCCTGTGAAACAACTACAAATCGCCTGGAATCGGCTGCGTGTTCGGCTCGGGCAGCTGACCCGGATCCAACTCACATTGGCGCTGCGGGTCACCCTGGCGGCGATCCTGGCCCTGGTCGTGGCCCAGGCGGTGCACATTCCGCTGCCGCTCTGGACCGTGCTGACGGCGGTGATCGTGACCCAGATGAGTGTCGGCCGCTCGATCAAGGCGTCGGCCGACTATCTGGTCGGCACTATCGGCGGCGCGATCTATGGCGGGGCCATCGCCATCGTCATTCCGCACGAGAGCGAATGGGCGCTGCTGGTCGTGCTGTTCATCTCGGTGGCGCCACTGGCGCTCTATGCCGCCACGCGCGCCAACATGAACGTGCTGCCGATCACCGCGATCATCGTGCTGCTGGTGCCGACGATCACCCACACGACGCCGTTCTACTCGGCCGTCTTCCGCGTGCTCGAGGTGGCACTGGGCGCCGTGATCGGCCTTTTGGTGTCGTTCGTCGTGTTGCCGTCGTCGGCCCATCGCCAGATGCGCCAGCTCGCGGCGCGGACCCTGGAGCTGATGGCGCAAGTCGTGGTCTCGCTGCTGGCGGGCCTGCGCGAGGGGCTGGGCGACAGCGAACTGCACCGCCTGCAGGACGGCATCGGCCAGGCGCTGAACGAGCTCAATACGATCGGCGTCGAGGCCGAGCGCGAACGTCGCGCGCGGCTGTCGCGCGAGCCCGAGACGGGACCGCTCCGGCGCACCTTGCTGCGAGCTATGGTCGAAAGTTGGTGACGGTGAAGATCAAGAAGGCGGCATATCGTGGGGTAGTTGAAGCCTCCACTTCTCCATCGAAGGAGTGATATGCCGTGTCGCATTCTAACGTCGTCAAACTGGTTCAGCCAGGCACT
>CAIKZO010000033.1 GCA_903832005.1 Enhydrobacter aerosaccus | reverse complement strand
AGTGCCTGGCTGAACCAGTTTGACGACGTTAGAATGCGACACGGCATATCACTCCTTCGATGGAGAAGTGGAGGCTTCAACTACCCCACGATATGCCGCCTTCTTGATCTTCACCGTCACCAACTTTCGACCATAGCTCGCCCGCGATGGGCTGGGCCACTATGGCCTGAACCGCGTGCTGAAGGAGCCGGAGACCCGGCTCACCATGTGCACCCTCGAATACGGCACCTTCGACCGCGAGAGCGGGCAGAAGGCGTTCCGCGCCGATCATTGGATGCACAAGTACGGCGATCCGTTGGGCAAGGAGGCCGAGCCGGTGCGTGCCGCCATGCGGCGCCAGTTCTACCCGGATACGGACGACTGGAAGGAGGCCGTGCTGTTCCGCGGCCACCAGCTGCTCCGCCAGTCCATTGCCGGGGTGCAACGGGGAGCGATCTAAATGCTGGGGACAAGCGTCCAAAAGAAGCCATTGGTCCGCTAGTCGATCCTGCTACAAACCCTTCATGCGCGCACTTGCGGCGCTCGTCGCGTTCGGACTCGTGGCGGCGCTCAATCTCCTGTGGTGGTGGTGGCCCAACCAGCCGGTCGAAATCGCTGGCTGGACGAACGCGCCTTTGCAAAGCGTGTCGTTCGCGCCCTATCGCCCGGGCCAGAGCCCGCTGTCGCGCACCTTCCCGACGCCCGACCAGATCGACCAGGATCTGGCGCGCCTCAAGGGCAAGGTGCTCGCGGTGCGGACCTATTCGTCCGGTGAGAATCTCGAGACCGTGCCGCAGCGAGCCGGCAAGTACGGGCTCAAGGTCTGGCACGGCGCCTGGCTGAACGACAACGACAAGGAAAATCTCGAGCAGATCAACCTGCTGATCGACCATGCCAACAAGTACCCCGACACGATCGAGCGCGTGATCGTCGGCAACGAGGTGCTGCTGCGCAAGGACCTCACGGTCACCCAGCTCCGCGCCTACATCCGACAGGTGAAGCAGCGGGTGAAGCAGCCGGTCACCTACGCCGACGTGTGGGAGTTCTGGCTGCGCAATCCCAGCCTCGCCGACGACGTCGACTTCATCACTATTCACCTGCTGCCGTACTGGGAAGACGAGCCGATCGGCCTCGACCGGCGCGAGGCCGATGGGGCGCTCCGCATCGAGAAGCATATCGTCGACATTATCCATCGCGTGCAGGCACGCTTTCCCGGCAAGAAGATCGTGATCGGTGAGACCGGCTGGCCGAGCGACGGTCGCATGCGCTCCGACGCACGGCCGGGGCGGGTTGAGCAGGTCCGCTTCTTCTCGATCTTCCGCGCCGTCGCCGAGCGCGAGCACCTCGACTACAACGTGGTCGAGGCCTTCGATCAGTATTGGAAGTCGCGCCAGGAGGGCACGGTCGGTGCCACCTGGGGCCTGCTCGACGCCCAACGCAATGACAAGTTCCAACTCGGCAAGCCGGTCGTGGCCGAACCGCACTGGCGCATCCTCTACGCGCTGTCGACGATGGCCTCGGCACTCATCGTACTGATCTTCGCCTGGTGGCGGCGTCGAGCCGAGGCCAAGCAGATCGCGATCTTTGCGCTTTTCTCCCAGCTCGTGGCCACGACCTATGTCCAGTCGCTCTGGATCGATCTCTCACGGACCTTCTACTTCGAGCGCATGCTGGGGTTGGTGTTCTGGGCGTTGCTGCTGGGAGCTTTCGGCTACGCGCTGTTGCTCGGCATTGCCGACAGTCTGACCGGCAAGATGGCCGATCCGTCGCTCTACGGTGCGCGCGTGCGCGAGGCCTGGCAGGCTTGGCGTGAGCTGCCGCGGCTGCGCATCTTCCAGCGCGTCGACCTGATGCTGCAGATTCTGTATTTGGCGCTGACGTTGCTCTGCATCTTCTATCTCGTCGTCATCACCATCGACTGGTATGGCGGCGGCATTCGCTTCAGCGACACGTTCTACCTGCAGATCGCCATCGACGGCCGCTACCGCGATTTCCCGATCTGGAGTTTCGTGCTGCCGAGCGTCGTGCTGATGGCCTGGAAGACGATGACCATCCTGCGCAAGGAGAAGGTGCCGCGGCCGGAGCGCCTGATGCGCGGCCTGTCGTTCGGCCGCCTCCTGGGTTACGACGGCAGTGCGGGCTACGTGCGCATGAACAAGTCCTTCAGCCGCTTGCGGCCGGTACTGCCGGAAATCGCCTTGTCTGGCCTGCTGATCTTCTGGGCGGCCGCGCTGGTGGTCACGGAAGGGGCGATCAAGCTTTACGACGGTGGCGCCGGAGGCTTCGTCGGAAGCGACGGCGGGCGCTGGGTCATCCGGACGCTGTTCTGGAATACCCAGGCGGATTGGCTCGCGGGGCTGGCGGTGCTGATGGCGATCCCGTATCTGGCGACTATATATGTGTCGATACGCGAGCCGCTGGCCGAACTGCCGCCGGACTCCTATACGAGCAAATGGTAGCCTGACAGGCGGAGTGGATTCATGGAAATCAAGGGCGAGTACAAGATCGCGGCGCCGCGCGACAAGGTTTTTGCAGCTTTGAACGATCAGGCCATCCTTCAGGCTTGCATTCCGGGCTGCGAGACTCTCGAGAAGCTTTCGGACACCGAGATGACGGCCAAGGTGCGGTTGCGCATCGGGCCGGTCAGTGCAGGTTTCTCGGGCAAGGTGACCCTGTCCGACATCGATCCGCCCAACGGCTACAAGATCAGCGGTGAAGGGCAGGGCGGCGTCGCCGGTTTCGCCAAGGGCGGCGCGGTCGTGAAGCTGACCGAGGACGCCGGTGAGACCTTGCTGAGCTATGAGGTCGACGCCCAGGTCGGCGGCAAGATCGCCCAGGTCGGCGCGCGCCTGATCCAGGGCACAGCCAAGAAGCTGGCAGATCAATTCTTTGGCAAGTTCGCTGAGAGCGTGGGCGCCCCGCCGCCGGTTGCCGCGGCGTAACCACCATGGCGCCGAACGACCCAAATGCGTCTGCTGCAGCGCAACGCGGCTATCGGCACTGGACGGTGATCGGCATCGTCGTGGCCGTTTTGATCGTGGTTTTCCTGCTGCGGCGCTGAGCGCTGCTTAAAGCGTTATCCTGTATTCGTAATTCGCTTGACCGGTGACGGAGCGGCGCGCGAGAGTCGCCTGCAACGCCGGGTTGGCGCGCGTCAACGCGCCGCGAAGCAAAGAATTTCTTGGGAGATGAGTAATGACACTTAACGTCGCCATGACTGTCAACGGCAAGGCCGTGTCCGGCAAGGTCGAGGCCCGCACGCTGCTGGTCCAGTTCCTGCGCGAGACCCTGGGGTATGACCGGGACTCACGTCGGCTGCGACACCAGCCAGTGCGGCGCCTGCGTGGTAGAGATCGACGGCAAGTCGGTGAAGTCCTGCACCATTCTGGCCGTCCAGGTCGAAGGCTCCAAGGTCACGACCATCGAAGGCCTGGCGCCGAGCGCCGACAAGCTGCATCCGATGCAGGAAGCTTTCCGCGACAACCACGCGCTGCAGTGCGGCTTCTGCACTCCTGGCATGGTGATGAGCGCCATCGACATGGTGAAGCGCAACAACTACCAGCTCGACGAGGCGACGGTGCGCCGCGAGCTCGAAGGCAACCTCTGCCGCTGCACCGGCTACCACAACATCGTGAAGGCAATTCTGGCCGCCGCGCCAGCAATGAAATCTGCAGGAGTGTAAACGCCATGACCGCCGGAACCGGAATCGGTGCCCGGGTACCCCGTAGGGAAGACAAGCGCTTCCTGACGGGAACGGGCCGTTATGTGGACGATCTGCCCCTCGCACGGGCGACCTACGCGTATTTCCTGCGTTCCCCGCATGCTCATGCAAAGATCAAGACGATCGACACGACGGCTGCCAAGGCGATGCCGGGTGTGGTCGAGATCTTCACCGGCAAGGATACCGCCGAGTCGAAGATGGGCGGTCTGATCTGCGGTTGGGTGGTCAAGGACAAGAACGGCGAGCCGCACAAGGCGCCGGCCCATCCGGTGATGGCGCTCGATACCGTGCGCTACGTCGGCGACACCGTGGCGATGGTCGTCGCCAACAGCATCGACGAAGCCAAGGACGCGGCTGAGGCGATCAAGGTCGACTATGATGTGAAGCCGGCCAACGTCGATCTGGCGCATGCGCTGGACAAGGGCGCCCCCGAGGTTCACCCGGAAGCGCCGGGCAATCTGATCTACGACTGGGAAATCGGCGTGAAGGCCGATGTCGAGGCCGCGTTCGCCAAGGCAGCGCATGTCACCAAGCTCGACATCGTGAACAACCGCCTGATCCCGAACGCCATGGAGCCGCGCGCGGCGGCGGCGGAATACGACAAAGGCACGGGCAACTACACGCTCTGGTCGACGTCGCAGAACCCGCACGTGCTTCGCCTGATCCTGTCGGCTTTCGTGCTGGGCATTCCCGAGCACAAGCTGCGGGTCGTGGCGCCCGACGTGGGCGGCGGCTTCGGCAGCAAGATCTTCTGCTACAACGAAGAGACGATGGTGTGCTGGGCCGCGAGCCGGGTCGGCCGTCCGATCAAGTGGACCGCCGAGCGTTCCGAATCCTTCATGACCGACGCGCACGGCCGCGATCACGTCACCCACGCCGAACTGGCGATGGACAAGGAAGGCAAGTTCCTCGCGCTCAAGGTCGAGACCATCGCCAACATGGGCGCCTACCTGTCGACCTTCTCGACGGCCGTGCCGACCTATCTCTATGCGACGTTGCTGGCGGGCCAGTACACGACGCCGCTGATCTACGCCAACGTGAAGGCCGCGGTGACGCACACTGCCCCGGTTGATGCCTATCGTGGCGCCGGACGGCCAGAGGCCACGTTCGTCATCGAGAGCATCGTGTCGAAGGCGGCGGTCGAGATGAAGATGGATACGGCGGATCTGCGCCGGAAGAATTTCATTCCGACGGAAGCCTTCCCGTACCAGACGCCGGTCGCGTTGCAGTACGATTCGGGCAACTACCCCCCGATCATCGACGAGGCGATCAAGATCTCGGACTACAAGGGCTTCGAGGCTCGGCGAGCGGAAGCGAAGTCGCGCGGCAAGCTACGCGGCATCGGCTTCTCGTCCTACATCGAGGCCTGTGGTCTCGCGCCGTCCAATGTCGTCGGCTCGCTCGGCGCGGGCGTTGGCCAGTGGGAATCGGCCCAGATCAAGTTCAACCCGACGGGCAATGTCCAGGTCATGACCGGGGCGCACAGCCACGGTCAGGGCCACGAGACGACCTTCGCGCAGCTCATCCACGACAAGCTCGGCGTGCCGATGGACCAGATCGAGATCGTCCACGGCGACACGGCAACGACGCCGTTCGGCATGGGCACGTATGGCTCGCGCTCGCTGGCCGTCGGCGGCTCGGCGATCATGAAGGCCACCGACAAGATCATCGCCAAGGGCAAGAAGGTTGCGGCCCATCTGATGGAGGCCGATGTGGCCGACGTCGAGTTCGAGAACGGTACCTTCAAGGTGGCGGGCACGGACAAGAGCGTGCCGCTGGGCCAGGTCGTGTTCGCGGCCTACGTGCCGCACAACTATCCGCTGGCCGAGGTCGAACCCGGCATGGACGAGAATGCCTTCTACGATCCGGCGAACTTCGTTTATCCGTCCGGCACGCAGATCTGCGAGGTCGAGATCGACCCGGAGACCGGTGAGGTCGAAGTGATCGCCCATACTGCGGTCGACGACTTCGGCAACATCATCAATCCGATGATCGTCGAGGGCCAGGTCCATGGCGGCATCGTGCAGGGCGTTGGTCAGGCATTGATGGAGGCCGCCGTCTACGACAAGACCACGGGCCAGCTCACGAGCGGCTCGTATATGGACTACACCATGCCACGCGCCGACAACTTCCCGTCGTTCAAGCTCGGCTATAAGACGACGCCATGCCCGCATAATCCGCTGGGTGTGAAGGGATGCGGCGAAGCGGGGGCGATCGCCGCACCCGCCGCCGTGATGAACGCAGTGCGTGATGCGCTGGCACCACTCGGTATCAAGCACGTGGAGATGCCGGCCACGTCGCTCAACATCTGGCAGACGATTCAGGGCGCCCATCGCGCGGCCGCCTGAGTAACTGGAGGAAAGACTCATGTACGATTTCGCTTATCACCGTCCGAAGTCGCTGGCCGATGCGGTCGCGACTCTCAAGGGCAAGGAAGAAGCCCGCCCGATGTCGGGTGGCATGACCCTGATCCCGACCCTGAAGCAGCGTCTGGCCAAGCCCAGCGACGTGGTCGATCTCGGCGGCATCGCCGAACTGGCCGGCATCAAGGTCGCGGGCGACGTGGTCACGATCGGCGCCATGACCAAGCACTACGACGTGTCGGTCTCGCCCGACGTGAAGAAGATCATCCCGGCGCTGGCCGATCTGGCCGGCCACATCGGCGACCCGGCGGTGCGCAACCGCGGCACGATGGGCGGCTCGGTCGCCAACAGCGATCCGGCGGCAGATTATCCGGCGGCGGTCGTGGCGCTGAACGCCACCATCACGACCAATACCGGCAAGCATCCGGCCGACGGCTTTTTCAAGGGCCTGTTCGAGACGGCGCTGAAGGATGGCGAACTGATCACCGCGATCAGCTTCCCCAAGCCCGAAAAGGCCGCCTACATGAAGTTCCCCAACCCGGCGTCGCGTTACGCGATGGTCGGCGTGTTCGTGGCCAAGACCAAGGATGGCGTGCGCGTTGCCGTGACCGGCGCCGGCTCCGCCGTCTTCCGTGTGAAGGCGATGGAAGACGCGCTGTCGAAGAACTTCACCTCGGCCGCGATCAAGGACATCAAGATCCCGGCGACCGACCTCAACAGCGACATCCACGGCAGCGCCGAATACCGTGCTCATCTCGTGGGCGTGATGGCGCGCCGCGCGGTCGACGCGGCCAACAAGTAGAAGCTTCGTCCGCAAAGGACTAACGTCGGGCGCCCCGCAATGGGGCGCCTTTCGTTTTGGGGATTGCAGATGCGCGCGCTGGTGACCGGCTTCGATCCTTTCGGTGGAGACGAGGTCAATCCCTCGGGGCTGGCGGTGAGCCGGCTGGGACGGCAGATCGGCAGCGTCACGGTGACGGCCGTCGAGCTGCCGACATCCTACGCCCAGTCGGCGAAGGTGCTGATGACCGCCATCGACGAGACGCGGCCCGACATCGTGCTGTGCGTCGGGCAGGCGGGCGGCCGCACCGAGCTCTGTCTCGAGCGGGTGGCGATCAACGTGCAGGACGCGCGCATCCGCGACAATGACGGCAGCCAGCCGATCGACGAGCCGGTCGTGGCCGGCGGTCCTGCGGCCTACTTCTCGACCCTGCCGATCAAGGCATGCGTGGCCGCGATGCGCGCCGCCGGCCTGCCAGCGGTGGTGTCGAACACGGCGGGTACCTTCGTCTGCAATCACATCTTCTACGCGCTGATGGATATGGTCCGGCAGCACCGGACGCCGATCCGTGGCGGTTTCCTGCATATCCCCTATATCCCCGAGCAGGCCAGCCGTGTCGGCGGCGCGCCGTCGATGGCGCTCGACGACGTCGTGCGTGGAATCGAGATCATCCTCGAGACCAGCGCCAGCCGCACCGAGGACATCCGCACCGCCGAGGGCCAGATTTCCTGACCAGATCTCCTGAACTCTTCGTCACCATGACGTGATCCCGCGTTGTTTTCATTGTGCTATAGCGGCCCCATCGCCATCTGATGGCGGTATCCGCGGGAAGCACAGGAGGCTGACGTGGTGAAAAGACGAAATCTGCTGCTGGCCGGCGTAGGCGGCGCGACCTTGTTTGCGGCCTGGCGATACAGCCTGCCTGCAGCGAGCGCGGCCGACCAGATCTTCAAGGTGGCGCATACCGACGCCGAATGGCGCAAGATGCTGACACCGCAGCAATACGCCGTCCTGCGTCGGGAAGGCACCGAACGGCCTTATTCCAGCCCCCTGAACGACGAGCACCGTGCGGGCACCTTCGCCTGCGCGGGCTGCCAGCTCCAGCTTTTCGCGTCCGGCACCAAGTTCGACAGCGGCACCGGCTGGCCCAGCTTCTGGAAGCCGCTTGAGGGCGCCGTCGGCGAGATCACCGACAGGACACTGGGCATGAGCCGCACGGCGGTCAACTGCGCGCAGTGCGGCGGCCATCTCGGGCATGTCTTCGACGACGGTCCGAAGCCGACCGGCCTGCGCTACTGCATGAATGGCGTCGCCCTGACGTTCGCTTCGCGCGCGACCTGACGGCCGCGCCGGCGTCACCAGCCGAAACGTCGCCCGTCACAAAGGAGATTTGGTGCGCCCCGTCTGCGTGCGCATTGTCTGCCATCGCGACCTCCTTCTTGGACCTTTCCGCGCGCTATATTCGGCGGTATACAGCCATACGCTATATTCATATGGGAATAGCGCAAGTCCAAATCGGAGAGGGTTACGATGGCTCACGAAAAGCAGTTCTATATCGACGGCGCCTGGGTGGACCCGATCAAGCCCGCTCTGCTGGATGTCATCGATCCCTCGACCGAGGAGGCCTACACGAAGATCTCCGTGGGCAGCGCCGCCGACGTCGATCGTGCGGTCGTCGCCGCGCGCAAGGCCTTCGGCACCTGGGGCCGCTCGACGCGCAAGGAGCGCATCGATCTCCTTAAGGCGATCCTCTCCGAGTACAAGAAGCGCCAGAACGAAATCGGCGACGCCATCTCGCAGGAAATGGGCGCGCCGCAGACCTTCGCGCGCGAGATCCAGGCCGGCCGCGGCACCGCGCACCTGGAGCGCATGATCTCGGTGCTCGAGGAGTACAAGTTCGAATACCTGCAGGGCACGACCCTGATCGCGCGCGAGCCGATCGGCGTGTGCGGACTGATCACGCCGTGGAACTGGCCGATCAACCAGATCGCCTGCAAGGTGCTCCCAGCGCTGGCCGCGGGCTGCACCATGGTCCTGAAGCCGTCGGAAGAGGCGCCGATCGACGCCGTCATCTGGTCCGAGATCATGCACACGGTGGGCACGCCCAAGGGTGTCTACAACATGGTCCAGGGCGCAGGTTCGGTCGTCGGCGAGGCGATGTCCTCGCATCCCGACATCGACATGATGTCGTTCACCGGTTCGACCCGTGCCGGCATCCTCGTGGCGCAGGCTGCGGCCAAGACCGTGAAGCGCGTGGCGCAGGAGCTGGGCGGCAAGTCGGCGAACATCCTGCTGCCCGACGTCGACTTCCAGACGGCGGTCACCAAGGGCATCAACAGCATGATGACCAACTCCGGCCAGTCGTGCACGGCGCCGTCGCGGATGTTCGTGCCGCAGGACCGGCATGACGAGGTGAAGAAGATCGCCAAGGAAGCCGCCGAGAAGTTCGTCGTCGGCGATCCGAAGAACGCCGAGACCAAGCTCGGTCCGGTGGTGAATGCCGCCCAGTACGAGAAGATCCAGAAGCTGATCCAGGCCGGCATCGACGAAGGCGCCGAGCTGGTGACCGGCGGTCCGGGCCGTCCGGAGCATCTCAACCGCGGCTACTATGTGCGGCCGACCGTGTTCGCCAATGTGCGCAACGACATGACGATCGCGCGCGAGGAGATCTTCGGACCGGTGATCACCATCCTGCCGTACAAGAGCGAAGAAGAGGTGATCGCACTGGCCAACGACACGGTCTATGGCCTCGCGGCCTACGTGCAGGCCAAGGACGTGGAGAAGGGCCGCAAGGTTGCTGCCCAAATGCGGGCGGGCAACGTGCACCTCAACTATCCGATGGGCGACACCGCGGCGCCGTTCGGCGGCTACAAGCAGTCCGGCAACGGACGCGAGTACGGCGAATGGGGCCTCGAGGAGTTTCTCGAGACCAAGGCCGTGATCGGCTACCAGGCGGCCTAGTGAACTACTCCGCAGCGATCGCCAGGTGTGGTGGATCGCGGCGGACTGCTACTTCGCTCTCGACGGCCGGCCGCTTCACCCGGAACCAAGCGGCGTAGAGCGCCGGCAGGAAGAGCAAGGTCAGCGCCGTTGCGACCAAGAGGCCGCCCATCAGCGCCACGGCCATCGGCCCCCAGAACACACTGCGCGACAACGGGACCATGGCGAAGATCGCCGTGCCGGCGGTGAGCAGGATCGGGCGCGCGCGGCGGACGGTGGCGTCGATCACGGCATCCCAGGCGGCGTGGCCCGCTTCGATGTCCTGGTCGATCTGGTCCACCAGGATCACCGAGTTGCGCATGATCATGCCGGCCAGCGCGATCACGCCCAGCAGCGACACGAAGCCGAACGGCTGGTTGAACAGCAGCAGGAAGAGCGACACGCCGATCAGGCCGAGCGGGGCGGTGAGCAGCACCAGCGCCAGCTTGGAGAAGCTTCGCAGCTGCAGCATCAGGAACAGCAGCATCAGGAAGCCCATCACCGGCATCATCTTGAAGATCGAGGCCTGGCTCTTGGCGCTCTCTTCCTTGTCGCCGCCCACTTCGATGCGATAGCCGAAGGGCAAAGTCGCGCGCATAGGCCCGAGCGCCTTGTCGATGCGGGTGGCAACGTCGGGACCCTGCACGCCGTCGATCACGCCAGCGCGGACCGTCATCAGCAGGTCCTTGTTGCGCCGCCACAGGATCGGCTCCTCGAGGTCGAAGTGAAGCTTGGCGAGCTGGGCGAGCGAGACCACGCCGCCGGTCGCGGTGCGGAGGTTGATCGCCTCCAGCCCCTCGACGCTGAGGCGTTCGCTGTCGACCGCGCGGGCCACGACGTCGATCGTCTCGGTGCCCTCGCGGTATTGCGTGACGGTGACGCCGCTCAGCAGCGTCTGCAGCGTGTTGCCCAGCAGCTGTGAGTCGACGCCGAGCGCGCGCGCCTTGCTCTGGTCGACCTCGAGCCGCACGGTCTTGGCCAGTTCGTTCCAGTCGAAGTTGACGTCGCGGATCGCGGGATCGGCCTTGAAGACCTGGCGCACCTGCTCGGCGACCTTGCGCACCGTCTGTGGGTCGTCACCCAGCACGCGGAACATCACCGGATAGGCGACCGGCGGGCCGTTCTGCAGGCGCTGTACGCGGCCGCGCACCGCCTCGAAGCCTTCGTTGAAAAGCGTGTTGAGTGCGGTGACGACCCGCTCGCGCTCGTCCAGTCCCTTGGTCATGACGATGACCTGGCCAAAGTTGGCGTTGGTCAGTTCGGGCACGGTCGGGAGATAAAAGCGCGGGCTGCCGGCGCCGATATATGAGGTGTAGGTCGCGACGTCGTCGTTCTTCGACAGCCACTTCTCGAGCTTGGCGACCTCGGCGTCGGTCGCGGCGTAGGAGGCGCCTTGGGCCAGGCGCAGGTCGACGATCAGCTCGGGCCGGTTGGCGGTCGGGAAGAACTGCTTCTGCACAAAGCCGAAGGCGCCCATCGCACCGACGAAGGCCAAAGCCGTGATGGCGATGGTCGTCTTGCGCCAGGTGACGCACCACACGACGAGCTTGCGGAAAAACTGGTAGAGGCGGCCCGAGTAGGCATCGTGATGCGCCTCGACCTTGGGCTGGGGCAACAGGTGGTAGCCCAGCCACGGTGTGAACAACACGGCCACGAACCACGAGATGATCAGCGAGATGCCGACCACCCAGAAGATCGAGTTGGTGTATTCGCCGGCGCTCGACTTGGCGAAGCCCACCGGCACGAAGCCTGCCGCGGTGACCAGGGTGCCGGTCAGCATCGGGAAGGCGGTCGAGGTGTAGGCGTAGGTCGCGGCTTCCGTGCGGCTGAAGCCTTGCTCCAGCTTCACCATCATCATCTCGACGGCGATGATCGCGTCGTCGACCAGGAGGCCGAGTGCAATGATGAGGGCACCGAGCGAAATGCGCTGGAAATCGATGCCGAGCAGCATCATGCCGACGAAGGTGATCGCCAGCACCAACGGCACCGAGAGCGCCACGATCACGCCGGTGCGGACGCCCAAGCTGACGAACGAGACCAGCAGCACGATGGCCAGCGCCTCGCCCAACGAATGGATGAACTCCTCGAACGAGCTTTCGACGACCTCGGGCTGGTTGGCGGCGCGGTGCACGGTGATGCCGACCGGCAGGTCGCGCTCGATATCGGCCATGGTCTTTTCGAGCGTCTTGCCCAGCGCCTCGACGTTTCCGCCGGGCGCCATCACGACGCCCAGCCCGATCACAGGCTTGCCGGCGAAGCGCATCGAGCTTTGCGGCGGATCGACGTAGCCGCGCCGGATGGTGGCGACGTCGGCCAGGGTGAGGGTCTGACCGTTGGCGCTAAAGGGAAGGGTGGCCACGTCTTCGGCCGACACAGGCGCGCCATCGACCCTGACGGCGACGCGCTCGCCCTTGGTCTCGACGACTCCGGAAGCGACGATGGCGTTCTGCTTGCGCACGGCGTCGAGGATCTGCTCGACGGTGACGCCCAGCATGGCCAGCCGCGTGTGGCTGAACTCGATGTAAATCTTCTCGTCTTGCACGCCGAACAGATCGGCCTTGGTGATGTCGGGCACGCGCAGCACGCGCTGGCGTACATCCTTCACGATCGTCTTCACTTCAGCGGCGGAGAAGCCGTCGGCCTCGAAGGCCCAGATCAGGCTGTAGGTGTCGCCGTATTCGTCGTTGAAGCCTGGGCCGACGACGCCCTGCGGCAGCGTTCCCTTGATGTCGCCGACTTTCTTGCGCACCTGGTACCACAGGTCGGCCACCTTGGCGGGCGGGACGTCGTCGCGCAGCGAGACGTAGATCACCATCTCGCCGGGCTTGGTGTAGCTGGTGACGTTGTAAAAGTAGGGCAGTTCCTGCAGCTTGGTCTCGATCTTGTCGGTGACCTGCTGTTCCATCTCACGCGCGGTGGCGCCCGGCCAGGCGGCCGACACGACCATCTGCTTGATGGTAAAGGGCGGATCCTCGGCGCGGCCGAGGGAGAAGTAGGCGTAAACGCCGGCGATCGTCAGCACCAGCATGAAGAAAACAGTGAGGGTGCTGTTGCGCAGCGCCAGTTCACTGAGGTTCGTCCGCGATTTGGTATTCTCGGCCATCTTCAGCGCGCCGCGGCCTGCTGCTGCAGCGGCTTCACCTTCTGGCCGGCCTCGAGCTTGTGCACGCCCGCGATGGCGATCAGCTCGCCGTCCTTCACGCCGGAGAGGATGGCCGCGGTGTCGCTGCGCCAGCGCGCGATCTGGACGGGGCGGAGTTCGACCGTGCCGGTCTGCTTGTCGACCACCCATACCGCCGGCCGCGTGCCGTGCTGGAAGATCGCGGCCAGCGGCACTTCGGCTACGGGGCGCGCGTCGGGTCGCTCGAAGGAGAGCGTCGCGGTCATGCCGAGGCCGATGAAGGCGGGCTTTTCCATCACGCTGAAGCGCGCGGGATAGGTGCGGGTCGTGGGATCGGCGCTGGGCGAGAGTTCACGCAGCTTGGCGGCGTAGCGGTGACCGGGCTCGGACCACAATTCGAAGGTCGCCGTGTCGGTCTCGCGCGCGGCCTGCAGGCGATGCTCGGGCACGCCGACCAGGATCTCGAGTTCGTCGGTGCGGGCGAGCTTGGCGACGCTCTGGCCCTGCGCCACGACCTGGCCCGCCTCGCCCTGGACGGCAGTGATGACGCCGGCGGCGTCGGCATGCAGCTCCGTATAGGCGAGATTGTGCTCGGCGCTCTCGAGCTGGCTCTTCGCCTGGTCCATGCGGCCTTGCGCCGTGGTGGCGGCCGACTTCCGCGTATCGAGCGTCTGCTGCATGAAAGCAGCACTGTTGCGCAGCTGCGTGTAGCGCTCGTGGTCGGCCTTGGCGCGCATGAAGTCGCCCTCGGCCGCGGCAAAGGCCGCGCGCGCGTTTTCGACGGCGAGCCTGTAGTCGGAGGGATCGAGCTCGGCGATCAGCTGGCCGGCCTGCACCACGGTGCCGACATCGACCGAGCGGTGGATGATCTTGCCGGAGACACGGAAGCCCAGTGGGGTCTCGATGCGCGGCACGACCGTGCCCGCCAGCACCAGCGCCTGTCCCTCGCGGCGGTAGGCGATCTCCATCACGCGAGCCGGTCGCACGACGGGATCATTTACCGCCACGTGAGCGTTCTTGGATTGCCAGTTCAGGGCTGCGTAGCCGATCGCGGCCACGGCGAGGGTGCTGGAGGCTGCAAGTGCAAGTTTTACGGGGAGACGCATGGCGGGGCCTCTTTGCTGCGTTTACACTACTCGCGAGCCGACTGAACGACGTTAACTGACCGTTGATAAGTTAACGTTGGTCATATAAGAGTCAAGGCCATGGAGGAAATTTTGCCCGCCTTATCCACGCTGGGGGGACGCAAGCGCCGCGGAGAGGGGCATACCCGACGCGACGAAATCCTGGCCGCGGCCAAGGAGCTGTTCCTCGAGGAAGGCTACGCCGCGACCACGATCCGCAAGATCGCCGATCGCGTGGGCGTCTCCGCGCCCGCCCTCTACCTCTACTTTTCCGACAAGGAAGCGATCATGCTGGCGCTCTGCGACCAGACGTTCGGCTTCCTGATCGAGGAGATGAGCAGCATCGACCGCGAAGGTCTGAAGCCGCGCGAGAGCCTGCGCGCCTGCGGCCGGGCCTACATCAAGTTCGGCCTGGAGCATCCGCGCGAATACTGGCTCACCTTCATGTCGGGCAACACGCCCAAGCACATCAAGGATCGCGGCCACAAGCCCGAGGAAATCGACGCCACCAAGCCCGGCGCCACCGGCGCGATCGCCTTTGCCAAGCTGGTCGAGCAACTGAAGGCCGCTGAGGCCGCCGGCGTGAAACTGAAGTATCCCGCCGATACCGCGGCCGAACTCTGCTGGATGGGGCTGCACGGCCTCGTTGCCGCGCTGATCAACAACCCCGAATTTCCCTGGACCAAGCGCGACGAGCTGATCGACGGCATGCTCGACATGGTGACCGAAGGGATTATGGCATGATTCCTTAGCCTGGGGGCCACACCTGCGGGAAGAGTTCGCACGTCATCGGCGCACCTGGCGACAATTGCGGAATATGCGGAAACTGGAAGGTCCCAGGCCGCGGATCGTAACGCGCATCGTCGCCGGTGTAGCGGAGCGATAGCCCACGACGGCGGGCGCCCGGCGTGTCGTTGCCCGGCGCGCCATGCACGATCATCGCGTGGAACACCAGACAGTCGCCAGGCGCCATGCGCCACGATTTGATGTCGTACTTCGAGCGGTCGGCGTCGATGTCGGGGATATCCACCAGATCGCTCGAGGTGAACTTGACGTCGTGGCCCTTTCGGAACGGCGTCGGCCGGTAGTTCACGCCCCACCTGTGCGAGCCCGCGATGAACTCGACCGCGCCGTTGCTGCGGTCGATCTCGTCGAGCGCGATCCAGACCGATGTGATCTGCCAGCCTGTCACCGGCCAGTAGGGCTGATCCTGATGCCACGGCGTGGGGTGGGCGGTGCCGGGCTCCTTCACGAAGAGCTGGTCGTAAAAGAAATCGGCACGCGTCGAGCCCATCAGTCGTGCGGCGATCGCGGGAGCGGGGGACTCGAGTGCGGCGGCGTGGAAGTCCGTATCCTGCTTCCACATGAACATGTCGCCGAAGAATTTCCCGGCGCTGCTGCCCTCGGCGAAGTTGGTCGCGTTGGGGCCGGGCGCGGCGAGGTCGCGCTCGATCGCCGCGCGCAGGCGCTCGACCCACGCGGGATCGAACGCGCCGTGCACACAGACGACGCCGTCGCGGTCGTAGTCCGCGATGAGAGCTTCGTCGATCAAACGTTGTTCAGCACATGCACGGCGCGCGTGGCGACGAGATCCTTGTTCTTCTCTCCATAGGCCTTCATGTGCGCCGAGGCGCCGTGCGCCTTGAGATCGTCCATGGTCTCCCACTTCTCGATCACCACGAACGTGTCGGGGCCGAACTTGGCGAACGGGCCGCCGTCGGTGTCGACCGTCGCGCCGTACTCGATGCAGCCCTTCTCGGCGTGAACCGCAGGCACGTTGGCCTTGAAGTTCTTCAGGATATCGTCGCGCTTGCCGGGCTTGGCGGTGATGATGGCGATGACGTTGATCATTGTCGTTGTCTCCCTCTTTCAGATTTCAAGCAGCACGACCGTGCCGCAACAGGCGGCCCGGCAGCTTGTCGTTGGCCGCGACGACATCCTTGTTGTCGCGGCGAATCAGTTTGCCGTTCACGATCACGGCGTCGATGCCGCTCGCCTCCGACACCAGCCGGTCGGCGCCGGCCGGCATGTCGAACACGCGCTTCAGCGGGCCGGGCCCGACGGTCGCCGGATCGAATACCACGACGTCGGCCGGGCGGCCTTCGGCCAGCACGCCGCGATCGGTGATGCCGAACATCTCGGCCGGGCGTTGCGTCAGATTGTGCACGGCCTGCTCGAGCGTGAAGACCTTGCGGTCGCGTACCCAGTGGCCCAGCAGGTAGGTCGAATAGCAGGCGTCGCAGAGCTGGCTGGCGTGGGCGCCGGCGTCGCTGAGCGCAATGATCGTGTTGGGATCGGTGATCAGCTCGGCCACTTCCTTCTCGTCGAAGTTCATCACGGCCATGCGGAAGCGCGCCTTCAGGTCGTTGGCCAGCGCCAAATCGAGTGCGAGATCGACCGGATCCTTGCCGAGCCGGGCTGCGGCTGCGGCGAGCGGCATCTCCTCGAGTTCGCGCGCCGAGGGCGCCCAGGCGATGACCACGCGGTCCCACCACTTCTGGAAGAGCGGCGTCACCTCGCTGCGCAGCTTCTCGCGCCACGCCGGATCGGCATAGGCGCGGCGGCGCGCACCCGGCGACTTGGAATCGGCGACCGCCAGTTCGTTCATGAACTTCATCACGTCGAAGATGAACGGCTCGGCGAAGGTGAATTCGAAGTTGAGCGGCCGGCAGCTCACCTGCGGGATCACCATGGCGCCCGACTTGCGCTGTTCGGCGGCGAGGTCGAGCTGCTTGCGATGACCGCCCGGCCCGTAGAGATACGACAGCAGCGCCGTCCAGGTGACCGGCACGCCGTACTTGCGGCTGACCTCGGCCATGTGGCGCGTCGAGAACTCGCGGCCAATGGTGATCTGCATCAGGCCGCGCTTCATCTCGCCCATCACCGAGACCAGCCCGTCCATCTCCTCGGGCGTGGCCTGGCGGCTGGGCACCGGCTTGCCGGCATAGCCGTTGTGGCTGACCGACACGGAGGTGCCGAAGCCGATCGCGCCGGCCTCCATCGCCTCCCGCATCAGCTTCTTCATCGCGGCCAGTTCGTCGGGCGTCGAGGCGCGTTCCGTCGATTCCTCGCCCATCACGTACATGCGCAGCGGCGTGTGGCCGAACAGGGCGGCCACATTGATCGCCGAGCCGCGCTTTTCGACGGTGTCGAGATACTGCGGGAAGGTCTCGAACGGCCAGTCGTCGCCCAGGCACTCCTGCAGCGCGTCGAAGCTCATGCCCTCGACCTTCTCCAGCGTCTGCAGAATGAGTTTCCGATGTGCGGCGCGAGTAGGGGCAACGCCAAAGCCGCAGTTGCCGATCACGGTCGTGGTGACCCCATGCCAGGGCGAGATCGAAAGCATGCGATCCCACAGGATTTGGGCGTCGTAGTGAGTGTGCACGTCGACGAAGCCGGGGGAGACGATCTTGCCCGTGGCGTCGATCGTGGTGGCAGCAGGTCCGTCGGCCTTGCCGAGGGCAACGACCTTGCCGTCCTTGATGCCGATGTCGCCCACGAAGCCCGGCTTGCCCGTGCCGTCGACGATGGTGCCGCCTGCGATCTTAAGGTCGAAGCTCATGACTTGCTCCTGAATGCCCGTTCAGTATACGTCGTCTGACGCAAGGAGAGGAAACACATGGCCAAGCACAAGATCGCCCTCATTCCGGGAGACGGAATCGGCAAGGAAACAGTGCCGGAGGGCGTGCGCGTGCTGGAAGCCGCCGCACGGCGCTTCAACTTCGAACTGGAATTCACCGACTTCGACTGGTCGTGCGACCGCTTCGCCAAGACCGGCAAGATGATGCCGGACGACGGCATGGAGACGCTGAAGGGCTTCGAGAGCATCTTCCTGGGCGCCGTGGGCTGGCCGGGCGTGCCCGATCACGTCTCGCTGTGGGGCCTGCTGATCCCGATCCGCCGCGAGTTCGACGAATACGTGAACCTCCGCCCCGTGCGCCTGTTCGAGGGCGTGCCGAGCCCGCTCGCCAACCGCAAGCCGGGCGACATCGACTTCTGGGTCGTGCGCGAGAACACCGAGGGCGAGTACAGCTCCGTCGGCGGCCGCATGTTCCAGGGCACCGACGACGAGATGGCCATTCAGCAGGCGATCTTCACCCGCAAAGGCGTCGATCGCGTCCTGAAGTTCGCCTTCGAGTTCGCCTCGACCACGAAGAAGAAGCACGTGACCTCGGCCACCAAGTCGAACGGGATCATCCACACCATGCCGTTCTGGGACGAGCGCTTCGAGGCGATGCGCAAGAAGTACCCGAACATCAAGTCGGACCAGTATCACATCGACATCCTGACCGCGCATTTCGTGCGCAATCCGGATTGGTTCGACGTGGTGGTCGGCTCCAACCTGTTCGGCGACATCCTGTCGGACCTGGGTCCGGCGCTCACCGGTTCGATCGGCGTGGCGCCGTCGGGCAACATCAATCCCGAGCGCAAGTACCCGTCGATGTTCGAGCCGGTGCACGGCTCGGCGCCGGATATCGCGGGGCAGGGCATCGCCAATCCGATCGGCCAGATCTGGTCGGGTGCGATGATGGTCCGTCACCTCGGTTACCCCGAGGCGGCCGAATGCATCGAGCGTGCGATCGCGGAATCGCTGCTCGAAGGCAATCCCCGCACCAAGGATCTCGGCGGCAATGGCGACACCAAGACTGTCGGTGCCGCGATCGCCGAGTTGGTGAAGACGGTCTAGTCGCTGTCTAGAATCGGCTAGTCGCTGCCTGACAGCGGCTAGCCGGGGTTCTGCACGCCGCCCTGAGAGGCGCCGCCGGGCTGCTGCTGGCGGTGCTTGTGGGCATGCTTGTGATGATGCGGCTTTGTGGACTGAGAGCCGTCGCCGCTGGACGAGCCATTGCCCTGCGGGGGCGCTGCATCGGAGTTGATCGCGAAGGCCGGAGGGGCGGCGATCGCCATCGCGACGATCGAACTCAATACAAGAATCGTCCTGGCAGCCATGGACACCTCGGGGCAAGGAGTTGCGGCCGGCAATGTGCAGGCCTTGATCCGGGTACGCGAGGCGGAGTCGGGACATCCCTGCGACAAACGCGGCTGTATTACGGCAGAGGGCTGCAAATTCTGTCGCTGTGAAGGGCTGTAGTCGGGTGTGCGGCACGCTACATAGCGGGCGATGAGAGCCCACCTCAAATACGCCCTCGAACTGCTGATCGTGCCGCTGGCGGCGGCCGTCGTCTTCTTCGAGCAGATCCTGATCCGGATGCTGAACGCGATCACCGCCGTGATCGCGCGCTGGGCACCGATTGCTGCGCTCGAAGTGTGGCTCAAGAAGCAGCCGCCGTGGATCGCGGTGATCGCCTTCGTGATGCCGTCGATCCTGATCTTGCCCATCAAGTTCTCGGCGATTCTCTTTGCCGCGCACCACCACTACGCAATGGCGATCGCGGCGGTGGTGATCGGCAAGATGCTGGCGACCGCGATCGTGGCGCGCTTGTACGTGGTGCTGCGGCCCACCTTGATGACGCTCGGCTGGTTTGCGCGCCTCGACACGTGGTTCTTCTTCTGGCGCGACCGGGCCTATGGCTTCGTGCGCAGCCTGCCGGCCTGGCAGAAGGCCACGGCTGTAATCGACCGCGTGCGGCTCCGTCTGGTGGAATTGTTCTCGGGGCTTTTCGCGCGCTAGACTTCGCGAATGAGCACACTCCGCATCGTTCCTACCAATGCAGCCCTTGGCGCCCGCATCGAAGGGCTCGACCGCAGCCAGATCGGCAAGCCCGAGGTCGCAGCCCTGTTGCACAAGGCCCTGGGCGACTATCTCCTGATCGAGATCCCGGGCGAGCCGATGACGCCGCAAGAGACGCGCGATCTCGCCGCCGTGTTCGGCCCGCCGCGAACGCAACTCCTGCGCTACAAGCGCAGCGGCGACGTGCCGGAAGTATCGGTGATGGTGAGCACGTTGATGGCCGACGGCACGACCGACAAGACGGCGCTGCGCTCGGAAGACTGGCACACCGACGATTCCTATTTCCAGACGCCCGCAAAGGCCACGCTTCTGCACTCGATCAACATCCCGAGCAGCGGCGGCAACACCTGGTTCTGCAACATGCGCGCGGCTTATGAGGCGTTGCCCGAGGCGACCCGCAAGCGCATCGACGGCCTGCGCGCGATCCATGGCTACGACACGCAACGCGCTCGCAACCGGCCGTCGGCGCGCACCGCGCAGGAGATGGCGGAGACGCCCGACGTCGAGCATCCGCTGGTGCGTACCCATCCGGACAATGGACTCAAGGCGCTCTACCTTAACTTCAATCGGCTCGATCGCATCGTCGGCATGGAACGCGCCGAGAGCGACGCACTGCTCGACGAGCTGGCCGCGCATTGCCGCAAGCCCGAATTCCACTACGCCCATAAATGGGCCGTGGGCGACGCGGTGATCTGGGACAATCGCGCCACGATGCACCGCGTCGATGTCGATTACCCGATGGGCGAGAAGCGGGTGATGCAGCGCGTGCTGATCGAAGGCGATCGGCCGTTCTGAAGGGCGGTTACGAAAAGTAACGCTTTTAAAAAGCGGAATTAAAGGGAAGAAGGCTTTTAGCGCTCGCTCGGGATGACAAGGGCGTGTGGGGACAGGTCGGTGCGCCATCGCGCGATTTTAAGCGCGCGACGGCGAGCCACCTATTACGGTCGTTACTGCCCCTGAAGGCCTACTTCTTCGCGCTTTCCGTCACCGCACCGGCCGTCAGCATGGCCTCGATCTCCGCCTTGCCGTAGCCGACCTCGGATAAAATCTCGCGTGTGTGCTGGCCCATCAGCGGAGCGTGGCCTTGTTCCTCGCGCATGCCGCCGGAGAAGCTGTTGGCCGGCTTGGTGCGCCGCAGCTTGCCTTCGGTCGGATGCTGCTCTTCGCGGAAGAAGCCGACGTCCTTCAGGTGAGGGTCGGTCATCAGATCGTCGATCGTGTTGTAGCGCGCGGCGGGCACATCGAGCTTGTCGAACAGCTCGACCCATTCGTCGGTCGTCTTGCCCACGAGCCCGGTGGCCTGGATCTCGAAATAGGCCGCGGCATTCTTGGTGCGCGAGGCGGCGCTATCGAAGCGCGGATCGGTCTTGAGTTCGGGTCGGCCGATCGCGTCGAAGAAGGCGAAAGCCTGCGCGTTGGTGTTGGGGCGGACCGTGGCGTAGCCGTCCTTGGTGGGCACCGGCTTGTAGTTGGGGCTGAGCAGGCGGCCGTCGCCGGTCGGACCGGTCGGCGGATCGAAGGTGGCGGCGCCCAGATGCTCGCTGGAGACGAACGACGCCATGTTCTCGAGCATCGGCACGTCGATCGCCTCGCCCGTGCCGGTCTTCTCGCGGCGATAGAGCGCGAAGCCGATGCATTGGGCTGCAATGAGCCCGCTGGTGTGATCGCTCATCACCATCGGCACGAAGCGCGGCTCGCCGGTGGCGCGCGCGATCGTGCCGGCGACGCCCGACAGGCTCTGGATGACGGGGTCGTAGGCGGGGCGGTTGTAGTACCGGCCGTCGCGGCCGAACGCCAGGATCTGGCAATGGATGAGTCGCGGGTTGGTCTTGCTGAGGCTCGCATGGTCGAGGCCGGCACGCGCCAGCGCCTCGGGCCGCACGTTGCTCACGAACACGTCGGCCTCGTTGATCAGCTTCACGAGCGCGGCATGGCCTTCCGGCTTCTTGATGTCGATGCCGATCGAGCGTTTGTTGCGGTTGAAGTTGATGAACTTGCCCGACATGCCGACATTGCGATGGCCCTCGGCCATGGTGCGCAGCAGGTCGCCACCCGGCGCCTCGACCTTGATCACGTCGGCGCCGTAGTCGGCCAGGGTGCGCGCGCAGATCGGACCGACGACGATGGTCGTGAGGTCGACGACCTTGATGCCGGAAAGAGGCCCCCCGGTTCCCTTGGCCGTCATTTCGAGAACTCCAGATCCATCTCGCCGCACAGCACGCCATCCTTGTTGGCCGCCCAGATCTTGAGCTTGCCGTCCTTCTGGTCCTCGCCGCGCACGTCGATCGACCCGCCGACCCACAGCGGATGGACGAGGCGGGCGGTGAGGCCGGTGAGTTCGCCGCGTCCGTGCTTCAGCGCCGCGTTGATCATCAGGTGCATCGACAGGCCGCCGTTGGAGACGATCGCGGGATAGCCTTCCTCGCTGCGGGTGTAGTCGCCATCGTAGTGGATGCGATGGGCATTCCAGGTCAGCGCGCCGTAGCGGAAGTTGAGCGTGTTCGCGAGCTGGGTGACTTCGCTCCACTTCTGGTCCGTGCGTGCGGGCGTGGCGACGGTCGCCGTGGTCTTCTGGCCGGGCGGCACGGCGGGGCGATAGATCGCGTCGAACGTGTCGATCGCCACGGTCTTGCCGTCCTGCTCGATCGTGTGGCGCATGGTCAGCACGAAGATGTCGCCGGAGCGGCCCGACTTCGGAACGATGTCGGCGACCTCGGCCTTCTTCACCGCGGGGACGCCAGCGCGGAGGCGATTCATGATCTGCACGCGGCGGCCAGCGCCCATGCGGCGCGGCATCGGGATCGGCGGCAGTACGATGCCCTTGTTGGGATGGCCGTCGGGCCCGAGCTCGCCCTGGACGATCGTCTCGCCGAAGAACACGGTGAACCAGTGTGGCGGCAGGGGATCGCCTTGCTTGAGGGACGCAGGATCGACGTCGAAGGTCGCCGCGACCCGGCGCACCGCCATCATCCCGATATCGTCCTCGGTGATCCGCACCCGCCCGATCCAGGGCCGCAGCTCGACCATCGCGTCATCCATCCAGCCCATACGCTCATCCTCTCGAATTCATGTTCCTCTCCCCCGCTAGGGGGAGAGGCTAGGAGAGGGGGCAACGAAGATCGCGTGCAAACCCCTCGCCCAACCTCTCCCCTAAGCAGGGGAGAGGAGAAGGAAGCCGGAGTGTCCAACAAAAGACCTGATCGCAACAGCGGGCTCTTTCATGATCCGAAAGGCCATATGCTATGAGTCCTGGTCATGGGCATTTGGGCAAAGCTTGTGCTGGGTGTGAGCGTCTTTTCGAGCCCGGCTTGGAGCCAAAATCGCGACGTAGACTCTTGGATAGCCGAGGTGCCGGCTTTGCCGCGTGACGTCTCGTGCCATTCGATTGAGCAAGACTTAGTTGTCCCGGTCGGTAAGGCCGCGCGAGCGGAGGCTGTGGCTATGTTGGTTCATCTGCAATTTCTTCCGTTGAAAGTATCGGGAGTTGCACGGTTTACGGGAGAATCGGACAGTGATGGGTCGGCTGCGGCGAAGGTATCTGCCGCGCGCGCTCGTCTAGAGCAGGAAAAAGAAAAAGTTCTCGGGACGCGCACCGGTAGCTGGGGCGGCGCACAAGAACTCAGAATTGTCCAACTTGAGCGCCTTCAGTCGAGTGCGCGCTTGGCTGACTTGCGGCCATTCCTTGTCCGAGGTGTTGCTGGATATGAATTCACGGGTGCTTATAGCGTCGCGTGGTGTGGCGAAGATCTATCAGTCACTCACGTATCGCTCGGAGACGGCATTCCGCCACCAATACGACTTCCAGTGATCGTCTATCTTGAAAAGCAGCCTGCTCACGTTCACGTTGGGTTAGCTGTTGCTCGTTAGAGCAAGGCGTTCGCCGTCTTAGTTCGGATTCTTGCTTAGAAGACCTTCGATGTTCAGAGATGCAGGACGTGAGTACGACGTGTCGTTGCGCGACGGGAGCCGGGGCAAGCTCGGCTTCGCTCTCGGCGATCTCGCTTTGGACAATGCCTTCACCAGGCATGCGCGATCGCTCAACGCACTTGGTTTCGGGATCATCAGCTTTGCGGGCCTGCCGGGTGCGCCGGAGCGCTCGATGCTGTGGACGCAAACACCGACAGACACGGCGATGACCTTGGCGGATGGCGACCGGCAGCCCGATACCGAACTGCAGCATCTGATTGCCAAGTATCTCGCGATGTATTTCGCGGACATCGCATCGATTGCGCCGGAACTTGGTGAGCCCCGGATCAAACCCATGGACGTTCCTCTCCCCCGCTAGGGGGAGAGGCTAGGTGAGGGGGCATCGAAGACTACGTGCAAACCCCTCACCCAACCTCTCCCCTAAGCAGGGGAGAGGAGAATGATTTGAGTATCGGGATCACAAACAAAAAGGCCGCCCCGAAGGGCGGCCTTTCCGTTTGTCTGTCCGAGCGTCTGGCTCAGATCGAGTAGTACATCTTGTACTCGATCGGGGCCGGCTGGTGTTCCCAGTTGTAGACCTCTTCCCACTTGAGCTCCATGTAGGCGTCGATCTGGTCGTCGGTGAACACGCCGCCCTTGGTGAGGAAGGTGCGGTCGGCGTCGAGGCAGTTCAGCGCCTCGCGGAGCGAGCCGGCGACGGTCGGAACCTTCGACAGTTCTTCCGGCGGCAGGTCGTACAGGTTCTTGTCCATCGGGTCGCCCGGATGGATCTTGTTCTGGATGCCGTCGAGGCCGGCCATCAGCATCGCCGAGAAAGCGAGGTACGGGTTGGCCGACGGATCGGGGAAGCGCACCTCGACGCGCTTGCCCTTGGGCGAAGACACGTACGGGATGCGGCACGAGGCCGAGCGGTTGCGCGAGGAGTAGGCGAGCAGCACCGGGGCTTCGAAGCCCGGGATGACGCGCTTGTAGGAGTTGGTGCTGGCGTTGCAGAACGCATTCAGCGCCTTGGCGTGCTTGATGATGCCGCCGATGTAGTAGAGCGCCGTCTCGGAGAGGTCGGCGTAGCCCGACCCGGCGAACAGCGGCTTGCCGTCCTTCCAGATCGACTGGTGGCAGTGCATGCCCGAGCCGTTGTCGCCATGAGCGGCTTCGGCATGAAGGTCAGCGTCTTGCCGTAGCTGTGGGCGACGTTGTGCAGCGTGTACTTGTACTTCTGCACGTTGTCGGCGGTCTTCACGAGTGTGTCGAAGCGGAAGCCGAGCTCGTTCTGCGCCGGCGCGACCTCGTGATGGTGGATTTCCATCGTCAGGCCCATGTCGGTGCAGACCGACATCATCTCGGCGCGCAGGTCATTGTGCGTGTCGACGGGCTGGACCGGGAAGTAGCCGCCCTTGACGGCCGGACGGTGCGCCAGGTTGCCGCCTTCGATCTCGGCGTTGCTGTTCCACGGCGATTCGTTCGACGAGATGCTGAACGAGCTGCCCGACATCTCGACCTTGAAGCGGACGTCATCGAACACGAAGAACTCGAGCTCGGGGCCGAACACGGCGGTGTCGCCGATACCAGCCGACTTCATGTAGGCCTCGGCGCGCTTGGCGGTCGAGCGCGGGCAACGGGCGTAGAGCTGGCCGGTCGAGGGCTCGACGACATCGCAGGTGACGATCAGCGTCGTCTGCGCGGTGAAGGGATCGAGCACGGCGGTCGAGGGATCCGGCATCAGGATCATGTCGGACTCGTTGATCGCCTTCCAACCGGAGATCGAGGAGCCGTCGAACATCACGCCGTCGGTGAAGGAATCTTCTTCGGTGGCGGAGGCCATGCGGGCCGTGTGCTGCCACTTGCCGCGAGGGTCGGTGAAACGGAAGTCCACGAACTTCACGTCCTTTTCCTTGATCATCGCGAGAACTGCTTTGGCGTCCATTATCGATCGTCCCTCTGCTTTGGTTGACCCTGCCCCTAGGGCTTTTTTCTCATACGGCGGCGTCGCCGCGCTCGCCAGTGCGAATTCGTATCGCATCCTCGATCGAGGACACAAAAATCTTGCCGTCGCCGATGCGGCCGGTGTGCGCCGAGGCGCGGATCGCCTCGACGGCCTTCTCGACCATTTCATCCTCGATGATGAGCTCGATCTTCACCTTGGGCAGGAAGTCGACGACGTACTCGGCGCCGCGATAGAGCTCGGTGTGGCCCTTCTGGCGGCCGAAGCCCTTGGCCTCGATCACGGTGATGCCCTTGAGGCCGATCTGGTTGAGGGCGTCCTTCACTTCATCGAGCTTGAAGGGCTTGATGATCGCTTCGATCTTCTTCATTTGCCTGCGATACTCCAGACGCCAAAGTCGGCGCTGTCATTCCAGATAGCCCGAGTGTTTCCGGGAGAAGCAACTTCTATGCCAGCGATTTTTACGGCGGGAAACAGGGGAAATAGCTTTGTTACTGTCTGTTTTCTGACCGGATCGCTTTCGGAATAGGCAGAAATTCGCCCAAAATTGAACCACTATCGGAAAGACCAATGAAGTCCGCCAATTCGCTGATGTCCGGCCTCGGGACGACCGTGTTCGAAGTCATGTCGGGCCTCGCCCGCGAGTATCAATCGGTCAACCTGGGGCAAGGCTTCCCCGACGACAAAGGACCGGAGGAGGTACGCCGCGCCGCGGCCGATTATCTGATGGACGGGCACAACCAGTACCCGCCGATGATGGGGTTGCCGGAACTGCGCCAGGCAGTGGCCGAACATGCCAAGCGCTTCCAGGGACTCGAGATCGACTGGCAGCGCGAGGTGCTGGTGACGTCGGGCGCGACCGAGGCGCTGGGCGATTGCCTGTTCGGCCTGATCGAGCCCGGCGATGAAGTCGTGCTGATCGAACCGCTGTACGATTCCTATCTGCCGATCGTACGCCGCGCCGGTGGCATCCCGAAGCTGGTGCGGCTCGAGCCGCCGCACTGGAGCCTGCCGCGCCAGGAACTGGCCGACGCTTTCAGCGATCGCACCAAGCTCATCCTGTTCAACACGCCGATGAATCCGTGCTCGAAAGTGTTCGATGCCGAGGAGCTGGAGTTCATCGCGAGTCTTTGCCGCAAGCACGATGCCTATGCCGTCTGCGACGAGGTCTACGAGCACATCATCTTCGACGATCGCCGCCACGTCTCGATCATGACCTTGCCCGGCATGCGCGAGCGCACGGCGCGCATCGGCTCGGCCGGAAAGAGCTTCAGCGTCACCGGCTGGAAGGTGGGATACGTCACGGCGCCCGCCGACATGATGAAGGCCATCGCCAAGACGCATCAGTTCATGACCTTCACCACGCCGCCCAATCTGCAGTGGGGCACGGCGACCGGGCTGCGGCTGGCCGACGATTACTACGTCACGCTTGCACGCGACATGCAGCGCAAGCGCGACAGGTTGGGCACCGCCTTGGCCGAGATCGGCTTCGAGGTATTGCCCTCACACGGCACGTACTTCGTCACGACGGACTTTCGGCCGCTGGGCTTCAACGGCACCGACGAGGATTTCTGCCGGCATATCACGGTGGAGGCGGGCGTGACCGCCGTGCCGGTGAGTGCGTTCTATGACGACTCCAAGACGGCGGCGCGTCATTTCGCGCGGTTCTGTTTTTGCAAGCACGACGCGACCCTGGATGCCGCCATCGAGCGATTGGGCCGTTATTTTCGGCGCTGAGTGGCCTTATCCTCAAATATGCTAGGGGATTGCAATTAGGTCGCGGATTCTTGAGGACACCGCGATCGACCTCGCTTATATTACTGGAGTGCTATGGCAATATGCTCCTGCAGTACGGGCCGTGCACAAACTCTAACGATAGAAGCCGGTCAGTTTAACGCCGATGGAAACCGCTACGTCTTCAATGCCTGTCCGCAAACCGGGTCGGATCGATGGCCGGCGCCTGCGCAGCGAGCGGACCAAGCAGCTGATCATCGAGGCCTTCCTGGCGCTATTGCGTGACCATGGCGTCATGCCGACGGCTGTCCAGATCGCCGAACGGGCGGGCTATTCGGTGCGCTCGATCTTCGAGCGGTTCCCCGATCTCGTGGCGCTCCGCGTTGCCGCGACCGATTACGCCTTGGCCCAGGCGCAGGCCTTGGCGCCGGCGCGCCATGCCGATGCCGATCGGCAGATGCGTTTGAAGGCACAGGTCGAGACGCGTGCGGGCACTTGCGAGCGCGGCGTCGCGCTGTGGCGTGTTCTGCTGTCGACGGATGACGAATCGGGCGAGCTGGCGGTGCGCGTGGCCAAGTCGCGCGAGGTAGCCGTGGCGCGGCTGGAACTGATGTACAAGCCCGAGCTCGCGGGCCTGCCGGAAAAAGAGCGGCGGTACCTGCTGATCGCGCTCGAGGCGCTGACCGATATCGAGAGCTGGGCGCGCATGCGCGAAATGTTCGGCCTTTCGTTCGAAGAATCCTGCCAGGTCTGGATCGATGCGATCGATCGGCTGTTGCCGCCGACGCCGGCGGCGGCGTGAGGCAAGGCAACCGGGTCATGAGCGACGCATCCGTGTCCAAGCCATTGCCAGCGCGCAAGCCGGCGCGCATCGATGGCCGACGCCTGCGCAGCGAACGTACCAAACAGCTGATCGTCGAAGCGTATCTTACGCTGCTGCGCGAAGGTAATCGCAATCCGACGGCGGCGCAGACGGCCGAGCGGGCGGGCTATTCGGTGCGCTCGGTGTTCGAGCGTTTCCCCGACCTGCATGCGCTGCGCGTCATGGCGACCGACTATCAGCTGTCGCAGGCCGCGGCGCTGGCACCGGCGCGGCATGTCGATGGCGACCGGCCGACGCGCATCCGTTCCCAGGTCGAGACCTGCGCCGGCACGTGCGAGCGCGGTCTGTTGCTGTGGCGCATGCTGATCCAGTTCCAGCAGGATTCGGAGGAGCTGAAGCTCCGCGTGAAGCTGGGCCGCGACCGCACGATCGCCCGCATGGAGCAGATGTATGGGCCCGAGCTTGCGACGCTCGATCCCACGGCGCGCCAGCATCTATTGATTTCGCTCGAGGCGCTGACGGACTTTGAGAGTTGGGCGCGCGCGCGCCATCTCTACGGCCTCACTTTCGAAGAGGCGTGCGAGCTCTGGATCACCGCGATCGACCGGCTGCTGCCGCCGACTCCGCCGCGCGTTTCTTGACGCTTTGTGCGGCGCGGCGTAGGAAAGCCCGGCTTTTCGTAGGGAGCGACCCACGATGGCGGCCGTAGCTCAGTTGGTTAGAGCGCCAGATTGTGATTCTGGATGTCGCCGGTTCAATTCCGGTCGGCCGCCCCAGTCGCCCCGGAGACCATGACAGAGAAATTCCCCCTGACTGATCTGGTACTGCGCGACGAGTTCGCGCTGCTGAGCTGCGCCGAAATGGCCAAGGCCGACGCTGCGGCGATCGCCGGTGGCGCGTACGGCACCGAACTGATGGAAGCGGCGGGGCGGGCCGTCGTTGCCAACATCTCCGATCATTACCGGCAGCAGCCGGTCATCGTGATCTGCGGTCCCGGCAACAACGGCGGCGACGGCTTTGTGGTCGCGCGCCTGCTGAAGTCGGCCGGCTGGCCGGTGCGGGTGGCGCTGATGGGCACACCGGATGCCCTGAAGGGCGATGCTGCCTGGGCGGCGCGCCTGTGGAAAGGCCCGATGGGCGACCTCGGTACGACGTCGCTGGCGGGACGGCCGTTGATCATCGATGCGCTGTTCGGCGCGGGGCTCAACCGTCCGATCGAAGGCGTGGCGGCGGCGCTGATCGGCCGGGTCAACGCCGAGCGTCTCACCGTCATCTCGATCGACATTCCCAGCGGCGTGAACGGCGACAGTGGCGAAGTGATGGGCATCGCTTTCAGCGCCACGCTGACGGTCACCTTCTTCCGCGCCAAGCTCGGCCATTATTCCGCTGAGGGATTGAGCCGCTGCGGTGTGCTGCGCGTGGCCGACATCGGCATTCCGGCCAGCGTCCTGGACTCCGTCGTGCCGCGTGCGTGGCGCAACGACCCGGTGCAGTGGGCGCCGCTCCTGCAACGCGGCGGCACCACCCAGAACAAATATCTCCGCGGCCATCTCACCATCCTGGGTGGCGCCCAGTCGACGGGAGCGGCGCGGCTGGCGGCTTTGGCGGCCCGTCGCGTGGGCGCGGGACTGGCTACGATCGCGGCGCCACGCGAAGCGGTCGCGATCTACCGGATGGCGGAGCCCGGCAACCTCGTGGTCGAGGCCGACGACTATGCCGCCTTCGCCCATCTTCTGGCCGACGAACGGCGCAACGCCTTCGTGATCGGGCCGGGCTCGGGCCTCGACGACCGCACCCGTGGCTCCGTCCTGGCGGCGCTCTCCGCGCGTCGCCCGGTCGTGCTCGACGCTGACGCGATCACCGCTTTCGCCGACCAGCCGACGGTCTTGTTCGGCGCGATCGCCGGGCCGGTGCTGATGACACCGCACGAGGGTGAGTTTCGCCGGCTGTTCCCCGATCTCACCTCGATCCCCTCGAAGATCGAGCGGACCAAGCAGGCCGCCCAACGCAGCGGCGCCACGATCCTCCTGAAGGGCCCGGATACGGTGATCGCCGCTCCCGACGGCCGCGCGGTCATCAACGGCCACGCCACGGCGGGCTTGGCGACGGCAGGATCGGGCGACGTCCTGGCCGGCATGGCGGGCGGACTGTTGGCCCAGGGACTGGCGCCGATGGCCGCCGGCGCCGCCGCGGCCTGGTTGCATGGCGAGAGCGCCGTGCGCTTCCGCCGTCCAGGCCTGATCGCGGAGGACCTGCCGGGCCTCATTCCCGAGGCCCTCGAGCGGGCGATTTCACCGCCAAATCCGGCCAAGACATAGGCTTGATTGACCGCCCCGCGGGCGCGGACTAATAACGCCCGCGATTCGGCCCTGTGTCGGCGGGCGTGGTGAAATTGGTAGACACGCGAGATTTAGGTTCTCGTGCCGCAAGGCGTGGGGGTTCAAGTCCCTCCGCCCGCACCAGACTGCCAGACTGAATGAATGGAAGTGAGCAAATGCAAGTTACGGAATTGTCGTCCGAAGGCCTGAAGCGCCAGTTCAAGATCGTGGTGCCCGCCGGCGAGCTCTCGACCAAGGTCGATGAGCGCCTGAAGGAACTCGCCCAGACGGCGTCGATGCCGGGCTTCCGCCCGGGTAAGGTGCCGGTCGGCCTGCTGAAGAAGCAGTACGGCCAGGCCCTCTATGGCGAGGCGCTGGAAGCCGCCGTCAACCAGAGCACGGCCAAGGCGATCGAGGATCGCGGCCTGAAGCCCGCGCTGCAGCCCAAGGTCGACCTCAAGACCCTGGAAGAGGGCAAGGACGTCGAGTTCGAAGTCGCGATCGAAGTGCTGCCGGAAATCGGCAAGCTCGACTTCTCGGGCATCGAACTGGAGCGCCTGAAGGCCGATGTGCCGGAGAAGGACGTCAACGAGGCTCTCGAGCGCATCGTCAAGGCGAACCGTGAGCAGAAGCCGGTCGATCCGCCGCGTCCGGCCAAGACGGGCGACGCGATCAAGCTCGACTTCACGGGCTCGGTCGACGGTGTCGAGTTTCCCGGCGGCAAGGCCGAGGACTACACGCTGGATCTCGGTTCGGGTTCGTTCATCCCGGGCTTCGAGGAGCAGCTCATCGGCGCCGAGGTCGGCAAGGAAATCGATGTGAAGGTGAAGTTCCCGGACGAGTACGGCGCCAAGGAACTCGCCGGCAAGGACGCGGTCTTCAAGTGCGTCATCAAGGAAGTGCGCGAGTACGTCGAAAAGCCGGCCGACGATGAGCTCGCCAAGAAGAACAACTTCGAGAACCTCGACGCGATGAAGAAGGCGATCTCCGAGCGGATCGGCCAGGACTACGCCAACGTCTCGCGTTCGATGATCAAGCGCCAGTTGCTCGACAAGCTCGCCGATACGCACAAGTTCGAAGTGCCGGAAGGTCTGGTCGAGAACGAGTTCAACGCGATCTGGCAGCGCATTGAGGAAGCCAAGAAGAACGGCGAGAAGATCGAGGACGACGAGGAGAAGATGAAGAAGGAGTACCGCGAGATCGCGGAGCGCCGGATTCGCCTTGGCCTCATGCTGGCCGACGTCGGCCGCTCGAACTCGATCGACGTGACGCCCGAGGAGCTGAACCAGGCGGTCATGCGCGAGGCGATGCGCTATCCCGGCCAGGAACGCCAGGTGCTGGAGTTCTACGGCAAGAACGCCGAGCTGAAGGAACAGCTCCGCGCCCCGATCTTCGAAGAGAAGACGGTCGATTTCATCCTGGAGCTGGCCAAGGTCGCCGAGAAGTCGGTTACCCCGGAGGAACTGCTCAAGGCTGCCCGTGAGGCCGACGAAGAGAAGCCGGCCGAGGCCGCCTAAGTTAAGATTGATCCGGAGACGGTGGCCTTGAAGTAGGCCGCCGTCGCTGCCACTTTCTCTCGATGCATCACGAAGGGGCCACGCGATGACTCGCGACCGCGATCCACTTGAAGTTTACAACAACTACTACGTTCCGATGGTCGTCGAGCAGTCCGCTCGCGGCGAACGCGGCTACGACATCTGGTCGAGGCTGCTCAAGGAACGCATCGTGTTCCTGAACGGCCCGATCGAGGACAACGTGGCGGGCGTCATCTGCGCCCAGCTGCTTTATCTCGAGTCCGAGAATCCGGCCAAGGACATCTCGCTCTACATCAACTCGCCGGGTGGCGTGGTGACGTCGGGTCTGGCGATTTACGACACCATGCAGTACGTGCGGCCGCAGATTTCGACCCTGGTGATGGGCCAGGCGGCGTCGGCGGGCTCTCTGCTGCTGATGGCGGGTGCCAAGGGCAAGCGCTTCTCGCTCCCGAACGCGCGCATCATGATCCACCAGCCGTCGGGCGGCGCGCAGGGCCAGGCCACGGATATTGAGATCCACGCCAAGGAAATCCTGCTGACCCGGGCCCGGCTCAATCAGCTCTATGTCCACCACACCGGGCGGACTATTGAGGAAATTCAGCACGGCATGGAGCGCGACCGCTTCTTCTCGCCCCCAGAAGCCAAGGAATTCGGCCTGATCGACGACGTCCTCGAGAACCGGCCGGTTCCGACCATCCAGGCAGCTGCTTCGTAACGTAAAACGAGGCAGCCGCGACCAATTGTTCCCCAACCGCTGGGCGACACACTACATTTTGATGTTGTCGCCATCCGTAAGGCGCGTTTAACATAGTCTTGCGTGCGGGCTCGCAGGGTCGCGAGCCGCCCAAGCGGAGGTGCGTTCAGACATGCCAGCCGCCAAATCAGGGGGCGACTCCCGTAATACGCTGTATTGCAGCTTTTGCGGGAAGAGCCAGCACGAGGTTCGTAAGCTTATTGCCGGTCCGACCGTGTTCATCTGCGATGAATGCGTCGAGCTCTGCATGGACATCATCCGTGAAGAGAGCAAGACCACGCTTGTGAAGTCGAAGGATGGCGTTCCGTCTCCCAAGGAGATCCGCCAGATCCTCGACGACTACGTGATCGGGCAGGAGCGCGCCAAGCGCATCCTCTCTGTCGCGGTGCATAACCACTACAAGCGGTTGAGCCACGGCAGCAAGGCGAACGAAGTCGAGATCGCCAAGTCCAACATCATGCTGATCGGCCCCACGGGCTGCGGCAAGACTCTGCTCGCGCAGACTCTGGCCCGCATGCTCGACGTGCCGTTCACGATGGCCGATGCCACGACGCTCACCGAAGCCGGCTACGTCGGCGAGGACGTCGAGAACATCATCCTGAAGCTGCTGCAGGCTGCCGACTACAACGTCGAGCGGGCGCAGCGCGGCATCGTCTACATCGACGAAGTCGACAAGATCAGCCGCAAGTCCGACAATCCGTCGATCACGCGCGACGTGTCGGGTGAGGGCGTGCAGCAGGCGCTGCTCAAGATCATGGAAGGCACGGTCGCTTCGGTTCCGCCTCAGGGCGGCCGCAAGCATCCGCAGCAGGAGTTCCTCCAGGTCGACACGACAAACATCCTGTTCATCTGCGGCGGCGCCTTCTCAGGCCTCGACCGGATCATCTCGATGCGTCGTCAGGGCACGTCGATCGGCTTCGGCGCCGAAGTGCGTGGTCCGGAAGATCGCCGCACGGGCGAGATCCTGCGTGATCTCGAGCCGGAGGATCTGCTGCGTTACGGCCTGATCCCAGAGTTCGTCGGCCGCCTGCCGGTGGTCGCCACGCTCGAGGACCTGGACGAGGGCGCCCTGGTCGAGATTCTGACCCGTCCGAAGAACGCGCTGGTGAAGCAATATCAGCGGCTGTTCGACATGGAGAGCGTGAAGCTCAAGTTCTCCGACGATGCCCTGAAGGCGGTCGCGCAGAAGGCCATTCTGCGCAAGACCGGTGCGCGTGGCCTGCGATCCATCCTCGAAGTCGTGTTGCTCGACACGATGTACGACTTGCCGTCACTCGACGGGGTAGAAGAGGTGGTGATCAACCGCGAAGTCATCGAAGGGCGCGCCCAACCGCTCTATGTGCACGGCGAGCGCAAAGAGGGTGCCGCGGCGGCCCCGGCGTGAGTTTTGCACGGCCAGCGGTGTCTACCGCTGGCCTTTTCCGGCGGGTCTTGAACGGAGCCCCGTTCGAGCCAATCTTTGCAAGTGAGTGCACGTGGCTTTAGGCCGCGGATCGCCAAGCTAGGGGTCCCGGTCGAGGTGCGGCGCAGCTCTAACAGTGTATTGCGAGGCATCAAATGAACGCCCCCATCGAAGGTACCGTCTATCCCGTCCTGCCGTTGCGCGACATCGTCGTGTTCCCAGGCATGATTGTTCCGCTGTTCGTCGGCCGCGAGAAGAGCGTCAAGGCGCTCGAAGAGGTCATGAAGGACGACAAGCAGATCCTGCTGATCGCCCAGAAGAACGCGAGCCAGGACGATCCGGGTTCGGAGGACATCTACTCCATCGGCACGCTCGGCACCGTGCTCCAGCTCCTGAAGCTCCCCGACGACACCGTCAAGGTGCTGGTCGAGGGTGGCAAGCGCGTTCGCATCACCGGTTACACCGACAAGCCCGAGTTCTTCGAGGCTCGCGCGGTCGAGATGGAAGAGACTTCCGGCGACGCGTCCGAGATGCAGGCCGCTGCCCGCACCGTGGTCTCCGAGTTCGAGAACTACGTGAAGCTCAACAAGAAGGTGCCGCCCGAGGTGGTTGTCTCGATCAACAAGATCGAGGAGCCGTCTAAGCTCGCCGACACGATCTCCGCGCACCTGGCGCTGAAAGTCGCCGAGAAGCAGCAGTTGCTCGAACTCGACTCCGTGTCGAAGCGGCTGGAGCGGATCCTTGGCCTGATGGAAGGCGAGATCGGCGTCCTGCAGGTCGAGAAGAAGATCCGTAACCGCGTGAAGCGTCAGATGGAGAAGACGCAGCGCGAGTACTATCTCAACGAGCAGATGAAGGCGATCCAGAAGGAGCTTGGCGAGACCGAGGACGGTCGCGACGAGGTCTCCGAGCTGGAGAAGCGCATCAAGAAGACGCGTCTCAGCAAGGAGGCTCGCGAGAAGGCGAATGCCGAGCTGAAGAAGATCAAGACCATGAGCCCGATGTCGGCCGAGGCGACGGTGGTGCGCAACTACCTCGACTGGCTGTTGTCGATCCCGTGGCGCAAGCCCACCAAGATCATCAAGGACCTGAAGTACGCCGAGGAGATCCTGAACGCGGACCATCATGGCCTGGAGAAGGTCAAGGAACGCATCCTGGAGTACCTCGCGGTGCAACAGCGGGTCGACAAGATGAAGGGCCCGATCCTGTGCCTCGTCGGCCCGCCGGGCGTCGGCAAGACCTCGCTTGGCAAGTCGATTGCCAAGGCGACCGGGCGTAACTTCGTGCGCATGTCGCTGGGCGGCGTGCGGGACGAGGCCGAGATTCGCGGCCATCGCCGGACCTACATCGGCTCGCTGCCGGGCAAGGTCATCCAGAGCATGAAGAAGGCGAAGTCGTCGAACCCGCTCTTCCTGCTCGACGAGATCGACAAGCTCGGCGCGGATTTCCGCGGCGACCCGTCGTCGGCACTGCTCGAGGTCCTCGACCCCGAACAGAACGCGAGCTTCAACGACCACTATCTCGAGGTGGACTACGACCTGTCGAACGTGATGTTCATCACCACGGCGAACTCGCTGCGTATGGCGCAGCCGCTGATGGATCGCATGGAGATCATCCGGCTGGCCGGCTACACTGAGGACGAGAAGGTCGCGATCGCTCGCAAGCATCTCATCCCCAAGCAGATCGAGGCGAACGGGTTGAAGGAAGGCGAGCTCGACATCCAGGACGAGGCCGTGCGCGATCTCGTGCGTTACTACACGCGCGAGGCCGGTGTGCGTAACCTGGAGCGCGAGATTGCCAACCTGGCGCGGAAGTCGACCAAGGAAATCCTCATGAAGGGGACGACCAAGGTGAAGATCAGCGCCAAGAATCTCGACAAGTACGCTGGCGTCCGTCGCTTCCGCTACGGCGAGGCCGAGCTCGAGGATCTGGTCGGCATCACGACTGGTCTGGCGTGGACCGAGGTCGGCGGCGAGCTGCTGCAGATCGAGGCCGTGCTGGTCCCGGGCCGTGGACGGGTGACCGTCACCGGCAAGCTGGGCGACGTGATGCAGGAGTCGGTGCAGGCGGCGAACGCCTACGTCCGCTCCCGCGCCGCGGGCTTCGGCATCCGGCAGGCCGTGTTCGAGAAGCGCGACATCCATGTGCACGTGCCGGAAGGCGCGACGCCCAAGGATGGTCCATCGGCGGGTGTCGGCATGATCACTTCGATCGTGTCTGCCCTGACGGGCATCGCGGTCCGCAAGGAAGTGGCGATGACCGGCGAGATCAGCCTGCGTGGCCGGGTCATGCCGATCGGCGGCCTGAAGGAGAAGTTGCTGGCGGCGTTGCGCGGTGGTCTCAAGACCGTGCTCATTCCCAAGGAGAATGAGCGCGATTTGCCGGAGATCCCGGACAATGTGAAGAAGGGCCTGGAAATCGTCCCGGTTTCGACCGTCGACGAAGTGCTGGCCCGGGCGCTGGTGAAGCCACTGGTCCCGATCGAATGGGCAAACGACCTCGAGCCGGTGGTCAAGAAGCCGGAAGGTCCGGAGGCCGTAGTCGCCCACTAGTCGGCGATCCCGGGGCGATCGACCCCCTAGAAGTCAGGCAAAGCCCCGGAGCAATCCGGGGCTTTGTCATGTCTGGCCCTATTGGAAGCGCAATGCAGCCCCGTACCGACACAAAATGTGGTGATCGGCGTTGACGCCCTTTTCCTGCCGCCCGTACACTTCAGCTTGCCAGACCCTGTTTAGAAGGCTCGCCCGCCGTGAACAAAAACGATCTGATCGCCGCCGTTGCCGCTTCGACCAACCTTTCCAAGACCGACGCGGCCAATGCGATCGACTCGATTTTGACGGTGATCACCAAGTCCTTGAAGAAGAAGGACAAGGTCCTGCTAGTAGGCTTCGGCACCTTCCAGGTCTCGCGCCGCAAGGCGGGCGAGGGCCGTAATCCGCAGACTGGCGAGAAGATCAAGATCGCTGCGGCCAATGTGCCGCGCTTCAAGGCCAGCAAGGCTCTCAAGGACGCGATTAACTAGCCAGCTAGCTTCGGCTTATCGCGTCGTGCTACCACGCGCGCGTGGGGCGAGTAGCTCAGCGGTAGAGCATTCCCTTTACACGGGACTGGTCGGCGGTTCGATCCCGTCATCGCCCACCACCGATTTCGCAGGTCATGTTGCGCGGTGGGCGAAAGCTCTGATTTTCCGGGCACTTACGAACCGTTCGCATGCGCGGTATGCTTGACACCCAATGGGGGGTCCTTTATCTCTCCGCGCGCTGTTTGGGGCTAATGCGGGCGTAGTTCAGTTGGTTAGAATGCCGGCCTGTCACGCCGGAGGTCGCGGGTTCGAGTCCCGTCGCTCGCGCCAGCCCCAAGACTGGCAACCCGGTGCGGGGAAGGGGTGACGATGGAAGCGCTTCTACTGGAATACCTTCCGATCGTTATCTTTATTGGCCTCGCTTTTGGCCTGATGGGCGCCATGCTCGGTGGCTCCTATCTCATCGCCAAGCAGTACCCGAACTCCGAAAAACTGTCGCCTTTCGAGTGCGGCTTTGCGCCGTTTGACGATGCGCGCGGACAGTTCGACGTTCGCTTCTATCTGGTGGCCATCCTCTTCATCATCTTCGACTTGGAAGTGGCGTTCCTGTTTCCCTGGGCTGTGGCTCTGGGCGACATCGGCCTCTTCGGCTTCTGGTCGATGATGCTGTTCCTGGGCGTGCTGACGGTCGGCTTCATCTACGAGTGGCGCAAGGGAGCGTTGGAATGGGAGTGATCCAGCCCAAGCCGAATGCGGCGGCGGAAGCCGCTCTTTCGCGCGCTCTGAACGACGAGTTGGCCGACAAGGGCTTCGTCGTGGCCCAACTCGACAAGCTGATCACCTGGGCGCGCACCGGTTCGATGTGGGGCCTGACCTTCGGGCTGGCCTGCTGCGGCGTCGAAATGATCCACTGCTGGATGAGCCGCTACGATCTCGACCGCTTTGGCTTCGCGCCGATGCCGAGCCCGCGTTCGGCCGACGTCATGATCGTGGCCGGCACGCTGACCAACAAGATGGCTCCCGCGCTGCGCAAGGTCTACGACCAGATGGCCGAGCCGCGCTACGTGATCTCGATGGGCTCCTGCGCCAATGGCGGCGGCTACTATCATTACAGCTACGCCGTGGTGCGTGGATGTGACCGCATCGTGCCGGTCGATATCTATGTGCCGGGATGCCCGCCGACGGCCGAAGCGCTGCTCTATGGCGTGCTGCAGTTGCAGAAGAAGGTCCGCCGCACCGGAACGCTGGTGCGCTAGTGGAGGACCTCGGCAAACATATCGTCGACACCAGCGGGGCCGCGACCGGCATGGCGGTTCGTCTCGGCGAGTTGATGCTCGAGACGAAGCCGGACCAGGTGCTCGCGCTTCTCAAGTTCCTGCGCGACGACCCGAAGTGCCTGTTCAACCAGCTCATCGACATCTGCGGCGTCGATTGGCCCGAGCGCGAGAAGCGCTTCGACGTCGTCTACAATTTGCTGAGCCTCAAGAACAACCAGCGCGTCCGCGTGAAGGTGCAGACCGACGAGAGCACGCCGGTCCCGTCTGCCGCGCCGCTGTACAGCGCCGCCGGCTGGTTCGAGCGCGAGGCCTACGATCTCTACGGCATCTGGTTCTCCGACCATCCCGATCTGCGCCGCATCCTCACCGACTACGGGTTCGAGGGGCATCCGATGCGCAAGGATTTCCCGCTGACCGGCTTCGTCGAGCTGCGCTGGGACGATACGCAAAAGCGCGTCGTCTACGAGCCGGTGAAGCTACAGCAGGAGTTCCGCAAGTTCGACTTCCTCAGCCCGTGGGAAGGCGGCATCCCGCACGAGCTTCCCGGCGACGAAAAAGCGACGAAGAGCTGACATGTCCGACGTCGAAATCAAAACACTGACGATGAATTTCGGGCCGCAGCACCCGGCGGCCCACGGCGTGTTGCGCCTGGTCGTCGAGATGGACGGCGAAATCGTCGAACGCTGCGATCCGCACATCGGCCTGCTGCATCGCGGCACCGAGAAGCTGATCGAGTACAAGAGCTACCTGCAGGCCGTGCCGTATTTCGACCGGCTCGACTACGTCTCGCCGATGAACCAGGAGCACGCGTATGCCCTGGCCGTCGAAAAACTGCTGGGCATCGTGGCGCCCGAGCGCGGCCAGTACATCCGCGTGCTGTTCTCCGAGATCACGCGCATCCTCAACCATCTGCTGAACGTCACGACCTTCGCGATGGACTGCGGTGCGCTGACGCCGCCCCTGTGGGGCTTCGAGCAGCGCGAGCTGCTGATGGAATACTACGAGGGCGTGTCGGGCTCGCGCATGCATGCCGCGTACTTCCGTCCGGGCGGTGTCCACCAGGATCTGCCGGCGGGCATGCTCGATTCGATGGATGCCTGGATCAAGCAGTTCTATCCGTTCCTCAAGGACATCGAGAGCCTGCTGAACACCAACCGCATCTTCCGCATGCGCACCGTCGACATCGGCTGCGTGACGGCGGAGCAGGCGATCGACTGGGGCTTCTCCGGCCCGATGATCCGCGGCTCGGGCCTGGCGTGGGACCTGCGCAAGTCGCAGCCTTACGACGTCTACGACCGCATGGACTTCGACATCCCGATCGGCAACACCGGCGACTGCTACGCGCGCTACTTGGTCCGCATCGAGGAGATGTACCAGAGCGTGCGCATCATGGAGCAGTGCGTGAAGGCGCTGCGCACGGTGGGTGGCCCGGTGAGAGTCGACGACCGCAAGATCACCCCGCCGCGTCGTGGCGAAATGAAGGACTCGATGGAAGCGCTGATCCATCACTTCAAGCTCTACACCGAGGGCTACAAGGTGCCCGCGGGCGAGACCTATACCGCCGTCGAGGCGCCGAAAGGCGAATTCGGCGTCTACCTGGTATCCGACGGCACCAACAAGCCTTACCGCTGCAAGATCCGCGCGCCGGGTTTCCCGCACTTGCAGGCGCTCGACATGATGACCAAGGGCCACCAGTTGGCGGATATGTCCGCCAACATCGGGTCGCTCGACATCGTGTTCGGCGAGATCGACCGCTAGGAGACGATGAGATGGCGATGATCACCGCCGATCCGAAGGACGTACCGCAGGTCGCGTCGTTCGCGTTCACGCCGGAGAACCTCGAGAAGGTCAAAGGCTTCGTGGCGAACTATCCGCCGGGCCGCCAGGCCAGTGCCGTGATCAGCGTGCTCGATCTGGCGCAGCGTCAGCAGGGCTGGTTGCCGCGGGTGGCGATGAACGAAGTCGCGCGCATCCTCGATATGGCGCCGATCCGCGTCTACGAGATCGCGACTTTCTATACGATGTTCCAGCTGAAGCCGAAGGGTAAGTACCTGCTGCAGGTCTGCACCACGACGCCGTGCTGGCTGCGCGGCTCGGACGCCATCATGAAGGCTTGCCAGCATGCGGCCGACGGCGAGACGTTCAGCGTGCAAGAGGTCGAATGCCTCGGCGGCTGCGTGAACGCGCCGGTCGTGCAGATCAACGACGATTTCTATGAAGACCTCGACGAGGCCTCGCTCAAGAAGGTGCTCGACGCGTTCAAGCGCGGCGAGACGCCGAAGCCCGGCCCGCAGGTCGATCGCCAGACGTCCGCGCCCGAGGGCGGCGCTCTCACATTGAAGGGTGAGTGAGCATGCTCGCCGATAAAGACCGCATCTTTACCAACCTCTACGGCGCTCACGACTGGCGGCTCGAGGGCGCGCGCAAGCGCGGTGCCTGGGACAACACCAAGGCCATCCTCGACAAGGGCATCGACTGGATCATCGACGAGATGAAGAAGTCGGGTCTGCGCGGCCGTGGCGGCGCGGGCTTCCCGACCGGCCTCAAGTGGTCGTTCATGCCGAAGGAAGTGAAGGATCGGCCACATTACCTCGTGGTCAATGCCGACGAGTCCGAGCCCGGCACCTGCAAGGATCGCGACATCCTGCGCCACGATCCGCACCTGCTGGTCGAAGGCTGCCTGGTCGCGGGCTTCGCGATGCGGGCGCATGCCGCCTACATCTACGTGCGCGGCGAATTCTATAACGAGGCGCAGAACCTGATCGAAGCGGTCAAGGAAGCGCGCGCAGCCGGCCTGCTGGGCGATAACGCCTGCGGCTCGGGCTACAAGTTCGAGGTCTACGTCCATCGCGGCGCCGGTGCCTACATCTGCGGCGAGGAAACCGCGCTGCTCGAGAGCCTCGAAGGCAAGAAGGGCATGCCGCGGCTCAAGCCGCCGTTCCCGGCAGGCTCGGGCCTCTATGGTTGCCCCTCGACCGTGAACAACGTCGAATCGATCGCGGTGGCGCCGACCATCCTGCGCCGCGGCGCGCCGTGGTTCGCGGGCCTTGGCCGGCCGAACAATACGGGCACCAAGCTCTTCTGCATTTCGGGCCACGTGAACAAGCCTTGCAACGTCGAAGAAGAGATGGGCATCCCGCTCAAGGAACTGATCGAGAAGCATGCCGGTGGCGTGCGTGGCGGCTGGGACAATCTGCTGGCGATCATCCCGGGCGGCGCGTCGGTGCCTCTGATCCCGAAAGACGTCTGCGACACGATGCTGATGGATTTCGACTCGCTGAAGAACGTGGGCACCGGCCTCGGCACCGCCGCGGTCATCGTCATGGACAAGTCGACCGACATCGTAAAAGCGATCGCGCGACTGTCGTATTTCTACAAGCACGAGAGCTGCGGCCAGTGTACGCCGTGCCGCGAGGGCACCGGCTGGATGTGGCGCGTGATGGAACGCATGGTGACGGGCGACGCGCGGATCGAAGAGATCGATTCGCTGCAGGACGTCACCAAGCAGGTCGAAGGTCACACGATCTGCGCACTGGGCGACGCGGCGGCCTGGCCGATCCAGGGGCTGATCAAGCATTTCCGCCCGGAGATGGAGCGCCGCATCCGCGCGCGCACCGAAAAGCTGGCGGCCGAGTAGGGCGGGGAGCAAGCAATGCCCACGATCAAGATCGACGGTAAGGAAATGGAGGTGCCGGCCGGCATCACCATCCTGCAGGCCTGCGAGATGGCCGGGATCGAAGTGCCGCGCTTCTGCTACCACGAGCGCCTCTCGATCGCGGGCAACTGCCGCATGTGCCTGGTCGAGGTGAAGCCCGGCCCGCCCAAGCCCCAGGCGAGCTGCGCGCTGCCAGTGGCGGACAAGCAAGAGATCTTCACCAACACGCCGATGGTCACCAAGGCGCGCAACGGCGTCATGGAATTCCTGCTGATCAACCATCCGCTCGATTGCCCGATCTGCGACCAGGGCGGCGAGTGCGACCTGCAGGACCAGGCGATGGCCTACGGTTTCGACCGCAGCCGTTATCACGAGAACAAGCGCGCGGTGCCCGACAAGGAGCTGGGCCCGCTGGTCAAGACCTCGATGAACCGCTGCATCCATTGCACGCGCTGCATTCGTTTTGCCACTGAAGTGGCAGGAGTTGAGCAACTCGGGGCAACAGGCCGCGGCGAGAGCATGGAAGTCACGACCTATGTCGAGAGTGCGCTCCAGACGGAGCTCGCCGGCAACCTGGTCGATCTCTGCCCGGTCGGCGCACTGACCGCCAAGCCATACGCTTTCGAGGCGCGCTCGTGGGAGATGCGCAAGACCGAGTCGGTCGACGTGTTCGACGCGCTGGGCGCCAACATCCGCATCGACACGCGCGGCGGCCAGGTGATGCGCGTCCTGCCGCGCCTCAACGACGACGTGAACGAGGAATGGATCGACGACAAGTCGCGCCATGCCATCGACGGCCTGCGCCACCAGCGGCTGGATCGCCCGTACGTACGCGTGAAAGGCAAGCTCGCCCCGGCGACATGGGACGACGCTTTCGCCGCCATCGCTGCCAAGCTGAAGCCGATCGACGGCAAGAAGGTTGCTGCCATCGTGGGCGACCAGTGCGACGCCGAATCGATGGTGGCATTCAAGGACCTGATGGCCGGCCTCGGCTCGGCCAACATCGACTGCCGCCAGGACGGCGCCAAGCTCGATGCCTCGTCGCGCGGCGGCTACATCTTCAACGCGGGCGTGAAGGGCATCGACCAGGCGGATGTGATCCTGCTGGTCGGCACCAATCCGCGCGTTGAGTCGCCGGTGCTGAACGCGCGCATTCGCAAGCGCTACCTGTCGGGCCGCTGCACGATCGCGAGCGTCGGCCCCGCGGCCGATCTTACCTATCCGGTCGAGCGCCTGGGCGCCGGCCCCGCGACGTTGCGCGAGCTGGCCGACGGCAAGCTGGGCTTCGCCGAGAAGCTCAAGGCTGCGAAGAACCCGCTGATCATCGTCGGCATGGGCGCGCTCACCCGCGAAGACGGCGCCGCTGTGCTCGCACTCGCGCGCAGCATGGCCGTCGTGCGGGACGACTGGAACGGCTTTGCCGTGCTTCACACTGCGGCGTCGCGCGTCGGCGCGCTGGATCTCGGCCTGGTGCCGGGTGAGGGCGGCCGCGACGTGGCCGGCATCCTGGCCGGCTGCGGGTCGAAGGAGATCGAGGTCGTCTATCTGCTGGCCGCCGACGAGATCGACACCACGAAGCTCGGCAAGGCCTTCGTGATCTATCAGGGCCATCATGGCGACGCCGGCGCCCATCGCGCCGACGTCATCCTGCCGGGCGCTGCCTACACCGAGAAGTCCGGCACTTACGTGAACACCGAGGGCCGTGTGCAGCTCGGCCAGCGTGCGTCCTATCCGCCGGGCGACGCGCGCGAGGATTGGGCGATCCTGCGGGCGCTCTCCGAGCGTCTCGAGAAGCCGTTGCCCTACGATACGATCGACCAAGTGCGCGCGCGTCTCGTTGCGGTGAACAAGGTCTTCGCCGCCCTTGACCAGCAGGCGCCCGGTGCCTGGGGTTCGTTCGGCACGGCAGGCACGACGAACGATGCGCCGTTCGTCTCGACGGTCGCGAACTTCTACATGACCGATCCGATCAGCCGCGCGTCCAAGACGATGGCCGAGTGCATGGCCTCGCGCAGCCAGCTCATGGCGGCGGAGTAGGGCAGATGTACGAGACCGCGATCGACTTCTTCACGCACAACTGGCTGGGCCAGGCGATCGTCATCCTGCTGGAGTGCCTGGCGGTGACGGTGCCGCTGCTCGTGGCCGTGGCCTACATGACCTACGTCGACCGCAAGGTGTGGGCCTCGATCCAGCTCCGCCGCGGCCCCAACGTGGTGGGCCCGTTCGGCCTTCTCCAGCCTTTCGCCGACGGCCTGAAGCTGATGCTGAAGGAGACGATCGTCCCCTCGAGCGCCAACAGCATCCTGTTCATCATCGCGCCGATGATCACCTTCCTGACGGCGCTGATCGCCTGGGCGGTCGTGCCGTTCGGCAACGGCGTGGTAATCTCCAACCTCAACGTCGGCATCCTCTACCTGTTCGCGATCTCCTCGCTCGGCGTCTACGGCGTCATCATCGCCGGCTGGGCCTCGAACTCGAAGTACGCCTTCCTGGGCGCGCTGCGCTCGGCCGCGCAGATGGTGTCGTACGAGGTCTCGATCGGCTTCGTGCTGATCACCGTGCTGCTGTGCGTGGGCTCGCTCAACCTCAGCAAGGTCGTGCTCGCCCAGTCCGGCGGCTTCTGGCACTGGTACTTCCTGCCGCTGCTGCCGATGTTCGTGATCTTCTTCGTCTCGTCGCTGGCCGAGACCAACCGCACCCCGTTCGACCTGCCGATGTCGGAAGCCGAACTGGTGCAGGGTTTCCAGACCGAATACTCGTCGATGCCCTTCGCGCTCTTCTTCCTCGGCGAATACGCCAACATGATCCTGCTGTCGGCGATGGGCGCGGTCCTGTTCCTGGGCGGCTGGATGGCGCCGCTGCCGTTCCTGCCCTCGACCGGCGTGTGGGGCGTGATCTGGTTTGCGCTGAAGATCGCCTTTCTTCTCTTCGTCTTCTCGTGGACCAAGGGAACGCTGCCCCGCTATCGCTACGACCAGCTGATGCGGCTGGGCTGGAAGGTCTTCCTGCCCGTGTCGCTGGGCTACGTCGTTCTCACCGCCGCCGTGCTGCAGTTCGGCGGCTGGGTTCCGAAGATTTAAGGGAGAACGCACCCATGGCCTCTCTCGACCGCGTCGCCCGCTCGTTCCTCCTCACCGAGATCGTGTCCGGCTTCCTCCTCACCTTGAAGTACATGTTCAAGCCCAAGGTGACCGTGAACTACCCCTACGAAAAGGGACCGCTCGGCCCGCGCTTCCGCGGCGAGCATGCGCTGCGCCGTTATCCGAACGGCGAGGAACGCTGCATCGCGTGCAAGCTCTGCGAGGCGATCTGCCCGGCACAGGCCATCACCATCGAGGCCGAGCCGCGCGACGACGGCAGCCGGCGCACGACGCGCTACGACATCGACATGACGAAGTGCATCTACTGCGGCTTCTGCCAGGAAGCCTGCCCGGTCGACGCCATCGTCGAAGGTCCGAACTTCGAGTTCTCGACGGAGACCCGCGAGGAGTTGATGTACAACAAGGACAAGCTGCTCGCGAACGGCGACCGCTGGGAAGGCGAGATCGCCGCCAACCTCCATGCCGACGCGGCGTACCGCTAGGCCGGGGCAGGGGGAAGGAACAAGAAAATGATACTCCAGGCTCTGGCCTTCTATGTGTTTGCCGCGATCACTATCGCCTCGGGGGCGATGGTCGTTTCATCGCGCAACCCTGTCTATTCGGTGCTGTTCCTCATCCTGGCGTTCTTCAACGCCGCCGGCCTGTTCGTGCTGATCGGGGCCGAGTTCGTGGCGATGATCCTGGTCATCGTCTACGTCGGCGCCGTGGCCGTGCTGTTCCTGTTCGTCGTGATGATGCTCGACATCAACATCACCAAGCTGCGCGAGGGCTTCCTCGAATACCTACCGATCGGCGCCTTGATCGGTATCGTGCTGGCCCTCGAGATCATGATCGGTCTCGGCGTGTTCGGTGGCCTGCCGACCGGTACGGTCGCCAGCCTGAACAAGGCCGGCGCCCAGGTCGCCTCGATCGAGAATACGCGGGCGATCGGCCAGGTCCTCTACACGCAGTATTTCTACCTGTTCCAGGTCGCGGGCCTGGTCCTGCTGACCGCAATGATCGGCGCCATCGTGCTGACGCTGCGCAGCCGTCCGGGCGTGCGCCGCCAGAAGGTCGGCGAGCAGCTTTACCGGACCAAGGAGCAGGCGATGACCATCGTCAAGGTTCCGTCGCGCGGAGGCCTGTGATGTGGACGATCGGCCTCGGCCATTACCTCTTCGTCTCCGCGGTGCTGTTCACCTTCGGCGTGTTCGGCATCTTCGTTAACCGCAAGAACGTCATCGTCATCCTGATGTGCGTCGAGCTGATGCTGCTGGCGGTCAATATCAACCTGGTGGCCTTCTCGGTCTTCCAGGGCAACGTGGTGGGTCAGATCTTCGCCATGCTGGTGCTGACGGTGGCCGCGGCCGAGGCCGCGATCGGCCTGGCCATCCTCGTGGTGTACTTCCGCAACCGCGGCACTATCGAAGTCGAAGACATCAGCGCGATGAAGGGCTAGGGGCGGCACGCACATGGATCTTGCCATCAAGCTCATCGTCTTCCTGCCGCTGGTCGCCGCCGCGATCGCGGGGCTGTTCTGCCGGCTGATTGGCGACAAGGCGGCCCAGATCGTCACCTGCGCCGCCCTGTTGATCGCGGCCGCTCTGTCGGTCTTCGTCTTCATCCGCATTGGCTTCGGTCCGGAGGAGGGCAAGTTCTTCGTCGTCCGGCTATTCTCGTGGTTCACCTCGGGCACGGTCGATGTCGCCTGGTCGCTGCGGGTCGATACGCTCACCGCGGTGATGCTGGTCGTCGTCACCGGCGTATCGTCGATGGTCCATGTCTATTCGGTCGGCTACATGGCCGAGGATCCCTCGATCCCGCGCTTCATGGCCTATCTCAGCCTGTTCACCTTCTTCATGTTGATGCTGGTGACGGCCGACAACCTGGTCCAGCTGTTCTTCGGCTGGGAAGGCGTGGGCCTCGCGTCCTACCTGCTGATCGGCTTCTGGTACGACCGCCCGTCGGCCAATGCCGCGGCGATGAAGGCCTTCATCGTCAATCGCGTCGGCGATTTCGGCTTCGCACTCGGCATCTTCGCCGTGTGGATGCTGACCGGCAGCATCGGCTTCAACGAGATCTTCGCCAAGGCCCACGAGATGTCGACGATGCACTTCGTGTTCCTCGGCAAGGAAGTGCCCGCCCTGGAATGCGCCTGCCTGCTGCTGTTCGTCGGCGCCATGGGCAAGTCGGCCCAGCTCGGCCTGCACACCTGGCTGCCGGACGCGATGGAAGGCCCGACGCCGGTCTCCGCCTTGATCCATGCGGCCACGATGGTGACCGCGGGCGTGTTCATGGTCTGCCGCCTGTCGCCGCTGTTCGAGATGGCGCCCACGGCCTCGGCCGTGGTCACGCTGGTCGGCGCCGCCACCGCGTTCTTCGCCGCCACGATCGGCCTCACCCAGTACGACATCAAGCGCGTGGTCGCCTATTCGACCTGCTCGCAGCTCGGCTACATGTTCTTCGCCGCCGGCGTTGGCGCCTATTCGGCCGCCATGTTCCACCTCATGACGCACGCCTTCTTCAAGGCGCTGCTGTTCCTGGGTTCGGGCTCGGTCATCCATTGCCTCCATCACGAGCAGGACATGCGCAAGATGGGGGGCGTGAAGGAAAAGGCGCCGCAGACCTTCATCCTGATGTGGATCGGCACGCTCGCGCTGGCCGGTATCGGCGTGCCGTTCATCTTCGGCCACGGCATCGGTTTCGCCGGCTTCCACTCCAAGGACGCGATCCTGGAGGCCGCCTACGGCGCGCATTCGACGGTCGGCCAGATCGCCTATTGGCTCGGCATCGCCGGCGCCTTCATGACGGCCTTCTACTCGACCCGCCTGATGTTCATGACCTTCTACGGCAAGTATCGGGGTGATCATCACACCTGGGATCACGCGCACGAATCGCCGGTCGTCATGCTGATCCCGCTCTACGTGCTGGCCGTGGGCGCGGTGCTGGCCGGGTTCGTGGCCTACCCTTGGTTCGTGGGCGAGAGCTGGGAGCACTTCTGGGGCCACGCCATCGCCATCCATGCGACCGAGCACATCCTGCATGCCATCCACCAGGTGCCGGAGTGGGCGGGAACCTTGCCGCTCGTGATGGGCATCGCGGGCATCGGTCTTAGCTACATCTATTACGTCGTGCGTCCGGATCTGCCGGGCAAGACCGTGGCGATGTTCCGGCCGCTGTACACGTTCTTCTACAACAAGTGGTACTTCGACGAGCTGTACGACGCGGTGTTCGTCCAGCCGGCGCTGATGATCGGCCGCGTGTTCTGGAAGAAGGGCGACGGCGCCATCATCGACGGCCTCGGCCCGGACAACGTAGCCGCTCGTTCGCTGAACGTGGCGGGCGTACTCAGCCGCTTCCAGAGCGGATTTCTCTATCAGTACGCGTTCATGATGCTGCTCGGGGTGGCCGCGCTCGTGACCTACTTCGTCGTGATGGTGAGGTAAGGTCGATGTTGAGCTGGCCCATCCTCTCTCTCGTCACGTTCCTGCCGCTGGTTGGAGCGCTCATCTGCTTAGCCATTAGCGGACCGCAAGAAGCTGTCGCCAAAAATTGCCGGGCGGTAGCGCTCTGGTTCTCGCTGGCGACGTTCCTGATCTCGCTTTTGCTGTGGGCGCACTTCGATCCGACCAAGGCGTCGTTCCAGTTCGAGGAAAACCTCGCCTGGGTGCCGGCGCTGCACATCGGCTATCACGTCGGCATCGACGGCATCTCGCTGTTCTTCGTGCTGCTGTCGACCCTGCTGACGCCGATCTGCATCCTGGCGAGCTGGGAATCGGTGCAGATGCGCGTCAAGGAATACATGATCGCGTTCCTCGTGCTCGAGACCTTCATGGTCGGCATGTTCTGCGCGCTCGACCTGGCACTGTTCTACGTCTTCTTCGAGGGCGTGCTGATCCCGATGTTCCTGATCATCGGCGTGTGGGGCGGCAAGCGGCGTGTCTACGCGGCCTTCAAGTTCTTCCTCTATACGCTGCTCGGCTCCGTGCT
>CAIKZO010000032.1 GCA_903832005.1 Enhydrobacter aerosaccus | reverse complement strand
TTATTTCAGTTGGTTAGTGAGATTTTTCGATTGTTGGCGGATGCCGCCGAAAGGCCCTAAATCATTCCCACTCAATCGTGCCCGGCGGCTTGCTCGTGATGTCGTACGTCACCCGGTTGATCCCGCGCACCTCGTTGATGATGCGGCTCGCCACGCGCCCCAAGAAGGCGTGGTCGAACGGGTAGTAGTCGGCGGTCATGCCGTCGGTCGAGGTGACGGCGCGCAGCGCGCAGGCCTGGTCGTAGGTGCGGCCGTCGCCCATCACGCCCACGGTGCGCACCGGCAGCAGCACGGCGAAGGCCTGCCAGATCTCGTCGTAGAGGCCGGCCTTGCGGATGGCGTCGAGATAGACCGCGTCGACCTCGCGCAGGAGGTCGAGCTTCTCCTTCGTGATGTCGCCCGGGATGCGGATGGCGAGGCCGGGACCCGGGAACGGATGGCGGTTCACCAGGTCGGCCGGCATGCCGAGCTCGCGGCCGAGCGCCCTCACCTCGTCCTTGAACAGTTCCCTGAGCGGCTCGACCAGCTTCATGTTCATGCGCGCCGGCAGGCCGCCGACATTGTGGTGGCTCTTGATCGTCACCGACGGGCCGCCGGTGAAGCTCACCGATTCGATCACGTCGGGATAGAGCGTGCCCTGGGCCAGGAACTGCGCGCCGCCGATCTTCTTGGCCTCGGCCTCGAACACGTCGATGAAGAGGGCGCCGATCGTCTTGCGCTTGGTCTCGGGATCGGTGACGCCGGCCAGCGCCTTCAGGAAGGTCTCCGACGCATCGGCATGGACCAGCGGGATGTTGTAGCTGTCGCGGAACAGGCGCACGACCTGCTCGGCCTCGTCCTTGCGCAGCAGGCCGTGGTCGACGAACACGCACTGCAGCTGGTCGCCGATCGCCTCGTGCAGCAACACGGCCACCACCGAGGAGTCGACGCCGCCGGAGAGGCCGCAGATCACCTTGCCCTTGCCCACCTGGGCGCGGACCTGGGCGATGGCGCGCTCCTTGAAGGCGGCCATGGTCCACTGGCCGGTGCAGCCCGCGATCTTGAGCGCGAAGTTGCGCAGCAGCTTGGCGCCGTCGGGCGTGTGCATCACCTCGGGGTGGAACTGCACGCCGTAGTAGCCGCGGCTCTCGTCGGCGATGGCGGCGAAGGGCGCGTTCTCGCTGGTGGCGACGACCTTGAAGCCGGAGGGGAGCTTGGTGACCCGGTCGCCGTGGCTCATCCAGACCTGCTTGCGGTCGCCCGGGTTCCAGACGCCGTCGAACAGCGCGGTGGCGGATTTGACCTCGAGCTCGGCGCGGCCAAATTCGCGGTGGTGGCCGCTCTCGACCGTGCCGCCGAGTTCCTTGGCCATGGTCTGCTCGCCGTAGCAGATGCCCAGCACGGGGACCTTGGCGGTAAAGATGGCGGGATTGGCAGACGGCGACTGGCCCTCGGTGACCGAGGCGGGGCCGCCGGACAGGATGATGCCCTTGGGGGCGAAGGCGTCGATGGAGGCTTTATCGACCTGCTGGAAAGGGTGGATTTCGCAGTAAACCCCCGCTTCGCGCACCCTGCGCGCGATCAGCTGGGTGACTTGGGACCCGAAATCGACGATCAGCAAACGGTCGGTCATAGGGGGATATAAGCGTCGAAAACTTTCGACGCAATGTGGGAGATTCCGTGCATAGCCCCCTCACCTAGCCTCTCCCCCTAGCGGGGGAGGGGAATATGAATTTCAGGCTCCTCTCCCCCGCTAGGGGGAGAGGATGGGTGAGGGGGCTACAGGTCCTACGCCCCGTCCGGCGCCAGCTTCCGCCGCATCAGGGGCGCCTCGAGGTCGCGCCAGGCGTAGGCGACCTCGTCGACGTCGGTGCCGGCGAACGTGTCCTCGCGCTCGCCAACCCGCCGGCCACCCAGCCCCTCGTAGAAGAAGCGCGTTGGGTTGTCGGCCAGCATCCACAGGACCGCCGTGTCGAAGCCGTCCGCCCGCAGCTGGCGGAACAGCGCGTCGAGCAGGCGGCGGCCGATGCCCTGGTTCTGGAAGTCGGGCTCGACGTAGAGCAGATAGACCTCGCCCACCCGGACCTCGGTGCCGTCGAGGCCTTCCGGTGTGTCGCGCACCGGGCCGCAGCTGCCGAAGCCGACCACGCCCATGTCGCTGTCGTCGGCCACGAACACGCCGCGGCTCTCGGTCTTGTGGGACAGGGTCTGCATCCACATCGCCGCGTGCCGCACGTCCGACATGCCGGCCAGCATGTCGTCGGGCAGCAGGCCGGCATAGGCCGACTGCCAGGTCTCGACCTGGACCCTGCCGATCGCCGAGGAGTCGGCCAGTTGCGCGCGGCGGATGCGGATCAAACGGGCTCCTCCGCTGCAGCGGGCTCCGCGGCGGGCGTTTCCGTTGCTTCCGGCGTTTCCTTTGCCTTCACCTGGCGCACCAGCGCGGCGGCAAAGAATCCATCGGTGCCATGCTTCAGCGGCGACAGGCGCAGGTAGGGACTGTCCGCGATCTGCGGCGGCGGCTCGGTGCCGATCACGTCCTGCCACAGGTCGGCGACGGGCACGGGCTTGAAGTCCGGATGGCCTTCGAGGAACGCCTCGATCTGGCGCTCGTTCTCGGCCGGCAGCACCGAGCAGGTGGCGTAGATCAGCCCCCCGCCCTCCTTCACCAGGCGCGACGCGGCATCGAGGATCATCGCCTGCTTCGGCACCAGCTCGGCCAGGTCCTCGGGCTTCAAGGTCCAGCGGCCATCGGGATTGCGCCGCCACGTGCCGGTGCCGGTGCACGGCGCGTCGACCAGCACGCGGTCGAAGGCGCCCTTCTGCCGCTTCAGCCATTTCGCGTTGTCGGCATCGAGCGCGCGGCGTTCGACATTGTGCGCGCCGGCGCGGCGCAGGCGCTGCGCCGAGCGGTCGAGGCGGCTTTCGTAGACGTCCATCGCCACGACGCGGCCCTTGTTGTTCATGCCCGCGGCGATCGCCAGGGTCTTGCCGCCGGCGCCGGCGCAATAGTCGGCGATCTGCATGCCGGGCTGGCCATCGACCAGCGCGGCCACCAGCTGCGAGCCCTCGTCCTGGATCTCGACCAGCCCTTCCTGGAACGCGCGGCCGGTCACCACCGACAGGCGGCGCTTCAGCCGCAGCCCATCGGGCGAGAAGCGCATCGGCTCGGTCTCGATGCCTTCCTGCGCCAGGGCCGCGCGCGCCTGCTCGACGGTGGCCTTCAGGCGATTGACGCGGAGGTCGACCGGCGGCGGGTTCTCGATCGCGGCGATCTCGCGGCCCCAGGCAGCGCCATAGGCCTCCTGCAGATGGGGGGCGACCCATTCCTGAACATTCAGGCGGACCCAGTCCGGCTGGTCGGGGTGCGGCAGCGAGTGGCCTTCCATCTGACGCAGCGCGCGCACCTCGGTCTCGTGCAGCGGCCCCGGACGGTAGGTGCCGCCGTCGCAAATATTCATGAGGCCGGCCAGGTCCAGGCCCTCGCTCAGGATCAGGTCGGCCGAGACGATGGCGCGGCCGCCGCGCTCGGGATGCCGCGTGCGGTCGAGCCACCAGGTGAGCTGGCCATAGCGTCGCAGGATGCTCCAGACGCGGTCGGCCACGGCGCGGCGGTCGCCGCTGCCGATGAAGCGGCGGGCGCGGAAGAAGGCGTTGGCGACCAGATCGGCCGGCCGCTCCTGCTGGCCGGTGATCGCGTCGAGAAGTTCCATGGTCGCGGCAATGCGGGCGCCCGGCGTCACGTCGATTCTCCCCTGGGATCTCCTAGCGTTACCTTGCCGCTACGATGAATGCGGCCCGAGCGCAATGCTGGTTTCCCGGCCTGAATACCCTTATGCAGGCGCGGACATGATCGGCCGCGTTTTTCTCGTCATTGCCTCGGTGCTGTTCAGCCTTCTAGTGCTCGAAATCGGCTGCCGGGCGCTGCGCGGGACCGACTCGCTGTTGCACTGGAAGAACATCGTGCTCGACCAGCGCCAGGGTATGGCCGGCCAGAACCTCGACAGCCGCTTCGCCTACGATCCGCTGCTGGGCTACACGCAGAAACCCGACTTCACCGTGAAGGATCTCGCCTACGACGATCGCGGCTTCCGCCGCATGCCGCCACTCCCGGCCGGTTCGGTCGATGGATCCGCGATCCTGGCGACAGGCGATTCCTACACGCAGGGTGACGAAGTCGAGAACGACGAGACCTGGCCCGCCTACCTGCAGGGCCTGCTCCGGCGACGCACGATCAACGGCGGCGTGGCGGCCTACGGCATCGACCAGACGGCGCTGCGCACCGAGCAGCTGGTGCCGACAATCAAGCCCGCGCTGGTCGTCCTGGGCTTCATCGCCGACGACCTGCGCCGCGCCGAGATGAGCCGCACCTGGGGCACCGAGAAGCCCTACTTCACCCTGAAGGGCGCGCACGATCTCGAGCTGCGCAACGTGCCCGTGCCGCCCTCCCCCAAGGCCGAGGACACGCTCGACTTCTGGCAGTGGACCTTCGGCTGGTCGGTCCTGCTCGATACGGTCCTGCTCCACCAGGGCTGGGAATACGAATGGGTGGTCGATCATCATCGCGCCACGCCCGCGGGAACCGGACTCGAGATCGCCTGCCGCCTGATGCCGCGCCTGGCCAAGCTCAACGTGCCCATCCTGGTGGTGGCGCAGTACGATTTCTACGTCTGGGTGAATGCCGACTTCGCTGCCGAGCAACGCCGCCTCTCGCAGGCCGCGCTGAAGTGCGCCGATGCTGCCGGCCTCGCGAGCCTCGATCTCTACGACAAGACCGAAGCGGCGGTGAAGGCCGAGGGGCGTGAGAAGATCTACCTCGCATGGCACCCGAGCTCCCGCGGCTACCGGCTGATCGCCGAGGGCATAGCGGAAGAGATTTCCCGCCGCCACCTGCTGCCCGGTCAGTAGTCGCCTTTACATGCTGCCGCGATAGTTCGGCGCTTCCTGGCTGATCTCGACGTCGTGCACGTGGCTTTCGCGCAAGCCCGCGCCGGTGATCTTCAGGAACTGGCAGTTGGTCTGCATGTCCTTGATCGTGGCGTTGCCGGTATAGCCCATCGCCGCGCGCAGGCCGCCGACGAGCTGGTGCAGGATGTTGCCGACCGGGCCCTTGTACGGCACGCGGCCCTCGATGCCTTCCGGCACGAGCTTCAGCGCGCTCGACACTTCCTTCTGGAAGTAGCGGTCGGCCGAGCCGCGCGCCATCGCGCCGATCGAGCCCATGCCGCGATAGGATTTGTACGAGCGGCCCTGATAGAGCAGCACTTCGCCCGGCGCCTCATCGGTGCCGGCCAGGAGCGAGCCGATCATGGCGCAGTCGGCGCCGGCCGCGATCGCCTTGGCGAAGTCGCCCGAATACTTGATGCCACCGTCGCCGATCGCGGGAATACCCGCGGCATGACAGGCCTCGGCCGCCTCCATGATCGCGGTCAGTTGCGGCACGCCCACGCCCGCCACCATGCGCGTGGTGCAGATCGAGCCCGGTCCGATGCCGATCTTCACCGAGTCGGCGCCGGCATCGATGAGAGCCTTGGCGCCTTCCGCGGTCGCCACGTTGCCGGCCATCACCTGCACGTAGTTGCTGAGCTTCTTGACCTTCGCCAGGCCGTCGAGCACGCCCTTGGAATGGCCGTGCGCAGTGTCGACCACGATGACATCGACGTCGGCGTCGATCAGCATCTGCGCGCGGCGCAATCCTTCCTCGCCGACGCCGGTCGCCGCGGCAACGCGCAGCCGGCCCTTCTCGTCCTTGCTGGCGCCCGGGAACTTGTTGGCCTTCTCGATGTCCTTGACCGTGATCAGGCCGATGCAGCGATAGTCGGCGTCGACCACCAGCAGCTTCTCGATGCGGCGCTGATGCAGCACCCGCTTGGCGTCCTCGGTGCTGACGCCCTCTCGCGCCGTGGCGAGCTTCTCGTAGGTCATCAGCGCGCTCACGGGCGTCGCATTGTCGGTGGCGAAGCGCACGTCGCGGTTGGTGATGATGCCGGCCAGCTTGCCGGTGCCGCGCTCGACCACCGGGATGCCGGAAATCTGGTTCGCCGCCATCAAGGCCAAGGCATCGCCCAGGGTCTGGTCGGGATGGATGGTGAGCGGATTGATCACCATGCCCGATTCGAATTTCTTGACCCTCCGGACCTCGTTGGCCTGGGCCTCGGCGCTGAGATTGTAGTGGATGACGCCGATGCCGCCGGCCTGGGCCATCGCGATCGCCATTGGCGCTTCGGTGACGGTGTCCATCGCCGAGGACATCAGCGGGATGCGGAGATCGATGGTGCGGGTCAGCCGGCTGCGGACATCGACGTCGCGGGGCAGGACCGACGAGGCGGCAGGCTTCAGCAGGACGTCATCGAATGTGAGCGCTTCCTGAATCAGCATGCCAACCTCCAGATAAAACAAAACCGGCGGCCCTGGTCGGGGCCGCCGGGTTGGCGAGCCGTTATACACATTACCGCGAACAAACCAAGTGCTACCGCACTAGGGCTTGTTCACAGGGTCCAGAAAGCCCTTACAGGCCGCCGATGAAATCCCGTTTCCCAACTTCGACGCCTGCCTGGCGCAAGATTGCGTAGGCGGTGGTGCAATGGAAATAGAAGTTCGGCATGGCGAAGTGCTCGAGATACTGCGGGCACTTCAGGGTAAGCGGGTTACCGCCGACCGTGATGGTGGTCTCCTTGGCGTCGCTGCCGTCGACCTGCTCGGCCTTGAAGCCGCCGATGTAGGCCAGCACGGCGGCGATGCGCGCCTTGAGCTCGGTCAGGTTCTTTTCGGCGTTCTCCGGGGCCTTCGGCACCTCGGCGCCAGCCAGTCGGGCGGTGCTTTCCTCGGCGAAGCGGCAGGCAATCTGGATCTGCCGGCTGAACGGCAGCATGTCCGGGATCATGCGCGTGCCGACCAGGACGGCCTCGTCGACCTTCTTGGCGGTGGCCCAGGCCTGCGCCTTGTCGAGCACCTTGGAGATCGCGGTGAGCTGGCGCTGATAGACCGGCACCGAAGCGGCGTACATTCCGAAAGACATTTCGTGTTTCCTCGAGAGTGGGCTGAAAGAGGAAATCTATCCGCGAAACCCGGTGGCGACGACATACATTTCTGCGCTGTCGGCCCGGCTCGCTTCCGGTTTCACGTGACGGACTTTCACGAAGTCCTTCTTCAGCCGGTCGAGCAGAGTGCGCTCGGTGCCGCCGCGCAGCACCTTGGCGATGAAGGTGCCGCCCGGCTTCAGGATGGAGCGCGCGAAATCGTGCGCCGTCTCGGCCAATCCCATGATGCGAATGTGGTCGACCTGCGGCTCGCCGGTCGCCTTTGCCGCCATGTCGCTCAGCACGACATCGGCCTCACCGCCCAACAATTCGGTCAAGACCGCGGGCGCGTCCTCGTCATAGAAGTCCTTGGCCAGCACGGTAGCGCCTGCGATCGGATCGACCGGCGTCACGTCGATGCCGATCACGACGCCGCCCTTGCACCGCTCGACCGACACCTGCGTCCAGCCGCCGGGCGCCGCGCCAAGATCGACCACCCTTGCCTTGGGCTTCAGGAAATGGAGCTGGTCATCGAGCTGCAGCAACTTGAAGGCCGCGCGCGAGCGATAGCCGCGCTTCTTGGCTTCGACGACATAGGGATCGTTGAGCTGGCGTTGTAGCCACCGTTGCTGCGAGACGGTACGGCCACGCGCCGTCTTCACGCGCACGGTGGCATGGCGCCCCGTCGGCAGGCTGCTGCTGCCGCTCTTCTTTTTGTCTTTGCTCATGGAGTCAGCCGTCGCGGCGGCAATTGGGATCGGCGTCTCGGTCGGCCTGGCGCATCAGGTCCATTAGCACGCCCTCGCGTAGCCCGCGATCCGCCACCCTGACCATGGGGGCCGGCCACTGCCGGCACACCGCTTCCAGGATCGCCCCGCCGGCCAGCGCCAGGTCGGCGCGATCGTCACCGATGCAGGGCAGCGCCGTCAGCTCGTCGACCGAGAGCACGGAGAGCTCGTCGCAGATCCGCAGGATATGTTCACGGCCGATCGACGAGCCGTCGACCATGGTGCGGTTGTAGCGCTTGAGGCCAAGGTGATGCGCACTCACCGTGGTCACCGTGCCGGAGGCACCCACCATCTGGACCTCGCCGCGGGCGATCGCCGAGCCGATCGAATGACGCGCGCAGAAGGGCCGAAGATCGGCGCGGATGCGCTCGACCATCTCGTCGTAGAGCGCACGGCCGACCGGGGTCTCGCGCGGGTGCTTGGAGACGCACGACTCGGTGAGCGTGACCACGCCCCACGGCACAGATGTCATGTCGAGCAGTTCGGTCGAAACGCCGGCGCCGTCGCGGCGCGCACCGATACGGATCCAGCTCACTTCGGTCGAGCCGCCGCCGATGTCGATCAGCAGCGCATGGGGAATTTCGGGATCGAGCAGGTTCTCGCAGCTTGCCAGCGCCAGCCGGGCCTCTTCCTGCGGACGAATGACTTCGAGGCAGAGGCCCGTGCGTGCCTTCACCTGCGCCAGGAAGTCCTCACCGTTGCCGGCGCGGCGGCAGGCCTCGGTGGCGATATGGCGAGCCCGGGTGACGCGGTGCCGCCCGATCTTGGCCGCGCACACGTCGAGAGCCCCCAACGTGCGGTCGATGGCATCTCCACACAGCGTTCCATTCAGCGCAATTCCTTCGCCCAGCCTCACCGGCCGTGAATAGGCATCGATCACCTCGAAACCCGAGACCGACGCCCGAGCCACCAGAAGCCGGCAATTGTTGGTGCCGAGATCGATGGCAGCGAAAGTGTGCGCGAAACGACCGCTGTGCCAGCCTCCCTTTGGCCCTGCCTGTGGCGTCGAATCCCCGGTCATGGCGAACTCTTTCCTTCGCCGGATGGTACCCGAGGAAAGGGCCGTCGGCGAGGCCCCGCTAAAACAGGCCTCTGGAACTGCTCCGGGTGGTTGGCGTTAGGACAGCCAGCTCCGACCCTCTACTGTGGCGCGAAGTCCCGGCTTGTTTTCTCGGACGAAAAGCAGAGGAGAATGCTATGCGATTCTCTTGCGTCGCGGCACTTGCGGTACTGCTCGCCTTGACGGCGTCCCTTCCGGCATCGGCCCAATCGTCTTTCGTCTATGAACTGCGCGGCGGCGTGCTGGCGCACGACGTCCCCATCGTCGCCGGAGGAAAATGGGAAAGTGGCATAAGCTTCAACGGCGAAGTCGCCTTCACGCCCAACATTCCCCTGTTCGGCGGCGTCATCCGGCCGGCCCTCGGCGGCACCTTTACCCCGAACATGCAGACAAGCTGGGCCTATGTGGATGCGCGCTGGGAGTACGCCGGGCCTCTCTTCTTCTTCGCCATCGGCGTTGGCCCGTCGATCCATACGGGCGACGATCTCTACACCTCCTCCTCCGGTCACAAGGCCCTGGGATCGCGCGTGCTGTTCCATATACCGCTCGAGGTCGGCATTCAGGTAACGCCTGACAATCGCGTGGCATTTTACTATGAACACGCGTCGAACGGCTTCACCGCCTATCCGAATCCCGGGATGGACAATCTCGGCATACGCTTGGCGCATCGTTTCTAGAATGCGGATCTGACACTGTCGAACCTTGCAGCCCTCACTGTCCTTTTGCTCGCGGTCTTTGGCGGTTGGGTGGGATGGGCCGTCGGCTCGAAGAGCATTCGCCGGCAACTGCCAGGCGCAGAGGACGTCGAGTCCTTAAGGGCGGCGAGACGTCACCGCGCGATGCTCGCCATAGCCTGCTTCATCGGTGGTGCAGCGACCGGCGCCGCAATTGCCTTTGTGTTCGGGATCCGACCCTAGGTCCGATCGCCGCGCGGTTCCGCCGCCTCGCTTACGCCCCAGTGGTCTGCCCCCCTGAAACGGTACCGATGTGAAAGTTAGAGTTCCGGTTATTTTGGGCTTTGAAAGGAGCTTTGAATGGCGCGGAAGGACTACACGCCTGAGCAGGCGATCGGGATGCTGCGGGAAGCCGAGGTACGG